>LYSV01000133.1 GCA_001657315.1 Flammeovirgaceae bacterium BBD 1991-12 | reverse complement strand
AAACCGGCATCTCCAGTGATCCGTGCAGAAGGTCTCGGGCATACCGTCCGGGTAAACCTTTACTCCCCTGTTGGTGATCATTTTCAACTTCATATTGTAGATCTCCAGAGCGCTGAGCGCATCCCCAAGCTCGTTCGGATCAGCTTCCGGCCAATCAAGGAAAACATCCACACCACAAAGCTTCTTCTCCACAGGCTTTCTCACGAATTCAGGGATATTGATCTTCCCTTCACCCTTTACAAGGGCGCTCTTCTTTAGGTTTTCCGGCTCCGAGCCCAGTCGCGAAATGACCTCATCAGCAAACTGTTCGGTGGATACTTTTTTGGAACTTCTGCCCTGCCTGAAAATATCCTGTGTATGTACACCATGTTCGATGGTTGACAGCCAGGCGTTTTTAACCTTATCGGCTATGTCCTGCTGTCCGATATGTGCCAGCATCATAACAGCTGCGTTCAACAGGCCTGACGGATTGGCCACATTCTGGCCGGCTATGTCCGGTGCTGACCCGTGAATGGCTTCGAACATGGCTACATTCATGCCTATATTGGCAGACCCCGCCATACCCACGGAACCTACAATTTCTGCCGCTACGTCAGAAATAATGTCTCCATACAGATTGGAAGTAACGATCACATCATAATCTTCCGGTCTTGACGCGAGATGCGCCGTAGCAATATCAATGATCTGTACATCGCGATCAATATCCGGATACTCAGCGCCTATTTCATCAAAGACCTTGTGGAACAAACCATCTGTAAGCTTCATGATGTTGTCCTTCAGCATGCAGGTGACCTTTTTACGTCCGTAGGCTTTGGCATATTCAAAAGCATAACGCACTATCCTTTCACAGCCCGGTCGTGTGATCAATTTGAGACATTGTACTACATCCTGTGTCTGCCGGTGCTCAATCCCCGCATACAGATCTTCTTCATTTTCACGGATCACGACCACGTCCATTTCAGGAAAATGCGTCTGCACATAGGGTGACAGCGACATGACAGGTCTCACATTGGCATAAAGCCCGAGTGTTTTACGCAATGTTACATTCAAGCTCTTGTAACCCTTGCCCTGAGGTGTGGTGATGGGGCTCTTCAGAATCACCTTATTGGCTCGGATGATATCCCATGCCTCAGGCGCAATACCGGAAGTATTTCCCGACAAATAAACGGATTCACCCACTTCAATGAACTCCGGTTCAATACGCGCTCCGGCTGCACTGAGAATTTTTAGTGTGGCTTCCATGATATCGGGACCTATCCCGTCTCCCTTTGCCACAGCTATTTTTACGGCTTTCTTTTCATTCAGGTCGAAAGCATTGGCCTCAATCGGCAAACTGTTCATAAGCTTTACATTATTTTATAATAGTATTACTATCATTGTAACATATAATGCTATGAAAAGTTTATTTCAGGCTGAAAGTTTATTTCATGAAAGGACCTGCTTTATAGGCGAATATGGCTCTTCATGCAATCGACTGAAAGAGGAAAATGACAGATCAAAGGCCTTAAATGCGGCAAGTGCAGGTGTCTGAAAGGCCTGACATCTTTCCCCCCAGGATCCCGGAATATAAAGTATGATTTTGTCTTCGGGCGATATGTATTGGATGGGTACGTTTTTTTACATTGCCCCGAAATTGCTAAAATAGTACGCATATTCCGGTATTTCTCGTTGAAAAAGAACGCCTTACAGTATAACGGAAAGGCTTCAAACTGCTGCAAACGATGATAGAAAGTCAATTATGGCAAAAATTCAAAAGGGGCGATGAAGAAGCATTTTCCAGGATCTACCATGATCATTACAATTTACTTTTCAACTATTTAAACAAGATCTGTGGCAATGAGTCCCTAAGCCACGATTGTATCCAGGATATCTTTCTGAAACTATGGAAGGACCGTAAAAAGCTTGGTGAGGTCAAATCCATCCGGTTCTATCTCCTGGCATCGGTAAGAAGGGACATTCTGCGAAAAATCAAAAAAAGCAGGTCACAGGATGAAAGGAAAAATGAGATAGCCTATGAACAGCCTGAGATCATGTTTTCCGAAGAGGAGATTGTAATACATCGCGAAAATTCTGATGAACAAAAAAGACAGATCGCCGAGGTTTTGAATGCGCTGCCCAAGAGGCAGAAAGAAGCAGTTTACCTGAAATACTATGAAGATCTCTCCTATGAGGAGGTAGCAGCAGTAATGAACCTCAACTATCAGTCTGTGGTCAACCTCATCTACAAGGCCTTCAAGGTTCTGCGAAACAGCGAGTTGCTGAAAATGATGAGCAAACTTCAGATGATCCTGGTAGCTTACCGGCTGCTGAGCTGATCCACGGTCTCATCAACTAATTCAAAAAAACATTCACAAACAGAGTATGAGATCAGACCTGCGGTCTCTATATACATAACTTACGCTATACAACAACCTGAAAACAAAAATGAAAAAAGCAGAGGAGTTTATTGCAGACAAGACTTTTCAAAACTGGGCCAACAACAGTAACCGGGAAGATACGGAATTCTGGGATCACTGGATTGCACAGCACCCTGAGCAAGAAGAGGAAATCGAGCTGGCAGCGTCCATTATCCGTGGAATTGAGTTTAAGAAGGTACAAGGTTTGTCTGACAGTGAGATCAGATCACGTTTCGAAATGCTGAAACAAACGATGCAGGATGAGAGGAAACAGCGGTCTGCAGTGGTCATTAACTGGGCTGTGGTCTATCGTGTTGCTGCTGCATTTGCAGGTATAGCTGTAGTGGGTTTTGTACTTTGGACGAGTGGTTTCCTGGGTTCTACCACCACTTACAGTACGGATTTTGGCGAAAAAGCTCACATCACTCTTCCTGATGGCTCCGGCATTACGTTAAATGCAAACTCCACCCTCAGTTTTACAGAACCGTGGGATCATGATCAGCCCCGCGAGGTATGGCTGAGTGGAGAAGGCTTTTTTAATGTGGACAAGCAGCTAAAGACCAACCCTCCAGAGACTACAGACCGTTATGTAAAATTCATTGTGCACACTTCCGACGTGAATGTGGAGGTGCTGGGAACTGAGTTTAATATTCACAACCGAAGGGGCGAGACCAGGGTGGTGCTGAGTTCTGGAAAAGTAGAGCTTACACGGCCTGCATATTCTGATACTACAAGGATCATTATGAATCCCGGCGACCTGGTGAAAGTATCGGAGCGCTCGAATGCTTTCGACCGGTACCGTGTAGACCCCGGGACCCATACTTCATGGATAGAAGACAAACTAATATTTGACAGTACCCCCTTAACAGACATAATCCTCATACTGGAGGATAATTTCGGATTCAAAACCCGTATAAGAGATCCGTCGCTGATGGAGCGTAAACTCACCGGGGAGCTTTCCGTGGAAAGTGCAGATGACCTCATCAAGGCGTTATCCATCGCTCTTAACATAAAAATCACCAAAACCGACAAGGAACTTGTACTGGAAAGTCATTAATACTTTCCATGTACACCCACACTTGAAAATGTTAAACCTTTGATCTAATACCAGCCTATGAAAACACTGTACACACTAAAAAAGATCTTACTGACAACACTGATCCTGCTTGCGCCGCTATGTTTCAGGATCGCTGAAGGCAGTGCATCCCAAAACAGGCATGTTCTACTGGCCAGCAGGATGGACTTCAATCAAAAAGAAAAGGAGTCCGTCCCGTTGATTGAGATCCTCGATCAGCTCAAAAAAACCCATAACGTTGACTTTCTGTACGAAAGGGAAAATCTGTCAGGCAAGTATGCCGAACCTCTGAATGACGAGGATGATCGTACCGTAGAGCACCTGCTGGATGATGTACTACCTCGTTTGGGGCTGATCTTCCGGAGGATCAAGAAGAATACCTACGCTATTGTACCGGAATCTGAAAGAAGATCTTTGCGAAAGCTGAAGGCCAGAGCCTATGCGGATGCGTCTGCACTTATGAATGATACCAAAGTAAAGGGCAGGATCAAAACCGGCGGAATAGAGCCATTACGGTCTATCGACGGTCTGACACAGGAAAGAACGATCAGCGGAACGGTGACCTCACAGGAGGACAATATGCCGCTACCCGGCGTTAACGTATTGGTGAAAGGTACGGCCATTGGCACCGTAACGGACGTGAATGGTAACTTCCAGATCTCAGTCCCCGACAATGCCGAGGTACTTGTATTTTCCTTTATCGGTTATCTGAGAGAAGAAGTGAATATCGACAACCGAACCTTAGTGAATGTAACCCTTTCCGCCGACATCATCCAACTCTCAGAAATAGTGGTGACGGCTCTGGGTTTTGAAGAAGAAAAGGATAAACTGGGTTACACCTCCTCCAAGGTGGAAGGGGCCAGGATCGTGAGCTCCGGAGAGGGTAATGTCATTGCAGGTATGGCAGGAAAGGCCGCCGGGATAAGGATCACCCGCAGCGCCGGAGACCCCGGGGCCGGAGCGCACATTCAGATCAGGGGGGCCAGTACCATTGACCGAAGTATACAACCCCTGATTATTGTAGATGGGATCCCCATAAGTAATTCTTCCACTACCGGCACCTCAGGCGTGGTGCAGCAATCCCGGCTGAATGATATCAATCCCGACGATATTGCCAGAATGGATATTCTGAAAGGCTCTTCTGCTGCTGCTCTATGGGGTACCCGGGCAGCAAATGGAGTGATCGTGATCACCACTAAAAAAGGGAAGACGAAAGACAAAATAGATGTTACATTCAGGTCAAGCTATTCAGTAGATAAAATTCTCGACAGCCATGACAAACAAAGCACTTTCGGAGGCGGCCTTAACGGCAATTTCATACAGGGTGAAAGACGGTCGTGGGGAGATAAGATCGCTGCCAGAGAGGGGGGTCCCGATATAGTGGATGAAAGCGGCCCGTTCTTCGTGGCCCAGGATGGAACGGTATACTACAACATTCTTGAGAAACGCTCCAGGGAAGTATTTAATGATTCCAACTATGATCAGATCTTTCAGGATGGCCACTACTGGGATAACTCCCTGAGTCTGAGCGGTGGGGACGAAAAGTCAAATTTTTTCTTCAGCCTGAGTGACTTCAATCAGGAAGGCGTGGTCAGGAACAACAGTGACTACCGCAGGAGTACACTGAGGCTGAATGCGGAAAGGCGTTTTAATGATGTAATAAGGATCAAGTCCAACACCAGCTACATCCGGACACAATCCAATCGTATCCGCAGAGGGAACAGTAGTTCAGGGCTTTTAATACCTCTCCTGCGCACTCCTGCTGACTTTGACAATTCGGACTTCATAGGAGACTATTTTGCTTCCGCTGACGCGGCACCTGTCCGTAACAGACACAGAGCCTACCGGAATCCAATAGGAGCAGATGCCAATCCGAGGTTTAACAACCCCTTGTGGACCATCAACCGCCAGCGCAATGAAGCCAATGTGAACCGGATCATGACAAGCGCCCAGATCAACATTACACCTGTTCCGTGGCTGGAATTCGTCCTGAGAGGAGGTGTGGACAGCTACACAGAAAGAAGAACTGAGTTCCTGCATCCGTTTTCTGCCGGACAAAACAACTCTACCGGAGCCTTTGACGACGAAATGAGGCAAGACCTGGAGTTTAATACCGATGCCATGGCGATCATAAAGCCCGAACTCGGACCTAAGATAAGCGCAGAAGTGCTGACAGGATTTAATCTCAACAATCGTAGATTTTTTCGGCTCGGGGGCCGGATAAACAATTTCATCCTGCCTGTGGATCTGGAGGATTTCGTGAATGCTCAAATCTCAGATGCCAGTCTTAGTGACTTTGAAAACATCAATCGCACGGCAGCGTGGTATAACTCTGTCAATCTTGGCTATGCCGATATGCTTTTTGCCACTATCACCGGAAGGTTTGAATCAGCTTCCACCTTTGGAGAAGAAGCTGAGAACAGTTTTTTCTATCCATCCTTTACCCTCGCCTGGCAATTTAGCCAGCTTGACGCCCTGCGGGGTTCTAAGGTCTTCAGCTTCGGTAAGCTAAGAGCCGGATATGCCGAGGTTGGTATCCAGCCACCGAGCTTCAGGACATCAAGTCTGTTTGTTTCTCCAAATTATTCCGATCCCTTTGGTGGTAATCTGAACAGTACAAATTTTGGGCAGGGTGTATTTGTGCCCAGCTCATCCGTGGGAAATCCTCAACTGAGGCCCGAACAAAAGGCTGAATTGGAACTTGGCGCTGACCTCCGCTTTTTTGATCATAAGCTGAAGGCCAGTGTAACACACTACCGCAATGAAACCACAGATGTACTGCTGGATGTTTCCATACCTCGTTCTGCCGGTTTCGACAATATTTTTGATAACGCAGGCACCATTGAAAACCGTGGATGGGAGGTAGAGCTAAGCTATGATCTCTTCAACACCAGGGATTTTAACTGGTCTGTAGGCCTGCTGTGGGACAGGAACAGGAACGAAGTCTCTTCCCTGAAAGGAGCCACTGAAACGATCAATCTGGGTGGTCTGGGTGGGATTTCCTCCCGGGCTGTGGAAGGTTACCAGCATGGTGTACTATGGGGCGCACGCTGGGCCCGTAATGACGACGGCTCTATCCGCCTGGATGAAAACGGATTTCCCGACGTGGCAGACACGGATGGCGTGATCGGTGACCCCAATCCGGACTGGAGGGGAAGCGCTTTGACAGAGCTTTCCTACAAGGGCTTCAGGCTGAATGTGTTGCTGGAAACCTTCCAGGGCGCTGATATAGCGGCAGGCACAAGAGGTGTGCTGGAAGACTACGGTGTCACACCCAATACGGCGAATGAAAGCATAGCTCCACAGGACCTGCTCACTTTTGATGGTTCCATAATCCCGGCAGGCACCTCCTTTAGGGGTAATATTCAGGATTTTGGTGCGGGACCGGTGGCGCTTACCGAGTCGTGGTACAGGGGAGCCGGTGGCTTTTTTAACGGCGCCTTTGAGCAATTTGTGGAGGACGGCTCATGGACAAGGCTCCGGGAAGTTTCATTGAGTTATACGCTCAACTCAAAAAAATTCAGAGAGCTTACCAAACTCCAGTCGATCGAGTTTTCGGCTACGGGTAGAAATCTGGTCGTATGGTCAGAATTTGAAGGGAATGACCCGGATACAAATCTTACGGGTGTTTCCAGCGCCAGGGGGATCGACTATTTCAATACCCCCGGCACCCGGTCCTACATCTTTACGATCAGAATAAAATATTAACCCATCTGACAAAAAAATCATGAAGAAATTTAGCTTACTTCTTTTTGCAATACTCAGCACCGTGCTACTAAGCTGTGATTCCCTTGTGGACGGGCTGAATGATGATCCCAATCTACCTACCGAAGCCCCCTCCGATATTATTCTGACCGGTACCCAGGTGGGGCTCATCCAGGCACTTGAAGGGGATCTGGCCCGGCGCTGTGGTATGTGGAGCGGTTATTTTACTGGTGAAGCCCAGCAGTACGAGGGCTTTTATAACTACATTCCCACAGCCGGTGACTTTAACGCAGGCTGGGAAGACCTTTATGCCAATGCGATACGAAATGCCAAAGTAGCACAGCAGACCGCAGAAACAGAAGGGAACACCGGTATAATCACAGGCATTACCGACGTACTTTATGCTTTAGCCGCCGGTACATCCACGGCGTTGTGGGGAAACGTGCCTTTTTCACAGGCCGGGGATTACAATAACTTCCCCACGCCTTCCTTCGAAGACCAGGCTGATGTATATGCAGGCCTCCAGGTCCTTCTGGATGGAGCGATCAGCAACCTGGGCACAGGTACAGGCAGGCCAGCCACGGGCACTGACCTCTTTTTCAACGGAGACCCTGACCGATGGACTGAGGTAGCGTGGACACTCAAGGCCCGCTTTTATATGGATACCCGTGAATATCAAAGTGCCTATGAAGCCGCCCTTAATGGAATAGGCTCCGCATCCAACAGTATGGTTGCCAGCCACAGTTCAGCCCGGGGAACAGAAAATTTGTATTACCAATTCTTTGCTGGCAATCGTGACCAGGATCTCAGTTCCAGAGGGGCTCACATTGTTGGGTTACTCAACCCGGAAGCCTCCGGTTACCGGGGCAATGCCAGGACCAATGAAACCGCCCGTTTTGGCTTCCTGTTGATCAGCACAGCAGAAAGTGCAGTACCCAATACCGATGGTATATTTTCCATTGATAGTTCATTCCCCCTGGTTTCATTCGAGGAAAATCTGCTCACCCTGGCGGAAGCAGGCGTGAGAGCACGAAATTTTGACATCGGGCTGGGGCATCTCAATGAATTCAGGGCGTATATGTCTGCCGGAGGGTACATTGGCGCGGATCCGCTGCAGTATGATGCTTATGACGCTGCCGACTTCGATGCAGGTGGAATGGAGAATCAGGATGGTATTTCATCTGAAAACGCCCTGCTAAGGGAAATACTCGAGGAACGATACATTACCTTTTTCGGACAGATCAAAGGATATATCGATGTACGACGCACACTTGACGAGTCAAACGTACGGGTGCAGTTGACACCCAACACGGGAGACCGGTTCCCTCAACGGTTCCTGTATCCTCAGACTGAGGTAGATCAGAATCCCAATACTCCTGATCCTATACCGGGCATATTTACGGCCACACCGATAAACCAGTAGGTAGAAAATTTACGATATATGACGATACGTTATTTCGCACAGGGCTGTAATCTTAAAAAAGTGTGGTTGATCTTCACCGGACTATACCTTCTGGGAGCGGTGAGCTTTGGTCAGGTGGATGAGGTAGGCACAACAACTTTTTCCATGGATGTTGACGGCCATACATTAAAGATCCCCTATTACTTCACAAAGGCACTGGATCAAAAGGATGAAGTCGTAAAGCGACTGGTAATATCACAGCATGGTAACAACAGGAACGCGGGGGATTACCGGCTGAGCATGCTCATGGCGGCAGTAGAGGCAGGCGCTCAGGACGAGTCACTGATCCTTGCCCCCCAGTTTCTGCGAGAAGTAGATATTAATACCTTCAGTCTGCCGGGTGATTACCTGTTCTGGACCAGTAACGGCTGGAAGATCGGTGACCTTTCACTGAATACAGGGGAGAACCCCAGACCTGCGCGTATAAGTTCTTTCGCGGTCATGGACGAACTCATAGGGTTTGTAATGAACAGTGGAAACTTTCCCAATATTGAGGAAGTCATTCTGGCCGGTTTCTCTGCTGGAGGTCAGTATGTAAATCGATATGCAGGATCCAATCAGATGCATGAGCAGATAAGTACCTCATTCGATGTTGCCATCCGGTACATGGTAGGCTCACCCTCTTCCTACCTGTACATGAACAACGAACGCCGGATACCGGGTACCACCAATGCGTTTGAAGCGGCAACCACCGGCTGTACGGAGTTTAACGATTATAAATACGGGCTGGATGACCTCAACAGTTACATGAGTGCTGTGGGTATAATGACGATACGTGAGCAGTACGGACAAAGAAAAGTCCTCTACGCGCTTGGCGCCGACGACAATGATCCGGATGCCAATTTGCTGGACAGGTCGTGCCCTGCATTGCTGCAGGGTGAGCACCGGCTGGAGCGTGGCATGATCTATTTCAACTATGTGCAGCATTTCTACGGTCAGGATATTGCAGATATGCAAAGTCTGATATCCGTGGCGGGAGTAGGCCATAATCATAATGCCCTGTTCAGGTCTACGATGGTGCGTAACTGGATATTTGGGAAGAACAATGTTACCACCTCTCTGGATGTTGAAAACAGCGAACCGGCCGGCCTTATGATATATCCTCACCCTGTAAGTGTGCTGACTCATATTGATTATACCGTTCCCGGGGCTGGTCGGGTGACATTGAGTGTACTGGACATCAACGGCCGGATCGTAGAGGAACTTGTGAAAACAAATGCGCTGCCCGGTCAGTATCAGATCACCTGGAGTGGTGATGGATTACCGAATGGATTATATTTTGTGCATCTTCAAACCGAAAATCAAACTAAAGCGATCCAACTTTTACTGCAGCGATGAAGAATACATTTCCCGCAGAGCTGATAACTGAACCAACTTTATTGCTCAATGAAACCATATGTAAGGAAAATATCCGGCGTATGGCAGAGAAGGCGTCAAGGCATAACCTGATCTTCCGGCCTCATTTCAAAACACACCAGTCAACACATATTGGTGAATGGTTCAGGCAGGCCGGTGTGGACAGGATCACTGTTTCATCGCTCAAAATGGCTGAATACTTCAGCGAAGCAGGCTGGAATGATATAACGGTAGCATTCCCTGTCAATCTGCGTGAAATTGAACGTATTCAGAAGCTGGCCTCCCGGGTACGGCTCAATTTGCTCATGGAATCAATAGAGTCGGCGGATTTCCTTCAGCAAAAGCTGGAAACACCAGTGAATGCGTACATAAAGATCGATGTAGGCTACCATCGTACGGGTATTCAACCGGAAAAAAGCGATCAGTTGGAAGCCCTTCTGAACAGGATAGAAAACTCCCCGAAACTGAATTTTACAGGTTTTCTGGCCCATGCCGGCCACAGCTATCAGGCCAGGTCAGAGCAGGAAATAGCAGAAGTACATGCAAAAAGTACAGATATCCTGAAAAAGCTGGGAGAGATCTACCGCTCCCGGTTCCCGAAGCTCATGTTATCCACCGGCGATACTCCCACCTGTAGTGTTATGGAAGACTTCGATGGGATCAATGAAATACGACCTGGCAATTTTGTTTTCTACGATCTCACTCAGCATGCTATCGGCTCATGCAGCGTGGATAATATTGCCGTTGCCCTTGCATGTCCTGTAGTAGCCAAACATGAAGACCGCCACGAGCTGCTGGTGTATGGCGGAGGTGTACATTTTTCAAAGGATCGTCTGGCCGTTGGACCACACGGGCAGGTCATTTTCGGAACGGTCGTTGGCCCTGGCGACAACGGATGGGAAACCATAGATAGTAACCGGAACTATGTGTCAAAACTAAGCCAGGAACATGGTACCGTCAGAGTTGAAAGAGATGTTTTCGACCAGTACGCGCCCGGTGATATCATGTTAGTACTACCGGTGCATTCATGCATGACAGCAAACCTTATGAAAAGGTATCTTACCCTTAGTGGTGAATGGATTGACAGGCTTTAACGCGCGCAATAAAAAGGTCCATACCTACTTCACCAATTTCTCAGAATCATACCCGACGGATCACCGGATGATAGCCTGCTGGCTATCTTTTTACATTTTTTACTACAAATTCCCAACGAAAAAAGAGTATCAAATCCTACCCTGACGTCTCTTATGTATTAAAACCTTCACACCGAGTTAACAAGATTAAACCCTACAATTATGAAGAGAAATGTCTACCCTGTATTCACCTGTTTGATCGGCATGGTGTCGGTTATGCTTCTTAGTACCTGCACTGACGATGATGAAGACCCTCAGGTACGACCTGAACCCACCGTCACCTTTGAAGGAGGAGCCGATCAGGCCACGCGGTTCTGGGATGAGGATGTGGATATTACAGCCGGTATTGATGCTCAGGCAGGACTAAAAAGTCTGGTAGTATCAAAAAATGGCGCTGACTTTGAAACCATCGAGTATCCGGTAGGCAGAGCCGGGGATCAGTACACAGTGGACGATGTGATCGGGGATACAGAAACTATTGGCGCCGAGATCGTCTATACACTCACCGCCACTGACCGGCTCGACCGTACTGCGTCTGCTTCATTCACCATTACCGTGGGTCTACCAGCGGCACCGGAGATCACTTTTACGGCAGTCAACAGTGCCCTGGTCCGGGCGGGAGATTCTGTGGACATTTCTCTGAACCTGACTGCCCCGGCCAGAATCGAAGACCTGTTTATTTCAAGAGATGGAAGTCCCTTCGATACCGTATCCTTCAGTAATGACAATACACAGGCTCTCTTGACCTACAAGGCCCCTGTAGACGCTGCCTTAATGGTAGGTGAGCAGGTAATCTATAGTTTCGAGTTGACTGATCAACTGGACAGGAAGACGGAAGCCATAGATTTCACCATAGAAATAGGCACGCCGGCGCCCACATTTATAATTAAAGATACAGTAGTGGCCACACAAACCTACCGGCTGGTAAGGGGTAATATCAACCTGGATACAGTTTTTAAGGCTACCGACCCCTGGTTACTTTCAGGAGTGGTCGAAGTGAGCAACGGCATAACACTAACCATAGAGGAAGGTACAACCGTTTATGCCGATACGACCGGTGTAACAGCGCTGGCTGTACAAACAGAGGGGGGCCTTATAGCGGAAGGCAGTCTGGCTAATCCTATCATATTTACAAGCCTGAACGACAATCCGGCCCATGGAGACTGGGGAGGTATCCACATCAACGGATTGGCTCCGGTTACCTCTACCAATGCAAGTCTTGTTGCAGTCATTGGCGAGTATGGAGGCACCAACAGTGTGGATAATTCAGGGGTTCTTAAATACGTCAGGGTAGAGTATGCTGGTAAATCCGTTGGTGGCAGTACAGGAGCGTTAAATTTCAACGCTGTTGGAGACCAGACTACGCTGGACTTTATTCAGGTCTACAGCCCCAATTCCCGTGGTATCAGATTCAGGGGAGGCAAGGCTAATTTGAAGCATGCTGTAGTTACCGATCCCGCCACAAGGGCCGTAGTATGGGAAGACGCCTGGGTGGGCTTCGGACAGTTTTGGGTGGTAACCTACAGCGCAGAACCTCCCTCCAATGATACTGCCATAGAGGGAAGAGATGCAGAATCCGACCCTACGATCAGCAATGTGACAGTACTTAGCCTGGGTGGCACGGCATTTAATAATACACGCGGTGTGAGATTCAGGAATAACACTCATGGCAGAATGTACAATGCCATTGTGACCGCTACGGAACGTGGTGTGAGAGCAGATACCGGCTCGGATGTAGATATCAACAACGGAGACCTCATATTTGCCCACAGCCGTGTGTATGACAACCCGGAGGGAAATTACCGGAATGATGCCGACCTGTTCGAAAATGCGGCCTTTAATAACTCCATTACACCTGTTACCCTAAATGGATATGTAGGTTCTGATACGGATGGGGCTCTGGATCCTACCGGCCTCGATCCATGGTTTTCGGCCGGAAGTTATATCGGAGCCGTGGAAACAGGTAATGACTGGACCAGTGGATGGATCAGAGAATAGGGCTGTTATTGGTTGATTGGTTATTGGTTGATGGTTGATGGTTGATGGTTGATGGTTGATGGTTATTGGTTATTGGTTATTGGTTGATGGTTATTGGTTGATTGATTGATGGTTATTGGCTGTTAGCTGATGGTTGGTTAATTTGAGGATGTAGAATAGTGTTTTTAAAGGATTATAAATGATCTTAAAAAGTTATACAACGTGAATAAGATAACGATTTGTGCACTTTTGTCTCTTTTTGTTTTGACTACAGGATGGGGACAGAATGGAACGGAGACTCTTAAGGAATACACCCGGCAAATGGATAAGCTGGGTAAGGCAAAAGTTATACAATCAGCATTTGCCTATATCGATGAGCTGGAACCCAGGACCACGAAAGATCTTATCTTTCTTACTGAGATCCCGGCGCCACCATTTGGCGAAACGAAAAGGGCTAATGCCTTCCGGGACATGCTGGTGGAAGCCGGTGCTGACAGGGTGTGGATCGATGCGGAAGGCAATGTACTGGCCCTGAGAAAAGGAACGTCGGGTGATAAAACAATAGCACTGGATGCTCATATCGATACGGTTTTTCCGATCGAAACAGATGTAAAGGTCAAATTCAGGGGAGACACACTTGTAGCACCGGGCATTGGTGATGATACGAGGGGTATGGTAATGGTACTGACTGTACTGAGGGCGCTGAACAAGGCTGGTGTACAAACCAGGGACAACCTGCTCTTCGTAGGCAGCGTAGGTGAAGAAGGGCTCGGTGACCTTCGTGGTGTAAAACATCTCTTCAGTGACCAGTCAGGTGTAAAAATAGATTCATGGATATCGATTGACGGCGGCAGCATCGGACGTGTCAACCATGGTGCCCTGGGCTCCAAAAGATACAGGGCACATTTCAAAGGTAAAGGAGGACATTCATGGGGAGCATTTGGATTGGCCAATCCTCATCATGCCCTGGGAAAGGCTGTTGAATATTTTGTACAGAGTGCATCGGACTATGTAGCAAAAGGTGGAGCAAAAACCTCCTTTAACATTGGGCGTATTGGAGGAGGCACCTCTGTAAATTCCATACCTTTTGAGTCGTGGTTTGAAGTAGACATGCGTTCACTGGATCCTCATCGGCTATATGAAATTGATAGCATATTCAGGAAGTCTGTAGAACAGGCTGTGGCTGACTACAATAGCTCAGGAGTTAAAGACAAGGTATCATTGGATCTGGAAAAAATCGGAGATCGCCCCTCTGGCCTGCTGTCCACTGAGCTACCTCTTATCCAGCGATCCATGGCAGCCACTCAATATTTCAATGAAAAACCAAGGCTGACCACAGGATCTACCAATGGCAACATTCCCATTTCAAAGGGCATACCTGCAGTCACGCTGGGGCGAGGCGGCAAGGGAGGTGGTGCACATTCGCTGGATGAATGGTGGTTGAACAAAGATGGAGCAAAAGCCATTAAGCTCACTTTACTGGTCTGCGTGGCAGAAGCCGGACTAGCCAAATAATTTTTTCCAAAACAAAGACCTTTCAAACTCCGGCACTAATATCATTCATTAAACCAGATACTCCATTTGAAATATCCAAATTTATTCTACAACTCAAAAAAACAATATGTAACTGATCTTCAGTTTGATTAAAATTTCCCAAAAATGATAGTTGGTTTTTTAAAGGCAATGCCGGTAGTCATGGCTCTGGCGGTTTGCTCAGGGCAGCAAGCTCAGGGGCAGCTCCATCGGGGAGCTGGTAGCTTTGTGTACAATGACTACCGGCCCTTGAGCGACAAACCCGTTAAAGTCTGGTACTATATTCCGTCAGATGACCCGTCAGATCTCACGGTAGTTTTCGTGATGCATGGCATGAGCAGGACCGCTCAGGGCTACCGTGACAACTGGAAAATACTGGCGGACAAACATCAATTACTGATCATCGCGCCTGAATTTTCAAAGGAGCTATATCCAGACAGCCGCAGCTACAATCTGGGAAATATGTTTGACGAAAATGGTGATCCCATTGACGAAACCAAATGGTCCTACTCCATCATCGAGCCCTTATTTGACCACGTAAAAAAGGTTACAGGAGGCACACAGAAGTCGTATGTCATGTTTGGCCACTCCGCAGGGGCACAGTTTGCCCACCGCTTTTTATTCTTTAAGCCGGAAAACAGGGCTCATCTTGTTGTTTCCGCCAATGCAGGCTGGTATACAATCCCTGATCCGAACATCGACTTTCCCTACGGCCTGAAAAACACCCCGGCCACCCTTGAAAATCTGAGAAAGGCTTTTCACAAAAAAATGATCATACAGCTCGGTGAAGCAGACAACGACCCTAATCACAAAAGCCTGAGAAGAACAGAGGAGGCGATGTTACAGGGTATGCACCGTTTTGAGCGGGGGCAGCATTTTTTCAGAAGATCCATTGGAATAGCTGAACAGATCAATACGGAACTGCACTGGGAAATAAGGACCGTGCCCAAAGCCGGGCACAGGAGTCTGGAAATGGCTGGTCCAGCCGCCACTTATATATTGGGAGCGAATTAAGACGAGAAAAATGCCATTGTAATCCAGACAAGGAAAACCTAAAAATAACCTATTCCCAACCTAAAGCTTTCTTATAGGTCTTCGGAAAATCAGCAATTGATCTGATCCTGATATCTTTATAATAAACCTCTGCGGCTTCCGATTGAATCTGAAGTTGACCACGGGTCACAGGTATTGTTGCTCCATCTATGTCATAGCGGGCGTTTTGCACCGCGTTAACAAGGGTGCCATTAACCAAATGTATGCTTCTATCCCCGATAGTAAAGATCTCCAACGTGTTCCACTCTCCGTTGGGTTTCTCATTCATCACGGATTTGGTGGCTTGTCCGGACTCGTACCCCTTATCCCATTTCAACGGGACTGGTTTTGCTTCAGGATTAAAGACAAAGTAAGGTTTTCCGTTATCATATACTTTTCTATCGGAGGGTACATCGCCATAAACATCCCCCAAAGCTATGAAATCTCCACAGTCACCCTCCTGTACCTGAAATTCCAGGCAGGCCTTCCAAACATTCCAGAATGCGCCATGCGGGCCTTTACAATGATATAGCAAACCACTATCTCGCTTGTCCTTCAGGCGAGGTTCCCATTTCTTTTCGCCCCATTTAAACTGTATTTTAAAATGGTAATTCCCGTACTCTTCTTTGGAAGTAAGTCCTCCATATATTTCACCTGTGATCTTCAATACTTTTTCACCTTCCTCTTCAATTACGCTAAATACCTTTTTGGGATCATCGTTAAGTCCTACAGGTTTTCCTGTTTTGACATCTTCACTTTTTTCATACCCTTCCAGCTCTACTGATGAATGTACTGCCCCCAGCCAGATATCCCAGTGAGTGAGGTCATCATCCAGTAGCGTTACCCAGTCATTGTTTGCTGTCACCTGTGATTGATTCACAGCCCACCGGATCCCTTCTTCTACATGTTCCATAAAAAGCGGGTCACTGTAGGAGGCTTCCGTATGCCCCATGGCCGTATAAAAAATCCTCCCTCCCTCATAGTAATGATACCAGGAAACAGGGTGGTATTGCCCCATGCGATCCCCCTCGTAACTGGACTCATCAATATCGATCAGCACATTAACATGACGTCTTACCGGTTCGATGAAATTATACCATTCATCCGTTCTCTCAAATGCAGCCCCCAGGTGTGCTATGGCCGGGTGACTTATTTGCTTATTTACGTTAAGCTTTGCCGGTTGTATTCTAGGATGGTTCCTGAACTTTGCTCCCACCATTTCAGTGTAAAAATCCCATTTTTCTTCGGTATTTGAGGCCGCGTGAATGCCTACAAAACCTCCACCGCAATGAATGTAGTTTTTAAAAGCAGCTTTTCCCGGATCTCCAAGAATATCCCCGCTGGTATTTAAAAACACAATGGTGTTGTATTTCTTTAAATTTTCCGTGGTAAAATGTGTTGAATCCTCTGTAAAGTAAAATTCCCATTTATTCTTAGACCCGAGTTCATCGAGTGCCTCTATGCCTCTGGGAATAGACTTATGCCTGTAACCGTTGGTTTTAGTGAACACCAGGATCTTTACCTTATCGGCATCCGGCAGACTGACTTCTTTTTCAGTCCCGAAAACTTCCGCAGTTGATTTATCCATAAAACCGGGAAACACCATCCCGAGCCACAGGATCATCCCTGTTTTAAGAAATTTTAAGTATATCATTTTGCCTTCAGTTAATTCTCTTTATGCAAATTAAAAATAATACCTTTTCTTCACCTCCCAATCGTTAATTGAGCATGGTCTCTCCATATCCAATGGCTCTTCAGGTTGGAAATCTGATGGAATCCACAGGATTTTAAGATCAAAGATTATTGAAAGTACAATACTAATTTGTACTCTTGCATGATCCGCTAACTGCCCTGAACCAGTGCTGTTAGTATGCAACCCTACATCTTTTAGCTGTGGACATCCTACATCTTATGCTTCTTGCCGGCGCGGGTATTGTCGCAGGCTTCATCAATGTAGTGGCCGGGGGCGGTTCTCTGATCACACTGCCGTTACTCATTTTCATGGGGCTACCTTCCACCGTAGCCAATGCCACTAATCGGGTGGCTATCTTCTCACAGAACATCTTTGCCGTAGCCGGATTCAGGTCAAAGGGGGTTTCAGCATTCCCCTACAGTCTCTACATTGCGTTATCCGCCGTGGCAGGGGCTATTTTGGGAGCCAAAATTTCCGTAAACCTGGACGACGCCCTGTTCAACAGGATCATCGCGGCAGTGATGGTCATGGTGGTGGTGCTCACCATCTTCAACCCTAATCGAAAAACGGATGGTTCGGAAGAAAAAACAGACGTCAAAGCCACGATCATAGGGATAATAGCTTTCTTCTTCGTTGGGATCTACGGTGGGTTTATTCAGGCGGGCGTAGGTTTTATCATGATGGCTACGCTTACAGGGGTGAACCGGTTCAGCCTGGTAAAAACCAACAGCGCCAAGGTATTTGTAGCTCTTGTCTATACATTCGCCGCACTGATCGTATTTGTGATCGAGGACGTTATTGACTGGCCCCATGGACTGGCGCTGGCAGCCGGTAACTCCCTCGGAGGATGGATAGCCAGCCGGTGGTCAGTAAAAAAAGGCGACAGATGGATCAAACGGTTCCTGATAGTGACCGTTATAGCTCTGGCTGTCAAACTCTGGTTTTTTTAGGGAGCCCTTGAAAATTACATTTAAGTCAAAAAATGTCGATTCCGAATCAAATGGACATATTTTGTTAAGCTCCACGGTGAAT
>LYSV01000132.1 GCA_001657315.1 Flammeovirgaceae bacterium BBD 1991-12 | reverse complement strand
TGTTTTCTGTTGTATATTTTATTTGTATGCAGGCTTGCTTCCTACTTACCCCATAAAGCTCCAAGGGCTTTTTTCATAAAAGCTTCCTTTGGTACTTCGATCTTTTGCATGAAAGACAAACCCCTGTTTACCAGATTTACTTCGAATCCAGGTACGTGGCTTCCTGGAAAGTGAACACCGGGGAAGGCATCCTGGCTGACGCAAATATTTCTTCCATTGCAAGGACTACGTCAGGGTTCATACCTGCCACGTTATTTTGTTCAGCTTCATCTTCTGCTAAATTGTAAAGCTCCACAGGCGCATTTGGATCCCGCAAGACATTGTATTTTACAGCCTTCCAATTGCCCATACGGGCCGCCAGCCTCCCTCCCTTCTCGTGGAATTCCCAATAAAGGTATTCGTGCTGCTTTTGATCCGCAGACTTACCCAGTAAGGTGGGTAAAAATGAGGTCCCATTGATGTATGCAGGTGAGGACTGACCTGTAAGCTCTGCAAGCGTGGGGAAAACATCCCAAAAGGCCGACACATGATCCGTCCGGCTGCCGGCATTCACCTGCCCTGGCCAGCGTACGATCATCGGTACCCTGATGCCGCCTTCGTACAGATCCCGCTTATATCCCTTCAACGGCCCGTTGCTGTTGAAGAAATCCGGATCAGCGCCTCCTTCGCGGTGCGGACCGTTATCGGAGGTGAAGATAATGATGGTGCGGTGGGCAATGCCCAACTCTTCCAGTTTATACATGATCTGGCCCACCTGCTGGTCCATCAGATCAACCATGGCAGCAAAGGCCGTGTGGGGCTCCGGCTGAGACTCATAGGGGCCGTTCCTGTACTCCGGACCTTCATCATAGCCCGTGTACGGCTCCTCCGCTCCAAACTTCCCCCTGTATTTGTTCATGTTCTCTTCCGGTGCCGCCAGCTCCGCATGCGGGATGATCGTAGGCCGGAAGAGAAAAAAAGGTCTGTCTTTGTTTTCTTCCATGAACTGCAGGGTTTGCTCATGGATCAGTGACGGAGCGTACTGCCTCTTGTTTTTGCCACTGTTTTCATGAAGCACTATGGAATCCCTGTCATGCCACAGATGCCAGGGGTAGTAATGATGCCCGTACCGCTGGCAGTTGTAGCCGTAAAAAGTATCGAACCCCTGATCCAACGGGTCTCCTTCCGACGAGGGGTACCCCAAACCCCACTTACCAAAGGCTCCGGTCACATATCCGGCTTTCCCAAGCATCTCAGCCAGTGTGTAGGTGCTGTCCGGCAGAGGATACTGTCCTTCCGGTCTCACCTCTCGATTACCCCTGATGGCAGTACGTCCGGTGTGCTGACCAGTCATCAGAACAGAACGGGATGGTGCGCAAACGGTACTTCCGGAGTAGTGTTGGGTGAACAGCATGCCCTCTTCTGCCAGCCTGTCGATGTTGGGTGTACTTATTTTTTTCTGGCCATAGCACCCCAGATCGCCATAGCCCAGATCATCGGCTATAATGTAGATGATATTGGGCGGTAAGGCCGCCGGCTTCTCACGGGGCTTTGCCACACATCCTGCTATGATCACTAAAAACAGCCACTGGTATTTCTTCATTTTTCTATGGTTTGCTTCTATGTTTACCATCTTTCCGGAATTCCCTTGCCTACAGCAGGAAAGCTCCGTACGGAGCTTTCCTGTTCATGAATCATTATTTTTTATTGTGATCTGTATCCATTATTGGTAGGATCACTTTCTAGAAGATTAGGATTAAGAATCGTTTCATTCAATGGTATCGGCAATAATACATGATAGGGTTGAATATTATCTCCCGGATTATTCCATGCCCTGTGTTCAACCGATCTGACCACATCCAGCAGGATACCCCAACGGATCAGGTCCATCCTCCTGTAACCCTCTGCACACAGCTCAAATTTTCTTTCATCATAAAGAGCCTCCCTGAACTGTTGCTGAGTCATACCGCTCCACGGCTGATCCGGTTCAAAAGCCCTTTCACGTACAGTGTTTACATACTGATAGGCGTTGGCAGGGCCATTCAGTTCGTTTTCTGCCTCTGCCGCCATCAGATAGGTGTCGGCAAGCCGGAATACCACATAGTTTTCCGGATGATTGAACCTTGGGGAATTTGTTTTGTCCAGGTTCCACATTTTCCTGAAGTAAGGGAACTTAAGTTGAAAACCAAGGTATTCCTTAACTATAGTAACATCATAGCGAAGATCTCCCGGTTGCCAGTTGGCCTGATCTGCCAGCTCCGGTAAAGGTATTGCCCATCCAAATCCATTCATTTCCTCGTCCCGGGTCGCCATAGTATCCCGAAGCATCTCCCAACGAGTCAGACCGTCAGGCCCATCGGGTCTTTGATTTCTGTTGGTGGGTTCATCCCTGATCCTTGGATTGTAATCATCTGTGCGTGATGTTACTGCATCACCGAAAACCGAGTCATCGTTAGTGAAATCTATGACAAATATCTGCTCCTTGTTGTATTGATTGGCGGGATCGCTTTGATCAAAAACATCCGCAAAATTGTCCAACAAGTCATGGTTATTGTCATTAATAATGGTTAAGCATTCATCTAACGCCTCCTGCCATTCCTGGTCGAAAAGGTGGTATTTTGCTTTCAAAGAAGCTGCTGCCCATTTGCTCGCCCTACCTAAGTCACTTCCAATATAAATACCAGGTAATAGGCTGAAAGCCCTCGCGAGGTCTTCTTTCATGTCCGCACGGATCTGCTCTTTGGGGGATCTTCCTAATGATCCCAACTCCTCGAGGGTCAGCAGTTCTCTGAAATAAGGCACATCACCCCACAGATTGGTAAGGTGAAAATAAGCCAGCGCACGCAGGAACAGCAATTCACCAATGGCCTGATTCCTCCCTTCTTCACTGAGACTTTCGTTCCCTTCAATACTGGTAAGAAAGGAAGAGGTATTACGCACAATTTCATAAAGTCCGGACCATGTACCGCCTCCATCTGCCACTCCCTCAGCTATGAGGTAATTGTGAATGTTCGCGTTCACATTCCTGTTGGGGGCGGTTTCGTCGGCGCCATTCTGAAGGTAGTTGTCCAGTCCCCGGGTTTTGTATAATGAGCCTCTGCGCAATATACGGTATACGCCATTTACGGCAAGCCGGGCTTCTGCGTCATTGTTAAAGAAGTTGTCCGTGCTTACCTGATCACGCAGGTCTTCTTCCAAAAACTCCTCACACCCTGTAGCGATGAACAACCCAAGCAGTACAATGTATATTTTATTTGAAATTACTTTTTTCATAGTCTGGATAGTTTAAAGTTCAACTCTGGCACCGACTGTAAAACTCGTGGCATAGGGATAAACACCGGCTGAAAAACCCTGTGAAACAGAGCCAAAACCACTCCCGGCTGTGAAATTGTTCACTTCCGGGTCGCCTAATCTGAAATCGGAAATTAACCAGAGATTGGTACCGGATACGTAAACATGTAATCCTTTAAAAACGTTATTCGCGTTCAGCTTCTGCAAAGGAACATCATAGCCAAGTGTCAGCTGCCTCAGGCGTAAAAAGGAGCCGTCCTCAACGTTCACGTCACTGTTCGGATTGAACAAACTGGTGGAAGTACCTGCCCGGGGAATATCCGAGCCTTCATTCACCCCTTCCCGCCAGCGGTCGACCAGTTCGGGCAGCAGGTTTTCGTTTCCTCTGCCATAGAACCCTCTTTGAGCAAAGATGTTGAAGATCTCTCCTCCGTACTGGCCATGGAAGAAGACGTCCAGGGTAAGTCCCTTCCAGGAAAATTTATTTCTTATGCCTCCATAAAAATCAGGCTGAGGGGTACCAAGTACCACATAGTCTTCTACATTGATAACACTGTTGCCGTCCCGGTCCCTGAATCTTGGGCTGCCAAGGAAGGATATGTTCTCCCGGCCATCGGCTATGATCTCTTCAGCCGTTTTGTAGGTACCCAGGTACTCAGCACCGAAAAAGACGGGGAGGGGTTCCCCCACAATAATACGCGCAGAAGCCCCTCCCTGATTACCTGTATTCTGTATCGTAATAAAATCTTTATCTCCCAGGGCCAGTACCTCGCTTCTGTTGGCAGAAACCGTAAGGGTAGTTTCCCATTGGAAATCCCCTTTATCTATATTGATGGTGTTCACTAAAAACTCGACCCCTTGGTTCCTCACAGATCCTACATTCTGGAACTGAGGAAAGTCTGAAGCAGTACCTGATAATTCCCGCGTGAGCAGCAGGTCTTTCGTGGTCTTATTGTAATAATCCACTTCCAGGCTCAGGCGATCGCCCAAAAAGCCTACCTCAAGGCCAAGGTCCAGTTGTTGCGTACGTTCCCATTTCAACCCATCGCTGGCCGGCCTGTCGAGTATGACCGCTCCCACCAGCGTTTCATTGAAATAGGTATTCTGAGATCTGAAAATATTAAGGGAATTGTAAGTGAGTATACCCTGCTCACCCACTACCCCATAACTGCCTCTGATCTTGGCACTGCTCAACACTCCAATTCCTTCAAAGAAGCCCTCCTGATCTATATTCCATGCTGCACCCACAGAAGGGAAGAATCCCCATTTGTTACCTTCCTCAAAGACAGAGGATCCATCGTACCTTCCAACGAGGGTCAAAAGGTATTTTCCCGCATAGCCATAGTTGATACGTCCCAAAAATGAAGCTAATGTTCTTTGATTATATCCTGATCCCACCACATAGGTATCCGGGTCGGAGCCCAGTGCCAGGTTATTAAAGGAAACAACATCATTGGGAAACCCTTCAGCCGATGATTCCGTGGTTTCTTCCGTGACCTTTTGCCAGGTGAAGCCACCCAGTACCTTCAGGCTGTGGACCCCAAGGTCCTTCTCATACAGGAAGGTATTTTCGTTAAGCAGGTTCTTTCTGTAGGTATTATTAACGAATCCCAGACCACCTTCATTGTTGGCCAGCCTCTCCGGTAAAGCGCCGGACCGGTAATCGTTCGCCTTGATAAAATTCAACTCGGCACCCAGCGTTGTTTTGAGCTTAAACCCTTCAAACAGCTCATACTCAGCGTAGTAATTCCCAATGAGATTGGTCACCAGGTTATGATCCACACGCAATTGCAGGTCTGCCACGGGGTTTCTCTGAAGAACACCGCTAATAGGATTGGAATCCGTGAAATTGCCATCATCGTCGAATACTGTGCGTATAGGCAATACACCGGTCACAATGCCTCCGTAGTTCACTTTATTGTTTTCCCTTCTAAAATTCGAGACATTTAATCGCAGGCCTGTCCTAAACCTATCCGAAGGATTGACGTCCAGGTTGGTACGAACGGTCAAACGCTCAATTCCGGAATTCTTAATGATACCTTCCTGGTCAAAATAGTTGACGGAAATATAATAATTCACATTTTCCGAATTCCCTGAAATGGACACATCCGTATTGCTGATGCTGCCCCGCTGAGTGACGAGATCCAGCCAGTCCGTGGTAGGTACGGACCCGGGATCCGGGAACAGCAGTGGCAAGGAGTCATCTGTTATCCCCAGCGCCAGCTCCGTATCGCCCACCGTTACCAAAGGTCCGGGAACAAACTGCGAAGCTTCATTGATGTAATTGACGTAATCCTGCCCACCCATGATCTCTATTTCATTGGCTATTGTTTGGGTAGTGAAATACTGATTAACGGTAATGGTGGGTTTTCCGGCCGGAAGGGAGCTTCCGTTTTTGGTGGTGATCAAAATCACACCCGCAGCGCCCCGGGTACCATAAATGGAAAGTGCGGTAGCGTCCTTTAATACCTCAATAGACTCAATATCATTAATATTCAGATTATTAAGATCAAAATTGGTACCCGTGATAAGGCCGTCCACCACATACAGGGGATTGTTGTTCCCGTTGATGGAACTGTTTCCCCTGATCCTGATGGTAGCGGCAGCCCCTGGCGCTCCGTTGTTGGAGGTAACCTCCACTCCGGCGGCTCTCCCCTGCAGTACCTGATCCAGTCTTACCACGGGTTGATTTTGAATTTCCTCGGCCTTTACCTGAGCCACGGATGACACCAGGTCCTTTTTAGTGGCCGTGCCGTAGCCTATGACCACCACCTCGCTCAGCTGAGAAATGTCCGGTTCCATAGCTATGGTGAGACTGGTCTGTGTGCTGACCACGATCTCTTTTCTGACATAGCCTACAAAAGAGAATGTCAGTACATCGCCTGTAGAGGCCTGAAGGCTGAAATTTCCATCAGCATCGCTGACCGTACCGGAACTAGTACCCCTGATAAGTATGTTAACTCCGGGCAGAGGCTCATTATACTCATCGATCACCCTGCCGGTAATCACCTGTTGTGCCTGTGTAACTCCAAAGGCACAACAAAGTAAAAAAACAGTAATTGATCTCTTCATACACATATAATTTTGGCTGTTTTTAAATGGATTTATTCTGTCTGGTTTAATGCAATCGTCACCAGATTGTGGAGTGCAAGATAGCCGCCGGAGTGCTTCCAAATGTCTCATAATCACTCCACATATGTTGCAACCTCTGATTTTTTTGACCTCAGGTTATATTTTTTAAGACTTTTACAAGTAGTGTAAAGTGCCTCCGACAGCTGCCGGCTCCCGGACAAGGTAATTTTCGGTATATTTAACTATTGCAAACGTTTGTGAGCTACACGATGTCTCTTTCAATAAAGTCTTCCTTGTTTGTCAAAACCCTGCTGGTCAGCAGCATTTTGTATGTTATGTCAGACCATACCGTAGCTGTGGGTCAGCGGAGCAACGCGTTCTTTCATGAGCTGAATGTTAAGGGAGTGCCTTTCAATAAACGTGTGAACACGCTTTACGAAGACAGCTTTGGTTTTTTGTGGATCGGCACCAACACCGGCCTCTATTGCTACGACGGGCATACTTTAAAGCCGTTCAAGTTTAATGTGTTTGACGAAAACTCTATTCCCAATAACAGCATCAATTCTATTGTAGAGGACCGCGACAAAAATCTTTGGATAGGCACTGAGAGTTTCCTGGTCCTTTTTGACAGAAGACATGAAAAGTTCAGGAGTTACCATCGTGACAGCTATACCCAATGTCTTGTAATGGGCAAAGATGGCGCAGTCTGGGGCACAAAATCAAGAACGGGGATATTCAGGATAAATCCTGCCGATGACAAAGAGGTCACTACACTTGAAGCACGCTTTGAATATATTGTAACCGCCCGAACCCATAACAGTGAGATCAACGCTTTGTATGAAGATGATTTCGGGCGACAATGGGTTGCCACCTATGAAGGTATTTTCTTACTGGGCCCTGATTTTCGGCTCAAACCCACAGGGTTTCAAAAAGATACCCGGTTGATCATCGGGAGCAGCAATAATACACTCCTTGTGGCCACTACAAGTGGTATATACCGGTTGGGTTATACCAAAAGTTCGGATCATCTTGAGGTACTGGAGTCCTATGAGGTTTTTTCAGGCTCGCATGAAAGCGGAGTCAACATAACCTCTATAGCCACTGACAAAAACAATACGCTATGGGTAGGTACCAGCCATGGTCTTTACAGGGGGAAAAGAATAAACAACCGTTATGAATGGGACTCTTTTTTTAAGCACAAACAGTCAGATGGTTCATTGCTAAGCAACAGGATAAGTTCTCTGGTGGTGGACCGCTCCGGTAATTTATGGATCGGCTCCGTTCAAGGAGTCAACAAATTAACCGGCAGAAACTCATTTTACCAGTTCCTTCCCATTGATGATAAAGGACATCATCTTTCAAATCACAGAGTGCATTCTGTGTTAATGGAAAGCCCCGGTACTCTTTGGGCAGGTACAAACGACGGCCTGTACCGATACAATACAAAGCACAATATTTATCTCAAGGTAAACCAACTGAACCACAGGATAGCTTGTATCAAACAGAATTATGAAAGCGACGGACTTCTCATAGCAGGGTACGGAAACTTATATGAAATGAAAAATCCCGGTTCCGCTACTCCTCACGTAAAACTTCTGAAGGATAAAAGTGCTGGTATTATGGATGTTGTTCAAATCAATAACAATGAAATATGGTTAGGGCTTTGGGTCGGTGGTGTTGATATCATCAACAGCCAAAATGGGCTTAGTCCTTTCAAACAGCAGGTCATTGACCAACTTAAAAATTATCATGTATCTACCCTGCTGTATGATAGCCATGGCACGATGTGGGTGGGCACCAGGGGTGAAGGCCTGTTCAGGATCGATCTGGTGAATGAAATATTTTATGACATAAAGCCTTCCAGGGAGTCAGGGTTGTATTCAAATGCCATCCTCTGCCTGAAAGAAGATAAAAACGGAGATATATGGATAGGGACACGGGGTGGTGGACTTAGTTTTTTTGATTACACGGATGAGAAGTTCATCACCTTCACGGAAAAGAATGGACTACCTTCCAGCACTGTGTCGGCTATTGAGGTTGCTTCAAATGGCAATATCTGGAGTAGCACAGGCAACGGACTGGCGGTTTACAATCAGGATACCCGGACGTTTACATATTTTGGTGCATCTGACGGGGTAATGGAAAGTGATTTCAAGTATAACTCAAGCACTTCGGATGCCACAGGAGATTATCTCTTTTTCGGAGGAACGAACGGAGTCCATGAAATAAGGAGTGAAGCGTATAAACGAAAAATGCGCTTACCGCTAACGGTGATCTCCGGGTTTAAGTTACTGGCGCAGACTCCTCCCAAAGGCAGTGATGGATCTGAAATAAGGGAGAAAGATGTTTATATTTCGCCTTTGGGTTTAGATCCTATCGTTATTCCCTACTCTCAGAACAATATTTCTATTTCTTTTTCATCGCTGGACCTTACCTCACCCGGAAAGAATGAATATGCCTACCGGTTAAAGGAAGTAAATGACTACTGGACCTATACTACAGCTGAAAACCGCTATGCCAATTACAACGACCTGGCACCGGGCAGCTATACCTTTGAGGTAAAAAGCTCGAATAGTGACGGTGTCTGGAATCATGATCCGGCGGTTGTGGCCTTTACCGTTGAGCCGCCTTTCTGGCGTACCGGCTGGGCCTATCTGGTCTATACCCTTATTGTGTTGACAATGCTCACCATAGCTATTGTACTTTCCATAAGGTGGTACCAACTGAAGCAGAATCTTTTGAAGGAGACGATCAGTCATGAGAAGGACAGGCAGCATCATAAAATGAAGATGGTCTACTTCACGGATATATCCCATGAGCTCAGAACTCCACTTACGTTGGTGCAGGGAACGATCGAGAAGGTGATCAGGGAAAAAAACTACAAATTAAGCCCACTTACCGCGCAGCGTATTTTTAACAACTCCAAACGAATGAACCGGCTGATCAATCAGATCATGGATATCCGTAAGCATGATGTGGGTGAATTCAAACTAGGAGTTAAAAAACAGAACATCTTGGCGGGAATTGATAAAATAAAAAGCGCCTTCAATGATCTGGCCCGTATGCATAACATTGATTATCACCTGAGATCGCACCATACAACGATCCAGGCCTGGTTTGACTTTGACGTGCTGGAAAAAATATTGTTCAACCTGCTTTCCAATGCTTTCAAATACACTCCTGAGGAAGGAAAGATTGAGATCAGGGTGGAAGAAGTGTCGGATAAGGAAAAAGGCTTGGTGGAAAAGTCCCGTAAAAAAGGAAAATATATTAAATGCACTGTCCGGGACAATGGAATTGGCATCCCGAAGGCGGATCTACCCTATATCTTTGACCGCTACTATCAGTCTACAAAATTGCCGACAAATCAGGTGCCGGGCACTGGCATAGGTATGGAGCTAGTACACAAACTGGTAGAACTCCACTATGGGGCCATAACGGTGACAAGCGTAGAGAATGAATTCAGTGAGTTCATATTTTACCTGCCGATCGAAAAAGAACACTATAAAAAGAAGGAACGCAGTATACATCAGGGAATTCCTGAAAATGACCAGGTGCTGCACCAGTCCAGTGCATCACTTGAAACGCTTACCACCTCTCCATACAATGGAAAAGGGCACGCTGCAAAAATTCTGATCGTGGAAGATAATGCGGAGGTACGGCAAATGATCAGTGAGGAGCTATCGGTAGACTATCATATCATTACAGCGGTCAATGGTACCGAAGGGCTTGAAACAGCCTCTGTTGAAAGACCTGACCTGATCATAAGCGATATCCTTATGCCGGTGGAGGACGGCGTCTCGTTACTCAAGAAGCTTAAACGACAACCGGATCTGAAACACACCCCCGTATTTATGCTGACTGCAAGGGACTCTGAAGAAGTGAGGATACAATGTACGGGACTGGGCGCTGACGACTTTATTGAAAAGCCCTTCAGCCTGGAGTTTTTAAAATGGAAAGTCAGGAACACGCTGGTGACGAGACGTGAATTAAAGGAAAAATACAGCAGAGTGATCACAGCGGAGCCTTCGGCAGTGAACGAGGAGTCCCATGATGAAAAGTTCATCCGTAAGCTTATCAGGATCATTGAAAGCTCAATAGACGATCATTTGCTGAGTGTAGAATACCTTGCGTCGGAAGCAGGCATGAGCCGCGCCAACCTGTACCGCAAGGTCCAGCAAATATTAAAGGAAACCCCTGTTAATCTCATTAAACAGATCCGGTTAAAACGCGCAGCTCAGCTGATGCAGGACAGCGGACTCTATATATCGGAGATCGCCTATATGACCGGTTTTAAAAATCAAAAATACTTCAGCCAGTGTTTTCAGAAGCACTATGGCATGAGCCCTACCGAGTTTATGAAAGAGGTTGAAAAAAAACAATCCACCGGAAGGGATGAGAAGGGCTTGAATATATTGAACGAGATCGTCGGGTGATGAAGATGAACCTAAGTAACAGGTATCTCATGGGCTATCGAGGATCTTTCCGCTCTCAGGTTCTTTGACGTTCTAAAAACTATCCTGCTGTTCCGCTACTCTCCTCGCAGATTCCCCTTTATTTATTACCTTACCTGGCGTAAGCCTTTGACTTGTGCTTTGAAGATAGAAACGAGAGTCTCCAACCCGGTAAAATAAAGAAGAAATTAAACCATGAGCGTAAAGTATAAAATACGAGATCAGGCCAAACTGCACCTTGTGTGACTTGGCTTAAGCTTAAGCATAGCGTTTATCAGCACCGCTGACCCTCGTTGAGATCTCCAATTATTGACATGACAAAAAATCCCTATTTCACAGTTTGGTTTAGTACCAAAACAACAATAGATAATATTCTTACGAAACAAGTTAAATTCAGGTATTATGCCCCTATCCTATTGGCTGTAATGAGTAGCTTCCTGGGTAGTATTAAAGACATAATAGCCGTATTTGATGAACTTCTCTATGCCCTGATACCTGGGGTAATTTTTATCTTACTGGGTTACCTCGGTCTCAGCCGATTATTGCCATGGCTAATGAGCCAAGCCGGTCGAATTTGGGATGGAAAGAGTAATATTCATGAATTACGAGTCGTAATTGGACTAGCCCAGGTGCCAGTTTGCCTTGTTCTAATTGAGCAATGTACTTTTTTATTTTTAGGAGAACTAAAGGCTTATTGGGAAGTAAATATTGGAATACAGTGGTTAGCTTGGATATTCTATACCCGTATTCTCATTATAGGTATAGCACGAACGCAAGGGTTTAGCTACGGAATAGCTTTCTTAAACCTGGTCATTAGTGTATTACCATTTTTTGTTATTCGTTTGATGCTTTTGTAAACAAAAGGCCAGACTTGGCGAAAGTTTATCGAATGATGGCAGTTTTGGCAAAAGTAGACCGGGTTGAAAACCCTAAGGATCATAAGAAAGGCACAAGTTGCAAACTTACCCCAGTTAGACGATTGATAGCGCATAGCTCGGAAGTTCATTATTACCCATACACTCAACGTTTTGTACAATACAAGTGAATGAATACTATTAAGCAAAAATATCAGAAGTATGATTGGGAAGGAATCGTATTCCCTTTGACATTGACCCAGATTCAAAGTGTGACTCATCATTATGATATCCCCTTTAATTCCGAATTGACAATTTGGAGAGACGATGAATTTAGACTTAAAGGTGTAATTAATGGAATTACAGATGATAAAGATGCTTTGGAATATAAAGAAGATGGCGTAATAAAAAAGGTAGGATTTATTGATGGTGAAACTTTGAATGCGACGTCAAACAATGAAAAATACTTGATTGAAGGGTTTGGTTTAGAAAACTCTAACATGTTTGCTGTACAAGAAGGTGAAAAATTAAGATTAGGTTTTTCATGTGAAGTTTACTTGGATAGGGTAAGATTTGCGGGTAACACAGTAACTAAGACAGATATTATTTGTGAATGGTACTTATGTTCCATGCCAAGAGTATTGTTTTCTCATACAACATCGAGATATGATTCACACCCTAACTATAAGGTCAGAAATGATTTAGATCCAAAAACAGAAAATGAAAATGAACATTTTCGGGAGGGGTATTCAAGTTCTTGGGATTTTGTTATCATAAGCCATAATGGCTACAAAATTGTTTTACAACAAGTTTTAGATGATTATCTACCAAAGGAAACAGATGGAATTGTCATAGAGTATAGAGGAATTGATTCAAATTTCCCTTCATCTAGCTTTAGGAAAATGTTCAGAGAATATGTCTCATTCATTTTAGGGACAGATATACAACAAATTGGAACATCTGAATTTAAAATTGGATATGTACTACTATCATGTGAATCTGAGAATCCATGGAAAAGAAGAATTAAAAATAATGGAAATATAAATCCCATCCCTTTAAAAAATGGAGCAGACAGGAGCATATTTGAGAACCAACTCAATAAGCTACTTAGCAACTTTATAAGGCTACATGAAAAAACATCTTTGTCTGAATGTTTACAAAGACTTTGGATTGGTTCTAACTTATCAATAGGAACAAACTTGCCAATAATTGCATCTGGTTTTGAAGTACTTATTAATTCTTATCTTGAGAGTTATAATATTATTAAAAAGTATACAAAAAAGGAAAAACGCGATTACAGAGAATTGATATCGGAAGACCTAGAATCATTAAGGCAGAAACTTGCTGGATATGACTTTGCTCCTTTTGTTCTAAATAAAATTAAGAACCCATATAATTTCGGAATTGGAGAAAAATTTAGGATTTTTTTTGAAAGCATTTCTTTAAACTTTGAGAATGATTCAATGGAAATACAAGCTTTAAAAGCAAGAAACTTAATGACTCACGGGAGAATTAACATTAGTTCAACTGAAGGCATAAGAGAAATAAAGAAAATATCTGATGCCTATGTAACTTTAGTGAATAGGGTTATTCTTAAACTTTTAGATTATGATTGGTATTACGTGGATTACTCGAAAGAAGGAGTTAAATATCTTAAGATGGATGAAAATATGTAAAGTGTGCAAGTTGCCAGTTAAGTGCAGTGGTCTCTAACTTGTTATTCCTTCGTAGTACTATTTTTTGTTGGCGGTCTTTTGAGGCTTAGGAAGTCCAATGCGTTTCAACATATCATTTGCCTTTTCTAATTTTTCAGGAAAGAGTGGCTTATCATTGAAAAAGTCTAAAGACTTATCAATTTTGATAATAGGTTTCTTCTTAAAGTTAATTTCTGTAGGTTTCATACTTAATCTTCTTTTTACCAGGAAACTATTATAATCTTTGCCCAATTTAAACAATTCCCAAGAATCTTCAAGTTCCCCATAGATCTCAAAATCTTTCAAAGCTTCGTCCAAGTATTTAGAAATTCCCATTCGATAAAGCCTTGTCCTAGAGTTTGTACTCCCCGTAGCATATATAAATGCACCCTTGTGTTTGTCCGTAAATGCATAAAGAGTCGCAATTACTGTAGCTAGCACTTTTTCGCTATCGTTGTTATTTGAGACCACAGTGTCATCAATTGTGCCTGTAACAAGATTTTTATCACCAAACCCCAAGTGATAAACATCTTTGTAATTCGTTGGAAAATATTGAACGATTTTGGGAATTCACCCTTTTGGCCCTTCGCTTACAAATTCAAAAACCTCAAGTTCTTCGCCAGATTGTAATTCATACCTATCAAGGTTCATATTTATAAATTACTAAATTAAGTGGGTTTGACAAAAACAACTTTGTTACGAACATTTCATGATAGCCAATGACCTGAATACCTAAAAACGTGTGTATCTCCAGCCTGTAATTGTCTCAAATGTGTAAAGAAGCCTTTGCTAGCTGCCCTTCCTTCCCTCCAAAATCCTCTCCATCAACGCAACCTTTTCATCCTTCTCCTTCAGCAATGCCTCATACAGCTTTTTATTTTCCTCAACAGCCTCGGCCCATTTATCAAAAGGATTGAAAGTACAGTTGTAATTGTAGACGCTGGTATTGCCACCTTTTTGATCATGAGTGGTGATGATATTATAAACCGTGGCATCCTCATTAAGATCTTTAATCGCCTAGGCGCTAACACCTAGTGCCCTTGCCATCTTCTCCAACTGGTCATGCTCTACAGTTTCATTCGATTCAATATTAGATACGGTCTGTTGGCTTACTCCCATTTTTTCGGCTACTTCTTCCTGTGTGAAGTTGAGCAGCTCGCGCATATGTCTTATTTTTCTTCCCAGGTTCACGGGGCGGGGTTTTGTTGTATGTTCCATAGATCAAATATATAGACTCGGCGGGGAGTTACAAAGGGCCCTGGCCGGTGGTGGTGAAGATACCATTTTAGCTTGTAAAAATATTAACCTATTACAAGCTTCGTACTTTGAATACAAACAGGCCAGCTCAGCCTGGTCGAGGTTAAGCATAGCGGTCCTACGACTTAACCGTAGGGAGAGCCTGTAGCCACTTCTCATTTTGAAGTGGCTTTTTATTTTGTGTAGTGTGTTGATTTGATTGAAAAATTATCGAATCGTTTCAGGGATTGCTGCTACAATACATTGACTATCTAAAACAGCTCTAAACCCGAGTCAGCCATCGTCTAAACGGTTTATGAGCATACCTTTAACGATGAAGAATAGCTTTCATGCTTTCTTGCGTTTGAAAGGTAAAATGCATCAACATCGCCTAAAAATCTCACTTTTGACGTTTTTCGCATAGGTATTAACGTTTTTCGCATAGATGCTTTGCCCTCTATCCCCCCAACTTTGATCTGGAAAGATTTAAATCTTAAAACTAGTTTAAAAAATCAAAATTGTGATAAGCTTAAGATTGCATAATAGGGCATTCTCCGAACCCTTTAAAAGAGGAGGAAAACTTTAAATTATTTAATATGTTAAAATTAGAAGACTTTAAAATCAAAGAAATTGAAACTTTAGAATCAATCACTGGCGGTGGTGAATCATCTATTTGGTCCACCCGACAATATACAGTTTTCCTAGGTTGGATTATCGAAGGGGAGCCAAAAGGTGATTCGTGCCGCTCATGTGATTAGTTATAGTAAAAATCAACCATAATTTATAATTAATACCTCTACAAGTAAATTGTTATTTGAAAGTGGAGGTTTTTTTATGTTAAAAAATAAACTAAATGGGAAAGCATTTGATCGTAACTGAAGATGGAGATGGATCTTCAAATGAAGTTTGTAGCTGGTTTTATAGATATGGTGTACCTTTTAAAAGATTAAATCTTGATTCTTATAAAGAAATAGATCGTAATAGTGATCTATATTCGGACTATTTTAATTTCGACAATATTGAAATAAGTATTCCTGACGAAATAAAAGTTTCTGACGAAAACTTTGATAAAGAATATAGTTCGATTTGGTTTAGAAGACCAAAAATTAATCTTGAAAATATGGTAATAAACCAAACTGAGCCAGGAATTCCTAAGTTTCTTCTCCGTGAAATACGATCAAATCAAAAATCAGAATTGAAAGAACTTTATGAGTACATTTTCAATTTTTCCATTAAAGGATCGGTGACATTAGGGAATAAGTTAAAATCTAGGGTGAATAAGTTAGAGATTCTGTCGCTAGCAAACGAATTAGGCATTTGCATTCCTAGGACCAAAGTAGTTTCTCTTAAGAGTCAAATATTAGAATTTCAGGAAGAGGTTAATAATACCTTGATAGCTAAATCGATTTTTGATCCAATATTTGCTATGGACGATGATTTAAGACGTAGATATACATCTTACACGAATGTATTGTCTGATTCTATATTAGAGAAAATACCAGATCATTTCTCACCCAGTTTGGTACAAGAAAAGATAGAAAAAGATTTTGAAATCAGAACTTTTGTAATGGATGAAAACTACTACAGCATGGCTATATTTTCGCAAAACAATGATAAAACCGCTGTAGATTTCAGAAGATACGATTTGGAAAAACCGAATAGAACTATTCCTTTTACTTTGCCTGAAGAATTGACAATTAAAATGAAAGAATTGTTGAAAAGAATAGGATTTAATACGTGTTCAATAGATTTTATCAAGGGTGAAAATGGAAAATACTATTTTTTAGAGATCAATCCTGTCGGGCAATTTGGAATGGTTAGCAAGCCCTGTAATTATAATCTAGAGTACAGCATATTTAAATATTTAACTAAAGATGAAGAAAGAACTTCTTAATTCGAACATTTCACTTGAAGAGATGTCCCTTCACAATATTTTAATTGATTCATTTGATTATTCAGATGATAAGGAGGTTAGTATGATTTTTTTAGGTCGAAATTCGTTAATAAAGACTAATCAATATGAAGTAAGAGTATACTATAAACTAAATACCACGGTAATTTTGAATTATGGATAAAAACAAATATCTAAGAGTTTATACAGACTGTTATTTAGTTGATGGAGATAATGGCTCTTTAATATATGATTTATCAAGGAAGAAACTTCTTTCTATCAGTCAAACTGCATACAACATACTAAAAGAAATTGACGGAAAAAGCATTGATTCTATAATCTCAAAATTTGGAAATGAAATAATTAAGATAATTGATTATTTCCTCATGGAGGAAGTATGTTTTTTAACTGACAGTCCCACAAGTTTTCCTAAAATTAGCGAAGATATTTATTTTGAGAATGAATGCTATTCAGCTATCTTAGGAATAGGCACTTCTACTAATTATGATTATATAAAAGTAATAAATGAACTTAATCAATTAGGATGTCAAATGTTGATGCTTTCCTTTAAATCTGATAGTGATATAACTTCAGAAGAAATTTTAAATATTTTTAAAGCTACAACAAATTCTTTTTTAAGATGTATTGATGTTGTTATTCCGAGCTCTTTTGAGAACATATTTTCTAAGGATTTTCTCAACCAAAATATTAGAATTTGTTCTATAACTTATTTAGGTTCAGAACAATTTAAAACTGAAGAGAATAAATTTCACGTACTGATAAAAAGAATAAAAGATGAAGAATTAAATTGGACTGAAAAAATTGTTCGTGCAAATTTTACTTTTTCTTTGAAAAGTTTTATGGAATCAAAGAAGTATAACATTGCTCTTAATCGTAAAATTTGTATAGACGAATTTGGTTTTATCAGAAATTATATAAATCATCAAGAGCATTTTGGAAACTTGTCGGATACTTCTACCTCAATAAGCCAAGTATTTAGAAGTCCTGAATTTCAGAAGAAATGGAAAGTTAGTAATGATTTAATTGAAAAATGTAAATCTTGTAAATTCCGCTATTGCTGTTTTTCAAATACAGATCTTCACTATTCCAATGAGAAATGGTATAAAGTAAATTCTTGCCAAGATTTTGAATCTGTAAAAGAAAATGCAAATTGATTTTTATTAATCTCTAACTGGTAAGGTTAATATAAAGCAAAAGACAGTTAAATCCATGGAACTCAAGGTTTCATAGAAAAAAGTGATTAAACCGTTTCCTCATTACAAACAACCCGATCAAAAGGATTGTGGTTCAACCTGTATCAAAATAATTGCCAAGTATTATGGGAAATCAATCTCTATAAAATATCTCCGTTCGTTAAGCGAAACTACGAGAGTGGGAAGTAGTTTGTTGAGTTTAAGCAATGCTTCAGAAAAACTAGGTTTAAGGAGTTTAGGAGTAAAAATTAGCACTCAAGATGTATTAGAAGCTCCTTTACCTTGCATTCTTCATTGGAATAATAACCATTATGTGGTTCTCTATAAAATCAGAAAGAATGCTTTTTATATTTCTGACCCAGCCCACGGTTTACTTAAATACAATAAAGAAGAACTCTTAAAATATTGGATTGGTAATAATGCAACAGAGCAAACAGAGGAAGGTATAGCATTACTATTAGAACCAAATCCAAAATTCTACAATTCAGATTTTGAAAAGGACAAGCATAAATTTGGCTTTAAGTTTTTATCTAAATACCTATTTAAATACAGGCGCTTTTTATGGCAATTAGTTATTGGATTAATTTCAGCTAGTTTACTACAACTCATCTTTCCATTTTTAACCCAAAGTATTGTAGATATTGGTATAAAAAACCAAGATATACATTTTATATATTTAATTCTATTTGCCCAATTAGCGCTGTTTATTGGTAGAACAGCCATTGAGGTCGTAAGAAGTTGGATATTGTTACACCTCAGTACAAGGATTAATATATCCTTGGTTTCAGATTTCTTTATAAAACTAATGAATTTGCCCATCGCGTTTTTTGATACTCGTATGACAGG
>LYSV01000131.1 GCA_001657315.1 Flammeovirgaceae bacterium BBD 1991-12 | reverse complement strand
CGGAAGATGCTATAGGAGCAGAGCTGATCATGTCCTGGCAGGGTAAGGTAACCGATACATTAATGGCGGAAAACGGAGAGGGTACCTATGCAACCCGCTTGCCGGGAGAAGGTAAATATTCATTTGCAGTGGCCAGTGATGGTTACCATCCGGTAGAAGGCGACCTTTTCGTGCCTCTGGTGATCAATGATACTGTTATTCTGAAGGATTTTAAACTCCGTCCTGTCAAGCGAAATGTATTATTATCCGGTACGGTCTACGACGATAAAACCAATGAGACCCTTGAAGCCCGGGTAGATATACAGTATGGCCTGGAGGCGCGTCGCATTTATCGAAAAAGAGTGGAGAAAGGATATTTTGAAACTGAACTGGAAAAAAAGGGGTGGTTCATCATTTCTGCTTCAGCGGAAGGATACCTCAATACCACAGACAGCGTGAACTACAGTAGTGACAATCAGACCCTGCTAACAAAGGATCTCTATCTGAAGCCCATTGAAATAGGCGCGACAGTCAGGCTGGAGAATATCTTTTTTGATTTTGATAAAACCACATTGAAGTCGGAATCCTTTGTAGAACTGGACAAGGTAGTGGAATTCCTCATCAACAACCCCTCTGTGGAAATAGAGATTGCCGGCCATACGGACAGTAAAGGATCCGATGACTATAACCTGAATCTGTCCCAGGGGCGTGCTGAGGCTGTAGTGAGCTACCTCATTGATAATGGTATAGATGATTTTCGTCTGATAGCTCAAGGCTATGGAGAAACCCGGCCACTGGAAACAAACAATACCGATGAGGGACGGGCCGTGAACAGGCGGGTCGAGTTTACGGTGCTGAAGAAGTGAGCCTGACACCTGTCATTGAGTTTCCTCGGAAGACTGATTTTCTATTGATCTCCGTGAAAGTAGGAAGTCGGATATTCATACTTCTGGCTTCTAACTGAAAATCAGCAGGTTAAATCTTGCCATATGACGGCTATAAGACTCCGAGCCGTTGCTCGTCAAGATACAGGTATTCAAATTTTTCGCTCAGTTCCCGGTAAAGTTGCTCATACTCCCCAATGAATTGGTCATAGGACTGCTGTGAATTCCAACGGTCTGCAAGGAGATATTCGTCAGGGGAGTTTACATTACCATACAGGTCTGATCCGAGATAGTTTTTCGACCTGCGAAAAAACCTGGACCATGTGCCTTCGGTGCCATATTCCTTTTCAAATTCATGACGGTGATCGGGATTGATCGTGTATTTCCAGACTACTATATACATGGTATGCCTGATTTTAAGTATGTTCTGTTTATTCCAGGTTGATTGACAATCCTTGAGAAGACAGTTTTATGTCTTGCCATGCTCTATAACGGTATATCATTTACAGCTCCGAACCTGAAGAACAGATAGATCTGGCATGCCATAGCAAAAAGTATGGCAATGAGAAAAGTAAGTTTGTTCTGGTCCGTTTTGTTGATGTAAAAGTAACCCAAATTAAACAACAGTACTATAGGGATCAGATACCTGAATATCTTGTAAATATCATAGGCCGGTGCCACCCGGATCCATTCATCCTGCGCTTGAAAGTCAGCATGCTTCAGGGTGTTCAAAAGTGGTGTGAATGCAATTTCAGCTTTACTTATTCCCTCAAGCTTAAGCCCCTCTTCTTTTTTGACCCTCAACCTCAGGTTTTCGAAGAGAATATCATCATAACGGTGGACTACCCTGTTATTACCCGTTTCCAAAACCTGATAGATGGCTATTATCCGCTGTTGCAGCCGATCTTCAGGTAAATAATAGTCTGTCAAAAGAACTCCGTTAAATATAATTACAAGCACCGCGAGGTAGTTGAACCAGGTGTAGATGTTATACAGTATTATCCGCTGCTCCCTTTCGGCTTCTCTGGCTTTTTCCCGCGCATAGGCTTTTGCCCTTTGCCTCCATTCATCGTAAGCTCTTTGGCGGGGATCAAAATCATAGCTAACAGGTTCGTTATTGGGTGTGGGTCCCACATCGGTGAGGAATTTGTAGGCCTCATGGATCTCAATAAATTTCTGTTTTGCCTCCGGTGATTTGTTAACATCAGGATGATAAACCTTAGCCAGCTTCCTGTATTTTGCCTTTATCTCCCTTTCACTGGCTCCGGGGCGCAGACCCAGAATATCAAGATAATGATTGGTCATCCGTAACCGGGTTTTTGTTTTTCCATCGCTTTGGCGGGAAGATCCATGGGTTGAATGTCAGAAGTTGAACAATTGGATCAATGAAAAACCCCGTTTGTCAAAGTTCAATCCTGTAGCCAACTGCGATCTTCCAGACGCATTAGCTCAGCTTGTCTGGCGTCATAGCCATAGAGGTCATCCCTGAACTGGATAACGCCATCCTTATCGACCCATGAAGTAAAATAGGTGACATGGACAGGTATTTTTTCCTTTAGCATGACGCTGGTGGGAGTCCGGCTGGTCATGCTTTCCTTGATCCTTCTTACATCCCATTTACGGTCATTGAGCAGGTATTTTGCCAGTAGCTCGGGCTTTTCAACACTGATGGATGAGAAGTTGAATGCCCGAAAGGAAAAATCGAACAAAGCTGAAGAAGATCCGTCACAAAGGAAGAGGTCTTCACTGTTAGGCATGGCAAATTTTACCTGCCCCGTCATTTTATCGTTGGGCCCCGGTGGGTGCACCACGCGGTAGTCATGATTGATGATCTTAATGCTGTGCCATTGTATTGTACGGATGTCTAAAGGGTTTTCTCCCTTTACATCGGATCTTGCATACAATCTGTAACCGAGCTTGTTGAGATATTCAGGGTCCTCTTTTACTTTGGGCAGTACGTTCCTGTTGAACAGATTGTCAGACACAGACCACGTAGGGCTGAAGGTAATGTACTCTACCTGATCACTGATCACAGGCGTGGGATTGGCATCCCTGCCTACGATCACCTTCATGGTCTCCAACTCTTTTTCTTTTCTGTATATTTTAAGGGAGAAGTCGGGAATGTTTACCAGTAAATATTTATTGTTGGCTTCCCGGGGCATCCATCTCATTCTTTCCAGATTGATCTTGATCTGATCAATTCTTTTTTCAATAGGCACATTCAGGGCAGCAATGGTTTCCTTGCTCAGTCGTCCGTCGGCAGCTATCCCATGTCTTCTTTGAAAGGATCTTACGGCTTCCTGCAGGGTTTCATCATAGGTGGAACCTGAAGCCGGTCCGGTCAGTCCCTTATTGTAGTCGTTACTGTAGAAGAGTCTGTCCTGAAGTACAAAGATCATTTCATGATATTCCCCGGGATATACCCTCATGCTGTCAGGCAGCACCGGCCATCCACCCTCGTCCGCTATGGACAGATAAGTGGCGAGTTTTTTTCTGAGATTGCCGTAAGCTTCAGAAGCAGGTTCCACCATACGTATGCCATCCCTGAAGCTCTTGCCGGCCAGATAGGGAGCAAGCTCCGTTTGCTTCTTGTGGGCATGCCAGTATTCTCCAAGCTCTTTTGTATTGATCTGTCCGTTGTAGAGATGCCATGCATAGGTCAGGTAGGCTGCTGAGAGCAGGATATCCAGATGGATCACTTCGCTGATGTTCAACTCACTGCTGTAGTCATAGACCTCATTCATTTGGTCCACCAACAGATCTACCCGGTAATCTTCGGGGAAAAGTCCATGTTCTTCTGACAAGGCAAGTTCGTTGAGCAGTGTCCGGGCATCACTGGTAGGTGCCGAGAGCGTACTCCAGACCAGTTCGTGGCTGTTGAAGCGATAAAACTCTTTCAGTTCATTGAAAAGCTCCTTTTTAAAATGAGTGTCGTGAATATAGTTATCCGCTTTGATGGTATCTATACTTGTTACAAGATACTGCTGAATCAGCTCTTTGGGTATGCCTTTTGAATCTCCCAACGTTTCGGAGGTGGAGCCATAGTCATTATCGGACGTTTCAAGTATAACTGATTTTTTTGTGCAGCCGTAAAACAGGGTGATCAGTACTAAAAAAATGATCTTCAAGACTGGTTCTGATCGCATCTGCAGAGATGGTATTTGATCTGTTTGTAAAAGTGCAAATTTAATCAAATAAGTTACTTATGTAAGGATAAAATTCATAATGTGCAAAATAAGAGATTTGCTGAAGTAGACAAGGCCTTAAGCTCTGTTAATATTTCTTCTGTCTGATACCATGTGCATCAACAACCGTTAGGGTCGAATTGAAAATCAGGTTTTTATCTTTTGCCATTTTTTCAATAATCCTGGCGGTATCAGTCGGAGTAGTAGGTTGTACTCTTATATACACTACACCAGCCGCAGGTTTATAACCGTATTTGAAAATCAACTCTCCGTAGTCACTATCGTAGGTTACTATGGTTCTTTTTTCTTCTTCTTCAATGGCAATTCTGATCACTTCTTCACCAGTAATACCTGGATAGTCACTTCCAATGGCTCTGATATCAAATTCCAACGATCGTAATCGTGTAACACTTAAAAATGGAATATTTTCATTGGCCGGAATTCTCAACTCCGTGTGCTCAGGCGTTGGTATATAGCAGCCCGTCTTTTAAACAATCCTGAATATAGGAAAATACAGCCTGCAATGATTTTTGGTCAAGCCTTGGATAGTTGTCCAGAATTTGCTGCTCATTCCAGCCCTGGGCCAATAACCCTATGATGTGTTCAACTGAGATCCGGGTCCCCCTGATTGTAGGCTTGCCCAGAAGGACCTTATCCTCAGATACTATATAATTTTTCCAATCCATAGTGTAATTTACGAATAACCTGAATAGGTAGGTTAAGCCATTTTTACATTTTTTGCATCTTTCACTTAGATAGATGAATGATCAACCTGTCTTCACGATCTGGTCGATTGTATAATTCAATTTCTAAAATCAAAGCATTATTTTGCAGTTAACCTCCGGGATCAGCTTCATTCTGTCGATGAGGTCATTGCTGGGATCCACTTTGTATTTTCTGGACATTAACTCTACGGACATGGACTCGCCCGGATCGATAAGGTTGAGATGGAAGGCACATTCACCCTTGAATTCCTCACAGAGCTCCTCGATCTGCTGGATAACATGTTCATTGATCTCCTGCAGATTGACATTTACCAATACTCCTTTTGTCTTTTTATCTCTCAGGTCATTCAGGAGATCAATGGCCGATATCTTGAATTCAAGACGGTTGTCCCCCCATTTCTGCTCAGTCACACGTCCCTGTATAAAAAGAAACCACCCCTGCATGAGGTATTCCTTGAATTTTATGTAATCATCGCCAAAAAGGAAGAAAGTAAAACCGCCATTGTAATCCTCAAGGGCTAAAGTGCCGAACGGCTTGCCTCCCTTGGTGGTGCGGTGCGCAAATGAAGACACAATACCTGCGGTTCTTATCTCCTTACCGACCAGCTTTGGGAGGTCGTTGAGATCGTTTAGCTCAGTATTGCAAAAGTTTTCTATTTCAAACCTGAACTTATCCAGAGGATGCCCTGAAATGTAAAGCCCTACTACCTCTTTTTCAATGTTCAGCTTTTCAATGTCACCAAATGGCTCCAACGGTGCGATCGTTGGCCGGGGTGTTTCCATACCCCCTGAACCGCCAAAAAGTGATGCCTGAGCGCTTTGCGCCTCCATTTGCATCTTATTGGCATATTTGACCACCTTTTCTATGAGTGTTTGATCGCCTTCCGGAGCCTGCAAATATTGTCTTCTGTGGTACGCTTCAAAGCAGTCAAACGCTCCGGACATAGCCAGGCATTCAAAGGTTTTCTTATTTACCTGCCGTAGATTCACACGTTCTGCAAATTCAAAGATATCCCTGAACGGTCCATTGGCCTTTCGCTCTTCTATGATCGCCTCCACCGCGGCTTCGCCTGACCCTTTGATCGCTCCCAGTCCGAAGCGTATCTCTCCTTCCTTGTTTACGGCAAAGTCTTTATACGATTCGTTGATATGGGGCCCCAGTACCTTTATGCCCAGGTTGCGGCACTCTTCCATGAAGAAGGTCACTTTTTCAATCTGGCTTTGGTTGTGTGTCAGAACAGCTGCCATGTACTCGGCTGGATAGTGGGCCTTGAGGTAAGCGGTCTGATAAGCTACGAGCGAGTAACAGGTGGAGTGGGATTTGTTAAAGGCATATGCAGCAAAGGCTTCCCAGTCCTTCCATATTTTTTCCAGCACCTCCGGATCATGGCCTTTTTCCTTGCCACCGTCTATGAATTTGGGTTTAAGCTTTTCCAGCAGGGCGAATATTTTCTTACCCATGGCCTTGCGCAGTACGTCTGCATCACCCTTGGAGAATCCGGCCAACTGCTGGGAAAGCAACATCACCTGCTCCTGATAAACGGTGATACCATAGGTTTCTGCAAGGTATTCCGCCATACCGGGAATATCATAGGAGATTTCCTCATCACCATGCTTCCGTGCTATGAAGTTGGGAATATATTCCATGGGGCCCGGGCGGTACAAGGCATTCATGGCGATAAGGTCTTCAAACTTGTCTGGTTTTAACGACCTCAGGTGTTTCTGCATACCCGGTGACTCAAACTGAAAAGTGCCGTTAGTCAGTCCTTTTTGATACAGTTCATAAGTCTTTTCATCGTCCAGCGGAATGGTATCCATGTCTATTTCCACGCCGTGCCTGGCCTTGACGATCTTTAGCGCCGACTTGATGATCGTCAGCGTTTTCAGCCCCAGGAAATCCATTTTGAGCATGCCAGCGTTCTCCACTACACTGTTGTCAAACTGGGTGATAAGCATTTCCGAGTCTTTGGCTGTGGATACCGGTATGAATTTGGTGAGATCATCGGGAGTAATGATCACTCCGCAGGCATGTGTTCCGGTATTCCGTACCGATCCTTCCAGGATTCTTGCCTGATTCAGCACTTTTGCCTTCAGATCATTCCCCTTGCGAAAGCCGTCCAGTTCCTTTACTTCCTTAAATGCCTTATCCAGTGATGTGCCGGGCCGCTCCGGAACCAGCTTGGCCAGGTCATTGGCCTCCATCAAGGGTAGCTCCATGACGCGTGCTGCATCCCGTATACTGGATTTGGCAGCCATGGTGCCGTACGTAATGATCTGAGCTACCTGATTTTTGCCGTATTTGTCAATAACATACTGGATCACCTTGTCCCGGCCCTCGTCGTCAAAATCAATGTCGATATCCGGCAGTGAAACCCTGTCGGGGTTGAGGAAACGCTCAAATAGCAGATCGTAGGCAATGGGATCCACATTGGTGATCCCTATGCAGAAGGCTACCGCGCTTCCTGCTGCTGAACCACGGCCGGGCCCTACCGATACCTCCATCTCGCGGGCCTTTCTTGTAAAATCCTGGACAATGAGGAAATAACCGGGGTAACCGGTGTTTTTGATGGTTTCCAGCTCAAAGTCCAGCCGTTCCCTGATCTCATCCGTGATCTCAGGATACCGCTGGCGGGCACCTTCATAGGTGAGGTGGCGTAGGAAGGCATTTTCTCCGCGCTTTCCACCGTCCTGCTCATCCTGGGCGTCCCTGAACTCCTCCGGGATGTTGAATGCAGGTAGCAGTACATCCATTTCAAGCTTGTATTCTTCCACCTTCTCAATGATCTCCGTCAGGTTACGAATAGCTTCCGGCACGTCGCTGAAGAGCATTTTCATCTCCTCCTGGGACTTGAAGTAGTACTCATTGTTGGGGAAACCAAACCGATAGCCCCGCCCCCGGCCGATAGGAGTGGACTTCATTTCTCCTTCCTTTACACATAGCAATACATCATGTGCTTCAGAATCCTCCCTGTCCAGATAGTAAACATCGTTGGCGGCAATTACTTTTACGTTATACTTTTTGGCAAATTCCAGCAGCACGTCATTCACCCGGTTTTCCTCTTCCAGATCATGGCGAACGAGTTCTACGTAAAAATCTTCTCCAAATACATTGTGATACCATTGAAAAGCCTCTTCAGCCTGATGCTCACCCACATTGAGGATAAGGAAAGGGATCTCTGCCTTCAGGCCACCGGAGAGTGCGATCACTCCTTCGGAATACTGTTTGACCAGCTCCTTGTCAATTCTGGGAAAGATACCATACAAACCCTCCATATATCCCATGGAGCTCAGCTTTGCCAGATTGTGATAGCCGGTCTTGTTTTTGGCAATGAGCACCTGATTGAAACGTTTGTCAGGGTTATCCTTGGTGAATTTAAGCTTCAGTCGTTCTTCGGCAATGTAAAATTCGCATCCCACAATGGGCTTGATCTCATTGTTGAGCGATTCCCTTACAAACTTGAAGGCGCCAAACATATTGCCCAGATCAGTAAGAGCTACAGCAGGCATATTATTTTCTTTTGCCTTGGCGATCAGCCCCTTGATGTCCGGCACGGCCTGTAGCACGGAATACTGAGAGTGTACATGAAGGTGTACAAACGGCTCTTCGATAGCCTGAGCCGCCATGCGGTCCCCGCCCAGGTCCTTTGATACGTCCTTCTCCTGTTTGGCAAAGTTGGCGTTGGCCAGCTCAGGAGCTTCATATTCTATCTCTGCTACCGGTGTATCATCGACCGGCTTTACAACTTTTTCCCTGATCAGTCCGAAAAAGCACTTTGTGGTGGCATCTACATCATATGCAGCGTCGTGTGCATCGTTGAAAGGTACGCCAAAAAGCTTTTCATGCAGCTCAATGAGTTTGGGTGCCTTCAGCTTCCCGCCTATACCACCCTCCAGTTGGCAGTATTCAGTAGACACCTCCGCTGTATCGATCTTTTCAAATGTCTGCAGATCATTTCCTCTGCCTTCTTCACTGATCCTTACGAACTCGGCACCTACAATGCGATTGTCGAAATCAATATTATGTCCTACGACCACTCTTGCATTGCTCAGGTCATGGGAGAAGGTGGCCAGCACTTCCTTCAGATCATGCCCCTCTTCCAGCGCTCTTTTTGTAGAGATACCGTGAACCTTTTCCGAGTTATAGGGGATAGTGAACCCCTCAGGCTTTACAATATAGTTATGATGGGAGAGTAGTTTCCCCTTGCCATCGTGCAATTGCCATGCTATCTGAACAAGCCGGGGCCAGTTATCAAGATCCGTAATGGGTGCGGTATAATTGTGTGGTAAACCGGTGGTTTCGGTGTCGAAGATTAAATACATAAGCGAGTCTGGTAGTGGTTATGGGGATCTAAAGATCCGGAGCTCTAAAGTTCGGAAAAAAATGGCTATTGAGTAAGTCGTTTGTTGATAGTTGTTGGTTAATAGTCCACGCGACCTGTAACCAGCGGCCAGCAACAAAGCTATTCGAATCGTAGTGACTCGATAGGGTCGAGCCTGGCAGCCTTGCTGGCGGGATAATAGCCGGATATCAGGCCAACGACGATGCAGACAATGAGTCCCATCAGCACCCATATCCAGGGGACCACAAATCCTGTGATGTTCATAGCCCTGGCCATCAGATTGCCTACCCCTATGCCCAAAAATACTCCTGCAATGCCTCCGATAAGGCACACTACAATGGCTTCTATGATGAACTGCTGTCGTATACGCTTTGGAGTGGCTCCCAGGGCCTTGCGGACGCCTACTTCCCGTGTTCGTTCGGTCACTGAGACCATCATGATATTCATAAGCGCGATGGAGGCTCCCAGTAATGTAATGAATCCAATTCCGAAGCCACCCATTTTCATGGCGCCCGTTACCTCAGCCAGTTGTTCGGCCAGAGACTCACTCTTGTCAATTTCGAAGGAATTGGGCTCACCGATTTTGTCTCTTCTGATCTGGCGCATGAGGCCGGTAGCCTCTCCCATGGCGTAGTCCATATCCTGCATATTCTTTATACCTACGGTAAGAGAATACCGCAGATCCCGGTTGGAGGACAACCGGCTCGCGTTCAGAATGGGGATGATCACCGTGTTATCCGGAGAACCACCGCCAATATCACCGCGCTCTACCAGCAGGCCGATCACCCTGTACTTTCCCCCGAAAATGGAGATCTCCGTGTTCAACACGTCTTCATTGTCCTTGTACAGCGATTCTTTCAGATCAGTACCTATGATCACTACATTTGAGCCATACTGGATCTCAATGGATGAAAAATTCCTTCCCTTGTCAATGTCCAGTCCTTCCAGCGCTATGTAGTGCTCGTTGGCCCCAAATACCCTTACCGAGGCGTTGGTCTTTTTGGAACCTCTTTTGATCTCCGCCGTGCCTGTAACATAGGTGGAGAGGCTCACTTCGGCAGGGTAACGGTAATTTTGGATAAATCGTACAGCTTCCTTCAGTTTAAGAGGTGGCTGTGACTTTTCCACAATACCTCTTCTTCTTCGCCCGGAATTCGACTTGGAATAAATATCAAACGTATTTACACCCAGATCGGACAGGGAATCGGTCACGGAACTCTGAATACCGTCAATGGCTGTCAGGATCCCCACAAGAGAGGTAATACCAATGGCCACGATCAACGCGGTGAGTGTGGTACGGAGCAGGTTGGCATTAATGGAACGCAGCCCCTCTTTTATGTTCTCAACCAGATTCATTCCTGTTCTTAGTTTAACCCCAATACCGTTGTTTTCGCCTGTTTACAAACGATCAGATACGGCTTTATCTATTTTTATGCCAATGATGACCTGATATTTCTTGTTTTTTCTGAAACTAAAGTAATCAATATTCACGTTCAAAGAGTTATAAATGGTGCGATTAGACTATATCAGGTTTTATCGGTAAATTAAACGGCTGAAGTTAGAGCTATGCGATCAATAATACTTTTTGTTCTTTTTTCCTTCTATTCCCTGTCCTCTATGGCCAGCTATCTGCTGGTCCCCATGGATGAGAAACAATCCAATCATTTAAAGGCCTATGGCATTTCCTACTGGGTGCTACAGAATGATATTGAGGTAGACTGGCTGCTGAACTATCGGGGTGGAAGTTTTCTTTTTAAATATTACCAGAAGTTTGAAAATGAGCTCATTATCCGGGGGATAAGCTATGAAGTGATCTCCGATGCGCAGTCCAATTCCATACTGGAAAGCATTGCCAGCCCTTCGACAAACTCGGATGTAATGCGGCTGGACAAGTACCCGAAAATAGCAGTGTACTCTCCCAAAAGTAAACTGCCCTGGGATGACGCCGTTACCCTTGTCCTAACCTATGCCGAGATACCCTATGATGTGATCTTTGATGATGAGGTGCTCAGTATGGAGCTGCCAAAGTACGATTGGCTTCATCTGCATCATGAGGACTTTACAGGGCAGTACGGCAAGTTCTATCGCAACTACAAAAACATGCCCTGGTATATTGAACAGCAGAGGGAGTTTGAGGAATCAGCCAGGAAGCATGGTTTTAGTAAGGTGTCCCACCTTAAACTGGCGGTCGTGAAAAAGATCCGGGAGTTTGTGTCCGGTGGAGGTTTCCTCTTTGCCATGTGTTCAGCTACAGATACGTATGATATTGCGCTGGCCGGAGAAGGGATAGATATGATTGACCGTATGTTTGATGGCGACCCACCTGACCCGCGTGCACAGGAAAAGCTGAACTTTGAAAACACTTTTGCCTTCGAGGACTTCAAGATCTCAAGGGACCCTTTTGAATATGAGTTTTCCAATATTGACAACAAATACGCTGAGCGGGGCCTGCGGGAGGAGAATGACTTTTTCAGCCTGTTTGAATTCTCTGCCAAATGGGATCCTATCCCTACCATGCTTACTCAGAATCACACACGGGTGATCAAGGGCTTTTACGGCCAAACCACCGGCTACAAGGAGACCCTGATCAAATCCGATGTAGTGATCATGGGTGAAACAAAGTCGATCAAGGAAGCCAAATACATTCATGGCGTGTTCGGCAAGGGTTTCTGGACGTTTTATGGCGGCCACGACCCCGAGGACTATCAGCATCTGGTCAATGAGGAACCTACAGATCTGAATCTTCATCCCAACTCTCCGGGGTACAGGCTTATTCTTAACAATATATTATTCCCGGCTGCCAGGAAAAAGAAACAGAAAACCTGATCAGTTAGTAGAAAGTTATTGGGTGATTAAGTTATCAGTTATTTAAGGCGAATGAGCTGATAGAGAACCTAATAATCAATAATTCAATAACCTAATATACTCAAAGTCTCCCTGCGGTTGACCTTTCCTGTTTCGGTTTCAATGAAATGTTCCGTGAAAAGGATATTTCCCGGAGCATGGTATTTGGGAAGTTTTGACTTGAGCTGTTTTATTAGCTCATCAATTGCCTGATATTCTTTCCCTTCTATACAAAGTATCAGTTTTTGCCCCAGTACAGGATCCGGTATACCGGCTGCGAACGACCGGCTGATTATACCCAGCCCCTCAAGGATATGGGAGACTTTGCTTTCTACTTGCTCCAGTTGAATTTTAATCCCCCCGGAATTGATCACGTTATCCACCCTTCCGAGCCATTTGAAATGATTTCCGTCGATGATCTTTACCCTGTCATTGGTCACAAGTGTCTTACCCGCAGTGACCGGTCCGGTGATGGTCAGGCATTCACGGTCGTCCTGCCCAATATGGATTCCGGTGAAGGTACAGTAATACGCTGACTTCCGGGGGCCATTCATCCTTTTGAGCGCTATATGTGTTACAGTTTCGGTCATTCCAAAAGTGGCGTACACAGGAGCAGTTATTGCCTGAAGACGTTTTTCCAAATGATGGCTCACGGGTGCACCCCCTATAATGATGGCTTTCATTTTATCCAGTATGTCGACGGATCGTTGGTTTGATAGTAGGTTTTCCAACTGCATGGGGATCAGTGCGGTGAATTGTATGTTATTCTCCGGGTTCTGAAGTGCTTCAGGCAGGGAAGAGGGCTCCTCTGCAATGATGTTCATTTTTCCCATCAATGCTCTTACAAGCATCATTTTTCCCGCGATGAACCCGGTATTCAGGCAAAGGTGAACTGTATCCCCTGATGCCAGACCCAGCGTGCCTATGGTCATTTTGGCGCTGGCCATCATTTGCTCCCTGTAAATATTTATTTTGGTGGGTTTACCGGTAGACCCGGAAGTATGGATCTCAAATACCTCCCTGCCCCCGAGCCATTGCTCCAGAAAATCCACGGTGGATCTTTCAAATGAGGTGCTAACCGGAAAGGAAGACAACCGGTCAACCTCAACAGTCTTTCCGTTGAGGTGAATGGATGGGATCATTACAGCGCCTTGAGATCGTTTTTTAACCGATCAATAATAAATTGCTGCGTATCAGATCTGTAATAGACGTTGGCCACTGCCTCCACCACCCTGAGGGTGGTTTCCTTTAGTTTGGGGGTAAGGTGATCCTTGTAAAGTTTAAACTCATGCATAGCTTCATTGTAGGCATGATCTATTGAAGGATGCACTTTTTCGTCAAGGAACTCAAACCTGCTTTCTGCAGCCCATGCATCAAAATTCAGCTCCTTTTCAATGATATCTATGAAGGCCTTTTTTTCGTCCAGTTCATGTCCTGCCTGAGCCCTGGCGATGACATAGGCCAGCTCTCCAATGGCCCGGTGTATTTCTCTTTTCTCGTACATAATGTTGGCACGTTAATCCTGAAAATTAGAAAAAAATCCTGAAAATATGCGTGACAGCATTTATTGTGATAACCGGAGATCTATGGCTAAAGTTTGAGAGGTATGTAACGGGTGCGGGTGGTGCGATATTTTTTGGCGATTGTGTGACCTGAAGAGACTCTATTTTGTTTTATTGAATGAGCTTCTGAATTCTTCCAGTATCTGTTTGTTGACTGCACTGTCGCTCTCAAGTTCAAGGATCCTGGGCTGACCGTCTTCCTTAAAAAACTGTTTGAGATAATTGTTGAGCTTGCTTTTTTTATCACAGTTGAGGTATTCAAATCCCATCTCCTTCGCCAGCAGTCCGGCACTTAGTGGCTGACGTGTTTCAAAAAAGTCTTCCAGCTCGGGAAGGCTGCCAGGGCCGGGTATCATCCGGAAGATCCCACCGCCATGGTTGTTCAGCAGTAATATCCTGAGGTTTTTGATATCATAATTATGCCAGAAGGCGTTACGATCATAGAAGAAGGCCATATCACCGGTTATAAGCAGGTTAAGCCGGTCGCTTTCCAGGCTGGCGCCTACCGCTGTACTATTGCTTCCGTCAATGCCACTTGTACCCCTGTTGGATAAAACCTCTGTTTCCTCATGTTGTGTTTCAATTCCGATAAAATTGGCGTACCGCACAGCCATGCTATTGGCAAGATGGAGATTGATACCGGAGGGCGCTGCCTTCAATGCATGGTATACCAATTCAAATTCTCCCCAGTGGTCAGTGGAAAAGAAGGAAGGTATATGCCTTCTCACCTTGCGTTCCTCGATCAGCCAGATATTGCAGTAGTTCTCCTGTTTTTGTGACTCAAATGAGTCATCCGTCTTCCCTGCTGAAAGTTGACGGAAGAATTTTTCAGGGGAGGTACGTATGATCTTCGTAAGTGCATTATAGGTGTCAGCTACTTCACCGGCAGGTTGAATATGCCAGTGGGCCCTGGGGGGATACTTCCTCAGTAACAGTTTCAGGTTCTTTGAGATAGTAGAAAGCCCGTAGGTGATGAGAAGGTCGGGTTGAAGGCTTTCATTCAAACCTTTCCTGCCATTGCCTATGAATACATCTGCATGGGCAATTACTTCGTCTATGGCATGAAGGTTGGAAAGAATGTCACCTGCCACGGGTATTTTCTGATCTTTGAATATCCCGGTAAGATCAGCATTCAGTTCGGTGCTTTTTCTATACTGACCTGCCACGATAAGCTTCCGCTGATACTGGTTCCACTCTTGTTGGAGAGCTTCCCAATCGACCGGACCGGGTTGGGGCTGGTTCGTGGTGAATACCTTGACAGGCTCTTTGTAATGAAGCTTTTCACCGGACCCGGGATAGAAAGGTTCTCTGAAGGGAACGTTTATGTGAACCGGACCTTTTGGGAACTCCTGGGTGTGGTTGATCGCTTCATTGATAATGCGGTAGGTATGGGTCTTTGCCTCTGGATTATCCAGGTCCACAGGCAATTGGAAGCTTTTTTTTACATGGTCACCATAGATATTTACCTGCCTGATTGTCTGACCGTCCAGTTGGTCGATCCATTCCGGTGGCCGGTCGGCGGTGAAGATGAGTAAAGGTATCTGTTGAAAGAATGCCTCGGCTACAGCCGGGGCATAGTTGTATGCCGCCGAGCCGGAAGTACAGCATAGAATAGTGGGTCTGTCCAGTTGCCGGGCAATACCCAAACCAATAAAGGCAGCAGACCGTTCGTCGCTGACAGTGCGGCAATCAATATCGGGATGCCGGGTGAATGCCAGTGTCAGTGGAGCATTGCGCGAACCGGGAGAAAGGATTGCCTTATCCAGGCCGTGCTGATGGCATATACTGGCAATGTTGAAGATAGGTTGCAGGTCCAAATCTACCGGATGATGTTTAGCAGGGTGTTCATTTTCATTTCTGTCTCCAGCCATTCTTTTTCAGGATTGGAGTCTTCTGTTACTCCTGCGCCGGCATATAACGAAGCGGTACGATCGTTCATCTTCATGCATCTCAGGTTGACAAACAGGCTGGTCTTGTCTTCAAAATTAACAGGTCCGAGATATCCGCTGAAATATTCCCGGTCGTAGTCCTCATGCTGCCTTATGAAGTCAAGGGATGCTTCAAGCGGCATACCACATATGGCTGAGGTAGGGTGGAGGAGCTTAAGCATTACCGAGCCCAGGTCAGGGAAGTTGGTAGCTGCCATGTCGACAGTATACTCTGTTTTCAGATGGATGAGGTTCCCTGCCTTTACCGTTTTGGGGCCTATCTCGTCGAATTCCCTCAGCCTGATCTTTTTAAAGCAATTGATAATGTACCGGCTTACCAGGGCTTGCTCCTCGATCTCTTTTTGTGTCCATGCTACTTCAGACAGCGATATTTCTTCACTATACCTTTGTGTACCGGCAAGGGCGACAGTTTTAAAAATGTTATTCCGTACGTCAATGAGCAGCTCCGGGGTAGCTCCGATCCATGCCCCGCATTCCGGATGGTAGACCAGCGAGATAAAGGCGTTGGCATAGGTGTCACACAGATCAAAAAAGAATTCGCCGGGAGTAAAGCTTTCAGGAAGTGTGATCTCTTTTGATCGGGAAGGGACCACTTTCTGTAACCTGCCCTGCCGGATTTGATCCAGACTCAGGGCTACAAGATCAAGAAAATGGTCATGAGCCTTCGATACGGTCACATTTGGCTCTCTTGAGGCTGTAGTATCATCAATTGGATCATGGTCAGACCGTGAGGAGAAGTTTTGAATGCTATCTATCTTTTCTGAGTTGCCATGAAACTCACCCGATATCAGATTGATGTAAACCTCTTTTTTTATGTATACAGAATCCCTGTCCTGGTGAAAGGGTGAGAACATAAAGCCTTCCGGCAGCTTTTCCAACGTAATGTCCTCACACCTGATGTTCTGGTCAAAATCCAGGATCAGGTGTACACTGGTATCACCCGGCGCTCTCCAGGCCGCCATGGAAATACGGGGGTGTTTACAAAACTCAAATACATGGGAAAGAAGGCGGCCTTTTGATAAAGTGCCTAAACGATTTTCTACATCAACGTGATTCATCTACTTCCTGTCAATCACAGCCATTGTTATTCTACTAACGCATACCATGCGTTCCTGTTCGTCAGTGATCCTTATTTCCCAGACATGGGTGGATTTGCCTACATGCAGGGGTTGTGCCGTACCATACACATAACCTTCACGTACCGCTCTGATGTGGTTGGCGTTTATTTCCAGACCTACGGTGTATTTGCTGTCACTGTCAACAGAACAATGCGCTGCTACACTGCCCAGTGTTTCTGCCAGTGATACGCTGGCTCCACCATGCAGCAGCCCGTAGGGTTGGTGATGTCTCTGATCCACAGGCATTTTAGCGCTTATAAAATCTTCACCTATTCCTGTAAACTCTATCCCCAGATGCTCCATCATGGTATTCCGGTTCATGGCATTGAGTTGTTCTACAGTAACATTGGGATTGATCATTCCGGATTGGTAAAAAAAGTTATTTTTGGGGCTCTAAAATACGGACAAATTGAAAAGCAAAAAAATATATTTGGTCAGGCACGGGCAGACGGACTATAACCTGAGAGGCATTGTTCAGGGTAGTGGTATAGATTCCGATCTTAATGAAAGAGGCAGACAGCAGGCCGCCGCTTTTTTTGATACGTTTAAGGATATTCCCTTTGATAAGGTATATACTTCTGCATTGAAAAGGACCCACCAGTCCATCAGGTCTTTTTTGGACAAGGGTGTGCCGCATGAGCAACTGGCGGGACTGAACGAGATCAGTTGGGGAAGCCGTGAAGGGATGATGATCACCCCCGAAGAGGACGCCTACTATCATGAAGTGATCAGAAAATGGCAACAGGGTGAAACAGAATTACGAATAGAGGGTGGAGAATCTCCACAGGATGTATATGATCGTCAAAAACCGGCACTGGAACATATTGTTCAACAGGAAAATGAAGAGACCGTTCTTATCTGTATGCACGGACGGGCCATGCGTGTATTGCTGTGTCAGATGCTTCATTATCCACTTCGCTGCATGGACCTTTTTGAGCACTCGAACCTGTGCCTCTATATTGTAAACTTCACGGGTAGCATGTACGCCATAGAGCGGTTCAATGATACCAGCCATCTGCGTGAGCTGGTGAGTCAGGTGTAGGTAATTCAAGGTATCTTTCGCATTGACTTATTCCACCGTTTTGTCCATCGAATGGTTTATTCAGCCAGTATTTATAAACTCTCTTAGAGATTGAATGAGCTCAAAAACATAAGTGACTGGATTTTCCATAGCGGGATTCGATCCTTCGTAATTACCTGCCAGCCGTTTAGCTCTTTGAATAGCCTTAAATTCATTGCCGAGACCCTGAAGTAATTCAAATATAGCATCATGGTTTTTTTTGTACCTGACTTTGAGATGAGTCGATAATAAACTCTGATACATGGTACGTGACATTGCGTTTTCATAAAATTCAAAATGCAGTAGGTACCATAACTCAAATGCTTCGTTTGAATAAGCGCATCCGATCCCTTCCTTCCTTGCCAGGAACACGGCAGAATTGAATCGCCCGCTTGGAAAGCTGTCTTTGTCAAAGACCACCCAGCATTCATCATAACATATACCCAATTTGTTTTCTGTGTCTCTCAAATGGATGGCTTTATGCACAATATTCAAAGTATTCTCTCCTTCGCCGAAAATATCCAGTTTAACAAGTCCTTTAGGTAGTTTCATCTGGTAGGATCGGAAATAGTTGGGTTCCGTTTTTTCTCCTTCGCATACTATTAAAATCCTTCTGCGAACAGGTTTTTTTCGGTAAGACCTTCTTTCTCTTTCCTTCTTTTGCTGAATTCGTTTTAAGATGGCATTGTCAATTTTTTTTACTCTTGCCATTGCTTTGAATTGAGTGCTTCCTCAACGTTTCCCAGAAAAGGTATTGCGCCATATTTTCCGTGCATGTAGTCTTTTTCAAACGATGCATCTTTTCGTACCTTTCCTTTGGGCAGGATGTATTCAGCCAGAGAGTATACCTGGGTAGCCCCGAAATGATCTTTTTCAGCAAACCAGATCTGGTCTCTCCTGAATGTGCAGGCACTCAACAGGTTGGTATCATGGGTAGCAAATATTAATTGTGCATTCTTTGGGTTAAATTTTCTACTGTTAAATAGCCGAACAATTTGCTGCGTTAGCAACGCAGCCGGGAGTCCAACTCATCAATGATTAAAACCCTTCCGTTTTCCAACGTATCCAGAACCGGGCCCGCCAGTCTGAAAAACTTTTTGGTACCCTCGGATTCCTGATCCTCAAAATCGAACCTTACCAAACCTTGGTCTTTACCATTCTTGTCAAATTTCTGATGAAAGGTATCAATATTATATCCGGTTTTTCCTTCAGTTTCAGAAAGAATGGATTTTTTGAGTTCCTCAGGCATGTCCTTGGGTAAAGTGTCATCAGAGATGATAAAATCAGTTACCTCCATTTCAGCGATGCCCAGATCTGCATAGGACATCAGGTCAATGATCCGTTTCTTCAATGATTCTTTTGCGAAAAGACCGGCGGTAAATCCTTCATACCTATGGTCAAGCAATCCCGATATGACATTGTAGGACCTGAACCACTTAATGATCTGACCTGATATGGGACCATTGAATTGAGCTACAACTGATAAAAAGAGTGCATTTTCTCTCGTTTTTTCTTCAAGCAGCCTGCCCTCCTTAAATTCTTTGAATACTTCAATCCCCTCTTCATCCCTTATAAATAATGGATGTTCCTTTATTTTGGTGGATTTCATTAGATATTCACCCCCTACTTTTTTGGAATTAAGCTCTACTCCATACCTGTATTTAACCCCATCTATCAGAAAGGAAACTTCAAAAGTGGATGGCTGATTTTCGAGGAGTTCATCCAAAAGAAAGGGTTCAACTTCTATTTCATCTTCTACCTGAGTCTCTTTTGATGAATTGATCACAAACCATTTCAGGAAATTTAAACCATCAATGAAATTTGACTTGCCGGAAGCATTGGCGCCATACAGAACAGCACTTTTTAAAAGCCGGTAGCGGCCATCTTCAAACACATTGTCACTTTCAAATTCCTTGATAGGCTTTATGGCTGTCATATTGAGAGTAGCAGGACTCTTAATGGACTTGTAATTCCCAACTGTAAATTGGATGATCAATTTCGCTCAATTTTGTGAAACTTTCACAAAAGTAATAGTTTTTTTGGCTGAACAAGTGAATTTTAGACAGTTTTGATATCATATTTACCAAAGGTCAATAGTTATAACTTATTCAGCGCGGTACGGGCTTTATGATCCAGACTTTGTTTGTACGCATGTTTTGAGTAGGTACGCACCTTCTTTAAATAATATTCAGCCTGTTCATGATCATCGTGTTTCGAAAAGATCAGTCCCAGTTGCAGACACGAATTGGGGGCAAAGTACCATCCTTTTTCAGGCGAACGGTCGATCACTTCCTTGTAAAGGGATATTGCTTTTCTCAGTTTGTCCTGTTGATGTGCCAATCTGGCCTGGCGATAGATGAACTCTACGGAATCAGATGTACTCGTGAATTGAACCTCCCTTTTAGCCTGAACGAGACTGTCCGCTTTACGGTAATGCCCTCCATCGGTCAGCAATCTGATCTTCATGATGAGAGGATCAGGAAACTTTCCGGTTTTCAGGGATCTGGTGGCGTGTTTGTCTGCTTCGGATCTGGCTTCCCCCTCAGACTGTGCCAGATCAAAATATTTTTGCGCATTGACAGGATCGTCAGAAAGGTGATAGGCAAGAAAGACCTTGTAATGTGCATCCCTGATGTGGGAGATACCTCTAGAGCGACTGATGAACTTTTCATACTGTGCTGCGGCCAGTGGATACTCTCCTTTTCGCAGGTATACTTCGCCACCCAGATAATGCAGAAAAGGATAACGGAAGCCTATCCTGTCAAGATGCCGAAAGGACTCCAGGGCAGCAGTCCCATTTGAGTTTTTTAAATGGACCAGCAGTTTTACAAACAGCTCCAGCCGCGTGGGCGCATACAAGGTCACAGAATCAGAATAATGACCATTGCTAAGTAAGTAAGCATGGATCATGTCCAGAAGCAGGGTAACCTCTCTGGTCAGTGGTCCGGCAGACTGTATGTACAGCTCAAGTTCGGCGAGGCCCTCTTCAATAGAGCCCTCCATCCCAAGTAAGGACAGAAGCCAGCTGTATTTGTCCGGTACCGTACCGATCAGCACATGCAGCAACCCAACGGTTTTCAGATGTGGTTTAAACCCGGGAAATTGTTCAATGCTGTTTATGGTTCTTTGCCAGGCTTGCCGTAACAGCCAGCCGGCCTCCAGTTCATGGCCAAATTTCAAATGCGCAAAGGCCCCATGGATCAGCATTTCTGCCCTGAAAAAGGTCTTCTCAGGATCTTTGACGTCTGATTTATCCAGTTTTTGCAACCTTTCATTCCATGCTTCCTCCCATGCATCAAATTGAGATGGATCATCCCAAAGAATAAGGTCCAGTGTGGTATACAGATTGGCAATGTATAGTGATTGTGGCGTATCAGACGAAAAAAAAGTTTCCATACCGTTCTCATCCATCTCCCAAAACGATTGATATGCCGTTTCTTCCTCCGGAGTAAAGCTGATAGTTTCCTGAGCACCGGCGTGTATGGTAAGGAATAAAAAAAGGTAAGCTGGGATGCTTACCTTATTCAGAAACAAATCGAATTTTACTAAAGCCAATTATGCTTCATTTTTCTTTCTCCGGGTGGTCCGTTTTGGCTTTTCTTCTTCCAATGAAGAAGTGTCTACATCAGCCAGTATTCTCCCGGAATGCTCATCAATAACAATTTTTTTCCTTTCTCTGATCTCGGCGATCTTCTGGGGGGGAATAACAATGTTACAACCTTCAGCCGCACCTCTTCTAACAGTCACTACTGCAAGCCCGTTGGAAAGATTAGCTCTTAGTTTTTCATAGTACTTGAGTAACTTCTCTTCTATTTTTTTTGTCGCCTTCTCACGTTCTGCCAGCAATCTGCCCTCTTCTTCCTTGCTTTCACCCAATAATTCCTCCAGCTCCTTTTTCTTATTCTCAAGGTCTTGGCTTCTCTCATCCACCAGCGCCTTTACCTTTTCTATATCTTCCTGCTTGGCCTCTATTCCTGCGCCTGCTTCCTTGATCCGCTTTTCAAGGATCTGGATCTCAAGCTCCTGGAGTTCTATCTCTTTGGTGATGGCGTCGTATTCGCGATTGTTTCTTACGTTTTTCTGCTGGTCGTTGTATTTCTGAATGAGCTTTTCCGCCTCCTTAATGCCATTCTTGCTGGCCTTTATGCTTTCTTCCAGCTCTCCAAGCTCTGTGCTGAATCTTCCCTGCCTTGTTTTGTATCCTTCAATTTCATCTTCCAGATCCTGAACTTCATCGGGAAGGTCACCCCTTAGTTTTTTTATCTCGTCAAGTTTAGTGTCAATGGATTGTAGTTTTATTAAAGCTTCCAGTTTCTGCGCTACAGTAGTGTTTTCCATGTATTAAAGATAACTAATTGGATTGGTAACAGTATCCGATAAATTGACTGCAAAGTTAGGAAATTTTTGACTTAATATTTCATATAATAATTCTTTTGTGTAAACTTCGCTTTCGTAATGTCCGATATCAGCAATCATGATCCTGTCTTCTGCATCAAAGAATTCATGATATTTAAAATCTGCGCTTACGAAGGCATCTGCTCCCCTGGCTATAGACCTGGACAATAAAAAACTTCCTGAACCACCACAAACAGCTACCTTTTTGATCTTTCTGCTTACAGGTGCTGTGTGACGAATGCAGTTCAACGACATTTTTTCCTTCAGCCAGTTCAGGAAATCCATTGGCTCCACAGGTTCGGGCAGGCTCCCGAGCATGCCGGCTCCGATCTCCTGATTGGCATTTTCCAGTGCTGTCAGATAGTATGCCACCTCTTCATAGGGATGTGACTGATTGAGCGCCTGCAACACCCTGTTTTTTAAATGGACAGGCAGGATCACCTCTATACGTTGCTCTTCGACCAGCTCCCGTTCGTTTTGTTTGCCAATATAGGGATTGGCAACATTATTGGGTTTGAACGAACCGGTACCTTTGGTCACAAAGCTGCAATCGCTGTAATTTCCTATATTGCCTGCCCCGGAAGCATAAAGGGCCTCCAGCAGATCAGCTTCATTCTCCTGTGGAACAAATGTGACCAGCTTGAGCAACGTTTCCTTTTTTGGCGACAAAACAGAGGTATTGACCAGACCTATCTTCTCGCAGATCTTCCTGTTTACCCCGTGATGGACATTATCCAGATTGGTATGGATAGCATAAATAGCTATATCATTCCTGATCGCTTTCAGAATGGTTCTTTCCACATAGTTTTTGCCAGTTAGTGACTTCAGCCCCTTAAAGATGATGGGGTGATGAGCGATGATCAGGTCACAATCCCGGGCAATGGCCTCCTCAACTACCGCTTCCGTAACATCAAGGGTGATCAAAATACCGGACGCCTGCGCTTCCATACTACCAGTAAGCAAGCCAGCGTTGTCATAGGGCTCCTGGTATATCGGCGGTGCGAATGCCTCCAAATGTTGGATGATATCTTTTATTTTAATCATAAAACGGCAATTTTGCTTGATATTTAGCCTTACGAAGCCCTACAGGATTCATAAGGTGTGCCAGCATTTCAAATTTATAGAAAATATCACAGGACTCCGGTCGTATGAAGTTTTTAACCCTGCTGCTTTTTCCCTTTTCCGTACTTTATGATGTTGCCACCCGGTTTCGCAACCATCTTTATAATGTGGGCTACAAGAGGTCCTTTGAATTCGAGACCAACGTTATTGCCGTTGGTAATTTGTCCGTTGGCGGTACCGGTAAGTCGCCAATGATAGAATACCTGATCCGTCTGTTGCACAATAAATATCAGGTAGCTACCCTGAGCCGAGGCTATGGACGCAAAACCCGGGGATTCATACTGGCAGGTGATACAGAAAATGCCAATACCATTGGAGATGAACCTTTTCAGTTTTACAGAAAGTTTAAGGATAATATCAAGGTGGCCGCAGGGGAGGAGCGGGCGCTGGCTATCCCCTTTTTACTTGTGGAAGATGAAGGAGTTGAGGTCATACTTCTGGATGATGCCTACCAGCACAGATCGGTCAAACCGGGTCTGAATATTCTCCTGACAGATTACAACCGGCCTTTTTATGAAGATATGATCCTGCCCGCCGGACGTCTGAGAGAGTCCCGGAAGGGAGCCGGCCGGGCAGATGTTATTGTGGTGACCAAGTGCCCAATGGACCTGTCCGATGTGGAAATGGACCGGATAAAGGTGAGGTTGAAAGATACCAACGAGATAGCCTCTGTTTTTTTTGCCGGCATACGCTACAGTGAACCACTGCCTGTTTCCGGTAACGGGAAAATGGGAGAGGAACTGTATCTTTTCACTGGTGTAGCCAATCCCGGGAATTTAAGACAATACCTTTCAGACAATTACCGGCTCGTTGGGGAAAAAGTGTTAGCAGACCATCATCGCTATTCGGAAAAAGATATCCAGGACATTTTGAAAAGTGCCGGGGAGGTCAGCACTGGAGATGAAGTGAGCCTTGTAACTACTGAAAAGGACATGGTGAAACTACTCAGTAAGGAGCTAAATAATCTGTTGCAGGGTCATTCCGTATTTTATATACCTATAGAGACCTGCTTTTTAAAAGATGGCAGGCAATTTGATGAGCTTGTTTTAAAATCGATCAAGTCATATTCAAATTGAACCCGTTTCACTACTTTTGCGCGTGTTTTTAAGAAGAGCAATACTTGTCATTCTCATCGCCGGCAGTGTTCAGGCCATTGCCCAGATACCGGACATCGGTGAGAAGGAGCAGCAGGAAAGAAGAGGATCAAGTATTCTGGATGACTCCACAAAACAGATCTACGGCCCGACTACGAGCAGTTATACTTATTTAGGGAATATCAAATACAATAAGCCTCAGTACTGGAACATTGACACGGCTATTCTTGACTGGCACAGATTTCAATATCCGTTAAGGTTCAATAATACCTACCTGGATCTTGGTAATATCGGTACAGCCATCTACTCCATTTATCCTCTGGCACCCGATATAATAGGAGCATCATCTGGTTTTAATCTGTACGATGTTTATGACAGAGGCGCTGACCAGATCAAATACTATGATACAAAGTCACCCTACTCCCGGTTTTTTATCATTTGGGGTGGCCAGGGACGCTCCCTGACCGAGGCTACTTACACCCGGAATATCAACGAGCGCTCCAATTTCTTTTTTGACTACCGGGGGCTGTTCATTGACAAGCAGATAGGCCGTTCGGGCAGGGGGGACAGAAATGTACAGGGTATTAACTACCATTTCGGCGGAAACTATGGCACCAAAGACGGACGCTATCAGCTCTACGGAAATTTCAGAAGGAACCGTCATTCCGTAGAGGAAAACGGCGGGGTGCTGGTGGAGGATGCCAATGACCTCGACCTGTTTTTTGATGACAACCGCCAGCCCAGCCTGCAGGATGCCCAGACCATTGAGCTACGCACTAATTATCAATTGTATCATCAATTCAAGTTACGGGAAGGCTTTCAACTGTATCACGAATTCAATCATTACAAGCAGCAGAATGATTTTATCAGTATAGAAGCAAATGATCTATACTTTGACACGGAATTTGAGGTGGACTCTATCCCTATCAAGGATCGTTCGAACATGAGCTACACCCAGAATGAAGTCGGAGTGAAGGGAGACTTTGGGAAATCATTTTACAGCTTCTACTATAAGGTCAAGGAAATAGACTTTGATTACAAGTTCCTTGACGGCGATACTGTAGGTGTGGAAACGAACCTGCTGGAAAATTATGTGGGAGCTACCCTGAGGTTTGGGAATGATTCGGTCAGCTACATTGAGGCCTACGGGGAATACCTGCTGGATGGTAATTTTAAGTTGGGTGGAAGTATACGGAACAACTGGTTTGAAGCCGAGGGTTCAACAGCACTTACTCAACCCACCTTTATTCAGCAGGCCTACCTGGGCCGCTACGATCTGTGGACGGATACTGACTTTGATAATCCGGTGACAACTCGGGTAAAGGGCAGGTTCAATCTGCTGCTGGGGCCTGTATCTATCCGGCCCGCGGCTTCCTACACCTTGCTGAACAATTACATCTATTTCAGAAGACCCTTATCTGAAGAACCCAGAGATCTTGGGCCAGTACAGGCCCCGTCCTCAATAAGTGTGTTAACCGGTGAGGCCCGTTTGAGCGTGGACTTTTTAAAACACATGAACTTTAATGCAGAGGTGATCTATTCCAATGTTTCCGGTGGCTCTGCTGATGCTGTTCGTCTGCCTGATATTCTGGCAAATGCTCAGGTGTACTATTCCCGGATATCCTTTGGCGGTAATCTGCAATGGCAGTTCGGCTTTGACGTACACTGGAAGTCGGCCTATTTTGCCAATGCCTACGATCCGGCCATCATGCAGTTTTATGTTCAGGATGAATTTGAACTCCCTGAATTCCCTGTCGTGGATGTCTTTATCAATGGCAAGATCAACAGGGGCAGGTTCTTCTTTAAATACAACAATCTGTACGAGCTGTTCAACGGCACCGGTTACTTCACAGCGCCAGGATATCCGGGTCAAAGCTCCATCCTTGACTTCGGGGTGGACTGGTCGTTCTATGACTGACCGGATTTCCGCAGGGTCACTGCCAAAAACAAAAAATCAACACCAATCCAACGGCTAATTTGGTCATAAGGCCGACTGAAATCGTTTTCGGCGATTTTTTTTGAACCCAACA
>LYSV01000130.1 GCA_001657315.1 Flammeovirgaceae bacterium BBD 1991-12 | reverse complement strand
TTAATAAATTATGAACAAGGCAGGAAAATGGACATTGGCCTTGGGTTTAGCGACAGGCGCTTTGTTGGCATTAACAATGAGTACTCGTTCCGGCAAAAGAACAAGGAATGAGTCTGAAAAAGGAATGGCTGCAAAACCAGATGTAAAAGCCCATGTACTGGCCGATGATGATTCAGAAGTATACTACGTCTGATCGACATAATATCTTAATGATTGATCGATCTCCTTCCCGGAAATCTCAATATCCCATACAGCATTTCCTACTCCGTTAAGGAGTGCTGCCAGTATTCTTTTGCCCTTATTTTTCTTATCCTGTACTGCATATTTACCAATGGCTTCAATATCCCTTGCAGATAGCTTTGCTTTTGGATAGAGGCCTTGAATATATCCCTGGATATCCGTAAGGTCTCCCGCACTGATAAGATCCCTTGTATTACTGATGTAGGCCTCGGCAACCATTCCCACGGCAACGGCTTCACCATGTAATATGGCTCTTCCCTCCTGCATCAGATAGCTTTCAACCGCGTGTCCCACAGTATGCCCAAAGTTCAATATCTTTCTCAGTCCTTTTTCCGTGGGGTCTTTTTGTGCGACCCCGTATTTCATTTTTACCGAATGCTCTATTACCTCCTTCCAGTTCATTTCTTCGAAGTGGCTGTTTTTCATCCTGTCCCACCCTTTACCATCGGCGATCAGATGATGCTTGATCACCTCGGCATATCCAGAGCGCAATTCGTTATCCGGCAGGGTTTTCAAAAAGACCGGGTCTATGATCACCTGGTCCGGCTCACTGAACAGACCAATATGATTTTTTAAATGCTCAAAGTCTATGCCCAGCTTACCCCCCACACTGGCGTCCACCTGGGCCAGCAGTGTAGTAGGGACATTGATGAATGCGATCCCTCTTTTGTACGTGCGGGCGCAGAAGCCGCCCATATCCCCGATGACGCCGCCGCCGAGGTTGATCAGAAGCCCCTGGCGATCAAAGGATTGTTCTGTTAATACGTTCCAGATGGAAATGCAGGTCTCAATGTTTTTATGGATCTCCCCACTTTTTATCTGGATCAGGGTATGTTCCGGGAGGTGATGCTTTATAAGTGGATAGCAATGAATGTGCGTATTTTCATCCACCAAAATGGCAATACTGGTGAACTGTCCGTGATCCAGGGTTTGCATCAATGCATTGGCTGCCTGGTCTGTGATAACTACTTTTTCCAATTTAGCTGGGGCTTTCCGGTGATCTGTTAAAAATTTCTGTTTGCTTTCTGATCGATTCGGAATGGATCGTTTTGTATATTTCCTCAATAAGGTCAGTACTCAGCCCAAGGGCCTTGCTCCATTCCCTGCGGGAATTCAGTATCGAAGTCCACCTTTCCATTTGAAGGATAGTAACGTCATTCTCCTTTTTGTACTGACCTATCTCCTCTATGATCCTCAGGCGGTTGGCGAGGTTTTCCACAATATCGTGATCGATACTATCGATCCTGTTTCTCAGCTCCTCCAGTTTGCTTTTGAACAATGCATCGTCACAGGTATCCTTTCTTAGTTTCAGGTCTCCGATGATGTCAGCGAGTTGCCGGAGAGAGACCTGTTGCATGGGGTCACTTAGCGCGTTGTCGGGATCAGGGTGGGTCTCAACCATGATCCCGTCGTAGTTGAGATCAAGAGCCTTTTGGGCTATTTCCCGGATCATGGACCGGTCACCGGCAATATGGCTGGGGTCGCAGATCAGCGGAATATGCGGCAGTCTTCCCTTAAGCTCTATGGGCAATTGCCACAGGGGCTCATTCCGGTATCGTGTATTCCTGAAAGAGCTGAATCCTCTGTGAATGGCAGCTATTTGTCTGACGCCGGCGTTGGCAATGCGTTCGATACATCCCAGCCAAAGGGCGAGATCGGGGTTTACCGGGTTTTTTACCATAACGGGAATGTCCGTGCCTTTCAGCGCATCGGCTATTTCCTGTACCGTAAATGGATTTACGGTCGTTCTGGCGCCTAACCATACCATATCGATATGGTGTTTCAGGGCCAGTTCAAGGTGTTGCACATTGGCCACCTCTATAGCAAATTGAACGGGTATTTCAGCCTTTATAGCCTCTATCCATTCCAGTGCCGGTTCTCCCACACCTTCAAACGTGTTGGGCCGCGTTCGGGGCTTCCATACCCCGGCCCTCACTACCGTTATGCCAAGATCATATACGGCTTTGGTAGTTTGAAAGAGTTGTTCGTAGGTTTCAGCGCTACAGGGCCCGGCAATCATCCACGGCCTGCCGAATTCGTTTTTCCAGTTCCCCTCTGTTTCCATCAGCACAATTTTGGATAGCTCCCCAACCATTTGATCTGTTCGGAATTTTCCTGCATCACCTTACCGATAACAGGATCATCCAAATGACCATCAAATTCTATGAAGAACCAATATTTGAACTTCTTGCCATCCTTGGCCGGATAGCTTTCTATTTTCGTAAAATTTACCCCCGCTTCATGGAACTTCTGGAGGAAGGTGACCAGACTACCGGGCTTGTCTGAGATGCGGGCTAAAATGGTCGTTTTATCGTTGTCACTTCTGGCATTTCTGTAGGATCTGCTCAGGATCAGGAAACGGGTGTAATTGTCAGGGCTGTCCTGAATATTCGCAAACAGGATGGGCAGGTTGTACATTTTAGCAGCAATATGGGAGCAAATGACTGCAGCGGTATTATCTGTAGATGCAAGCATAGCTGCTTTTGAGGTCGACTCCACGGGTATCATGTGTACATCTGAGCCTATGTACTCCTTAATGAATTTGCTGCACTGCCTGAATGCAATGTCTTTTGAATATACCTTCTGGATCTCGTTGATGTTTTCATTTTGTGAGGCAAATGAAAAGTGAATGGGCATAGGTACTTCTGCCACTATGTTCACATCACTGGTACTTAACTGGCTCATGGTTTCGCCCACGATACCCTGCTGATTGTTCTCAATAGGTACAATGCCGTACCTGACCCTTTCCGACAGTACCGCCTCAAAGACCGACTGGATATTCCTGAGCGACATGTATTCGCTCATAGCGCCAAACCGTGCCTCCGCAGCCTGATGGGTAAAGCTGCCTTCGGGCCCCAGGTAGGCAACACGCTCCGGTAGCTCTATGTTTCTGCTTACCGCAAAGATTTCAAGGAAAATAGCCTCAATGGCTTGCTGGTTGAGCTTTCCCTCGTTGAGGTTTGAAAGGCGCTCAATGATCTCCCTCTCCCTTTCCGGCCGGTAGATCGTTGCATTGGAAGTTTTTTTGATCCTTCCCACCTCCTGAACGAGATCCATACGCTGATTCAGCAGATCGAGCAGCTGCTGGTCAATCGCGTCTATTTTCTTCCTGATCTCCTCAATGGTAGTCACTTCCTTCATACGATCTAAAGATATTTAAAATAAAACAAAACCGTCCATTAGTAGGTTTATTTATATCTTTGGTCCGTTTTTTACCTATGACATGCAGTTAAAATCCAACGTTTCCTTTGATGATACTTCCATTGCTTTTGCATCACGATCCGACAAGGCTTTAAGAAAGGCCAACTTTTTATTTTCCATTGTCAATAACCCTTGGATAAGCTCTCTTTCCACTGGTTTGGTAAAGCTGGGGCTGAAGATAGGTCTGCCGCTCAATGGTGTTATCAAAAACACGGTGTTTGAGCATTTTTGTGGAGGAGAAACGATTGCTGAAAGTGAAAAGACCATACAGGAGCTGGCAAGGTTTAATATAGGGACCATTCTGGATTATTCTGTAGAAGGTGGAGATAACGAAGAAAGCTTTGACCATACCACACAGGAGATCCTGGAGACCATCGAAAAAGCGAAAGATCATCCGAATATACCGTTTTGTGTTTTCAAGACCACGGGTATAGGGAGCTCGGCTCTGCTACAGAAGGTGCAGGAGGGGGTTGAACTGACGGAAGAAGAACAGACGGCATACGACCGGATAAAGCAGCGGGTGGAAACCATTTGTGCCAAAGCCCATCAATACGGCATTCCCGTCTTAATGGATGCTGAAGAGACATGGATACAGGAACCGATTGACGAAATGGCCTATGCCATGATGAAAAAGTTCAATCAGAAAAGAGCCATTGTATACAATACCTACCAGATGTATCGTGTGGATATGCTGGCAAACCTTAAAAAAGCTTTTCACTATGCCGCCATGCACAACTACTACCTCGGGGCGAAGCTGGTGAGAGGAGCGTATATGGAAAAAGAACGGGAACGCGCTGAGGAGTTGGGGCAATCCAGCCCCATACACCCGACAAAAGAGGCCACGGATGCCAGCTATGACAAGGCCCTGGCCTATTGTGTAGACAATAAGCAGCGTATTTCCATGATCAATGGGTCGCACAATGAGTACAGTAACTATTATCTGGCGTTGCTGATGGAAAAGCACAGCATGAAGAATGACGATTACCGTATATGGTTTGCCCAGTTATATGGTATGAGTGAGAATATTTCCTTTAACCTGGCCAGAGCCGGTTACAATGTTGCCAAATATGTGCCCTACGGTCCGGTAAGATCGGTGATGCCCTATTTGTTTCGTCGTGCAGAGGAAAACACCTCGGTAGCCGGCCAGAGCAGCCGTGAACTCACCCTTATCCGCCGGGAGATCAAAAGGAGGAGGAAAGTTCAACGTTAAAAGTTCTAAGTTCAAGGTTCGAACGGATCAAAAAGAAGAACTTATTGCCTCCAACAGTAAAATGCCCGACGGGTATATCATGATCTCAGCCTGCCTGAAAGCAGCTCTGAAACTCTGGAGGGCAAGTGTGAGGTGGGTTTCCACCGTTTTTACAGAAATGCCCATTTCGCGGGCAATCTCCTTGTTACTTAATCCTTTATACCTCGATAGCTCAAAGACCAGTCGTCTTTTATCAGGAAGTTCTCTCAGTATTTTGGTCACGAGCTGTTCCAGTTCGTTATAGGCCACCGTGTTTTGAGTATAATTTTCAGCTTGTAACAATCGTAACTGGTAATCCTCTGCAGCTTTCCGTTTAATCCTCCTTTTGAACTCATCGAGGATCACATTTTTGGCTATTTTGTAGAGATATGCCTGCACATTTCCTGAGGGGTCGATTTTCTTACGGGAATGCCAGAATCTGACAAAGACTTCCTGGACTATCTCCTGCGAATCCGCCGGACTGAGGCCATAATGGAGACTGAAATAGTAGATCTTTTCATGATACATTTTAAACAACTGATCAAACCCGGTTTGATCATTGTTTTTCATTTTTTGTATCATTTTTTTCAGTGACATAATTAACTGGCCTTCAGGACTAATGTAGAAAAACATTCATATTACTTCCGGTTTTTGGATCGGGAATTCAATTTATCGAAAGTAATGAAAGATGAAAATCACTCAACATTAGTGTAGGAAAAATGTCAATTTAATAAAAAAACGCCCGAAAAATAAGAATAATAAAAAAAATACGCCTTTAGCCGGGGTTGCCGACTTTCAGAGAGTAGTATAAGCAAACGGCGGAGAATTTGAGAGCACAATTATTACAGAAGTTTTTTAAGGGAGAGTGTTCTCCAAAGGAGGTTCACGAGATTCTCGTTTGGATCAATACACCCGAGGGGAAAAAGGAATTTGAGGAGGCTTTTGAAGCTTTTGAGCACGGATCCGTTTCAGGCAGCGCGCCATTGGACAGTCAGGAGCTACTGTCTAAAGTCCATGATCGTATTAAGGAGGACACACTTATAAAAGAGGTTATCAGTGCTCAGCAGGAAACATCCCTGAAGTTATCTACCCGACACAGAAGAAGACGCTTTGTTTTCTCAAAAATAGCGGCTGCAATCACGCTGATCCTCATGTCCGCGGTTGCTTACCTTTATATAAATAACCGACTGGCTTCAGGAAACAAGGAAGTGGCCTTGAAGCCTGATATTGTTCAGACCAAGAGCACCGATCCGGGCCAGAAGCTAACTATCCATCTCAGTGACGGATCAGTGGCCATCTTAAATGCCGGAAGCTCCATCACCTACCCGGAAAAATTTTCAGATACCATCAGGTTTGTGCAGATGCGGGGAGAGGTGTTCTTTGAAGTTGCCAGGAACGAGGAAAAGCCTTTTGTGGTCAGCACATCGAAACTGAATACGACAGCGCTGGGTACTTCTTTTAACATCAGGGCCTATGATGATGACCATCAGCAAATTAGCCTGATCACGGGAAAGGTTAAAGTTGAACCACAGGATAGTGATCTGGTCAACTACCTGGAGCCCGGAGAGGAAATTACGCTTAGTGACGGAGAGCTCAGTACGGCAAAGTTTGATGTGCTTACCAGGGTACTGTGGAAGGAAGGGATCATTTATTTCGATAATACACCATTGGATGAATGTTTTGAAACCCTTGAACAATGGTATGGAGTAAAGATCGAGGTAAGTGGTCTGGACCCGGGCAAAATGCTGAAAGTATCCGGAAGATTCGATAATGACTATCTGACCAATGTTTTAAAAAGTATAAGCTACACACATGAATTTAACTATGAGATCGATAAAGAGCGGGTTCACATAACCTTTCCTTAGTGAGTATCTTGCCACGCCTTACATAACGTGGCAAGACACTGGTAAAAATAAAGGCTCTCGTAATATGCGCCAACAGATCACGGAGAGCCCTGGAAATAATTTAGACTAAACTAAATCCAAACAAATCTATGGAAAATAAACATTACTACTATTTAGTAATGCTCGGAAAATATGTCATCTACACCTACACCTTTTGTGCGATGTTTCTCTCTGTCGCACTGGCCAATGACAGCTCGGCACAGAAGGTAGTAAGCGTAAAGGAAGTGACCATATCCCTGAATGTTTCCAATGAGCAACTTATCAATGTATTCAGGTTAATTGAACAAAAAACCAACTACAGGTTTGTATATGACCCCGATCAACTGATGGATCAGCAAACTGTAACGGTTAAATCGAAGAAAAATACACTGGAAAAGGTTTTACTGGAGATCTCACGGCAGGCGAATGTAGGTTTTCGACAGGTCAATGAACGTATCAGTGTGAAAGTAAATGCCAACGGCCGACTCGAAAAGGGCATTGACGTGACTATAGAACAGGCCCGTATCACTGGAAAGGTAACGGATGAGAACGGAGAACCTCTTCCGGGAGCTACCATTGTGGAGAAGGGAACCACCAACGGTACAGTCTCCAATGCAGACGGGAATTTTAGCCTGACGGTGTCCAAAGGCGCAATCATACTTGTCTCATTTGTGGGGTATACCCCGGAGGAGATCATCGTTGGTGACCAGTTGGAAATAGATATACAACTGGTACCGGATATATTCAGTTTGCAGGAAATTGTAGTAGTAGGATATGGCACACAACGAAAGTCCAATGTAGTAGGAGCTGTAGACCAGGTGGGTGTTGAGCAGTTAAACGGGAGACCCAATGTCAATGTATCGCAGGCGCTACAGGGCGTATCGCCCAACTTGATCGTACAGCAGAGAAACTCTGAACCCGGCGCAGGGGTAAACCTGAATATTCGTGGGATCAGTACTCTGGGGAATAACAGCCCGTTGATCGTCATTGATGGCATTATAGGTGCCGACATCAACTTACTGAATCCTTCGGACATAGAAAACATTTCCGTACTCAAAGATGCAGGTAGCGCTGCCATATATGGATCCCGTGCCAACAATGGAGTGATCCTGATCACGACCAGGAAAGGCGAAAAGAATAAGGCCATGTCCGTGACCTATAACGGGCTGCTGGGTTTGAATGTACCTCATTTTTTCATGGAGCCGGTAAGTGGCTATGAAAATGCCATACTCAGAAATGAATCTGCTTTTAATGCCGGTAAAAGTTCAGCAGTTTATACCCCGGAAGAGATAAGGCAATTCCGGAAAAACGGCGATGAAGAATGGTTTGCCGATGAAATTACACAATCGGCGCTACAGCAAAATCATAACCTGAGCCTTTCCGGAGGCAATGACCGGTCTACCTATTTCATTTCACTGGGGTATGTAGATCAGCAGAGCAACTTTGTGGGACCAGAGAGGGGGCTGAAGCGGTATAACTACCGTGTGAATCTGACCAACGAAGTGGGACGGTTCAAACTTACATCCATGCTCTCCTATGTCAGGCGTGAGATTAAGGATCATTCCTTTAATACTTCCACACTTATGGTGGATGCAAGCCGGGTACCCTTGATCTACAGTCAAAAGGACTCACTTGGCCGTTATCTTACCAACGATGTGCTACAGCAGTTCAATTCATTGGGTATCCTGGAGCAGGGGGGCTTTCGTGAATACGACGATGACAACGTATTTGGTAATCTCGCCGCGGAATTCAGGATTACCGATGATATAAAGCTAAGAGGGGTTTTCGGCGGAAGCTTGTATGCAAACCACCAGTTTGGAAGAACACTCCAGGTCGACTTTTTCCCAAAAGGGGTTTATGGGGATGAGAGAAATACCTATGATGAAAGTCGCAAAAGCCTGGATCTGAATACACAGCTGATGGCTGAGTTTTCCAAAACGCTGTTTGAAAAGCATTCTTTGAACGTGTTGGTGGGGGTGTCTAATGAGAATCATACAGATCGCGGTACAGGGATCTACAAAACATTTACGGACCCTGAACTGGGTACGCCAGTGACTGAAACTGTGGTGAACCCTGATTCCTACACCTCTAATCAAAGCTCAAGTGAAAATAGTTTGAATTCATTGTTTGGACGGGCTTCCTATGCCTTTGGTGACAAGTACTTTGCTGAATTTAATTTCAGGTATGACGGGTCCTCCAAATTCAGTGAGGGAAACCGTTGGGGGTTCTTCCCGTCCGGATCGCTGGGATATCTTCTTACCAAAGAGTCATTCATGAGGGGTTACAGAGATCGTTTTGGAAGCTTGAAAGTGCGGGCGTCCTACGGAGTATTGGGAAATCAGAATGTGGATAATTATCAATACCAAACCACCTATTTTACCTTTCCCGATGCCTATGGGTTCAACAATTCTGTGGTAGGCGGTACAGGATACAACTTTGCCAATGCCGATATCCGGTGGGAAAGGGCAGCGACCTTCAACGTAGGCCTGGACATGGATTTCTTCAATACAGATCTCTCCCTGTCTTTGGATTATTTTAACAAAGTTACTTCAGATATCCTGGTACCACCCGCAGTACCCGGGGTGTTTGGGACGGACCTTCCCGATTTTAATGCAGGTAAAGTAGGTAACCAGGGGTGGGAGATATCCTTGTCCTACCGTCGCCAGGGTAGATTGCTGTCACACCAGGTTGCATTCAACCTGGCGGATTCGTGGAATGAGGTCCTGGATTTCCAGGATGAAGAACGACTGACCGGGCGGGAAGAGCTTCAGCTCTTACTCCGGGAGGGATATCCCTATCATTCTTATGTCGGGCTTAAGCGGGATGGCTATTTTCAAAATCTGGAAGATGTTGAAAACAGCGCCAAACCCGAGGGACTCACCGATCTTCAGCCCGGGGACAACAAATATGTGGATATCAATGATGACGGAGTGATCAATGATGAGGACAATTTTATATTCGGCAATCCATTTCCAAGACTTACGTTTGGCCTTACTTACGACCTGACGTTCAAAGGATTTGATGTTAACATATTCCTGCAGGGAGTTGGAAGGCGGACCATGATGTTGCGCGGTGAGTTGGTGGAGCCTTTTCATTTCAACTACGGTATGACCATGTACAAACATCAGTTGGATTACTGGACGCCACAGAATCCCGATGCGGATTATCCCCGGTTGGCGGACAATGGAAGCCAGTCCAATACCAATAACTTTAGAAGGGGCTCCGACATGTACCTGTTCGATGCCGCGTATCTGAGAGTCAGGAATGTGCAGATAGGGTACACGCTGCCGGCCAGCATTACTCAAAAAGCAGGAGCTCAAAAGATACGTGCTTATATATCTGGTCAGAACCTGTTCACTCTTTCGAAAATCAAGTTTGTTGACCCTGAACTTACAGAATTTGACAGCGATCTTTCAAGTTCAGGGGCCAACAGCGGCAGGGCTTACCCTACGATGATTTTTTATGGAGCAGGATTGGATATAACGTTTTAATCGGAAAATCATGAAAAATCTATACAAATATGCATTCGCTACTTTCCTTACATTGCTTTTTACAGGTTGTAAGGAGTTGGATCTTGCTCCTGAAAATTCTTTCACTGATCTGACTTACTGGACTTCTGAGGCGAAGGCGCAAAGTGTATTGAATACCGCGTATTCGCAGATGTTCAACTCCGAATATTTCTTTTATAACGAAGCCCTGTCGGATAATGCATACAATGGCAGAGGGGATGTACAGGGTGCGGCTTCTTTGGCCAGCGGCACCTATGATCCTTCACTGGGAAGAATAAAAGACGAATGGAATTTTCACTACCAGGGGATCAAAACCTGTAATATTCTTTTGGAGAACATTGACAGGGTCACTGATATGAACGAAGAGCGTAGTGAACGGATGAAAGCGGAAGCCAGGTTCCTCAGGGCTTTTCAGCACTTCCAGTTAATGACGTGGTTTGGTGATGTACCCCTTCTGGACAGGGATATCAAGATAGAGGAGGCACAAACACTTAAACGAACACCAAAGGAGCTGGTGCTTGAATTTGTACTTGACGAACTTGAAAGTGTGGTAGACATACTGCCCTCCAATACGGAGTATGATGTGGGGGAATCAGGCAAGATCACACGTGGGGCGGCGGTAGCGCTGAAAGCGAGGGTGCTGCTTTATGAAAGTGACTGGGAAGGTGTGGTAGCAGAGTGTGAGCGGCTTATGAACGGTAGTAACTTTGGAACCTACAGCTTGTATCCTTCCTATGAGGAATTGTTCCTGCCGGCAAATGAATATAATAGTGAGGACATATTAAGCCTGCAGTTTGTGCCTCAATTCAGGACCTGGGGTCAGTATTTTGATTTTGCTCCCTTGTCTACGGGGGCCAGGCTGAACGCCATGGCACCTACCCAGGAATTAGTGGATAGCTATTTAATGCTGAATGGCAGCCGGATTGAAGAGGCGGGTTCCGGTTTTGACGAGAATGATCCTTACAGCAACAGAGATCCTAGACTTACCTACACGGTAGTTTACCACGGGTTTGAGTGGAAAGGAGCCGATGGGGGTTCACATACCATCTACATTGAACCCGGCAGTGATCCCGGTGGCGCACTGGACGAGTATGTACCCGGATCCTCATCTACTACCACGGGCTATTACTGGCGGAAGTATTTTGATCCAACCCATCTGCCTGGGTTTGCCTCAGGACTTAACCTGATGCTTATCCGGTATGCGGATGTGTTGCTTATGTATGCTGAAGCACAAAATGAGATCAGCATCCTTAGTGCCAATGACTGGGATTTGACCATCCGCGAGTTGCGTGCCCGGGCCGGGTTTACTGATGCCCCGGCATTGGATTTTAATGCAGCCCTTACTCAGGACGAGATCAGGACCATCATACGCAATGAGCGAAGAGTAGAGTTGGCTATGGAAGGCCTCAGGATATTTGATATAAGACGATGGAGGATTGCTGAGAATGTATTGAATGGCTGGGCTCATGGCGCCCGGTTTGGCCCTTCGGAAATAGACAATGGCTACCTGAGAGTGGACAACCGAACGTTCAATCCTTCAAAACACTATCTATGGCCTGTGCCCCGTGATGAGCGTAATCTCAATCCTAATCTGGGGCAAAACCAGGGATGGGAGTAATGCTGGTACCATCTCTCAATACTTTAAAACTTTAACAAAATGAAAAATATATATTATATACTTATCGGATTGTTCATCGGTACGACAATCGCCGGATGTGATGACGATGAACTGAGCCACACAGAGGTAACCCCTGTTACTGATCTGTATGCTCCTGAAAATAATGCATTTTTTAATCTGGGGGCACAAAGTACAGCGGTATTCGAATGGGCTGCTGCCAAAGCTGCCGACAATGGCGTGGTACTTTATGAGGTAGTATTTGACGAGGAGGGGGGAGATTTTTCTACGCCTGTTTATAAACTCCCTTCCGATGGAAATGGAATTCAGCGAACGCTTACTTTGCCCTTTTCCGACTTGAACAAGATTGCCATCCTGGCCGGAATACAGCCCGAAGGCACAGGTAAACTGAGCTGGACGGTACTAAGCTCCAAAGGGATCAATACACAGCCTTCCATGACTTCAAGAATAGTTGAAGTTGAGCGCCCTGCTGGTTTTCCTCCGCCGGATGAGCTCTACCTTGCAGGTACTGCCACGGAGGCCGGCGATAACCTGGCGGATGGTCTGCTGATGAAAAAGACAAGTGCAAATACATTCGAGATATACACTTCACTAAAGCCCGGGAGTTACTACTTTGCCGAGCGTAATTCCGGCGAACCCAAAACGTACTACATTGACGGAGAAAAACTGAGGGCCGAGGGTACCACAGAAGTGACCGGAGATGAACAGGCATACCGGATCCGGGTAAATTTCAGCAACGGAACTACTGAGATCGCCACCATCGACCTTATCGAACTTTGGTTCCCACCGCTGGGATCGTTCCTGTTTAGCCTGCCCTACGTGGGTAATGGTACCTGGAAAATAGAAGACACGCCTATTGAATTCAAGGAAGAGTCATGGGGACGAGACGAACGATATAAGTTCAGGTTTACCGTCAGCCAGGGGGGTGCAACATCCTATGAATGGTTTGGCAGCGTCAACGGAGACAACTCACGTCCGGATGAATCAACGCCGGAGGCGTTCTGGTATATGGTGCCTGTCACGGATGACTATTGGAATAACTGTTTCAAATTTGCTACACCTGTTGACAATAGCAACGCCGACATATCCATAGTCTATAACACATCGGTGCCGGAGTATACACATATCGTAGAGCCTCAGTAATATGATTTATATGGGTTAGCGTGAAGATCCATTTGGAGGCCACTTCCATTCAGATAGAATTCACAAAGCCTGTTGATAATTAAAAAATTCCGGATAAATGAAGTTTTCAGATACTTATATACTAGTTCTTTTGATTGTAATTCTTTGCGGGGCCTGTGCGGATGAAGACCTGGGCCCGTTGCGGGATCCAACTTCCCGGGTGGAGATCGAATACACCTGGTCGGCTACGGCAGATTCCATGCAGGAAGCTGCCTACACCACTTACCTGACATCCAATGGTACTTTTAAGCAAGATAACCAGGGCAACGAGTTTTTCAACTATTGGTGGAATGCTCATATGGTAGATGTACTGCTGGATGGTTATTTACGTACCCAAAATGAGGTATATATCTCCAGGATCAAGGCCCTCGTTCAGGGCATAGAAGTGCGGAACGGAGGGAAGTATCCCAATGATTTTAATGATGATATGCAATGGCTGGCACTGGCCTGTACCAGGGTGTACAAGGCTACGGACGATCCATTCTATCTGGACATTGCCAAATTACTGTGGGAGGAGATCAAAAAAAGCTGGAGCGATCTTTATGGTGGAGGGATCACATGGAAGATCAATACTCCCAACGGTAAAAATGCTACCTCCAATGCTCCGGCGGCCATTTTGGCGATGAGACTGTATAATATCGAGGGGGATGAAGAGAACCTCCAATGGGCCAAAGACATATTTTCATGGCAAAAAAACACATTGGTTGATCCGGTGACCGGCCTGGTATGGGACAATATTGACCTTGTGGACGGCGAGGTGAAGATCAATAAAGACTGGATATTCACTTACAATATCGGAACCTATATCGGCGCAGCTACAGAATTGTACAAAGTGACAGGCGATGGGTTTTATCTTAACGAGGCAGTAAAAACGGCTACATCCATGATGACAAGCCCCAAACTCACAACGGAAGGGCTGCTGAGGGACGAAGGTCAGGGAGATGGTGGGCTCTTTAAAGGAATACTGGTGCGGTACTTTACTGAATTGATCCGGCTACCTGATCTGGATGAGAGCGATAAAAAAAGTTTCCTCAGGTTCTTTCAGTTCAATGCTGAAACACTTTATGAAAAGGGAATAAGCAGACCTTCGATGCTCTGTGGGCCTGACTGGCGAAGGCGCCCGGAAGGTCCGGTTGACTTCTCCACCCTGCTCAGTGGGATAATGCTCATAGAAGCTGCCACCAGATTGGAATAAGACGTAACGAAAAGATCCATCAAAAGTCATGTACGTGGACACTTATGTCAACACATGCCGGTACAGGTTTTATGTATCTGGCTTTCCACAAAGACTATTCCGGGAATTTTATCAGATCCTTGTTTGCATGGGCAATGCAATGTTTAAAGGTTTTTTATAAAGGGTTGATCAGAGAGCCCAGGCCACGGGCATACTCTTCTGATCAACAATGTGGCGAAGCTGTCATCTGACAGCAGAAAGCTGCAAACGCAATATTCATGAATCAATTTAAATATATAATAGCATTCTTCTTAGTGACTGTTTTATGGGCAGCATGCTCTGTACCCAACAGTAAAGAGAATCCGATCAAATACACCCAGTATGTGAATACCTTCATAGGTACCGCACCACTCACTGATCCGGAACAGATCGGGTATACTCCGCGAAAAAACTGGCGGGTATGGGCAGGCCTAACTTATCCTGGTACTTCCTTGCCCAATGCTATGGTGCAGCTAAGCCCTATTACTGAATTTGGATCCGGTGCGGGATATGAGTACGAAGATACATTGATACATGCATTTACCCACACCAATAAAGGGCACTGGAATTTATGCAATGTACCGGTACTGCCTTTATCAGGGAACTTTGATCCGGATGAGGTCCATGGTTCCAGGTTTTCACATTCAACAGAATCTGCAGCGCCCGGATTCTATGAAGTGGTATTGGAGGATGATGTTATTGCTGTAAAGCTCACCTCAACGCTCAGATGTGGCTTTCATCACTATCAATATGCTTCAGGAAAGGACAGGAAGATCCTTTTTGACCTGGCCAAAGCCAACCAGCGTGTGCTTGACTGGACCATTGAGCGGGTAGGCCCAAAGGAGCTGCAAGGCTTCCAGGAAGTGCCGGGAGGGACCATATTTTTTTATGCATTGCTCGACAAACACATCACGGAAATTGATGTACATGCCGAAGGAACAGTTGACGGAAGTGCTGTGATAAGCATAGAAGATGGTGTAAATGACCCTGTATCCATGAAAATAGGCTTGTCTTTTGTCAGTGTAGAAAACGCCCGGAAGAATCTGGAACACGAACTGCTCAATAAAACCTTTGAAGAGGTGCGGGGCGATGCCACATCCCGATGGGAAGAGCTTTTGTCCAGGATACAGGTTCACGGTGGTACCAGGAAACAAAGGGAGCTCTTCTACAGCTCACTGTACAGGGCCTTCCTATGGCCGGCGTTGAGAAGTGATGTGAACGGAGAGTACCGGGATATAAAAGGAGTGGTGCAGAATAAAGGCTTTCGCTATTACACGAAGCCTTCGCTTTGGGATACTTTCAGAAACAAATTGGTGCTGCTGTCCCTTCTCTCGCCGGATGTCACCGCCGATGTTATCAGATCCTTACATGACAGGGGGCTTAACACCGGGTTCATTCCCACTTTTTTTCATGGCGATCATGCTGCAGCTTTTATTGCCGGCGCTTATCAAAGAGGGATTCGGGATTTTGATGTAAGATCAACGTACGAACTGTTGCTAAACAATGCTACCAAGGAAGGAGGAACAAGGCCGCATATTCTGGAATACATCGAAAAAGGCTATATCTCTACACCCACAGTGGATTCGGCACATATGGAGACCAGGGCCAAAGCAGGCGTTTCAAAAACACTGGAATATGCCTATGATGATCATGCGCTTTCTCTTCTGGCCAAAGCACTGGGCGATTCTACCAACTATCAGCGACTCACAGAACGATCAAAAAACTACAGGAATGTATTTGACCCGGTAACGGGCTTCATGAGAGGGCGGCTGGAAGATGGCAGCTGGGTAGATAATTTCAACCCTCAGTACCCCTATTATGAATACATGTACCGGGAAGCCAATGCATGGCACGTTTCCTTCTTTGCACCGCATGATATGAAGGGGCTGATCAATCTGTACGGAGGGCCAGGGCGCTTTGAAACGAAGCTGGATTCTTTATTCAGCCTCCCGTGGAACCCGGAGTACATGGCCCGGAATGTATCAGGTTTTATCGGTCAGTATTGTCATGGCAACCAGCCGGGGCATGAGGCACCCTTTTCGTGGTACTTTATTGGCAAGCCGGAAAGGTCACAGCAGATCATAGATCAGATCCTGAACGACATGTACGGTATCGGAGACACGGGGCTTGCACTATGCGGGATGGATGATGCAGGAGAAATGTCGGCCTGGTATGTATTCAGTGCGGCAGGTTTGTATCCTTTTTCGTCCGCTGATGATGAATACCTTGTTACCGTTCCCTTGTTCGATAAAGTGATCTGGGAGTCATCCGAAGGTAAAAAGCTCTCGATAGTACATTCGGGTGAGGGGCGTTCCCTCAGGGAAATACGGATCAATGGAGAGAAACATACGGGGTACTTTATTCGACATGAATGGTTTACGCTGGGAGCCAACATTGAAATTCTCACAGAAAAATGACCGACCTAAATTATAACTGAACGCAATCAAAGAATATGGATAACAGAAGACTATTTATTAAAAAAACTGCCACCGCTGCCGCTGCGATGTCTGTGCTGGCCGATACATCCGCCTGGGCCATGGGTTCAGACAATGACAAATATGTTTCCAACCGTCCCGCGCCCGGGGATCGGACTTTCGTGAGCAAGGCAGTGGAAAAGACCATTAATAAAGTGAAAAAAGGCATTTCCAATCCTGAGCTATCATGGATGTTTGAGAACTGCTTTCCCAATACGCTGGACACAACGGTCGATTATGAAGTGATCGATGGCAAACCGGATGCCTTTATCATCACAGGTGATATTGATGCCATGTGGTTACGTGATTCCACAGCCCAGGTATGGCCGTATTTACCCCTGGTGACACAGGATGAGCCATTGAAGAACCTTTTTAAAGGCCTGATCAATCGCCAGACTAAATGCATTTTACTGGACCCATACGCAAATGCATTTTTCAAGGATGTCAATAAGGAGACCGAATGGAAAAACGATAAACCCAAACCCAAACCCGGCGTACATGAACGCAAATGGGAAATAGACTCGTTGTGCTATGCCATTCGCCTTACGTATGGTTATTACAAAGAGACCGGTGATACTTCTGTTTTTGATGAGCACTGGAAAAAGGCTTCAAAACTGGCCGTCCAGACCTTAAGAACGGAGCAGCGTAAAGACGGTACCTCGCCCTACAGTTTTGAGCGGGAACGATGGAATACCACCGTTGGTGAACCGTTCAGGGGCACGGGCAGACCCGTAAAACCGGTAGGTCTCATTGCCAGTATATTCCGGCCCTCAGACGATGGTACCATGTACCCTTTCCTGATCCCTTCAAACCTTTTTGCTGTACAGGCCCTTTCGGAACTCAGTGAGATCTATCGGGATGCCATTAGGGATACTGCCTTTAGCCGGGAATGCACTGATTTTTCAAAGGAGGTAAAAGCAGCCGTAGAAACCTATGGGATCACAGAGCACCTGCATTATGGCAGGATCTATGCTTACGAGGTGGACGGCTTTGGCAATAAGGTCTTTATCGATGATCCGAATATCCCGTCGCTGGTGGCTACCCGGTATTTATTGAAACCGGAATACTATGACGAAACAGTCTATCAAAACACCAGAAAATATCTCCTGAGCAAGGATAACCCTTATTACTTCAAAGGCAAAGCCGGCGAGGGACAGGGTGGCCCTCACGCAGGGAAGGACACTATCTGGCCTATGGGCATTATCCTGAGAGCAATGACCAGCACTGATGATGAGGAAATTGCATTCTGTGTCAAAATGCTGATGAATACCCACGCCGGCAAGGGCTTTATGCATGAGACCTTCCATAAAGATGATGCCTCGAAATTTTCCCGCTCCTGGTTTGCGTGGGCGAATACCCTGTTTGGAGAGCTGATCGTGAAGCTCTACACTGAAAAACCCGCCCTTCTGAAGTCAATTTGATCAGGAGTATGGAATGAAATTATGTCACACAAAATCTAAGATCATGAAAAAACTTTACCCTTTGTTTATGGGGATCATGCTAAGTATGACTGTCATGGCTCAAAACGAAAGTTATGCCACGCTGGCTGATCTCGCGCAGGATAAGCTGCACAATTCGTTCAGATCATCCAACGGAAGTTACTATATCGAGAACAGCGGAACCAGCAATACCTATTTTCATTACTGGTGGAATGCCCACGCACTGGACGTGTTGGTAGATGCTTGGCTACGAACGAATGATGGCAAGTATGTAACCCGGATGAATACCCTTGTCAACAGTTGGAGCAGTAACAACGGCGGCTCCCTGTACAATGACTACTATGATGATATGGAATGGTTGGCGTTATCCCTGCTCAGGGCCTATGAAGCCACCGGGGACGGCAATTTCCTGACCCTGTCCACAAATCTGTGGAATGATATCAAAACAGGAGAGAATAGCTATCAGGGAGGTGGGATTGCGTGGCGGAAAACCCAGTTGGACTACAAAAATACTCCTGCCAATGCACCTGCCATTATATACGCATGCAGGAGACATCAAAAATGGGGGCATAGCTGGGAGCTGGATCTGGCTACGGATCTCTATACCTGGCTTAAAAATACACTCCGGGAGCCTTCAGGCCGCATCAATGACGGGATCAATCGCACCGGGAACTCCTCTATCGACTATTGGCAGTTTACCTATAATATGGCACATTCATAGGAGCGGCACTGGAGATGTATCAGTCTACCAGCAATGCTACCTATCTCAATGATGCCATTGCCACGGCTGATTTTGCCATCCAGTCTACGGAGCTCAGCACCAACAGTATTTTCAGGAACGAAGGAGATGGGGATGCTGCCTTGTTCAAAGGTATATTGGTGCGATACCTGGCCTTGCTTGCACAGGAACCCGCCGTATCCGTCACTAAAAGAAATGCTTACCGTGCAGTGCTGGAAGACCAGGCATTATCAATACACACCTACGGATTTAACAGGACACATCACACAATAGGTACGGATTGGGCTCAAACTGCGGGAAGCTCCGGGTGGCTGTCCGCCCAGTTGAGTGGGATCATGATGCTGGAAGCAGCCGTGGATCTGAACTTTAGCGCGCCGGTTGCACCGGTGGTTCTCTTTGAACACTGTTCCTATGGCGGCTATGCCGTGCCCCTGGGAGTAGGGAGCTATACAATGGGTCAGCTACAGGCTCTGGGCATTATGAACGACGACGTGTCATCGCTAAATGTACAGAGCGGCTACCAGGCTACTTTGTACGAGCATCATGATTTTACAGGCAACTCACTGGTGCTGTCATCCGGCGATTATTCATGCCTGGTTGATAATGGCTTCAATGATGAAATGAGCTCTTTGGTAATTACGAAGCTGGGTACAGGGCAGGCTCGTCTAGCCATCTCACAGGAACCTCAGGTCTCTCATACAACATTTTATCCAAACCCTGTCAACATGGGTGATCTCCTGAGTATCCGTTTTGGGCATAACGTGGAGCAGGCCTGGATCAGCCTTGTGGATCTCAGAGGCAGACGGGTATTCCAGGCCGCTGTGAAGGCTTCTGAGGGTACGGCTTCTATTTCTACGGAAGGCCTTGCACCTGGAACGTATATCCTTTACCTGGCAGAGAACGGTGGCCGGATGAGCACCAGCAAAGTGATCATAAAGTAGCGTGTAATTCTAAAATAGAAAATAGTAGATCCATCATTCTAACCCGATTATTCATGAAAAAGTGAAACGAATTTTCAGTACGAGCGCTAACTATTGCGACAGTCATATGTGCTTCATGCGTATTTAATTTCCCGGGAGCGTCAGCACAGGTCGATTGGTCCGCCCATTGGATATGGACTTCAGCTCAGGGGCCCAACAATACCTGGCTGGCCTTAAGAAAGAAAGTAACCCTCAGTGGCCAGCCCACAAGTGCCATAACAAAGATTGCCGCTGAGAACAACTACTGGTTGTATGTTAATGGTCAGCTGGTGGTCCGCGGAGGAGGGCTTGATGCCCGTCCGGACCTCAGCAATACGTACTATGATGAAATAGACCTGTCAACCCATTTACAGGATGGAGATAACATTATTGCTGCCCTGGTCTGGCACAAGGGAGGTGAGGATGGCTATTCGCATATCACAGCTGACCACGGTGGTTTTTTGTTTCAATGTGATTTAGTGGGCTTGAGTCTCTCAAGTATTCTTTCGGATGATTCATGGAAGGTAACGGAGCATCCTGCATTTGTGAGAGGGACATTCAGTTATCTCAATAATGTCACCAGAACGATCACTTTTGACAATGCCACTTTTGGAGATCCGATCTTTGGTGTAGTAAAACAAGGGTATTACCGGCTTGAAGGTACCAGTGAATGGGTCCTGTGCGCCAATGAGAACGAATCATTTGTCCTGCCCGGGTTGTCAGACGTGCGTTATGGTTCTGAAAATAATCAAATGAGACAATGGAACGCTTTCAAATGGGTGGCGTGGCCTGTGAACTATGACGCACAGAGTGAAATGCCAGGTTGGTACACCCTGGGATTTGATGATAACTCGTGGAGTAGCGCCGTTAGCAAAGGAGTGCCTCCGGTAGCTCCATGGAATAATCTGGTCCATCGTACCATACCCTTCTGGAAGGATTTTGGACTGTCAGCGTACCTTAACCAGGCTGATCTTCCATCTTCAATAAGTGCCGATGGTACAGTTACAGGTGAACTGGGTATCAATATTCACGGGAATGCCTATCTAAAGGTAGACGCTCCTGCAGGAGTAAGGATCAAGATCATTTTGAATGAGTTTTACCACCAGGAGTACATAACAAAAGATGGTGTGCAGGAGTATGAATGCTTTGCCTGGCAAAATTCAAGTGATCATACGGTAAAATATGAATTTACCAATGTGACAGGCCCTGTAAGTATCCTGGATCTGAAGTTCAGACAAACGGGTTATGATGCTGACATGCCAGGAAGCTTTTCCAGTAGCGACCCTCAGTTAGACCTGCTTTGGACGAAATGTAAAAACACGTCTTACGTATGCATGCGGGATATCTTTTATGATTGCCCCAACCGGGAACGAGGCCAGTGGTGGGGTGATGTATCGGAGCAGATCCTCTATTCTTTTTATTTATATGATGAATCTGCCAACCTACTCGCACAAAAGGGTTTTCGTGAATTATTTGATACACAAAAACCCGACGGCTCTCTTTATACCACTGCCCCGGGAAATGAATTTCACTTACCGGATCAGAACATTGCGGCAGTAGCTATACTATGGGATTATTACCTGTATACGGGTGACCTGGCTTTGCTCCAGGAGGTCTATCCGCAAACCAAAACATTCATTGACTACTGCGTAAGTACAGCCAACAGTGACGGTATGCTGATCCTTCAGCCTGAACAGGGACCGGACCTGTGGAACTGGATCGACTGGGGAGACAATAAGGATGTGGTCACCGGAAGTGCCAATACCGTGGTGAATGCCAGCTACATCGTGCTACTGGAAAATATGGTGAAGATAGCAAACGTACTTGGTCAGACAGCGGATGTTTCTTATTACGAGAACCTTCTTACATCAGTAAAGAACAATTTCAACAATTACTTCTGGAATGGTAGCGCCTACTGTTTTCACAATCTGAACGGACAACAGTCGGCCGTCGTTGATGACCGGAGCAATGCCTGGGCAGTTCTGGCCGGGATGGTGGATGAGACAAAAAAGGCAGGTGTCCTGAATGTGATGGAAACACGTTATGATGCAAGCCCGTACCAGGAAATGTATGTGGAACTGGCCATGTCAAGGTTGGACCCGCATGGAGCACTTGACCGTATGAGAGCGAGATTCTCTGAAATGATCAGCAGTTGGTCTTCAACGCTTTGGGAGGAATTTCCTGCCAGGAACAGTAACAATCATGCCTGGTCAGCCGGTCCGCTGTATCATATGAGTGCATTTACCCTTGGGATCCGTCCGACCCAGGCCGCATACTCCGAGTATATTTTCGAGCCACAGGACGCCGGGCTTAGTGAGATATCCAGTGTTATTCCTACGGTAAAAGGTAATATCACTGCCTCTTACGTCAAAAATGATGAGGGTACTTTTACCCAGACCCTAGTCTCTCCTCCCAATACTGAAGCCGTAGTGGGGATCCTTAGGAATATCTCAGGCGCCTCAGGCTCCGTATCGAAGATTAAGGTTAATGGGCAGGTGATCTGGCAAGACGGGCAATCTGTACAAGATGTTCCCGGTGTAAGCTATGATTCAGAGGACGGTCAGTATATCAAATACCGGTTCCAGCCCGGGAATTGGACCATAGTATCTGTCTTTCATCCTGTTACGCTGTATGAACACTGCACCTACGGCGGGTCTGCTGTTTCACTGGGTGCGGGAAGTTATACCCTTAGCCAGCTGCAGGCATTGGGTATTATGGACAATCATTTGTCATCCGTCAAAGTACAAAGCGGTTATCATGCTGTTTTGTACGAGCATGATAATTTTACAGGCAACTCGGTAGTCCTGTTGGATAATGATGTGTGTTTGGTAGATGATGGATTCAATGATAAGACAAGCTCAATAGTTATTTCTCAGGGGGATCCGGTTGTGGCAGGGATAAGCCATAACAACATTACGGTTAGGGACAATATCGCTCAGATTTACCCTAATCCTGTCAGTAAAGGGCATTCCCTCAAGATACAATTGAGAACTGACACTGACCACGCGGAGTTTCACTTACTGGACCTTATGGGAGAAAGGGTGTTTTCAGGGCCTGCGGATCTCAGTCCTGAAATTTCGATCCCAACAGGTAATTTGGCTTCAGGCACTTATCTTCTGCAATTGGTGCTCCAGGATGTGGTAGAGCTGCGCAAGGTAATTGTGAGATGAATGAAGATTGAAAGCATATCGTAGTATATGATCAAAATCTGTTCAAAAAGCGCAGGACGATGCCTGGTTATAGTTGGCGTTTGTTTAGGAGTAAGCTTTCATGCGTCCGGTCAAACTTCAGCTAAAGTAAATGTATTCTTAGGTACTTCAGGTGACCATGGACAATTGTCACCGGCAGCATCGTATCCATTTAGCATGATGAGCATTGGCCCCCAGACATATCCTGCCACCCATCCCGGTTATGAGTATTACGCTAAGAGATTTTTGGGTTTTACTCATAACCGGATGGAAGGTGTGGGTTGCCAGGGTAATGGAGGGAATATCCTTATCAGGCCATTTAGTGGAAAGGATCCTGAAGCCACACCATTGATCAAAAAAAGCCAGCAAGGAAGTCCCGGATATTATGGAGTGACCTTTGAAAATGGTATTTACGCTGAATTCACTGTTAATAAAAAACTCGGGGTCCATAAGTATAGATTTATTCAGTCTGACAATGGTTTTTCCATTGATCTGGGATATGCCTTTGTAGGTCGGTTTAAAGAAGAAAAGCATGATATAAAAGGTAATACCATAAGCGGTTTCGTTCGGTCCGGCACCACCTGTAGTCGTGGCATTTATAAGATCTACTAC
>LYSV01000129.1 GCA_001657315.1 Flammeovirgaceae bacterium BBD 1991-12 | reverse complement strand
GCCGCGCTGGGGCTTTTTGGCCTTGCCTCCTTCACGGCTGAGCAAAGGATCAAGGAGATCGGAATACGGAAAGTGCTCGGAGCTGGTGTTGGGCAGATCACGGTGCTGCTGGGCAGGGGCTTCACCGGCCTTGTAGTGGTAGCTGTAATCATAGCTGCTCCGGTGGCCCATTTTGGTATGGCAAAATGGCTGGAGGGCTTTGCCTACGCCGGGCCTGTCCGGGTAGGACCTTTCATTATAGCCGGACTTTTCGGGCTTTTCATAGCATGGGCTACCATAAGCTACCAGATCATTAAGGCAGCTCGATCCAACCCTGTGGATTCATTGCGGTATGAATAACAAAACTTTATGGCAATAGTGAATAGGTATTCTGTGAGTCGCTACTGAAGACTTTTGATTGACGAAAAAACGATCCTATCCATTGAATTAAATATGTAGAAAGCTCAGTAGGATTGCAGCCTTTTTTAGCTACTTATTTAAGCGTGTTGGGAGTGTCTTTTGACAGGCGTTATAAACGCCGGTCTCTATACGTCTTCGTTTTGTAACGACGGACTGGTTCTGGGTCGAAAGCTGTGTACCCGTCTGTGGTCACACAGTGCTCCGTGGGCTGAGTGACATGCTCCAATCCCAGGTTTACGAATAAATTTGTCTTGAAAATTGTTACTTTGCAGGAAAGAACATTGATATGGACATTCAAGCAGAAAAATTACGGTTGATAGCTTGGTTAGCAAGGCTCAATGACACCAAAACGCTCAATGAATTCATTACTCTAAAAAAGAAGAAGGAAATGGATTGGTGGGATGAGATAAGTTCAGAGGAGCGAGCGGAGATAGAAGATGGACTTGCCCAGGCAGACAAAGGTGATGTTATGCTTCATGAAGAAGTGATGTCAAAATACAAGAAATGGCTTTAGAAATTATTTGGACCAAACGTGCTGAAACAGGTTATGCTAAAATCATTCATTATCTTGAAATCCATTTTACAGAAAAAGAAGTTCGCAGATTTGTTCGTCAATCACATGAGTTTTTTGAGTTGTTGAGCAAGTATCCCGAAATGCTTGAAAGTACGGGAAAACAAAAGAATGTCCATCGAGGGCCGATCAATAAATATACGATTCTAACCTATCGGATTAAGCCACAAAAAAGCAAATTGAACTGATCAATATCCGGTCTTCAAGACAAAGACCATTACATAAGTAGTCTTCCTGTTTAAACAATAGATTATCAGACGATTAAACAGATTAAACATTAGTGGTAGAGTGGCGGAGCTTTTTTTAACCAGGAAATAATTCTGGCAGATGGCTTGGCTTCGTAAGGGAATATGAAAAGGACTCTTAGGCGTTAGCTATACTATTTTGTGAAAAAAGGTTGCTGGCACCTTATTCTGTAACGAACAGAACTCAGGTTGCTTACCAATTCTTTTCTTTCCGTGTTTCCCAACATTCAAGGTAATCGCCTGCAAAAAGATCCAAAAGAACAATGTCAGTGTCTTATCTGCTGTTGGCATGCAATACTCAGGCATTTCCGGGACATTACACGGGTCTGTGAATACCTGAAGTGAAGTCTGGAGTCTCATTGATCTTTTTTCACCGATAAGGCATATCCCGAATCCTTGTGGGGTTTATAAAATGAGGTGTTGGGCTGATGTTTTAAGGAACCTGTTTTTTCGGTTTCATTTTGCCCCTGTTTTTATCCCTCTTTTACCCCCCGGGTGGTAATTCGGGGCTGGTGATATTTGAAGTGTGATCTGTTTATTTACATGAGGAGACGGTTTGCCGGAGCACATGACTTCCGGCATGTGGAGTTTCTATTACCCGGAAATCAGATCCATTACTCGACACCAGAATAATTGGTTTTATGGGAAACAACATTTTAAACGGGCTGTTACTGAGCGTATCGACCACCCTGGTCATCAGTTGCACCTCACCCGAAAAGCAGGAAGTACGATCACTCAGGCAATTTGATGACACCTGGACCTCTTTAAGGCAGCATCAGACACCGCAGTGGTTGATCGATGCTAAATTCGGGATCTATTGCCACTGGGGTCTGCAGACATTGGAATATATCCCGGAATATGCGGATCTGTCCGTGGATGAGCGGATACCCCTTTTCAAAGGGGAGAAGTTTGATGCAGACGGCTGGGCTGCCTTGTTTGAAACCGCCGGAGCCAGGTTTAGTGGTGTGATCGGCTGGCACGGGAGTGATTTTAAACACTGGCATAGCGATATCTCCGGGTACAATTCCTATGATATGGGGCCGAAAATTGATATTGTGGGCGAAGTGTCAAAAGCGGTGAGAAAAAGAGGAATGAAATTTCTGGTATCCTACCACTCTATAGAAAAGCAGGATTGGATCGACTTTGCGAAAGAAGGAGTAGAAAAATATGACCCTGATATTTTTTGGGTGGATGCCAGCTTTGGGGGAACGAAAGGGGCCAATCACCAAAAGACCCTGGTTCGTACCAGGTACGTGGGGCGGGCCGAAGCTGACAGGCAGGTTTTTCCGGAAAAATATCAACGTGCTTTTATCGCACATTTTTTTAACAGGGCCATTGAAAGAGGTAAGGAAGTGGAGTTCGTTTACAAATCCAACGATATCCCGCCGGGTGTGGGCATGAGAGATCTTGAAAACGGCATTCTTAGTGAGATGGCCTACGATGTATGGATGACGGATATGGATATGACCGTACCCCCGGACTGGGCTACCCACGGATGGTTTTACAGAGAGGGTGTGCCGCTCCGGTCGGCCAATGAGCTGGTAGATATGATTGTGGATGTGGTCAGTAAAAACGGGATCTTTCTGCTCAATATCCCCCCTATGGCCGATGGTAGTTTCCCACAGCGGGTGGTGAGTACACTCACAGAACTGGGCGGCTGGCTCAGGCAAAACGGAGAGGCTATTTACGGCACGTCCCCATGGTTCATCTATGGTGAAGGACCGAATGAGGTCCCCCTCGGTAACTATTCCTTTCATCACAACAATCATTTCGCCGATATTGCCTATTCAGGCGAGGATATTCGCTTTACCACCAAAGGAGATCATTTGTATGCGGTATGTTTGGGTAAGCCAGACGGTAAATTAAGCATCCCATCACTCAATACTTCCTTTAAGCTGAGGAAGGGCGATATAATTTCCATAGAACACCTGGGAAGTGGCAGGCCTTTAAAATGGGAGCATCATGAACAAGCACTGGATCTGGACCTTGATGGCATCCCACTGGATGATAAAGCCAATAGCTTTAAAATTAAACTGGATTTCAGCATCCGGTAGCTTTAGTGCGTTTCGCCGGTATTTCAACCCTTATCCCGATTCACGTTAAAATAGGAGCCCTGAATGCCCGTTTAACATAACGAACCTATACGAAATAAAAAAGGCGGACAAAACGCCCGCCTCTCCTCCAGCGTTAATCAAAACATCGGTTTAGAAGAGAACGACACCGAAACTGAAGGCGTTTAATTCCGGACCTTTGTTATCGACAAAGAGCTCGTTGAGATCATAATTGATAAAGAGATCCAGGCCGCGGAAGCCCATCTGGGCACGTACTCCGTACCGGAAATTGTTGAGGAAGAAGCCGTCCTTGTCCTTGTCCCGGTCCTTGTCCCCACTTTCTTTTACCACATACTTGGTGTAGCTGGCTATTCTGTATCCTGCGTATATCCCGGCGCCTATCCGGCAACCACCTCTTTTCTTCCATTTGAGGTCCCAGTCATCATCATGCCAGCGAAACCAGTGACGATCTGAACGACGCCCTGAACCGAACTTAAGCATAGGGACGGCGCTCACATTTACATAAGCAGCAGTAAGCTTGCTCTTTCGGTGATCCAGGCCATCGTTGGCCTGACTGAACACAATGGCATCCGGCCCTTCCTCCAACCTGACGGATTCGTCTTCGAATTTGAAGTTGTACCAGCTTACGCCACCGCCCCACTCAAGATGTAGTTTCCCACTTATGTGTGTATCATTTATGGAGTTCAACCCCACATACCACGATCCCCAGGGTCGGACGGAATAGAGTTCATTGTTATCGCCCGGAGATTCTCCATCTTCCAGATAATTATTGATGCCCAGATCAATTTTGAAATGATTATGCGTTCCATAGCGTTCTTTTCTTCTTCTTCTTTCGTCTTCATCCTGCGATACCGCAGTGCCCAGTGATCCTATCACCAAAGTAGTCAGTAAAAATAGTCTGATCGCTTTCATAGTTTTTGAGTTTTGACATTTGCTTTTATGTACATAGTCCCCTTTGCCTGATTTTCAGCACCATGGGCTACATGTGATTTCTATACCCACTGGTCTTTTAACGGTAAGAATAGACCAATACCCACCGGCTGCCTTACAGAATGAAACCGAAGCTAAAGGCGTTTAGCTCTGGCCCTCTGCTGTCTGCAAAAAGTTCATTAAGATCGTAGTTGAAAAAGAGGTCCACACCACGAAACCCCATCTGAGCCCGTACGCCATACCGGAAATTATTCAGGAAAAAACTGTCCCTGTCCTTGTCTTTTTCCTTGTCGCCGTTTTCCTCAAAGACGTACTTTGTGTAGCTGGCGATTCTGTAACCTGCGTACATACCTGCTCCTATCCTGAAACCTCCATGGTTTCTGCGGGTAAAATCAAGATCGTCACCCCAGTTGAACCATTTGCGGTCATAGCGCCGTCTGGCACTGAATTTCAGCATGGGTACAGCGCTGACATTCACGTAGGCTGCAGTGAGCTTGCTTTTTCGATGATCCAGGCCATCGGTGGCCTGGCTGAACACAACGGCGTCCGGACCGTCCTCCAGCCGGACGGATTCGTCTTCGAATTTGAAGTTGTACCAGCTTACGCCACCGCCCCATTCCAGATGCAGTCGTCCGCTGACATGTGTATCATTGATAGAGTTCAATCCCACATACCAGGAACCCCACGGTCTTACTGAATAGAGTTCGTTATTGTTGCCGGGGGACTGGCCGTCTTCCAAAAAGTTGTTGATACCGAGATCCACCGCAAAATCGTTGTGCGTTCCGTAGCGCCTTTTTTCTTTTGTCCTCTTCTCTTCATCCTGCGATACGGCGCTTCCCAGTGCTCCCATCACCAAAGCAGCCAGTAAAAATAGTCTGATCGTTTTCATAGTTTTTGAGTTTTTGATGTTCATTTCATGCATATAGTTCTTCCACCTACCCGTGCTTTAGCATCAGGCACCATGTACATTTTCATGCCGTGTGTTTGTTTAGTAATAATCAGGCAGTGGCGCGTGCCCAATAACCAATTCCATTAATCACCAACTATCAACCATCAACCATCAACCATCAACCATCAACAAACAGTCGTTTAAAGGACCAGCCCTATGCTGAACGCATTGAGTTTTGGCCCCTGACCGCCATTGAAAAGTTCGTTGAGGTCGTAGTTGAAAAAGAGGTCAGTTCCCCGGAAACCTATTTGTGCCCTTAGTCCGTACCTCAGATTGTTCAGGTTAAAACTGTCTTTATCCCGGTCCTTGTTCTTATCTCCTCCTTCACGGATCACTGTTTTACTGTAGCTGGCAATTCTGTAGCCCACATAACCCCCTACGCCAAACCGGAAACCGGCATCTTCATCTTTTTTATCATAAAAGCTCCACGAGCGGTTTCTGCGGCCATCTTCCCGTGACATTATCATGGGAACAACGGAAAAGTTGACATATGCGACCGTAAGCTTGCTTTTCTCAAAATTAACATCAGGATCCTGGTCGATGATGAATTCAGTTACGTCACCGTCCACTATCCTGGCGGCATCTTCTTCAAATTTGAAGTTATACCAGGTTACGCTCGGCCCCCACTCAATGTACAGCGGGCCTCCAACGTAGGTCTGATTAACCGATACCAGCCCTACATACCAGGATCCCCAGGGGCGAACAGCATACGGTTCGTTATTTTCATCGGGGAATTTACCATCCTGAAGGTAATTGTTCGTGCCGAGCTCAATATTGAAAAAGTGCCTGCTAAAGACCCTTGGTCCTCTTCTGCGTCTACGCTCGTCATCATCATCGTCATAGTCATTGTCATAGTCTCTCTCTCTCTCTCTGTACTCCAGGTTTTCAATGGTACGATCATCCGCTATTGCCTCTTCCTCCTTCTCTTCCACCACGATGGTCGTATCGGATACCACGCCGGTCGCCTCTGAAGTCAACGTAGAGTCAGCGTTAAGCTGCAGACTGAGTTTTTGAAGGATCTGATTCAGGTCATAGTTTTTTAGCGTTTTCAGATCGTCCTTGTCCCGCACCAGAAAAATGATCTGACTTTTGCCTACATTGATGATCAGCGAATCCGTAGGGTCCTGGGCCCGAAGCTGGTTTGCCGGCAGGCCAGTGACCATCAGCACCAGCCATGCTGTTATGAACCAGTTTATCCCTTTATTTTGAGTTGTCATTTTCCTTGTCTTTCGAATTCAAAACCAACAGGTTATTCTTGGCGTCACGTAGCTCTGCGAGAGCACCATCCCCTTCCTTTACACTTTTGATCAGGTCTACTATTTTTCTGAAGCCGTTTTTCCTTGTCTCTTCCGCAGTTTCATACACTGCCGTTACAGCTGTTTTCATATCAAATTCTTCAATATCAAATACCAGGGTGGTGCCTGTGCTGGTATCTGTGGCAGGGCTTTCCTCCCCGGTAGTGGGCTCAACGGACTTTTCTTCCTGATCCATTACCATAGCTACTGTTTCATTCACCGCAGGCTGCATTACCTCTTCCATATCCTCTACACTTTCTTCCGGAGTTTCATCTTTTTGTTCATGAATCGCCACCTCTTTTTTGACTGTTGCAGGTGTGACCGTTTTTTTCAATGGCTCATGATGAGCTATTTGCTCTTGAGCCTTCCTTTCCGTTGTTATTTCAGTATCTGAAGGTGATTCATTAGCCTCGATCGCATGGTTAGCCAGGGTTGGTGTTTCATTTTCAGTTTTATTCTCTGCAACTATCTGTTGCTCAGCCTGCTGAACCACATCTACAGACTCTTTTTCGTTCTCGGTGCCAGTGGTTAATTCACCAGACTGCTCTTTATGGAGGCTTTTAATAAAAAATCCGGCAAATGAGATCAAAAGCAGTATGGCCGCGGCTACCTTCAGATAAAACCACATGCCCTTTTTACCTTTGTTATCCATTTGGCCCTGTGCTTTTGACCAGGCCGCGGTGGAAGGTTCCTTTTTAAGTTCTTCCAGCTTGTCTCTGAATAATTTATCCAACTCCTGACTGCTCATGCCTATCTCATTTTTTGATTTATTATCTGCTCTGTTTTGAGCAATTGTTTTTGAAGCAAAACCCTTGCTCTGCTCAGTTGGGATTTGGAGGTGTTCTCACTTATTCCCAGCTGTTCTGCTATTTCCTTATGCGAATAGCCCTCAATGGCGTACATATTGAAAACGGTCCTGTATCCGGTGGGTAGCTGTTGTACCAGTTTCAACAGGTCGTTGGCTTCCATTTCGTTGTTCAACGTGTTGTAATCCGGTTCCTTGTCCACTGTTTCAATATCTACTTCCAGGTACATGTTCTTGTTCTTTCGTATATAGGTGAGCGATTCATTGACCATGATCCTCCTCATCCATCCTTCAAAGCTTCCCTCACCTTTGAACTGATCTATTCTGTTGAACACTTTTACAAAACCTCCGATCATAATATCCTCGGCTTGGTCAAAATCCCGTATATACCGGCAGCAAACCCCAAGCATGACGGAAGCGTACCTGTCATACAGCTCCTTTTGTGCCTGACCATCCTGCTTACGACATTTTGCTACAAGTATATCTTCCTCAGATCTGTAAATCTTCAGTCTCATTTAGTGCGTTCTCACCCGGAAGATGCAATATACTAAAGAAGGGTTGCATGCGAACCGTAAAAAAAGTGAACAGGAGTTATCTCTACGTTGTCAAGTTGAGAGTTTACATGTCATTTTAGCTATTTTAGGATAGTCAATGGTTACGGGTTGCTGGTTGCAGGTTCCTTTTAACTGGCAACAGACAACCCGCAACCGGTTTTCTGTAGAATGAACTATTCTTAAGGCTAATCTGACAAAGTAGGGTTATACCTCAAAAGGGTATTTCAGGTCTGTCTGCTCCCTGATCCTGTCCATAACTGACAGCAATTCAAGGCTTTTGGATGGCGGCATGATACTACTCTCTGTCTTATGGCTGAGCAGTATTTGGTTTACTTCGTCCGTTTCAAAATTATACCCCTCTGAAGCTCTGGGGTCTTTAAAGATCAAGGGCTCTTCGTTGTCATAGCGTTTCAAAATAGCCTCCCGGCTTTTCCAGAAAATAGGTAGCTGAATATAACCCTCCGAGCCATAAATGTACGCGTCATTGGTAAAGGAATGCCCAAGCGAACAGGACAGATCTGCCAGCACACCATTGGAAAAGGTCAGATGATAGATGTCCGTCATGTCCACTCCGGTAGGGGCTTTGGAGGAGCGTACCTCCACATGCTGTACATCAGCACCGGCAAATAAAAGTGAAAAGGCAATGGGGTAGATGCCTACATCCAGCAGGGCGCCACCGGCCAGGGCTGGATTAAAAAGTCGTTTTTCCGGTTCGTAAGGTGCCCGGAAGCCAAAATCTGCCTTGATCAGTTCTACTTTACCCAGCCTTCCTTCCCTGATCCATTGCTGAGCTGTGATAACGGGTGGGAGGAACCATGTCCACATTGCTTCCATAAAAAACAGCCCCTTGGTTTTAGCCAGTGTTGTCATCTCCTTAAGCTCATGACAATTCACAGCTGCCGGTTTTTCACACAGCACCGATTTACCATGGTTCAGGCATAGAAGGGTATTCTCATAATGCAGGTTATGCGGGGTGGAGATGTAAATGGCGTCTATCTCCGGGTCCTGAGCCAGGAGCTCGTAGCTGGAATAGTGCTTATCAATATGATACTTCTTTGCGAAAGATACGGCGGACTGCTCCGTTCTGGAACCTACGGCTATGAGTTCGGCATTTTTTACAAACCGGAAATCTTCAGCAAACTTGCCGGCAATCTTTCCTGTACCCAGTATTCCCCATTTTATCATGTATATCAGTTTAAGGTTAGTATGCGGCCATGTAATTCACTTTGATTTCCAGCTGGGTCATTTCGCCTTTCTTCACCACTACAGGATGAATGTTATTGTCACCGTCGAAGAGATTGGCAAAAAGCCCTTCTTCTTCCTGTACAAAAACGGAATACGCCCCGGGAGGCAGGCTTATTCTGAAATATCCGTCCTTATCACTTTGCACTTTGGATACAGGTTCATGTATAACCGATTTGAACAGTGGGGCAGAACCCTTTGTATCCGAGACCTTCGTCAACGGATAGATCAGTATGGTCCGTACCACTGGCTCCCCCGGGGAGAGCTGATGGCCTGGCCCCGGCATCTGGTTGCCTTCAACCCAGAGCACTTTACCATAGATCCCTTGCTCAGCATCCTGTTTCTGCACTGTTTGACAGGAAGAACCAGCTGTAAGAAGAATGATCAGGCATGGAATGACAGGATGCATAAAAACGTGGTTAGTGGTAATGAATATAGGGCAAAGGAGCACAGGTTGCGATAAGAGGCATCATGCTCTTTGCACAATTCCCGTAAAGTAAATAAAAAAGGGCCGATATTCATGGCCCTGAGTGTTGTTATTGGATCAATTTATTAGGTACCGGATGCTGGTCTCTGATCAACTGGTATTTAAAACCTGGCATCCGGGCCCTGGTGACTAGTTGTCATTACTTTCATGAACTATTCTTGCACCACCTCTGTACTTAATGTTGCTGATGAAGGACTCGTCCATGATGATCTCATCAGTAACAAAGGCTTTGGCGCTGGCCGCACCACTGGCATCAATGGTGGCTCTTTTTACCTCATAGTTGTAGGCGTCCAGTTGAGATGCTCCGCGGATCTCTGCCATCAGTTCCATGCCAGTGCCTTCTATCTCGATCTCCGATGCACCAGTAGCGTCTATTTCCAGGTTGTCAATATTTACGTCCGCTTTTACATACGAGGCTCCGTCTATCTCAATTCTCAGGTCGCGCTGTCTGAGGTCGTCAATATATACCCTCGATGCTCCACTGAGCTCCAGTTCATGCAAATACGGTATCATTATAACCATTTTGATCTCTTTTTTATTGATGCTCGACCGGTCGTAGGCGTATCGCTTATTCCAGTATATCCTTAATTTGTCGCCATCCTGCCGGATTTCTACCTGGTTCAGATCAGGAGTTCTTCCCTTCAGCAGTACCATGTACTTGTTGGATTTAACGATGTCTACAGTGTATGCACCCTTGACGTAAACGTCCTGAAAGTCATTGAACTGCATCGTACGATCGTATGTTTCACCCTCCAGTACGGTAGAGTTGTAATCATTGTTCTCTTCGCAGGACAGGCATACCAGCCCGTCTTCTTCCTTGAAGGTCCAGAAGTTGTCTTCCATATCGGAAACCCGATACCCGTTAACATAGATCGTGTTTCTGATAATATGCCTCAGCTCCTCATCCATCATGAACACGCTGTTGTACGGAATGTACAGGTACATTTTCAGTTCCTGAGCCCGGAATATGGCGTCATCTTCAAAGGTTATATTGGAATCAAAATACAGTATTGAATCTTCCTGTTCCACCTGGTACGTTACCATTTTTGCATTCTCCATGGCATTTCTTCTCGAACTACCCTGGGCTTCGAAGTTTTGTTCAAGCTTGTATTCGGTACCATCATATCCCCGAATGGTGAGGCTTGTTACTTCATAACCTTCCATCCCCACCTCATTGAGCCTTAGGATAGCAGTTTTATCCGCCAGATCATAGGTTTTAGTGACTGTATACTCACCATCCTCCCTGAATTTAAAGGCGATGCCAGGTATGTTAACGCTTAAAATGGCGATACTCACGATGAAAAGAGCGAACAATGTCCATCCGGTGGAGGTGTTGAAAACGATCCGCCGGGCGATCATGGAGGATCCCAGTAGCATAAAGAAAATGCTTGGGACCAGCACTACCAGGAATGCTGCAACGGCCGTGAACATCGGAAAGCTGTTTGAGATCAGTTCCACAGGAAAACCCAGGTCTCCCCAGATGAAGTGCTCAGGGTCGAGGGCGCCGGCAGAGAAAATGCCCAGCAGGACACCAAGGGAAACTACCATGGAAAATACTACAACCAGACCAATGAAAATCAGGAAAATGCCTATGATGATCCTTACGAAGTCCACCAAAAACAACATAAGCGGACCGAGGATCCTGCCCAAACCGGTAATGATGGCAGCGATCAACCGGAACGGGAACAGTAGTATCCTTACAAAGATATTCTCATCGTCTTCGTCTTTGACATTCAGGTTCTTCTTTACATTGGTTTCAATATTGGACAGGGTGACGGGCTCACCTTTCATTTTTACTTTGTCAGTAATGGATTTTGCCTCCGGCAGAATGATCCAAAGCACGATGTATATGATCAGTCCTGTACCCCCCAGAAAGATCGAAAGGACAAAGATGAGCCTTATGATTGCCACTTCTACACCAAAGTAGGCGGCTACACCTGATGCTACCCCGCCAAGTACCTTACTGTCAGGGTCGCGGTACATTTTTTTGACGCTCTCGTCCTCTGAAAGGGTATCGTTACCCGGAATGACGATCCACATAATGATGTACACGATAAATATGATGCCGTAACCGAGTAGCAGCAGCAGGAAGATCAAACGTATCCAAAGTGGATCAATATTGAAATAATGGGCAATGCCTGCACATACCCCACCCAGGATCTTACGTTTATCATCTCTGAAAAGCCTTTTTGGGCCTTCTGAGGTTGTTGTTTTATCTTCTCCCAGGTCTGATGGTTCTTCTTCGATCTCAGGTTCTTCCACTGCCTGAAAGTCGCGAATACTTCCCATGGTCGCGATCAGGTTTCTTACATCTTCCTGAGTGATCACCTGCTTGTCCTCATTTAAGCGTGCCAGGAATATCTCAGCTATCCTGCTTTCAATGTCGGCTATGATCTCCTGATTGTCTTCAAAAGAAGAAAAGTATTCATTGATGGAATCCAGGTACGCCTTTAGCTCTTCATAGGCGTCCTCTTCGATGTGAAAGATGATCCCGCTAATATTTATGCTTATATTTTTTTTCATTGTCGTGTTCTTTATTGGTTGAGTTTTTGTGTGATTAACCAGTGGTTTTTTTTGAGGTGATGAGCCGGGTGGATTTGACAAGATCTTTCCACGTGGCATTCAGATTTTTCAAAAAACTTCCACCTTCCTCCGTAAGTGTATAGTACTTACGGGGTGGACCCGAACTGGACTCAACCCATTTGTACTCCACCAGCCCTGCTTTCCTCAGCCTGGTAAGTAATGGGTACAGTGTACCTTCCACAACCATTATTTTAGCAGATGTGAGCTCTTCCAGCATGTCCGAGGCGTAGACCTCGCCCCGTGAGATGATATGCAGAATGCAGTATTCAAGGATACCCTTCCGCATTTGTACCTGTGTATTTTCCAAATTCATACTGTTTATTTTAAGTTCCCACCTCTTTCAATGACCTGGTAATCAATATGAAAAGGTAGTTTTTGACCTTGTTATACAAGTATACGCAAAAAGGTACTATGTGTTGCATAGTACTTAGTAAAAAATATTAGCTTGCAATGTAATGCTGTGAAAATGCTCAGTTGTTTGTGAAATACATAGGGAAGTATACCATGCGCAGGCACGGCACTTGATATGATTAAAAATCTTATCAAAACAGGCTTAAAACTGTTACGTGTGTAAATAATTCAGTATATATTGTGGACAGGAAAGAGGAGATGCCGTCACTTTTAATATATTTACATGAAAGGACGGAGAGGGGATTAATGATCAGATTTTTACTTTCTATTGCATTGGTTTTTTTATTGTGGGGAGGAGTGATCGCTCAAACCAGTGCACCCAAATTCAGCAATGAATTCCTTGCCATAGGAGTAGGAGCGCGCGGTCTGGCCATGTCAGGTAATCAGGTGGCAAACGTTTCAGATGTAACGGCCGGCTACTGGAATCCTGCCGGGCTGCTCAATATCCGGAATAAGTATGAGTTTTCGCTGATGCATGCGGAGTATTTTGCAGGCATAGCCCAGTATGACTACGCCGCTTTTGCTACTCCCATAGATTCGTCCAGCCACCTGGCGCTGTCATTGATCCGTTTTGCCATTGATGATATCCCCGATACACGTTTTCTCTATGATGCCAACGGCGCTATCAATTATGATAATATCCGCTTCTTTTCAGCTGCTGATTATGCTTTTCTTATTTCCTATGCCAGAAAGCTGCCGGTATTGAATGGGCTGAAAATGGGAGCCAATTTTAAAGTCATTCACAGAATTGCAGGAAATTTTGCCAATGCATGGGGATTTGGACTTGATGTGGGCGCTCAGATGGACCACCGGGATTGGAAATTCGGGCTGATGATCAATGACATCACCGGCACATTCAATGCCTGGAGCCATAATTCCAGCCTGGTATTTGACGTTTATACACAGACAGGCAATGAGATCCCGGATAACTCGGTAGAGATCACCCTTCCCCGGGCAACATTGGGCGTAGCACGTTATTTTCCCGTTCACTCCCGATTTGGTCTGGAAGTAGCATTGGATCTTGTTTCTTCTTTTGATGGCCGAAGGAATGTTCTTATTAAGTCGGATCTTATATCCGTGGATCCGGCAATGGCTCTGGAGATGAATTACAAGCAGATGGTCTTTTTGCGTTTCGGAGCAGGTGACGTACAGGAAGTAAAGGATTTTGACAGCTCAACATATCACACATTCCAGCCTAACTTCGGACTGGGGTTCAATGTTAAGAAAATTACAGTGGACTATGCCCTTACCGACATCGGAGACCAATCGGAATCATTGTATAGTCATGTGTTTTCAGTAAAAGCAGGTTTGGATTGAAAAAATACCTGATCATATTGTTTTTGCTACCGCTTTGGTATGTGGTTTCTGCTCAGGACTATGGCAATGAGTGGATCAACTTTGATCAGCAGTATTTTAAAGTATCCGTGGTAGAAGATGGTATCCACAGGATCACCTATGCGGATCTGCTGAGCGCCGGCTTTCCGTTGACCACTGATCCGAGACGACTGCAATTGTATCACCGGGGAGAGGAACAGGCTATTTACGTAGAAGGCCAGGGTGATGCTGTTTTTAATACGACGGATTTTATTGAGTTCTATGGCAGGAAGAACGATGGCACCCTTGATGCCGACCTGTACAGACCATCGACTGCACAGCCGCATACCTTTTATAACATTTTTAGTGACACATCGGCCTATTTTCTGACCTTCCGGCTTACGCCTGGCAATGGAAAGCGGATGGCGAGTTTCACGGAAAACAATGTTGGCGGTTTGCCGGCAGAGGAGGCGCATACGGAAGACATTCTTGATCTTAAGGTAGAAGACTACTCCCTCGGGCTGGGCTTCGCCTCGGGCGAGGTGATCCGTTTCACTCATTTTGACGTAGGGGAAGGATGGACCAGTAATGCGATACAGGAAAATCAGGTCAGTAATTTCTCAGTGGGTGGGATAGCTAATGAAGATCAGGCAGCAGGTACTCCTCAACTGGATGTGTTGCTGGTGGGAAGGGACAACCTCGTGCATAATGTTGAAATTCTTGTGGGGCCGGGTGCTGGTAGCCTCAGGTCATTGGGTACCGTCCAGTTTTCCAATTTCGATGCAGAACTGTTCTCCTCGGCGCTGAACTGGTCCGATATAGACCTGACATCCGGTACGCTGGCAGTAAGAGTGGCAGCCCTCGGAGTGAGTGGAGGCAACGACCTGATCAGCACGTCCTATGTTCGTCTGAGATTCCCTCAGGATTTTGATGCAGGATCAGACGATAAAACGTTCAATCTGGCTGCTAATCCCGGAAACAAGTCTTTTGTGGTCATTGATAATGTACTGAGCAATTCCGGAATTTACGACATCACTGATCCGGATAATGTGGTTCGCATAGGCTACAACCTTTCTGGAAGTACGGCAGACCTTATTCTGGACGGCACAGCCATAGAAAAACAACTTCATGTGAATAATGAAGGTGGCTTTAAAACACCTGTGGTGAAAAGGGTCGGTTTTCGAAATATTAATGCTGCCGGACCGGATTATATTGTCATAAGTCATAAACTTTTAATGACACCGGCGGCAGGTATTGATGATCCTGTCAGGGCCTATGCCGGCTACAGGGCAAGTGAGCCGGGTGGAAGCTTCGATACACTGGTGGTGGACATGGACCAGTTATACGATCAGTTCAATTTTGGAGAGACCAGTCCCCGGGCGATCTATAGGTTTATGGAGTATTTGATCGATCAGGGTGATCCGAAATACCTTTTCCTCGTCGGTAAGGGGTTAAGTCCGGCGGTTGATTTCCATAGAAATACCACTGGCTTTATAAATGTGACCAAGTTTAACCAAACCTTTCAGGTCAGAGATCTGGTGCCACCGGCCGGTTTTCCCGGCTCTGATATGGTGTTTACCGCCGGACTCGACGGGACTGAGTTTGACCCGGCAGTTCCTGTAGGTAGATTGCCTGCCAAATCTTCGGCAGAAGTGGTGGCTTATCTTGACAAGGTAAGGGAGACGGAGACATTGCCCTTTAACGATCTTTGGAGAAAGACATTACTTCATTTGAGCGGAGGTATTCGTGAAAGTGAGCTTGCCAGATTTTTGGGCTATATGAACGGTTTTGCATCAATAGCGGAGGATGACTTTTTGGGAGGGGCAGTAAATACCATACAAAAAACGCTGATAGGGCCGGTAGAACCGATCAACATAGCAGAGGAGCTGAATGAAGGTGTGAACCTTGTCACCTTTTACGGCCATTCTTCACCAGGAATAACAGACATAGATATTGGTTTTGTTACCGACCCTGCCCAGGGCTACAATAATACGGGTAAATACCCTATGTTCCTCATCAACGGTTGCAATGCAGGACAGTTCTTTCAGCCCGATGTTCTGTTTGGGGAAGACTGGATAGTGGCCGCCAATCGTGGAGCATTGGGTTTTATCGCCCATTCCTTTTTTGGTTTTGAAAACGGACTAAGGGAATATTCAGATGTTTTTTATGAGGTTGGTTATGGAGATTCGGTCTTTGTGAGTAAACCTATCGGTGACATTCAAAAGGAGACTGTGATACGATACATGAGCATAAATTCAGCCTCCCCTATAAACATTACCCAGGCACAGCAGATGCTGCTGCTGGGGGATCCGGCGGTGAGGCTGTTCGGACCGGAGATACCCGATTATGAGATCTCCGCCAACAATGTATTTCTTGATTCTTTTAACGATGAGCCGGTCACATCACTGGCAGACTCTTTTGCGGTGAAGATGATCGTCAGGAACTTTGGCAGAACTTCCGGCGATTCGCTACGGGTAAACATATCCCGGACGTTAAGTAGTGGCAGTGTGCTGGAGTATGATTCCATTTACGCACCTGTTCCCTTTCAGGATACACTGGTGCTTGTGGTCCGGCGGTCAGGTGAAAATGGATTTGGTAACAACCGCTTTGCCGTTACACTTGACGCGATGGACGATATCAGTGAGCTGAATGAGAATAACAACTCGACTTCCGTAGATGTATTCATCCAGTCCTTCGGTACTCAAAATCTTTACCCCGTCAATTATGGGATTGTGAGTACCCAACCGGTCAGGCTGCTGGCCCAGTCCACAGACCTGCTGGAGGGAGACCGTGACTTTCTGATAGAACTCGATACAGTAGCAGCCTTTGACAGTCCATTCAAAAAGACCAATACCATCAGAGCAGAACTGCTGGCCTTGTGGGAAACCAACCTATTGGCTGATATCCCGGCCAATGACAGCGTGGTATATTTCTGGCGTTCCAGATTTGCACAACCCCAACCTGGAGAAAATGTTGAATGGGTAACCAGTTCATTCACATATATAGGAAACAGTCCGGAAGGGTGGTCGCAAAGTGTTTTTGAACAGATCAATGAAAACCAGTTGACAGGGCTGCAAAGTAATCCTGACAATAAGAGATTTGAGTTTTTGAGAACCCCACTGGATATCAATGTTCTGACCCTGGGGGGTGATAATGAGCTCCTGCCCAATGGTGGCGATCCCAATAGTTCCGACTCTTTGCTGAACATTTCACTGAGGCTCAATAATATTCAATACATTATAGACAACGGTGTTTTTTGCCTTAACAACACGATCAACCTTGTCGCTTTCGACCGTATTACTGCCAGTCCGTATATAGGTATATTTTTATCACTCGCAGACCGTCGCAGTTGTGGCCGCAGCCCCCAGGTGATCAACAGTTTCAGGTCCAATCAACTGGAGTCCGGAACGGTGAATCTCATAGAATATGTAAACAATGTGAATATGGGGGACAGTGTTTTGCTCTTCAGTATCGGAGACCCTGCTTTTTCGTCATGGTCTGCTTCGGTGAAAACAAAACTTGAGGAACTGGGGATCGCATCCACTACCATCGAAGACCTTCAGGACGGAGAACCTGTCATCATACTTGGGCAAAAAGGTGCTCCGCCGGGCAGCGCTACAGTGATCCGAACTACTGAAAGCCCTGCTCCGGAACAACAACTTACCTACGCCACGCAGATCACAGGTGTATTGCCGAATGGCACCATTCTTTCCAACGTCATCGGACCAGCTTCTTCCTGGCAGACCTTAATGAAATCAGCGGAAATTTCGGAGCAACCGGTTACAGATCAATATTCCTTTGATGTCATCGGTGTATCCCTGGAAGGTAATGAAAGTATCATTTTCAATGGGCTGACCGATCCGGTCACGGATATCTCTTCGATCGATGCCGGTACCTATCCCTATCTTAAGCTCAGGGTAAACCTGTCGGATAATGATAACCTTACTCCGCCACAGTTAGACAAATGGATGGTGCTTTATTCCGGTGTGCCTGAGGGTATTCTACTACCGTTTGACAAGGAAAATCTCTCTGAAACCCGGCAGGAGGGGCAGGAGTATGCAAGGGAATTTGGCTTTTGGAACATCAGCGATCTTGGTTTTCCGGATTCACTCACTGTCAGATCAGGGATCTTTAATACGGACCGGCGGCAGTTGACTACGCTGGAAAAGAAGATCAGCTCCCCCTTACCAAACGACACCACTGTTTTTACGATCGATATAAACACTGTTGGCAAAACCGGGCAAAACGATCTGAATGTGTTTGTAAACCCTTCCCTAACCCCTGAGATCTACTATGACAACAATGTAGTGGACCTGTCCGGGGTGCTTACGGTAGAGCGGGATGAGATCAATCCGGTTATTGATGTTGTTTTTGATGGAGAATATATCCTCGATGGTGATATTGTATCTCCAAGTCCCCTCATCTCAGTTAAACTAAAGGATGAAAATCGTTTTATTCTAAAAGCCGATACGGTAGGGGTAAACATATTCCTGAAGTTTCCCTGTGAGGAATGCACTTTTGAGCGGATTGCTCTGTCTTCTGAAAATGTACAGTGGACTCCGGCTGGTGAGGACCAGGATTTCAGCATAGAATATAAGCCTGATCGGCTGGAAGACGGTATCTATACCCTTAGAATAGAAGCAGACGACGCCAGTGGGAATCCCTCAGGAGTAGAACCCTGGTCCATCAACTTTGAGGTGGTCAATGAATCTGCCGTTACCAATTTCTATCCATATCCGAATCCTTTTTCCACCAATACCCGATTTGTATTTACGCTTACCGGAAGTGAAATACCCGATGAGATAAAGATCCAGATCATGACGGTGTCCGGAAAGATCGTGAGGGAGATCACCCAGGATGAACTGGGCCCCATCCGTATTGGCAATAATATCTCCGATTTTTCGTGGAATGGAAAGGACGAATTCGGTGATCAATTGGCCAACGGTGTATATCTGTATAAAGTGACTGTAAGGCAAAACGGGCAGAATCTGGATCGCAGAAGTACCGCGGCAGATAAGGCCTTTAAAAACGGATTTGGTAAATTATACCTTCTTAGGTGATTATCCTGCGCCCTCCCCCATGCCGGGTG
>LYSV01000128.1 GCA_001657315.1 Flammeovirgaceae bacterium BBD 1991-12 | reverse complement strand
GGGTAATTCGTTCAATGTTCTACGTTGAAAGTTCAAAGTTCGGGGCAAACGCATTTAAAAGTTTCCAAGCAACATCACCTGATATTTGATCAAAATACTCCCCTGACGTCATCAGTTTAAAATTCCGTGCAGACATTCTCAAAGCCCTTGAAAACACAAATTATTAAAGATTCCGGCGTATAGGAAACATAGAAAAGTGGTTGAAATACGCCTAATTTTGCACCTCTGGAAATTGGAACGACCGTGCCGCAAAATTCAAAATTCATTTGCCGTGTTGGAACATCCCTGAGTCGGCTTATCACTGATCAATGCAGATTTGCCAGACAATTTTGGATATTAACTTGTTTTATATTCGAACCATTGTTTAATCTAAAAATTAACCCGAATGAAAAAAATCTGTCTTTTTACTTTGTTTTCTATCTTCATGACTGTCAGTCTACATGGCCAGGATAACTATTTTGGAATTAAGGGTGGCATAAACTTCGTCACGCAAAAATTCTCCGGAGGAGGAGGTTCTTCAACCCCGGACAGGGCAATTAAACCACACTTTGGTATCGTTTATAACGCTATGATTTCCAATGTGGTAGCAATTCAACCTGAACTTCAATACTCTGGCCATGGTTTCGAGCCCGACGTCGATTACAATTATATCGCCCTTCCGGTTATGGTGAAATACTATATTCATGAGGCCCTCAATATTCATGGAGGTCCAGAGCTATCATACCTTGTGGGAGGAACAAAAGTTAATGGCGTCAGCGTTACTGACGAAACAACTTCAATCAATCTGGCTTTAGCTATCGGGTTGGAAATAATGGCATCGGCAAATGTTGGGTTTGTTGGCAGATATGTAGGTGGGATTACCGACATTGATGATGTATCCAATGAAATTGACCAGATTACCAATAACTGGCAGTTATCCGTATTGCTCACCTTTTAATTTATACTGCATACGGGTATTCTATTATCAATGCTGCAGGATTTGAACTTTCAACTTTAGAGCTTCAAACCAATCCCTGCCATTATGTCATTAAAACACAGTTGGCACAACCATTGATCAAAGACAAGTACTTTGAGGAAAACTTTATTGAATACTAATACTATTAAGTAATAACGATCATGGGAAAAATTATTGGAATCGATTTAGGAACTACCAACTCGTGTGTTGCTGTGATGGAGGGTAATGAGCCGGTGGTGATTCCTAACAGTGAAGGAAGGAGAACAACACCTTCTATCGTTGGTTTTTTGGATGATGGAAAGGGGGAGAGAAAAGTGGGCGACCCTGCCAAACGACAGGCCATTACCAATCCAAAAAACACCGTAATTTCTGTTAAAAGATTTATGGGCAAAAAATACTCGGAAGTGGGTTCCGAATTAAAGACGGTGTCCTACGAGCTTGAAAAGGGGAACAACGATACAGTAAGGGTAAAAATAGGTGACAGAAATTATACTCCTCAGGAGATCTCAGCGATGATCCTTCAAAAAATGAAGTCGACTGCTGAAGATTACCTGGGCACGGAGATCAAGGGAGCGGTAGTTACCGTTCCGGCTTATTTTAATGATGCCGAGCGTCAGGCTACCAAGGAGGCGGGTCAGATCGCCGGGCTGGATGTAAAAAGGATCATCAATGAGCCAACTGCCGCAGCACTCGCCTACGGACTGGACAAGAAAAATGCCGACATGAAAATAGCGGTGTACGACCTTGGTGGTGGTACCTTTGATATCTCCATTCTTGAATTGGGTGATGGCGTTTTTGAAGTGAAATCAACCAATGGTGATGTCCACCTCGGTGGGGACGACTTTGATCAGGTGATCATTAACTGGCTTGCTGAAGAGTTTCTCGCGGATGAAAACATTGACCTGAGAAAAGATCCGATGGCGCTTCAAAGACTGAAGGAAGCTGCTGAAAAAGCCAAAATAGAATTATCCAGTTCTACAGAAACAGAGATCAATCTGCCCTACATCATGCCTGTGGACGGTGTACCCAAGCACCTGGTAAGAAAGCTGTCAAGGGCCAAATTCGAGCAGCTTGCAGATAATCTCATCAAAAGGTCCATGGAGCCCTGCAGGATAGCCCTGAAAGATGCCAATATGAGCGCTTCTGAAATTGACGAAGTGATCCTTGTGGGTGGTTCTACCCGGATCCCGAGGATACAGGAAGAAGTGGAGAAGTTCTTTGGAAAGAAACCTTCCAAAGGCGTGAATCCTGACGAGGTGGTAGCTGTAGGAGCCGCAATTCAGGGTGGAGTGCTTACCGGAGAAGTAAAAGATGTGCTTTTGCTGGATGTGACTCCCCTTTCACTGGGTATTGAAACGATGGGCGGTGTTTTTACCAAACTCATAGAATCCAATACCACTATTCCTACCAAAAAGTCAGAAGTATTCTCTACAGCCGCTGACAGTCAGCCATCCGTAGAAATACATGTCCTTCAGGGAGAAAGACCGATGGCCACAGACAACCGGACCATTGGAAGGTTCCACCTGGACGGAATACCGCCGGCACCAAGAGGTGTACCTCAGATCGAAGTTACTTTCGATATAGATGCCAACGGTATACTTAATGTGTCTGCCAAAGACAAGGGTACTGGCAAGGAGCAAAAGATCAGGATAGAGGCTTCCTCAGGACTTACAGAAGAGGAAATCGAAAAAATGAAACAGGAAGCGCAGGCCAATGCCGATGCTGACAAACAGGCGAAGGAAAAAGTGGACAAGGTCAATGCTGCTGATTCACTGATCTTCCAGACAGAAAAGCAGATGAAGGAATACGGAGACAAGCTGTCGGATGATAATAAGTCAAAGATCAATGGCGCACTGGAAGAGCTCAAAAAAGCGCATCAGTCACAGGATCTGGCCACCATCGATACAGCTATGGAAGCGTTGAACAAGGCATGGGAAGGTGCCGCGCAGGAAATGTATGCTGCTTCGGGAGGCGCCCAGGCAGGACCTGACGCCGGAGCTGCTGCGGGAGCAGAAGAAGGTGGAAGTGGAGGCAATGACGTATCCGATGTCGAATTTGAGGAAGTGGATGACAACAAAAAGTGATCCATGGATTTGACTATAGATGATAAAGAGGGGCGATGAGCCCCTTTTTTTATGAAGCTGGTACTGCTGATGCCCTTGCATGGAATGCTTAAAAAGCTCTGCACTCAATCAAAATCGTCATTATAACCGTACTCCTTCGGGAATAATACCAAAACACTATTCTGCGTTGTTACAATACCTCAAATTACCCTTCCAAAATACCCGGGTACATTTCAAGAATTTCCAAAAACACCTGCTTTTATTCAAAATCCTTTAAAAAACCGTCGATCCGGACATCCTGCTTATAATAAATCATCCAGATTCTTAATTTTGCGCACTGTTTAAAAAATCAGAAGAATGGTCATTTACAAATTCGGTGGTACATCCGTAGGTACTCCCGGGAGGATGCACAAGGTAGCTACACTTATTACTGCTGATCCCACTGACAAAATAGTGGTACTTTCTGCAGTAGCAGGCACTACCAATACACTTGTGGAAATCGGCGAGCTATTGCTCAGTCACAAACAGCATCTGGCCAAAAAGCTCACCGATGACCTGAAGGAGAAGTATGACGCATTCGTAGAAGGCCTGTTTTCAACAGATGAAGGCAGGGCTGCTGGTAATCGCATTGTAGAAGACCTTTTTCATCAGATCAGTACGCTCACGCTTATTCCCGATTTCAATGAGGGCAACAACAAGACTCTGCTTGCCTTTGGGGAGCTGATATCCACAAATCTGTTCCATCTCTATCTGAACGAAGCCGGACATAAGAATGTGTTGCTGCCCGCACTTGATTTTATGACTATAGACAAGGCGGGCGAGCCGGAGGTGGAAAACATTGGAGTGAAACTGTCCGGTTTGATAGAGAAAAGCAAAAGCTCCCTCTATATCACACAAGGATTCATTTGCAGGAATCCAGAGGGCCAAACAGATAACCTCAAGCGGGGTGGCAGCGATTACACCGCTTCCCTGATAGGAGCAGCCATTAATGCAGACGAAGTACAGGTATGGACTGACATCGATGGTATGCATAACAATGATCCCCGGGTAGTAAAGGATACCCACCCCATAGATGAGCTTACCTTTGATGAGGCTGCGGAGCTGGCCTATTTCGGTGCCAAGATCCTGCACCCTTCCTCCATTTTGCCTGCACAGAAATATGGCATACGCGTGCGACTTAAAAGTACAATGGACGAAAATGCCACAGGCACGCTGATCGGAGTACCCTCAACCATAGCTGATATCAAAGCCATAGCCGCCAAAGACGGGATTATAGCTATTAAGATCAAATCCACACGGATGTTGCTGGCACACGGATTCCTGAGAAAGGTATTTGAGGTATTTGAAAAATACAAGACCCCGATCGACATGATCACTACCTCAGAGGTAGCCGTTTCACTCACCATTGACGAAAAGACCCATGTCACCAAAATCGTAGAAGAACTGAAGACCTTCGGCACTGTCGAAGTTGATGAAAATCAGTCCATTATTTGTATTGTAGGGAATATGGTTTCAGAGAAGAAAGGTGTTTTGATGAAGATTTTCGATGCTATCCCGGATATTCCGGTGCGAATGGTCTCTTACGGGGGTAGCCGGAACAATATTTCACTACTCATCGATACCAATTATAAAAAGGAAGCTTTGACCGAGCTGAACAAAGGTATTTTCTGATAATACAACCACCCCTCGTACCTGTTCGACGTCACGAAGGGTGGTCTTCACATATCCAGTGGTTATTCAGGATCCTTTTCCCAACAGCTCAGCACTAACTGTTTTTGTACCCACCATAAATTCAAAGACACCGGGCTCCGTGATCCTTTCTCCGGCAACATTGATAAAGGACAGATCGGTAGCATTCAAGGTAAATGTTAGTTTCCGGGATTCACCACCCTTTAGACTAACCCTTTCATATCGTTTCAAACGCTTGAAATTCGGAGTAATGGATGCATAGAGGTCGCGGGCGTACAATTCAACGGCTACATCACCTCCCTGGCTTCCGGTGTTGGTGACTCCGATGGTCAACGTAACAGATTCATCTTCTGTGAATGTAGCCTTATCAATGGTCAGATCTCCGAATTCAAATGTCGTATAGCTTAGTCCATGACCGAAGTCCCACTGCGGTCTGTATCCACCATCGCCGTAAGTATTGGGAATGTCTTCCCTGATCCGCTCCGTGTATTTGTGATCATACAGCACGACATCTCCAGTATGCTGCGGATAGCTGAATGGAAGTATCCCGGAAGGATTGTTCTCTCCCAGCAATGTATTTACAATAGCTTCAGCTCCTTTTGAAGCAGGCCGGTACGCCAGCAGGATCCCCTGCATTCCACCTTCAATGGAAGAGATCACACGTGGTCTTCCCTGAAGAAGAACAAGTATGACGGGCTTGCCCGTGGCTACGGCTCCTTCGGCCAATGCTATTTGATCTGTATCCAGGGTAAGGTCGTCAATAACGCCTGGTGACTCAGCATAGGCATCTTCTCCCAGACACAGCACTATATAATCTGCATTTTTTGCATCTGACTGAAGCTGACCTATGGCAAAATTCCTTTCATCTGTATAATTCCGTACAGATCTGCATAGTACATTGTCCGTTCCTACCTTATTCTCCAATGCCTCTTTAATGGTAAGAATGGAGCCCGGATAGTGAGCTTCATCCCTTCCCTGCCATGTATAGGACCAGCTTCCGAAAAGTGAGGATACATTATTCGCAGACGGCCCCGCCAGGAGAATTTTTGATGACGAAGGTATCGGAAGCACATTATTTTCATTTTTCAGCAAAGTCATACTTTTTTCTGCTGCCTCCAGCGCCACGTCCTTGTATTCCGGAAGTCCGAATCTTTGGATAGCCTCTTCTTCGGGAAAAGGATCCGAGAACAGTCCCAGTTTAAACTTAAGCTTCAGAATACGGGCCACGGATTCATCAATGCGTTTTTCAGGTATAGTACCTTCCCTTACCAGGTCGAGAAGCAGATCGTAGAATGAAAAATCCAATGGCACCATGCTCATATCCAGTCCTGCCTCCACAGCCAGCCTGACTGCCTCTTTTGGTGAAGCAGCTACCCGGTGGCGCGTATGCAATCGTATGACGTCTTCCCAATCGGATACAGCCACACCCTTAAATCCCAGCTCTTCTCTCAGCAGAGTAGTGAGGTAATATGAGCTGGCATGGACGGGGACTCCATTTATTTCGCCGGAATTGATCATTACCGAAGCCACATCAGCCTCAACCGCATGCTCAAACGGAGGCAGCAGGTATTCCCTCAATACATTATCAGGTATATGGGCCGGCGTTCGGTCCTTGCCCGACAGGGGTAGTGAATATCCTATGAAGTGCTTCATACAGGCAGCCACATTCAGCGGCTGATCCATACTTTCTCCCTGATAGCTCTTTATGGTCGCCTCGCCCAGCGTGGAAACCAGGTACACATCCTCCCCAAAGGTTTCCTCAAACCTCGACCAAAGCGGCTGCCTGCCAAGGCCCAGCACTGGATCAAAGTTCCAGCGGATGCCCGTAGCGCGCGTCTCCGCAGCAGTGGCCTCAGTCACTCTTTTAGCCAGCGACAGGTCACGGGTGGCCGCCATACCTATGTTATGAGGGAAAAGTGTTGAACTTTTTACATAATTGTTTCCATGTATGGCGTCTATACCGTACAAAACCGGGATCTTGTTGGGAGTTTCGGAAATTGCCAGTTCCTGGATGCTGCGCTGTATGGTATGCCAGGTGTCCAGCGTGTAGGCATGTCCTTTTACGTTCAGGATAGACCCTACATTCTTTTCAACAACCGCATAACGTAATTTTTGCTCATCAATCTCATTCGTCTTGTCATCTTTCAGTATAAGGTCAATCGTGACCTGCGTCATTTGACCCACTTTCTCCTCCAGTGTCATTTTCCCAAGGAGCTTCTGTACCCGGGCATCAAAAGCATCACCAGAACTGCGTTCAGGACTAAGCGAAAGAACAAAGAGACCAAAGACCGTAAAAAGAGCAGCAATTAAGACACTAACTATATTTTTCTTCATATCCGATAGTATTTTCCCATGCCATTAAAACGGTATAAAGCTAGAAAAAAACACCCCCTTCCAGTTTGGTATATGTTGCAAACACAAAGGATAAATATATCATACTATTGTAAATACAGCCTTTTTCCTGTAACATGCATATATGAGATGTATGCTATTCATCTTAATATTTGCATGCTCCACCCTCTTTGCTCAAAATAATAAAACACGCTTTTTCAGAGTACCCAAAGGGCTGTCGCAGCATACCATTACATCCATCGTGCAGGATTATCATGACTTTCTGTGGTTTGGCACACGATATGGGCTTAACCGTTATGATGGTCTCCGCTTTACCACCTATAAGCACGTAGCAGGTGACAGTACCTCCATAGGTCATAGTCTGATAAGGTCTTTAGCTGTAGACCGGAAAGGAGATCTGTGGATAGGCACCCTGGGAGGTGGATTAAGCCATTACCTGTACAATCAGGACAAATTCAGGAATTACCGGCATGATCCTTATGACGCCACAAGCCTGAGTGATAATTTCATTAATGATGTGTACGAGGATAGCAGGGGGGATATATGGATAGGAACAGAAAATGGTGGCCTTAATAAACTGGACTATCATACGGGTACGTTTGTCCGGTACTATGCCAATAAGGACGATCCCTTTAGCATAGCAGATAATCACATAACTGCTATACAGGAAGATAAATACGGGAATCTGTGGATTGGCTCCATGGGCAACGGCATGAGCCTTTTTGACAGTAAGGGCAACCGCTTTGTAAACTACAATCTTACCCAAAAGGAAAACGGTCTTACCAGCAACAGCATCCGGTCCCTGCACCTGGGAAGAAGGGGATCACTTTGGGTAGGAGCCCTTGGGGTACAGGAGGTCATTTATGAGAAAAACGGACGATATACGTTCAGGCCGATAGAGGTGAAAGACAAAACCCTGGGGGACAGGCTGGCCAAAGCTGTAATATTATCCATATGCGAGGACCGGCATGGGCTGTTATGGGTAGGCACTGAAAATGAGGGGCTGTTTGTTATCAACCTGACCACATACGACATCAATCATTATACCCACCAGATCCAGGACGAATACAGCCTCAGTGGCAACTCAATATGGGCGATTACTGAGGATCGTACCGGCACAATATGGCTAGGAATACATCATAAAGGGATCAATAAGGTAGATCCCCACGAACAGAAGTTCCAGGCCGTTCTGCAAAGTAAAGTAACTGGTAAGGGGCTCAGTTATGGTCTGGTGAGTTCGTTTGCAGAAGATAAAGACGGAACCCTGTGGATAGGTACCGATGGCGGAGGACTAAATCACTTTGACCCTGAGCGTCATCGGTTCCGGCATTACAAAAACGATCCGCTCACGAGCTCAGGGTTGTCCAGTGATGCCATTGTAAGCCTGCTGATGGACAATAAAAACAACCTTTGGGTGGGCACATGGAATGGAGGCATTAATATAAAAAGGCCTGGGTCAGATACTTTTATCCATGTTAAACATGACCCAGGTAATAATAACTCGCCTTCCGGCAATGACATTTACGACCTGTACCAGGACAACAAGGGTCAGATCTGGATCCTTGCCTTTCGCGTGGGCCTTGATCGGCTGGACCCTGAAACCGGGCGATACTACCACTATCTGAGTAATGAAGACAATAGTATCACGAGTAACTACGTGCGATGTATTCTCCAGGATAACCGGGGATATTATTGGCTGGGGACGGAGGGCCACGGACTTGACAGGATAAGGATGAACAACTCATTTGAGATCACGGAAGTCAGGAATTACAGGTATACAGCCGGCGCTACTTCAGGGCTTAGCCACAATACGATCACCTCATTGTTCGAAGATAAAGCGGGTAATCTCTGGATCGGCACAGAAGGTGGCGGTCTGAACAAATACCAGGAGAACGACACTTTCCTGGTGACCAATGAGAACAAGGGTATTCCCGGCAATGTTATTTACAGTATTGAAGAAGATGATTCCGGCAAGCTATGGATAAGTACCAACCAGGGACTGGCAAAATACGACCCTGTAAGCCACGAGGTCGAAAAATATACTAAAACAGATGGACTTCAATCTCTTGAATTCTACAAGGCATCCAGCTATAAAACCACCTCCGGGACGCTCATTTTTGGAGGTATCAATGGGTTCAACATGTTCCATCCACAGGTGCTGGAAAAAGAAAATGAAAATATCCCGCCGGTACACATCACCCGGTTCTCTCTTTCCAATGAAGAGGTAAAAGCAGGAGAAAACTCACCCCTGGATGGAAACATCATTGTAGATTCACTGATATGCCTGAACTATGATCAAAATAATTTCAGCTTTGAGTTTTCTTCACTTAACTACTCACAGACCATCAAAAATCAGTATGAGTACAAGCTGGAGAACTATGATCATCAGTGGCAGCATGTAGGAAATCGCAACAGCGCCTTTTATACCAACGTATCTCCAGGGAAATATGTGTTTAAGGTAAGAGCATCCAACAATGATAACCTTTGGAACATGGAGGGCGCTCAGATAAAGGTGATCATCGCCCGGCCATGGTATTTCAGCAACTGGGCCTATACCATATATGCTTCTGTTTTCTTTTTGATCCTCTATCTGGGGAGAAGGAATATCATCAACCGTGAAAGATTGAAAAGTGAGCTTCAAATGGAGCACATGGAGCTTACCAAAATGCAGGACATGGACGCCCTGAAGTCCCGCTTCTTTGCCAACATCTCTCACGAATTCAGAACCCCGCTCACCCTGATCATCAGCCCGTTAAAGGCCCTTTATCTCGATGAAGGTGGCACGAGATACAAAAAGCAGATAAAAGTGATGCTACGAAATGCTGAAAGGCTGCTCCGGCTGATCAATCAGATCCTGGACCTGTCTAAGCTGGAGTCGGGCAGCATGAAACTCAACGCTACGGAACAGGACATTGTAAAATTCATCCATCCCATCGCCTATTCCTTTGTTAACTACGCCGATAAGCAATACATCAACTATAAAATAAACCTGCCGCAAACACCGGTCATAGTCTTTTTTGAAAAAGATCAACTGGAAAAAGTGCTGATCAATCTACTATCCAACGCTTTTAAATATACCCCTGAGTTTGGCAAGATAGAACTTTCGGTCCGGACGACAGGCAATCATATCACCATCGGGGTGGAAGATACCGGCATTGGCATCCGTAAGGACCAGCTGGACCTGATCTTCAACCGGTATTATCGTGGTGGTAATGATGAATTTAAGGGAACCGGTATAGGTCTGGCGCTGACCAAGGAGCTGGTGGAGTTACACAAGGGAAAAATAGAGGTGAACAGCACACCGGGGCATGGTACACAGTTCACTGTTACTCTGCCTATGGGGGGCGAGCATCTTAAACCTGAAGAAATATCCAGCGAACCACCGGAATATGGCCTTAGCGCGGATTCCATAATGGAGCTGGAAGAAATGGGTAAGAACGGGCTTTTCAAGGAGCGTGAGAATATAAGTGACACACAGGAAAATGACCTGCCGCTGATCTTAATTGCAGAAGACAACGCTGAGGTAAAATCCTTTATAGTTGAATTCCTCGAAACAAAATATCGCATACTGGAAGCTGAGGACGGACTGGCTGCGCTGGAGCTGGCCCGCGAGCAGATCCCCGACCTGATCATCACTGATGTAATGATGCCAGGACTTGACGGTTACGAGCTCTGCAAAAAACTAAAGCAGGACGAAAAGACAAGTCATGTCCCTGTGATCATGCTTACGGCGAAGGCCTCGGGTGATAGTGTGGAAAAAGGTTTTGAAACAGGGACCAATTATTATGTCACAAAACCATTTAATCCGAAATTACTGGAGCTGAGGATCAAAAACATCCTGCGATCACGTCAGCTCTTCAAGGAGCAGGTGCTTCACAACAAAACGGTCAATCTCAACCCGAAGCATGTAGCGATATCCAACGCAGATGAGAGCTTTTTGAAGAAGATTGTAAACTGTGTGGAGGAAAACATGTCGGATTCCGGTTTCCAGATCGACGATCTGTGCAAGCACCTCGGCCTGAGCCGTATACAGCTTTACCGTAAACTCAAGGGCCTTATAGGACAATCGGGCAACGAATTCATACGTTCGGTACGCCTGAAAAGAGCAGCGCAGCTGATCAGACAGGACCAGCTCACCATCGCTGAAATTACCTACCAGGTGGGCTTCAACGATCTTCAATATTTCAGGGATTGTTTTAAAAAGCAGTTTGGGGTCAAACCTTCCGAATATCTACAGCCGGGCAACGAAGCCGAAGAATAGATAACACTAAATTCAAGGGCAATCCCTGGGATCACACCTGGATCCTCCCGTCCGTCATAGCCTCGCAGAAGCTAGATTGAACACACTGATAATCAGCATTCTACATTTAAGTTAACATTCCATTGCTTCAAATGTCCTGTGCTATTGAAACGTTTCTCTGTTCGTATTTCATGGAACCACCATAATTTGAGGTTCTTAAATCAAACCTTTATGCTTATGGTAATACTTAGACTAATTACAAAAGTGTTGATCCTTAACTTTGTACTGAGCTTGCTGATGAGTCATGTGCAGGCACAGGTACAGGTAACAGGCAAAGTTTTGGACGGAGATAGCACTGACCCGCTGCCAGGGGTTAATGTACTGGTGGAAGGCACCAGTACAGGTACCATTACTGATATCAATGGATATTATAGCATTTCTGTTTCTACCGGTGAGGAAAACCTTGTTTTTTCTTTCATTGGGTACCAGACACAAACCATACCTATCCAAAACCGCTCACAGATCGATATTAATCTTAGTCAGAGTGTAACCTCACTGGCTGAAATTGTGGTTACCGGGTATACCTCACAGTCCAAAAGGACCGTAGCCGGAGCCGTTTCTACACTGGAGACCAAAAAGGCTTTTGAAACTCCGGTCGTGAATGCCTCGGAAGCCCTGCAGGGTCGTGTAGCCGGGGTGAGTGTGATCACTGCCGGGCAGCCGGGCGCGGCTCCTATTGTCAGGGTACGTGGATTTTCGTCCCCCAACCTGAATGATCCGCTGTATGTAGTAGACGGAACCCAGATAGTGGATGCTTCGGCCATGGCTGATCTGAACCCCGGTGATATTGAATCCGTCACCATTCTGAAAGACGCCGCGGCATCGTCCATATATGGTGCCCGTGCCTCCAATGGTGTGATCGTCATCACTACAAGAAAGGGTGTGGCAGATCAAAAGCCTACTATTTCATTTGATACCTATATAGGTGTGCAAAGCCCCTACAATCTACCGGACATGCTGAATTCTCAGCAATTGGGTGAAGTTGTATTTGAGAGCTTTAGAAATGACGGCACCACACCTAACCACGTCCAATATGGGAACGGCGTAGAACCTGAGATCCCTGAATACATTAACGGTGATCCTTCGTTACCGTACAGCGCTGCGGATAATCGCATTGCACGGGCCAACGCCTCCGGTACGGACTGGTTCGATGAAATATTTGAGAATGCTCCTGTTCAGAATTACTACATCTCTGCCAATGGCGGAACAGAAAAGGGGCGTTATATGATGTCAGCAGGATACCTGAATAAGCAGGGTATTTTGCTAAATACCGACTTTGAACGCTTTTCCGGCAGGGCCAATACGGAATTCAATATCAGGGATAACGTCCGGGTCGGACAGCATCTGGGTTTTGCATACAGTGAGCAGACCGGCGTTCCTCAGGGTCTGGGGGATGACAACCCTATATCGCTGGCCTACAGAAGTAATCCACTGATACCGGTATTTGACGAAGGGGGGAACTTTGCCGGCACCTATAACTCAAGTTTTGAGTTGGGAAATGCCCGCAACCCTGTATCCGAGCTGGAAAGGGCGAAAAATGATCTGAACCGGTCATTCCGGCTGTTTGGGGACGCCTATCTGGAGGTAGATATCGTAGAGGGGCTGACGGCCAAGACCTCTATTGGTGTGAATTACCAAAGTTTTTTAAACAATAGCTTTACGGCGCTGAACCCGGAGCACAGTGAGCCCAGAGGGAATAACATACTTACTGAAACCGATGGATTTTCAAGTGGTTGGGTATGGACCAATACACTGACCTATGACAAGACATTTGGAGATATTCACCATATCAAGGTACTGGCCGGTGCTGAGGCTCTGGAAACCACACTACGCAGAAAGAGGATCACTGTTGGCGATTTCTTTGTTGAAGACCCTGATTTTCTCATTCCAGGAGCTGGCTCAGGCGCCATAGCCATCATCAATACCACACGAGATGAATCTGTGGTGTCCACTTTTCAAAAGAACTCGCTCTTCTCTGTTTTCGGGCAGGTGAACTATACCCTGATGGATAAATACATAGCTACGTTCACCATACGTAGAGACGAGTCTTCCAACTTCATTGACAACAGTGATATTTTTCCTGCACTGGGACTGGGCTGGATTATCAGTGAAGAGGATTTCATGCAGGGCCTGGCTTCTGTCTCCAACCTGAAATTACGGGCTTCCTATGGAGAGCTGGGCAACCAGTTTGTGCCTATAAACTCACCTACTGCCGATATATTTATACTCGATCAGCAGTTCGGGGCGTATAACTTCGAAGGTACCTCAGCGGGTAATCAGCCTGGAGCGGCATTGTTCACCATAGGTAATCCTGACCTGACCTGGGAGACCTCTCAGCAACTGAACATAGGACTTGACATAGGACTATTGAAGAATGATCTGATCTTCTCTTTTGATTACTTCAATATTGATACGAAGGACCTCATCTTCGCGCCTCCACTGCCTTCTACCGGCTCTATTGCCAACCCGCCTTTTCGAAATATTGGCACTATGACCAATAACGGCATAGAGGTACAGGTCTCCTATGGCAACTTCTCCAAACCCGGTGATTTCAGGTATGATCTGTCCTTGAATGTATCCACCTACAATAATGAGCTGACCGAATTGAGAGGAAGTTCATTTATCATAGGCAAGGTACTTCGCGGAAACAGCTTTACCCGTACACAGGAGGGCCAGCCGATATCTTCCTTTTTCGGACAGGAGGTCATTGGCATTTTCCAGAATGAAGAAGAGGTGGAAGATCATGCAGACCAGGGTTTTCTTGATCCCTCCGATGGTGTAGGCAGGTTCAAATACAGAGACGTTAACGGAGATAGCGTGATCAACGGAAATGACCGTACCTTCCTCGGCGATCCGCATCCTGATTTCACGTATGGTTTCAGCGCTAATCTGGGCTACAAAAACTTTGATCTTTCCATTTTCCTTCAGGGTTCACAGGGCAATGAGATCTATAACTACACCAAGTTCTTTACTGATTTTCCTTCGTTCTTTAATGGAGGACGAAGCGACAGGGTGTTGAACGCGTGGTCACCTGAAAATCGTGGAGGCGAATTACCCGCACTCAGCAGATCGATCACCAACGGCGAGTCAAACCCCAATTCCTACTTCGTGGAAGACGGCTCATACCTGAGGTTGAAAAATGTACAGCTGGGATACAACATACCCAAACCCGTCCTTTCACGGATCGGGCTGAGCAATGCCAGAGTGTACCTGCAGGCAACCAACCTGTTTACCATCACAGATTATGAGGGCGTTGATCCGGAAATAGGTTCACTTTCCCCACAACTGTTTACGGCTAACCTTGACCTCGGGGTGGATTTCGGAAGCTTCCCTCTGGCACGTACCTATACGATCGGTTTGAGTGTAGATTTTTAATTCCTAAACAGGATAAATTATGAAAAGGATAATTTTAATCACTATCATATCAATAGCCATTATACCCGGCTGCAGTGATAATTTCACGGAACAATCTGCTCAGGGTAGTCTTGAAGTACCTGAAAATGTGCAGGGGATGGACCTGCTGCTTACGGCAGCCTACGGTCTGCTGGATGGTGTTACGCAAGGTACCGTCGGCAACGAATGGTGGGGAGCAGGTGACAACTGGTGGGTAGAAGCCCTGTCAGATAATGCACACAAGGGAAGCGAAAGTTCCGATCAGGAGCTACTTAACGATCTTCAGCTCTATAACTGGGATCCCAGCAATTCCTACTTTTTAGGCAAGTGGCTGGCACTGTATGGAGGAATAGATCGTACCAATACGGTGATAAATTTTGGCAACCGTATTACCGGAGAGGGTGTTTCTGCCAAAATTGCAGAGGCCCGGTTTTTAAGGGGCCACTACCATTTTGAGCTTCAACGCCTCTATCAGAACGTGCCTTACATAGGAGAAGAAGATGTTTTTGAACCCAATAAGCCCAACGAGGGGCCCATTTGGGATCAAATAGAGGCCGATTTTCAGTTCGCCATTGATAATCTGCCCGGTGAGCAGGACCTGCCTGGCAGAGCTACCCGCTGGGCAGCGCTATCCTACAAGGGCAAGGTCCACCTCTATCAGCAGGAATGGGACGAAGCCCTCAGCCTGTTCGACGAAGTGATCCAGAACAGCCCGCATGACCTGCATCCCAATTTTATTGACAACTTTAACTTCCCGGGCAAAAATGGTATAGAGTCCATATTTGCGATCCAGTTTGCCGTAAACGATGGTGCACCCAATAACTCCAATGGCAACCAGGGTGGTACACTCAACTTTCCCGCCGCGCTGGGATACTGCTGCGGCTTTTACCAGCCCACACAGGACCTGGTGAATACTTTTCAAACAGACGGGAATGGATTGCCTTTACTGGACACCTACAGCGAAAATGACGTTACCAATGACCAGGGAATTGAAAGCGACGAGCCTTTTACTCCCCACACCGGACCTTTGGATCCAAGGCTGGACTTTACCGTTGGCCGCCGTAGCATAGAATACAACGGCTTTGGATCACATGTGGGGAAAGACTGGATCAGAGCTCAGGGGGATGCGGGACCTTACTTACCCAGGAAAAATGTATATCAATCCAACGAATCCGACGCGCAGGGTACCGGTGCCTGGGGACAGCAGTTTCCGGGAATCAACCACAACGTGATCCGTTATGCTGATGTACTGCTGATGGCAGCCGAAGCTGCAGCAGAGCTTAACCAGCTCCCTACGGCACTGGACTACGTCAACCGCGTAAGGAACCGTGCGAAAAGCAGCGACCGTGTTCAGGCATCTGGTGGAGGTGATGCAGCCAATTATGAGGTGGAGCCATACAGCAGCTTTCCCACCCAGGAATTCGCGATCAAGGCTATCCGCTTTGAGCGAAGGCTGGAGCTGGCCATGGAAGGGCACCGGCTTTTCGATCTGAGAAGATGGGGCAACGGAGTGGAAGTAATGAACACGTTTTTCGAAAATGAATCCAGATTACTGCCGGAAGTCTTTCTTAACAGTATCTACATGGAAAAACATAACCTATTCCCAATACCTACCAATGCTATCGACTTAAGTGAAGGAGTTTTAGAACAGCACAACGTCTGGTAGCCCCATTGAACATGTGCTAAAAAAGACAGGCTGATCCGTTCGGCCTGTCTTTTTAGCTTGATATCTTCCAGGTATATTGTGAAAAACAAACCCAAAATCAGGAAATGAGAAGAACCACAGTGAAAACCCCGATCTTTTTCCTTGTTGTCACGGCATATTGCTTCACCATCAGCTGCAGCTCCGATGATAATGCCAATAAACAAAGGTTCAGAAGAGTGTCGTCTGTTGAATCAGGCATCAACTTTTCCAATGACCTGACAGAATCGGACTCGCTGAATTACTTTACCTATCCCTACATCTACATGGGAGGTGGTGTAGCCGTTGGAGATCTCAACAATGATGGGCTCCAGGATCTGTATTTTACAGGCAACATGGTCAGCAACAGGCTGTACCTGAACCAAGGGGACATGAAATTTCAGGATATTACCTCATCAAGCGGCACGGCCGGAGATGACCGGTGGTACACTGGCGTAACACTGGCAGATATCAACGCCGATGGCTACCTGGACATTTACCTGTGCGTATCAGGACTCAATGGGTCGAAGGAAAACCAGTTGTTCATCAATAATGGTGATCTTACCTTCAGCGAACACGCCGGCGAGTACGGGCTTGCAGATGCTGGTCAGTCCATACAATCTGCTTTTTTCGACTATGATAAAGATGGGGACCTGGACCTTTTTATAGTCAACTACCCCATTACCCCGTTCAACACCCCTAATTTCACCTATCGCAGGTGGATGGCAGAAAATGATCCGCTCAAAAGTGATAAGCTCTACCGCAATGATGGAAAAAGCTTTACTGATATTACCGAAGAAGCCGGTCTCCTCAACCTGGGCCTATCCATAGGCCTTGCCATAGCGGATTTTAACCAGGACGGATGGGAGGATATATATGTATCCAATGATTTCAGCACCCCGGACTACCTGTATCTAAACAACGGAGACGGAACATTTACAGACCGGCTAAAGGAAGCCACAAAACAGACCGCCTTTTATGGCATGGGCGTAGATGCAGCTGACGTTAATAATGATGGCCTGATCGATCTTATGCAGGTAGATATGGCAGCCCAAAACAACCGCCGGTCAAAAGCCAATATGGCCAGTATGAACCCCGACCTGTTCTGGAGCACCGTAAATTCCGGTTTTCACTACCAGTACATGTATAATGCGCTTCAGCTTAACCGGGGTGTAAACGAGGATCATATTCCCGTTTTCAGCAATACAGCGTGGATATCCGGTATTTCCTCCACAGACTGGAGCTGGGCACCACTTTTCGCTGATCTTGACAATGACGGATGGCAGGACCTCTTCGTATCCAACGGTACCCGCAAGGAGATCAACAATCGGGATTTCTTTAAGGCCATAGAAGGAAAAAGAGATAAGATGAGTGCCAGGGAACTCTTTGACGCCAGCATGCAGCTCCCCGTAGAGCCGATTGATAATTATGTATTCAGGAACAAAAAAGGATTCACCTTTGAGGCTGTTAATGCCGAATGGGGTCTTCAGTTCACAGGGTTCTCCAACGGGGCAGCCTACGGCGACCTGGACAATGACGGTGACCTTGACCTGGTGCTTAACAACATTGATTCCGTAGCCGTAATACACCGGAACCTGACCCGTGAAAAATTCAAAACAAACTCCCTGAGAATAAAACTAAGGACTTCCTCGGAGAATTCTCTCGGTATCGGCAGCACAGTAGAAGTAATGACTGAGGGCAAAAGCCAGTTCCGGCATCTGTCCACAAGCCGGGGCTTTCAGTCATCTGTGGAACCCATCCTACATGTGGGAATGGGGAATTATGATCATGCAGACTCGGTGATCGTTACATGGCCGGATGGCAAAGTCACTTACCTGACGAATGTACCCGCCAATGAACTGATCGAAGTTGAGTACAGAGATACAGTCTCTCCCCGAAGCATTCCGCCTGTTAAGACACTGTTCACTTTAAAAGAAGAAATATTCGATTCAGCTTTCCTTCATCAGGAAAATGCTTTCGATGATTACCGATTTCAGGTGCTGCTCCCTCATAAAATGTCAAACATGGGCCCTGCCCTTGCCATTGGTGATGTAAATGGGGATTCAAGGGAGGACATATTCACAGGCAATGGCGCCGGCTATCCTGCCAGAGTGTATATTCAGAATGAAAATGGCACTTTTAACTGGCTCCCACTCGAAGTGTTTGATGAAGATGCAGGATACGAGGATATCTCAGCAGCTTTCTTTGATGCTGACAATGATGGAGATGACGATCTGTATGTGGTGAGCGGTGGTAATGCCTTTCCTGCCGGTGACCTGCATTATCAGGACCGGTTGTATCTTAATAATGCAGGAGTTTTTCAGAGATCGGAAAATGTGCTCCCGATCGTTACGGGCAGTGGGTCTTGCGTCAAACCGTATGACTTTGACCACGATGGTGACATGGATCTGTTTATCGGAGGCCGGCATCACCCCCGGAATTATCCTAAACCCGGTGAGAGCTACCTGCTTGTCAATACATTGGAGAAAGGGAGCCTGAAGTATGAAGATCGTACCACTGATCTGGCCCCGGGCCTGAAGGATATCGGAATGG
>LYSV01000127.1 GCA_001657315.1 Flammeovirgaceae bacterium BBD 1991-12 | reverse complement strand
ATTTCCTGGTACGGCAGCTGTTTTTCTACCAGCTAATCTCTCTGCTCTACCGGTGCCTTGTCCCTGGGGCTGTCGTTCTTCTTTGTGATGTCCTCTACAAAAAGGAGCAACATAAGGAAAAGAATAATGATGACTATGTACACCAGCTTTTTACGGTCGTTGTAAAGCATATCCCTTATGCCGGCGGTACTGTAGTATTTTCTGTACTGCCGGAGAAAACCCTCAAAATCCCTGAACTGATGTATAGTTTCCAGAGATGGGGCCGGAGAATTTATCTTTACCTTGATCTTAGTCATGATACCTGATCTCCTCCGAGATCTTTTTTAGTTTTTTAATCACCCGGTAGGTCTTTATCTTGGCATTTACCTCCGAAAGTCCCAGCAGATAACCTGCCTCGCGGAAAGAGCGGTTTTCAAAAAACCTTAATTCGATCAGTTGTATTTCACTTTCATTCAATTGCTCAAGCAGTACGGATACCAGCACATGAGGGTCCAGTTGTGGTTCCTTATATTCGATTTCCGTGATCAGTATGTTAATATGATCGTCAGTGATGTTGACCGTCCTTTCCATTCTGTGCTGCTCACGAAAGAACATGTTGATCTCATTGATGGCAATTCTGTAAAGCCACGCTGAAAAGGGCACTCCCTGATATTTGTATTTCTTGATATTCCTCAGGCTCTTGAAAAATACTCTTGAAGTAAGATCTGCTGTAACTTCAAGGTGATCTACCCTTTTGTTGATGAACATAAAAAGCTGATCATAGTATTTCTGATAAAGTGGAGCAAAATACTCAGGGTTTTTTTGAGCTTTTTTTACAATGTTGTATTCCTCAAGGATCTCCTCTTCTCTCTTGTGATAGGCCAGAGCGGCAGTACCCGAAATAAGCAGCAGGTGGAATGATGAATAAAGTGCAGACCAGTATCTGTTCAGCATAACAGATACGGACGGGTTGGTACTAAGCGTAGATAGCATATCCTTTAAGTTACAATCATTTTTACATTTAGTAAAATATCCGGTCGTACTGTCTTCGGTCCGCCGACCGGATATTTACCGCCTTTTCACAATGTCTCTGCCAACCGCCACTGGCAGATACTGTCATTGTTATTGGAAATGAAGTACTCTCATAATGCATATGTGTAATGAAAGGTACACCGTTTCCGGAAAATTTTTTATTGGACCGGGTTTGGGTACCTTTGCATGCCCTGAAAATCAGGGGTGATGATCTGTAATAAAAAGAATATGTGATGTCTCAGGCGAAAAAAGGAGATAAGGTAAAAGTGCACTACACGGGTAAGTTACGGGATGGCTCCGTATTTGACTCTTCAGTAAATAAGGAACCGCTAGAATTTGAATTGGGTGCAGGTATGATGATAGCGGGCTTTGATGCTGCAGTGACAGGCATGTCAGTTGGAGATAAAAAAGTAGCGGATATTCCGGCAAGTGAGGCTTATGGTGAAAAAAATAACGATCTTATTGTAGAAGTGCCCAAAACCCAGCTTCCTCCTGACCTGACACCTCAAATAGGCCAGCAACTGGGTATGCAACAACCCAATGGCCAGTCCATACCGGTAGTGGTGACAAAGATAGAAGACGAGACCATTGAGCTGGATGCCAATCATCCACTGGCCGGAAAAGATCTTATTTTCGAGATTGAATTAATGGAGATCGCCTAGTGTGGTGATCAGCTATATAACTAAAAGGGCGATCCGGTTATATAATATAAAAAACGCCATGATCTTCAGGTCATGGCGTTGTTTTTTTCAGGTCCCCCGGGTTATTCCTCGGAAGGTTCCTCTTTCTTTGTCTTTTGGAAATCCAGCAGGCTTATAGCTGCTCCAAATCCTGCGAGGCAGGCTACAATGGTAATAAAAAGACTTGCTCCGTCACCTATATATTGCTCCATGTGTTTGCTGATCTTGTTTGTTATTTACTAAACGCTGCCAAATTTATAGGATATCGGGCGTAACTTAAAACATAAATTTCTGTATTTCACGGTTGAGACGAAGAGGTATCTGAACGTTTCAGACCTCACTATTGACGAAAAACTATATAGTTTGTAGCCATATTTCCGGAATTTAGGCGGTATCAAAAATAAAACCACAGGTATGTCAATCACGGCAGAAGAGCACTACAAAAAGCTGGAATGGATGTACGTCCATGCAGCTCCGATCAATAAGATCTACAAACCGGAGATACGGATACAACATGGCTTTTGTGAGATACAAATGCAGTGCAATCCTGATTTTTTTCATGCAGGTCATGCCCTGCATGGTTCAGTCTATTTTAAAATGCTGGATGATGCCGCCTTTTTTGCGGCCAATTCTCTGGAAAGATCTGTTTTTCTACTTACTACATCTTTCAATATCCATTTTTTGCGGCCCGTACTGTACGGAGAGCTGCTAGCCAGAGCGGAAGTAGAATTCATCTCCAAAAGCTCGTACATAGCCAAAGCCAGACTCATCAACCTGAAGACAAACAAGGATGTGGCGCTCGGCACCGGTACTTTTGCCAAAAGCTCCATAGCACTGAACGATGACGTGGGCTACCGCTCAGATACCTAGCTCCTCGCGGTGCTGCCGGAGCGTGGCAATAATAAAGTCAATGTGCTCCTTCCGGTCCACCTCCAGCAGACGAATGCCCTGTTCTATCTCCTCCCTGTCCACCTTGGCAGCAAAGCTTTTCTGCTTAAGCTTTTTGATCACCGATTTGCTGGTGAGTGTTGCTATACCGTCGGGTCTTACCTGACAGCAGGCCACAATAAATCCGGTCAGTTCGTCACAGGCCAGAAGAGCCTTGTCCAGCCGGTTGGTATAAGGTATGTTCCATTTGGTGTAGTGAGCAGATATAGCATAGGCTATCCTGTCTTCCCCCAGTTCCTTCAGTTTATTCACGATCACGTTGGGGTGTTGATCAGGGTAGGCTTCATAGTCAGCATCATGCAGCAGCCCGGTGATGGCCCATTCGTCTGTATCTTCCCCCAGTTTTTCTGCATAGGCCTCCATGACCAGCTCTACCGTGCGGGCATGGCGCAAAAGACTTTCTCCATGGGTCATTTCGCGAAGTATTGCTCCGGCGTCCTCTCTTGTCATTTATAGGATGGTAGTTTTTTTAGTCCTCTCAGCTTGAAGATCACAAAACCGCCTGCCACCAGCAGTATGGTGCCCATAAGTCCCAGCAGTATAACGATCCGGTTATTTTGCAATTTCAGGTCGATGATCTCCTGATTTCTCTTCAGGATCTCCAGTTCCTTTTCCTTTCGCTGAAATTCAAAGGCCATTTCAAGCCGGGCCAGCTTCCGGCTGCTCTCTTCATTGTATACATAATCCTTTACCTGATCGTATAACAGACGTGTCTGGTAGGCCTCCTGATACCTTTGTTCATTATAGGCTATGCCAGACAGTCCCAGATAGATCTGTTTTAAAATAGGATTTTCCTTCAGGCTCTCAGACAGCGCCATGGCCTGGTTAAAATATTCCTTAGCGGTTTCGTGTGCCTGCATTTCCATGTAGGTAGAGCCTAAATTGGCCAGTGCATAGGCCTTCCCACGTATGTTATCACTGTCCGTGGCAATTTTCAGGGACAGTTCGTAGTACTCAAGGGCTTTTGGATAGTCCTTTTTATAGAAGTAAATATTGCCGAGGTTGTTTACCGGATCGAAGCCAGGGGAGCTTTCTGACTCCTGTGCCATCGAGATAGCTCTGTCAAAATAGTCCATGGCCCTGTCACCGTCACCCATATCCGAGTAGGCATTTCCAATGTTGTTCAACGCACTCATGATCTGATCTTTTTTCCCAAGCCTTACAAATATTTCATAGGACTCTATGAAGTAGATCAGCGCCTTGTCATAGGTCTGCTTCAGGGAATATACCGTTCCAATGTTGTTCATGGTAGAGGCCAGCAGCATATTGTCTTCCAGGTCCGTGCTGATCCGTATGGATTCTATGTAATGGTCCAGTGCTTTATCATATACTCCCTGGTTTTTATACACCACGCCTATATTGTTGAGAGCGGCTGCACGACCTCTTGGATAGTCGATGACAGTCGCGAGACTTAAGGCTTCCTTCGAGTATTCCAGTGCTTTGGTAGGGTCTGACTGAATGTAGGCGATATAGATCTTGTTGAGAATATCCACCTTTTCTCTGCCCTTTGCCGTAGCCAGCCTGCTTTCAAGGCTGTCAACATTGTCAGATGAAAAAACCTGAAATGTGATCAGGCAAAGGAATATGCCAAAACATGTTTTCAACATAAGCACATGAGTTTCGACTAAAGTTAGCACAATATTATATGGCACAGGATCAAAATTTACAACATTTTCAGGTCAGGAAAAAAGCCGCTTGCATAATATGAGTTCAGGGAAATGCTTTTTAAAAGGTATTTTACGTAAAAAACTGATATGAAGGTCTTTACGTTGGTTTTAACTCTGCTGGTCTGTAGTTATAGCTTTGCTCAGGAGAAAGAGGATGAAAAGGTGAAGGCCGTCGTCCTTTCTCTCTTTGAGGGGATGCGCACGGCCGATAGTGTTATGGTGCGCGCGACGTTTATGGATGATGCACAAATGTATACCATAGCCACCGGAAAAAATGGCGAACCGGTCATTCGCAGGGGCTCCCTGCAAAGATTTGTAACCGCTGTGGGAACCCCTCATGACAAGGTATGGAATGAACCCATTTGGGACACTGAGGTGCGTATTGACGGCCATTTGGCGCAGGTATGGACGCAATATGCCTTTTATCTGGGTAATGAATTCAGTCACTGTGGAGTGGATGCTTTTCAGCTGTTCAAGACCAGCGATGGATGGAAGATATTTCAGATAGCTGATACCCGGAAAAAAGAGGGTTGTGAGGTTCCCGAAGAAGTAAAGGAGGCGTACAAATGACGAGGAACTTATGGATAGCGTTGAGCTTTACCATGCTCATTTCAGGAGCCTTTGCACAAGAGCAAACCACGGTTATATTGCTCAGGCATGCTGAAAAGGCCTATGACGGTACAAAAGATCCTGCTTTGACCGAAGAAGGATCAAAGCGCGCACAGGAACTGGCAAGAGTACTAACGGATGTTGATATCGATGCTATTTATACCACTCCCTTTAAACGAACACGGCTTACCGTAGCTCCCCTCGCCGGACTCAAGGGGCTTGAAATAAAGGAGTACAATCCCTGGAAGCTTGAAGAAACGACAGATCTGATAAGGAATTCAGCTGGGAAAACGCTGGTTTTTTCCGGTCATTCCAATACCACACCGGCACTTATCAACCTGCTCACGGATTCCGATCAGTGGAAACAACTGGATGAAAAGGACTATGATAATCTCTACATTGTGACTCTCACTGAGAGTGGTGTTGCCAGGGTGCTACAGCTTGCCTTTGGTGAAAAGTCCGTTTTCTGAGCGGAGGGCGGTAGCTTTATTCTATTATGATCAGTTCTGATGCATCAGGATTTTACACTATTTTGGGTTAGTCATGGGGTACGGGTTGCCATTTGCGGGTTACTTTTAACGGGCAGCAGGCAACCCACGACCAGTTTCCTGCAGGATGAAGGTTTCCCAAAATTGGGTTATCGTTAGGCTTCAGATGAATTTAAAGTACTGGTTTGAATCTTGTTTGTCCTGATCATCGTGAATAATCCTGGTCAACATTTTAAATAGGGCGTTGTTCTGATAGTATGCTACTGGATTTTACCGGAAATGGTATCTATTGCCCACAGGCTGATCTTTATGTAGATCCGTGGAAGCCGGTGAAAAAGGCCCTGATTACCCATGGTCATGCTGACCATAGCCGCTGGGGCCATAAGCAATACCTGAGCACAAAGACGGCTGCCCCTGTCATCCGGCACCGGCTGGGGGACATCCGTCTGGAATCGGTTGATTTCGGTGAAGTACTTTCCGTCAATGGAGTAAAGATCTCATTCCACCCGGCAGGACACATTATTGGCAGCGCTCAGATCCGGCTTGAGTACAAAGGCGAGGTATGGGTGGTATCCGGTGACTATAAGCTGGAGAATGATGGCCTTACGGAGTCCTTTGAACCTGTTCGATGCCATACCTTTATCACCGAATCCACATTTGGACTGCCCGTGTATCACTGGAAGCCACAGAAGGAAGTCTTTGACGATATCAATCAATGGTGGGCTACCAATAAAGAGCAGGGGAAGACCACCGTCCTTACCGGATATGCCCTGGGCAAGGCCCAGCGTATCATTCAAAACCTGGACGAAAGCCTTGGGGTTATCTACACACATGGTGCTATTGAAAACGTCAATGAGGTGGTCAGAGGGCAGGGTATACCCCTCAAAGATACGGTAAGGGTCACTCCTGAGGTCCCAAAGGAAGCATATCCGGGCAATATTGTCATTGCTACCCCTTCTGCGGTAGGTTCTGCATGGATCAGAAAGTTTGCTCCGTTTTCAATAGGATCCGCATCAGGATGGATGAACCTGCGCGGTGCACGTCGCCGCCGGTCCGTAGACCGTGGTTTTGTGTTGTCCGACCATGCAGACTGGAAAGGCCTGAATACGGCCATAACAGAGAGTGGTGCAGAGCGTGTTTTTGTAACTCATGGATACACCTCTGTGTTCAGTCAATGGCTGAATGAAAAGGGTATAGAGGCAGCAATTGTGGAGACACAGTTTGAAGGAGAGCTGGCGGAGATAGGGGAGAGTACAGAAAAGGAGGAGCAGGACACATGAAACAGTTTGCTGAGCTTTTCACCCAACTGGACCAAACCACCAAAACTCTGGACAAGGTACGTGCGCTGGTAGATTACTTTGGAAAAGCCAATGATGAAGACAAACTCTGGACCATCGCCCTACTGTCTCATCGAAGACCCAAAAGGCCGGTCAACAGCACGTTGATCAAACAATGGGCTGCTGAGTTCAGTGACGTGCCATTCTGGCTGTTTGAAGAATCCTACCACGTGGTTGGAGATCTTGCCGAGACCATTGCCCTGATCCTTCCCGAACCTTCGGCAACCTCAGCACATGGGTTGACCTGGTGGGTGGAGTTCATACGCTCCCTGTCCGACGAAGCCGATGAGGTGAAAAAAGCAAAAATGCAGAAGGCATGGGCGTCGCTGTTACCCGGTGAAAGGTTTGTTTTCAATAAGCTGCTTACAGGAGGCTTTCGCATGGGAGTTTCCCAAAAGCTGATGACCCGTGCGCTGGCACAGTACACGGGCGTGGATGAGAACGTGCTGGCCCACCGGCTTATGGGTAATTGGTCACCGGAGGGCACTACCTTTGATGAGCTCATTTTTTCTGAAGATCCCACGTCAGATGATTCAAAACCCTACCCCTTCTACTTGGCCTACGCCCTCGAAGAGGAAAAACCACATACCCTGGGCAGTCCTGATGAATGGATTGCAGAGCGGAAATGGGATGGTATCCGGGGGCAGATCATTGTAAGGAACGAAGAGATCTATGTATGGTCGCGGGGAGAGGAGCTGGTCTCGGACAAATACCCGGAATACTGGATATTGAAGGAAAAGCTGCCACATGGTACAGTGATCGATGGAGAAATTTTACCCTGGAAGGACGGACAGCCCCTGGCCTTTAACCTGCTGCAGACCAGAATAGGCCGTAAAAATGTGACCAGGTCGATTCTGGAAAAATCTCCCGTGGTTTTCAAGGCGTATGATCTGCTGGAGTATGGATCCGAAGACATAAGGGAATGGCGGATGCAGGACCGCAGGGAGCAGTTGGAGAAGGTGATAGAAAGCGCAGCTACAAAAGTGCTGCACCTTTCAGAGGAGGTTGACTTTCACCAATGGGAGACATTGGAAGAGGAAAGGAACAGATCCAGGGAATACCACAGCGAGGGTATTATGCTCAAGCACGTGGATTCCACCTACCGCAGCGGCCGCAGAAAGGGTGACTGGTGGAAGTGGAAGGTGGATCCGCTCACTATAGATGCGGTGATGATCTATGCCATGCGCGGTCACGGCCGCCGGGCCAACCTGTACACTGACTATACCTTTGCCGTGTGGGACGGCGACCAGTTGGTACCCTTCACCAAGGCCTATTCAGGACTTACTGACCAGGAGATCCGGGAGGTGGACCGGTTTGTCAAGAAAAACATGCTGGAAAGATTCGGCCCGGTCAGAAGTGTCACACCCGAACTGGTGTTTGAGCTTGCCTTCGAAGGCATCAACCGGTCCACCCGTCACAAGTCCGGCGTGGCACTGCGCTTTCCCCGGATAAAGCGATGGCGTAAGGATAAACCGAAGGAAGAAGCCAATACCCTAGGGGATCTGATGGCTTTGCTGGATGCGTATGGGTGATGTTGTTTTCGGTTTGGAGTTTCCTGTTTTGACCAATAGATATTCTTGGGTTATTCCAAATCCAACTAAGAATCCGGCGCACTCTGAGCAGGGTAAATCTCATTACGCCAATAGCTCTCTATCCATTATTCTTTTACAACTTTATGCACCCAAAGGTCTTTGGAAGACATAATTTTTAACAGGTAAATACCAGTGGGCAACGTGCTAAAATCAATTTCTGTATGCTCCTCACTGAACCTTTCTTTTCTCAACAGTGTGCCAGACGGGTTGTAAACCAGTACATGGCCGGACTTAACGGTTTGATTTTGTATTAAGCTGAGTTTGTCACTCACAGGATTAGGGAATATCACCACTCCCTTTTTGGAATGATCATTTAATGCTGTTACTTTATTCCTTTCATTTACTGTCAAAATACCTTCAGCGTAACCAAAGTTATAGTTATTGTCCATTCCGCCGGTAATGATGATGGGATAATCCCCCGGAATACTGGCCACATCCGCAGAAGTTGAAGCCACTGGCTTAACATCGAGGTCTTCCATGTTGTCTCCACCGATCCATCCGGTATAGTTCAATTCGAAATCCGGGTTGGGCTCACCTTCAGGCCTGGAGGTATTGGTAACGGTCACGTTGAGGTCTGCCTTGTTAATGGTTAAGAGCTGATCCACATTATTGGCAGGCAGGAAGAGATCATTTCCCGGTTGTGAAGCGGTTATGGTAGAAGTGCCGGCCCCGGTTATTTTCACAGCATTATCCACGATCAGGGCAACCTCCGGGTCTGAACTACTATACTTCACTGGTAATCCTGAAGCGGCGGATGCAACAGGTATGAAGGCATCATCACCGTAGGTTTTATTGGGCAATGTTTCAAAAGTGATCGATTGTGCCTGCACTTCCGAGGTGGTGAATACTTTGTGATCCAGGGTTACATTGGCGTTAATAGTGCTCAAAAACAAGTTGTCATTCAAAGTTGCTATTGAGTAATATATAGCCCTGTAATCTCCCAGGTTAGAAGTATTTATCAACTCCCACGTCTTGCCCTGATCTGACGAAACATAGGCAGAACCTTCCGTGCGATCACCAAAGGCTTTGGTGAAAGAACCCCCGGAGGCATATAATGACCCGTCTTCACTTACATGCAGGTCAATAATGAGAAAATCACGAGGTGTATTGGCCAGCTTCGTCCAGTTCTCACCGTCCGTCGACGTGTAGATCCCGCTTGAAGTAGCTCCCTGGTAAACATGAAAGGCAAAAAGCTTTGTGTCAAGAGAAGCAATACTGGCCAGCGCTGTTCGTGATCCATCTGCCGGAATAGGAAAACCGTTGGTGGCCATCAATGTCCAGGTCACCCCAAGATCCTCGCTTTTGTATAACTCCGGTTGATCATGATTGGCAATGGCATAGATGGTTCCACTCTCGTCCATGGTCATGTCCTCAACGATACTTCGTTCAGATAACCCTTCATTGGAAATGGTCCATGTCTGTCCGCCATCAACAGACTGGTACACTCCCTGGTTAAAATCTTTATCTATCCCCGAAACCAATAGCAGGTCCTGGGCGGCAAGGATCGCGTTCGTTTTGAAAAGTTCATCAAGGCTGGACGATATCCTTTGCCAGCTCACACCATTGGATGATTTATACAGGCCCACTTCCGATTCTTCAGCAAAAACTCCTTCGTTATGCCCTATCACGTATAATATACCCATGGGATCCCTGCTTATTTCCGTGATAAGAAAACTGGATGGAATGTCATCAACAGGCCGCCAATTCAATGGTTCAGGACCATACTCAAGGATAAGACCATGGGATCCCACTGCCCAGCCATGATAGGGATCCTTAAAATAAAAACCCCATATCTCCCAATCAGGATCCACTTCTTCTTCTTTCCATTTACCGTATTGATAGCTGAAAAATGATCCCTGGCCGGCAGCCCATCCATGATCTTTGTCCAAAAAATAGATATCCGTTAAAAACTGGTTGGTATTATTGATACTCGTATATTCCACACTCCACGAATCTCCGTTATAATGCCAAATGGTATTGTCAAAGCCCACCCCATAGCCGTTATCGGGGCTTACAAATTCCATTTCATTGAATGCATTCAAGCCCGGCACAGTCACTTCGGACCAGGTCGAATCCTTGAATTGATACATAACGCCAGCTCCCGAAGACAGCCACCCGTTTTTGTTATCAGCGAAATATGAAGTTAACGCTATTATATCAAACCCTATGTTTCCTTCGCTCCATTCTTTACCATCATAATAGGCAATGTAGCCATCATCACCGCTCACAAACCCTTCCCCTGTCTCTAAAAAGTGCAGGGTAAACAGCTTTTTGTTGCCCGTGGTAGTAAAGTTCAATGACCAGTTGTTTCCATCGTAGCGAAATATTTTTCCATTAATGTCAATAGCCCAGCCCTCATTTCCGGAGGTAAATTCTAGACGAGCAAACTGATTTCCTTCGAGTGAGGAAAATGTTTGCCACTCAACACCGTCGTAATGTAGTATTGTACCACCCAGCCCAACGGCCCAACCTTTGTTTTCTGCACTAAAGGCGATGTCGTACAATATCTGATCGGTCGTGGAAGTTGTTTCCACCCACTGAGCCTGCAGGCAGATGGGTACCAGGGCCAAAATCAGCCCTGCAAAAAATGATCTTGTTTCCATTTTAAAAAATTTAATTTACCCTATAAAGTATTGGACAATTGGCCCACTTCTCTCGGGTATGCAGATCAATTCAAAAGGGTAAGTGTAGCAGAAAACAGTGTGAAAAGCTAAAAAATGATCTCTACAACATCTCTACTCGAGTCCGAAACAATCATGTAAACGTTCACTACGCTTGTGAACATTTTCGAAAAATGCTTTTGTATTAAAGTTTTTAGCGACAGCGTACAGGCTGTGCAGCATTGACTCACGGCAAGCTAAGCGGGGGTATTATTAAACCATTCCCAGCTCCAGTCCTTAACATTCACCTTTTGTGAAGGAATTGTTCCCGTTTGGGGCGGGTAAATACTGATGGTCTCGACTTGAAATCTTGCATCCACTGTAGAGCCGAAACCTGTTTTTGTAGTTTCAGAGTAGATATTTTGGGTAAATGCTACACCATCCAGTTTAAAATATGCCTCGGCATTGGGAATATCCAGTTGAAATTCTGCCGTATGATAATTGCCGTCAGGTTCCAGATCAGACCCAAAAGGCTGCCAGCCACTTCCGTCCCAATACCGTAAGGCCTTGTAATCCGGATCCCATGGGTTGATGATCCATTGAAACGCCAGGCCATAATCCAATTGAGCTCCGGGACCATCCCACACAAAAAGGCCTCCTTCAACCGTCTGCCCATTGAAATTTGTATTGGTAGTAGCAATGGTATAGGGCATTTTAAACTTATATTCCGCCACATGGCTGTCAGTCAGGCCGGCGGGATCAGTTATCCTGTGAAAAGTTATATTATGCGCCATGATACGCCTGTTAAGAATATTGGCTTTGAGGACGGATTCCGTCGTTTGATTAACCGTGGTAATGTCGGCGGCATTAACGGGCGCTTCTCCCGGGGCAGCGTAGTTCCCATCGCCTACATTGACTATCCAATTGTTCAAATCACTACCGCTTTCAGATCTGGATACAGGCATTTTTATTGGTGGTTAGGTATAGTGAAGATAATAATAAATAATTTAAAATTTTTAATTTATAAATCATATCATAAATTATTATTATCGATTTACATAAAAAAGATGATTTTTATATAATATAAACTTCTTTCAAGCAGCTTCCCGTTCCATTAGGCACGCCTGGATTACAACCGATCTACACAATTTGATATGCATAGCCTGCTGCTAAATGCACTTCAGGTGGTGGTCATGGGTGATCTTGTATAGAGTTTTTGTTTTGGGTTTCCCGTTAGAGTGTGGGAATGTGCAGGAGTATTTATTTTCTGAAAAGTCTTATTTATTTCAGATAAACTCTGACCTGTTCTTCTGTGCTGATGCTATTACCATGAGAGGCGAATGGCAGATCATGGCGACCCGGTAGGAGGCTTCATACGTTTTAATATTTCTAAAAACTGGCCCAAAAAAAACTAATTTGTTAAATTACCGGATGTCTATGGTTGAAAATTTGAGAAATTGAAAAATTTCTGTCCGAAGGAATGAGCAAGTCAGAATACAAAAAGTTTAAGAACTGGTTTAACGAAATGTACAATGATAAATTCGAAAGATTGTATCGTTATGCCTTTTCTATCACTAAAAATAAAGAGCTTGCAAAGGATGCTGTATCTGAAGTTTTTACGGTCATTTGGCAGAATAAAAATTATAAGGACATAAAACAAATTGACGCTTATTTGCATGTTTCCGTAAAACATGCTGCCATTAGCCTGAAATCAAAGAACCCTCAAAACTTTGATTCCTTGTCTTATGATGAGGCCAATGATGTGGCCTCCAATATTAACCCGGAGCATATTCTGATTGGAAAGGAACTTGACCTTATCCTTGAAAATTTACTGGACGAACTTCCCGCACACATGAGTATAACTTTTCAGTTAGTTAAGAAACAGGGCTATTCAAACAAAGAAGCAGCCAAAGAATTGGGAGTTTCCAAAAGAACAGTGGAAGCTAACCTGTACCAGGCCGTTAAACGACTCAAGGAAGGCCTGTTCGAGTACTTCAAGGAAGTGAAGATCAATGATTTTATTTCCAGGATGGGGATAGTGATCGTCTCTCTGCTCTACGGATAATCCGTTAGGCCCCGACCGGTACTTTATCGTTACAATTCAGCTATTCTATCACACAAAGTCACGAAAAAACAGAGAATCATCGAATGGGGTTGTGTTCAGATAGAGGTACAGAAGGACTTAGTGCCTCTTGGTGACTTCCTGTCTTAGTGGCTGAGCTACTTTGCCAATTTTTCATTCTCTTTTTAATCCTGTAGTAACTTTTATCACCAATTATACTTACAGTGCTTTGTTAAACAACTCACATAAGCTATCTATTTTTGCGATTTTGATAAAAATTAAACCCATTCTTTGATAAAAACATAAATTTCTCAGTGTTGCTAAGTATGATCAGCCTTTTATCGCTCATAGATATAGAAGAGCATGGAAGACCTGATTATAAAATATCTTAACGATACGCTCTCCAGTGAAGAACGCAATAGGCTGAATGAATGGATAGCAAAGAGTAATCGTAACCGCAAGGTATTCGAGAATATTGTAAATCATTGGAATATTTCTCAAAACGATGTTGACGAAGCAAAAAAAAGCACCTACCAGGCCATCATAAATAGTGACAGATCTTTCAGTATTTTAAGAAAACAAAGGCAGTCAAGGTGGGGCATATTGAAGTATGCCGCCATCATCACTTTCTGTTTATCAGCTTCAATATCGATATACTTTTTGAATCTCGATCCGGCTGAAAATGAAGTCACTTCAATTGCTGAACCTAATATCATAGTAAAGGAAACAGGCAGAGGGCAGATGTTATCGGTGGTATTGCCTGATGAGACCATGGTTAAACTGAATGCCGGGAGCAGGCTTTCCTATCCTGCGCGGTTTGATGATGATACGAGAGTTGTAGAGCTGGAAGGCGAGGCTTTCTTTGATGTAAAGAGGGATGAGGAAAAGCCCTTTCATATTAAGACAAAAGAACTTAATGTGGAAGTGCTCGGAACTTCATTTTGTGTCAGAACTTATCCCGATGAAGAAAATCCACTGGTAGCTGTTCAAAGTGGTGAAGTTTTGGTGACGGAGGCCCTGGGTACCAAAAGTGTTTCCTTAAAACAGGACCAGTATGCTTTTTTGGATGATAAAGCTTTGGTATACAAGGATATAAATGAAGATGATCTGTATTTTGGATGGGTCAACAGGAAACTGGTGTTCAAAGAAGAGTCTCTTCAAAACATTTTCGAAAAAATATCAAGATGGTTTAACGTGGATTTCGAAGTTTCCGGGGAATTCGCCGGTCCCGATAAATTTACTGGTTCTTATAATAACCCTTCAATAGATAAGGTGATGCGAAGTTTGTCCTTCGCTTATGGATTTAATTATGAAATAAAGGATCGTATGGTAAAAATATATTGAAAAAGAAAACTGAGAGCGCTTTGGGGAAAGATCTCAGTTTTCTACAAGTAAAAGTTTCTGACTAAACAAAAACTCTATGAGTACAAATCTACTAATTGTTCTTAGAACTATGTCGAAAGTTGGCATATATGCATTGATCATACTGCAATCTATGACACTGGCCCTCGCTGGTGATGTCAACTCTCAAGGAAAGCTTCTTAAAGACCTTTCTATTCAACTTACCGAGGAAAGAATTGAGCTTCTACAACTTTTTAGATCCATTGAACAGAAGACCGGTATTTCATTTGCCTACAAGGTCAGGGAAATACGAGGGACTGAAATCTCGATCACGCCCAGGGAGTGGAATCTGGAAGACCTGCTAAGGGAAATTTCAATTCAAAAGAAATTATCCTTTAGGAGGATAAATAAAACAATTACCGTCAATAAATCAGCTACAGAAAGTTCGCTACCTGTTGTTTTTGATGATTATACTGAAAAAATACAGGTAAAAGGCAGGGTGGTAGATGAAAATAATGAGCCCTTGCCCGGAGCTACCGTGTTGGAAAAGGGGACCTCCAACGGTACCATTACAGATATAGAAGGCAATTACATGATCAGTGTTGATGAGGATGCTGTTCTTGTGGTTAGATTTCTGGGTTACGCAACCGTTGAGCAGGCGGTTGCCGGAAGGAACGTCATTGATTTTAACCTGGAAGCTGACCTGCAAAGTCTGTCCGAAATTGTAGTGGTAGGGTATGCCACTCAGCTCAAGGAAAATGTGACAGGGGCCATCACTGAAATAAAAAGTGATTTCCTGGAGAACAGACCCTTAACAGACGTTCAGTCCGGCCTGATAGCTGCTGCCCCTGGTGTAAGGATCAATCAGAATACCGGCCGACCAGGTGAAAGCCCCAACATAAGCATACGAGGTAGAACAACATTTGGCAGTGACGGAGGGGTATTGGTCATCGTTGATGGAGTAGAATCGGCCCTGGGCTTTGTTGATCCCAATGTAATTGAATCGATAACAGTATTGAAAGATGCATCGGCCTCCGCTATTTATGGTAGCCGTGCGGCTAACGGCGTCATACTTATAACGACAAAAAGTGCGCAACGAGGCGACCGAATGAGAGTGAATTATACATTCAATACCGGCTGGCAAACCCCTACCATGGTCCCTGAATTGGTAAATGCCGAGGATTACATGATCATGAGAAATAAAGGAGCCATAAACGACGGGAATGCAGAAGAGTTTACTCCCGAGGAAATTGAATTAGCAAGGAATGGCGGAACCTTCGATACGGACTGGGCGGATGTGCTTTACAACAATCCTGCCCGGCAGACCACACATTCCCTGAATATAACGGGTGCGTCAGATAGGTCAGATTATCTGTTTAGCCTGGGATACCTGACACAGGAAGGCATCAACATAGCCGCCGATGATTACCAGCGGTACAATCTTCGCCTGAAGCTAAACAATGATGCCACAGATTGGCTAAGGGTAGGAACTAATGTTTCATTGACCTACCGGGACCAGCAGAGTGTACCTATAGAAGGTGACAGAGAGTATCGCGCTGTTCCGCTGTATCCCGTACAGTTGGAAGATGGTCGTTTTGTATTAGGTGATGGTGGTACCTCTCCGAATCCGGCGCTTGCCTCCAGTAGAGGAGCCTTTGATACCGATGAAAGGATCAGTATTGAAGCACAACTTTTCGCCAGGTTCCAGATTTTGGACGGGTTAAGTTTTGAACAGAAATTTAGTGTAAGAACCGTTGATGAGTCTTCCAGTACATGGAGACAGGACATTGATTATGTGAACCTGAACTTCGTGGATGGCGCTTTGGTAGATACGGTTGCTATCCAGGCATTGCCCGAAGGGAACAGATACACCCTGGGAGACTCAAGAAACACCCGCTTTATTCACCAGTCCATACTAAAGTACGACAAAAGCTTTTCGAACCATAATTTTAATCTCCTGGCGGGCTTTCAATCGGACGAGCAGATCAATACCGGTTTTTCAGCCGGCAGGCAAACCTATCTTTTGACTGCATTGCAGGACCTGGACCTGGGGACTCTTCCTGATGATGGAATTGGATCACTGGGGCTGGGAAATACCTCGTCAAGGTCAGCATGGACCCTGGCCTCCGTATTCGGCCGTATTTCCTACAACTACAATAGTAAATACCTGATTGAAGGAAGTTTCAGGTATGACGGATCGTCTCGCTTTGCCAGCGATAACCGGTGGGGATTCTTTCCATCAGCCTCCGTCGGCTGGAATCTGGGAAGAGAATCTTTTTTTGTTGATAATGTATCTTTCGTTGACGTGTTTAAGCTGCGTGCATCCTGGGGGCAGTTAGGTGATGCATTTACCAGTGGCATTGGAAATTACGGCACTTTCCAGACCGTTAATCAAAACGACGGGTACGTGTGGCCAAACGGGTCCGAGGCCGGGTTCGTGCCGGGCACTATTGCTAACCCAAACCTGGTATGGGAAACAGCAACGGTAAGGAATATTGGTTTAGACGCCGTCTTTTTTGGTGATAAGCTGAATTTGGAGGTTGAGTATTTCGTGAATGACCGGGAAGATATCCTGGACGGCTCTCCTGCGGTTCCGGATGAGTTTGGATTTAACGTGCCCACGCTTAATGGGGCAAAAATGAGGAGTGAAGGTTGGGAATTCAACATTTCGCATTCAAACACGGTCGGTGATATCAGGTACACTGTTGGTGTAAACTATTCGAATGCCAATAACGAGGTGTTGCAACTGGGAGAATCAGGTCCGAGGGTCGGAGGTAATGTAATAGATGTAGGACAGCCCTTTAATGCGATTCGCGGATTTCGCACCGACGGCTTTTTCAGGGATCAGTTCGATATTGATGATTACAACGAAGCCTACGAGGTTACCAGCGAATTGTTTCCCCCATCCATAGGTCGACCCCGGATAGTGGATGCCAATGATGATGGTATAATAGATAATGAAGATCGTGTCATTTTAGACGATAATACGAACAATCATTTCGTCGGTGGCAGACTCTCTGTTACGTACAAAAACCTAACGTTAAGCGCCATTATCAACGGTATTTTGCAGCGTAAGGTTTATTGGAACGGTGCACAGGTTGATCTGCATTTTTCGGGCGGTGTAGGTTCTCCTTTTGCCGCTCACAAGTCAAGCTACGACCCGGATCGTCCCTTTGAAACCAGCAATGCGGAGTTTCCAAGAATTACGTCAGGCCTGGCCAACTATAATCGCTCAGACTTGTGGCTCAAAGATGCTGCCTATGTTAGGCTAAGGAACGTTACGCTCGCTTACGATGCTGCCCCGCTGGCTCGAAAAGTACTGTCTGACATAGCCAGTTTAAAGATCTATGCCTCGATCGAAAACCCGCTGATACTATGGACTAATTTCTTCGCAGAAGAGACCGGCTGGGACCCGGAACTTGGGGTAGGGTCAGTAAGCTATCCTCTGCCACGTACTGTAGCGTTTGGTTTAAATCTTAATTTTTAAAGCCGCAAAAGATGAAAACTTATATAAAACTTTTCCTGGTCATAGCTGCAGGTCTTTCAGGCTGTGACGACTTTTTAACGGAGGCCCCACAGAACTCCTATTCAGAAAGTTCTATATACAGAACTGAAGATGACATACGATTACTCGTAAACGGACTTTACCGGACCATTAATGGGTTTTCAAGTGACGGATCAGGTTTTAGCCTGAGAAGTGAGCTGGTTTACCTGAACTTCACTGACGACAACTACAGTCGACTGCTTAACAAGTCTACCAACCTCGATTTTGCCTCGACCTCTCAGGTGGTGCAAAATGAATATGATGTGCGCTTTACCCCGATCGCCTATTGTAATGATTTTCTAATCAAGGCTGACCAGGCCGAAATTGATACTGATCTGCTGAACAGGTATAAGGCAGAGGTCAGGTTTATCAGGGCCTTTCATTATGATCGGCTGAACTTTCTCTTTGGTGATATCCCTTTGCTTACAGAACCCATCGGCTTAAATGAGTTTCCTTTACGAACGAACCGAAATACCGTCTTTGATTTCGTTACCGATGAGCTGACAGAGATAGCCAATGATCTTCCATGGTCATATAGTGGTAATGACGTGGGCAGGATCAGCAGGGGAGCAGCATTGGGGCTTTTGGCACGCCACGCACTTAATGGGTTGGGCTGGTATGGTGATGATGCCGGGCTTTACGAGATAGCCCGGGATGCAGCGGGTGAGGTGTATAATAAAGGACCCTACATGCTGGCACCGGGAGCGGAAGGATTTTCCAGCTTATTTACGCTTGCCGCAGAAAATGGAGGGGTACAGGGCATTATCTGGACCTCTAATTACGATATCAGCACGCGTTCACATAACTATGCCAGGATGGCCTTGCCAAAGGGAGCATTTTCAGGGGAACGCGTCAACAATAGCCATTACATTACACCAACCAATAAGCTTGTCGAAGCTTTCCAGATGTCAAATGGACTGGACATTAGAGACCCTGCTTCTGGCTATGACCCGGCCAATCCCTGGGTGGACCGGGACCCACGGTTGGATATTACCATTATCAGGGCAGGCGAAAGCATTCCTCAAATAGGCGGCGATGGGATCTCACCTACTTATGTCTTTGACGCGCATCCCTCCATTACACCCGAAGACGGGGTAACCACGGATGATGTCACAAATGGTGGTGTAGGAAGAACCGGGTACTCATTTCAAAAATACATGCACTACGACTTTATCACCTCCCAGGAAGACCACATTGACTACATTATGATGAGGTTTGCTGAGATCAT
>LYSV01000126.1 GCA_001657315.1 Flammeovirgaceae bacterium BBD 1991-12 | reverse complement strand
TAAGGGGTGGTCACGCTTTTTATACGGAGGCTCTACCGGAGGCTGGGAAGCACTGGCCGCTCAGGTGTTTTACCCTGAGCAATACAACGGATGCTTTGCCGCCTGCCCTGATCCGATCGACTTCAGAGCCTACACACTGGTAAATATCTACGAAGACAAGAACGCCTATTACTATCCCAGTGACTTCAAAAAAACACTGCGGCCTGGCCACCGGGACTATCTGGGTATGGTAAATGCTTCCCTGAAAGATATGAACCACCGCGAGCTGGTATTGGGGACAAAAAGCCGCTCTGGTCAGCAGTGGGATATCTGGGAGGCGGTATACTCCCCTCAGGGGAAAGATGGTTACCCAAAGCGCCTGTGGGATAAGTACTCCGGTAATATTAACCCTATTGTAGCCAGTTACTGGAGAGAGAACTACGACCTGCGGCATATTCTGGAGCGGGACTGGGAAAAGCTGGGACCCATGCTCAAAGGGAAGATCCATATCTACTGCGGCGATATGGACAATTACTACCTTAACAATGCTGTATATCTGATGGAGGCTTTTCTGGAAGGTACGAAGAATCCGTACTATGACGGTGAAGTAGACTACGGAGACCGCGCTGAGCACTGCTGGAACGGTGATCAGGAGAATCCAAACCATATCTCCCGGCTGCGTTACAATACGATGTACGTACCCAAAATCCTGAAGCGCATAGAAGAAACCGCTCCAAAAGGTGCTGACCTGCAAAGCTGGAAGTATTAACGGGGCTGTCTGTGTGCCATACTGTGAAAAAGACCTTACAGCAAGTCTGATGCAACTTTTCTTTAGCAATAAAGATCAATTTTACCGTTCGATCAGGCAAGATCCGTCAAAGGATCAAAGAAGATGGGTCATATTTTTGTTGCGCGCTTACCGGTAAGTGTTTCGTACTATGATCAACAAAAATGAATGAAAATGGAATCTAAAATTCAAATACAACCCATTGGTTTTTTTCATATTGAAAACCACAATTGTTTCATTAAGATCAATCAGGAATACCGGCCTGGCCTCCAAAACATTCGTGGATTCAGTCACCTTCAGATTGTGTGGTGGGGGAATCTTTCTGACACACCAGCGTACAGAGCCCGATTGGTCGAAAATAAACCGTATAAAAAAGGACCTGACAAAATTGGGGTATTTGCCACACGTTCCCAGTTAAGGCCCAATCCTGTACTGATCACGACCATAGCTGTTTTGAAGATTGATGAACATAACGGCCTCATATCTACCCCCTATACTGATGCAAAAGACGGAACACCTGTTCTTGATATTAAACCCTATCATTTGTTTGAGAGGGTAAAAACATGCCGTGTGCCACAGTGGTGCAGTCATTGGCCGCAGTGGTATGAAGATGCTGGTATGTTCAACTGGCAGAATGAATTCAATTTTCAATGAGTACATATATGCCGGCGTGACCAATAAGGAAACCATACTGAAAGTCATAGGATTTATCGAGGAAAACCTAAGGGAGGATATCAACGTTCTGGATATGGCTCAGGAAGGTTGTTGCTCCCTTTATCACTTTATCAGGTTGTTTCAGAGTATTACCGGTCTCTCTCCCAAAAAGTACCTTCACCAGCGGAGGTTAACCGAGAGTGTTCATGAGCTCCGTACGGGTGATAAAAAAATAGCCGATATTGCCTGGGACTTTCAGTTTGGTAGCCATGAGGCTTTCACAAGGGCTTTTAGAAAATACTTTGGAGTTAACCCCTCAAAAGTGAGAAATGACCGCAGTACCCCTCTCCAAAAATTGACCCAGACCATCACTGAGGAGTACATTTACCAGTCGGAAAAGGCGAGAACCCAGTCACCTGAATTGGTTGAATTGCCCTCAAAGACGCTTGTAGGAATCTCTTTTTTTGTGGCAGACAGCAACAAGGCGATCGACCTGTCCGGGGAATGGGGCCAGTTTATGAAGGAATCTCAGGCTATCAAAAACAGGCTGTTACCAGAACGTTTTTATCAGGTCCAGTTCTGGTCGGAAGATCATGAACCGGGGGGCATGTATTTTTACATTGGAGTAGAGGCGCAGCATATCGAAGAAACCGATCCGCAATTTGTAGTGAAGATAATTCCTGCAGGACATTACCTTAAGTTCATACACAAAGGCCTGTCCAACAAGGTTGGCTATACTTACCGGTACATTTATCATCAGTTTCTGCCTGAAACAGACTATCAACTAACGAAGCCGTTCAACTTTGAGGTCTACGGAGAAAAATGCCTTGGGCCGTACGATGAAAGGTCAGAAAGTGAAATATACATTCCCGTGGCCCATCAGAATGTTGTGACCTAAAAAGATATTGCCATGCGAGGTTAACTCTGTCAGCATTGCTCTTTTGTGAACGTAAGTGTCTGACCCAAGTCAGCGGTTCAATGGCAGGTAAAACTGCCTTTGCCACTCCAAGGCTTCCTGCTTATCTCCAGGGGCCATCAGAACATGGTACAGGTTATGTTATGTGCAGCCCTGCGCTTTGTCCTCCGGCGGGAAGTGCCATGATATACATCCAAAAGAAACTCCCTGGCGTTTTCCCAATCCTCAGCCTCTATCATCGTCCTGACAACTTCCAGCTCACAAGGTACGAAAACACCTGTTGAAAACCAGCACCAAAAAAGCACTTTCAACGTCGATTAAGGAACTATGGCATCTCCTTTAAAGGTCTGACTTACCCCAATTGTCATTTCTACCTTTGGTAAGCAGCAACACCGGTTCGTGTAATAATTAACACCGGGATGAAAATAAGTTACTAGTTTTGAAGTCATCTAAAACGTTTGATGTACAATGAAGAAAGTATTGTTTGTTTTTCTGGTGTTTACCATTTTCAGTCACCAGGGATTTACGCAGGAAGAATGGGGGAAAAAATTTGAACAGTTGGGCGAATCCCTACCAACACCGAATTCATACAGGACGGGTTCCGGTGCCCCGGGAGTGAACTACTGGCAGCAACGGGCGGACTACAGCATAGATGTTGAGATCAATGATGAAACACAGGTACTGACCGGATCGGAGACCATCACATATTATAATCAGTCTCCGGATGTCTTGAGCTACCTCTGGGTGCAACTGGATCAGAATGTAAGAGCAAAGGGGAATCTAGCTGACCTTACCCGGCAAGGGGCTGTGAGAGATTCCGTGCCGACCAAGTTTTTTCAGTCAGGCATAGGCGCTATAGACTATGAAGGCGGATATACCATAAAAAGTGTAAAGGATGCAGGTGGAAAGGACCTGGGCCATATGATCAACCGAACCATGATGCGAATAGACCTGCCGGAAACGTTGCAGCCCGGACAGAACTTTTCGTTTTCCATTGACTGGTCCTACCAGATCTATGACAGAATGCTTGTTGATGGCAGGGGTGGATACGAGTACTTTCCTGAAGATGACAACTATGCCTATACCTGTGCTCAGTGGTACCCGCGCATGGCTGTTTACGATGATTATGAAGGGTGGCAAAACAAGCAGTTCATAGGCCGTGGAGAGTTTGCACTTACCTTTGGTAATTTTGAGGTGAACATTACCGTGCCGTCAGACCATATTGTGGCGGCCACGGGCGAGCTTCAAAATGCACGGCAAGCACTGACCAAAAAGCAACAGGAACGGTTTGAGCAGGCAAAAACCACTTATGACAAGCCTGTATTTGTTGTTACACCCGAGGAAGCCCTCGAAAACGAGAGCTCCCGATCGAAAAAGAAGACCACCTGGAAGTTCAAAGCTGAAAACGTCAGGGATTTCGCTTTTGCCTCCTCACGTAAATACATATGGGATGCGCAGGCTGTAAAGCTCCCCACCAATACACCACTGGCTATGTCCTTCTATCCTAAGGAGGGGAATCCACTGTGGGCTGACGAGTCCACAAAAGCAGTAAAAAACACGCTGGAGGTGTACTCAGAAAAAACCTTTGATTACCCGTATCCTGTGGCTATATCGGTAAACGCTGCCAACCAGGGCATGGAGTATCCTATGATATGTTTCAACTTCGGACGCCCGAGAAACAATCAGGTGCCACAGCGCCTGCTGGACAGGACCGTAAGCGTGATCGTTCACGAGGTGGGGCACAACTTCTTCCCGATGATCGTAAACTCTGATGAGCGCCAGTGGACATGGATGGATGAGGGGCTTAACACATTTTTGGAAAGGGAAACAAAGCGGCTCAGGTATCCTGATCTGAACCTTGTATGGGGCAGCCCAAAAGGAATTGTGCCTTACATGAAAATGGAAAAGAACAAGATACGTCCTATCATGACCAACTCGGAGCAGGTACGCAGGTTCGGCTACAATGCCTACGGCAAACCCGCCGCGGCACTCACGCTGCTAAGAGAGACCATAATGGGACCGGAGCTGTTTGATAAAGCCTTCAAGGAGTATGCTGTAAGGTGGAAATTCAAGCATCCGAAACCTGCGGACTTCTTCAGAACGATGGAAGACGCTTCAGGAGTGGACCTCGACTGGTTCTGGAGAGGCTGGTTTTACTCTGTGGACAATGTAGATGTGTCCGTAGATCAGGTGAAATGGTTCAGAATGCGAAGCGAAGAGGTGGCCGTTGAAAACAAAGGCAGGAAAGTGAAAAAAGGCGACCTCACTGCTTCAGGCAATGATGGTGGAGAGTTTTCCGATTTCAGCGCCGGACCCGAGCCGTTCTCCCTTGTGGAAACGGACCCGCGCTACTATGGTGAATTCAGAAACCGGATCGATGATAAGGCAGTTATGGCGAAGTTTGCCGATAAGAATTTTTATGAGGTGAAATTCAAAAACAAAGGGGGGTTGGTCACTCCTCTGATCGTGCAGTTCACCTTCAGTGATGGAAGTAGCCAAACCGAGCGTATTCCGGCGGAGATATGGCGGCTGAATGAATATGAGGTTACCAAGGTCTTTGCCTTTGACAGGGAAGTGACGAATATAGTTTTGGACCCCAATGAAGAAACTGCAGATACGGATACGGAAGACAATGTGTTCCCGAGGAAGACGCAGGCATCACAATTTGACCAGTTCAAGGAGAAGGGTAAGTAAAAAGAAATATCGGCTTGTCAAATTGAATGAGTTGGATTTCCCTGACCTGTAAGAAGCAGACTGTTAAAAAATCAAAAAGAGGCCTTTAAAAGGCCTCTTTTTTCCATAACCCTCATCTCAGTTCATGATCAGGGTTTCAAAGTGCCTCCTTCCGTCCATCATTTTTATACAAACCAACCGCTCATTGAAGGAGGTTAGAAATAATGGATTCATTGACTCCGGGTCATCATTTTCCATATTGAACGTGTCTACTATTCCGTAAATAGGCAGGTTCAAAAAGTTCACATCACACAGAAATCCCTCTTTAGTGATGACCATATCCTTACCCCGCTTTTCCATATTTCCTAGTTTTTTTCAAAGTTAGAAACAATGGAAGCCATGGTAAATAGGCCTTATCCCGTATTCTGCCTAAGTATTTTTACCTATTTGAGAAATTATATCTTGTCCTGTAAATTGTGCAGATATTTAAATTTTAAATAAATCCGGTTATAAAATCTACCGGACAGGTAAAATAAAACTTCAGCGCATTTCCACCTAAATTATTGTTAATCAGATGCTTAGCTAGTCCATTTCCAGGTCCACCTTTTCTACTTTCTCATAGCCAAAAAGGTCTTCAAGGTTCAGCTCCTGCACCTCACCGTATTTTTTCAGATCATCAAAATCAATATTCTTCTCATTGCCAATGAGCACGGTCACATATGATTTATTTCTGACATAGGCCTCATGAAATCCCTTCAGGTCTTCATAGGTCATATTCTTTACTTTTTCATAAACATCTTTTCGGATATCATGCTGATGATCGAGGTTTTTGGCCTTCTCGTAATTCCACAGTATGCCAGCTTTTGTAATGCGCTCACTTTCTATTTTTGTTAGTATAGCCTTTTTAGCAATGTCAAAAGCCACCTGCGATTCCGGCATGTTATCCAGCAGATCACGCATGGCCTCCATGGATTCAGATTGTTTATCCGCCTGGGTACCCACATAGGCGAACAGGATGTCATACTTATTGGCTCTGGATGGGGTTTGATAGTTGGAGAATACGGAATATGCCAGACCCTGCGCCTCACGGATCTCCTGGAATACGATTGAGTTCATACCCCCGCCGAAGTATTCGTTGAACATCCTTACCTGGGGGGCCATGGTTTTGTCATACTCTTCTCCTCTGGACATCATGAGGAATTCGGTTTGTACCATATCATAATTTGTCCAGTATACTTTTGGTTCTTCCGTGGAAACCTGCGCAAACTGTACTGCCTCAGGCAGTGGTTGCAGATCCTCCGGCACCTGATGGTAATTATCCAGTACATCTTTTACAGACTCTACCGCTCGTGGGCCATAGTACAAAACCCTGTGCTCCACTGTGGTAATGTCCTGTATCCTGCCGATCAGGTCCTCCACCTGCAGGTTTTGCAGATCACTATTGGACAGTACATTGGTAAAAGGTGATTTTGGACCATATTGTGCATAGCTGGTCAGTCCACTAAAAAGTATGGCACCTTTGTTCTTCTTGGCGTCCTCCCGTGCTTTCAACAGCCGGTCAATAAGATTATCCAGCGCTTCCTGGTCAGGCTGCGGATTCTTGAGCAGATCCTCAAACAGGCTTAATGCTTTCTCCATATTTTCATCCAGACCGCTAAGGGTCACGTACGTTCTGTCCTCCGACGCTGATACGCTCATGCTGCATCCCAGCTTGTAAAATTCCTTTTTCAGTTGCTCAGCAGGAAACCCTGGAGTACCCAAAAACTCAAGGTATTGTACTGCTACTTTCATTACGGGATCGTTATTACTGCCTATATCCAATAGAAAAGTAAGGTCAAAGAGTTCGTTTTCTGTGTTTTTATTCGCAAGGATCTCTATCCCTGTTTTGGTCTCTCCACGCGCTATGGCAGTATTATAATCGATAAAAACAGGCTCCAGTTGAGGGCTTTTCTTCGCTACTACGTTTTTGTAGAAGTCAGATTTGACATCTCTGTTCAGAGGCACCTTGGTGATCTGCGGTTTTTCTACCCTTTGCTTATTGGGGTCCTCACCGTTCCTTTTGTATACGATCACATAATTCTGATCATAGTTGTTTTTTACAAAATCAATGACCTCCTGTTTGGTTATTTTCTCCATTCTATCGAGCAAAGAAAGGTAATCTGCCCAGCTCACTCCATTGGTAAATGCCATGACCATATTATTGGCCCGTGCCTGGTTGTCTTCCAGTTCCTGCATTTCTGATTTTTTAAGATCAGTAACCACTGCATTGATCAGCCAGTCTTCGAACTCACCCTTTTTAAGCAGCTCAATCTGCTCAAGCAGCAGATCCTTTACCTCATCCAGTGTCTGCCCTTCCTTTGGGTCACCATAAAAAATATGCAGAGAATAATCATTCATATTATCTACATAACTGCCTGCACTTAAAACCTTTTGCTGCTGCGCCAGATTCAGGTCGATCAGGCCTGCTTCAGAATTATTCAGCAACATATCCACCAGCGTGAGCATGGCATAATCCGGGTGGCTGGTACCGGGAAACCGGAAGGCCATCGACATACTTTCAGCATCAGGGCCCCACACCTCCTGTGCACGGGGCTCAGTGATAGGTTCTTCTTCTATCCCGGCAGGTGGTTGCAAAGCGTCATTAGGCTCCCATGAGCCGAAATATTTGTCGATGAGCTTTATAGTCTCACGTGGATCAATATCACCACTGATACATATGGCCACGTTATTAGGCCGGTAGTATTTGTCAAAGTACTTTTCAATTTCAGTGATGGAAGGGTTCTTCAGATGTTCAATAGTGCCGATCACGGTTTGTGTACCATAGGGATGCTTCTGAAAAGCCAGCCTGAACATGGCTTCGTAAACTTTCCAGCCGTCACTATCCAGTGAGCGGTTTTTTTCCTCGTAAACCGCTTCCAGCTCTGTATGGAACAGGCGATTGACGATCTTCCTGAATCTCGCCCCCTCTATTTCGAGGAACTTCTCCACTTCATTGGAGGGAATATCAATGGTATACACCGTTCTGTCTTCGGTAGTGTAGGCATTCAGCCCCTTTCCTCCGAGGGCGGCCATGAGCTTGTCATATTCATTGGGGATGGCATATTTGGCCGCCTCATTGGAGGTTTTGTCGATTATGTCATAATGTGCCTTTCGTTCGTCAGCATCGGTAATGGTAGCATATTGGTTGAACAGGTGCTCAATGCTGTCGAGCAACGGTCTTTCCTTTTCATAGTCCAGTGTGCCAAATTCGTCAGTGCCTTTAAACATCATGTGTTCCAGATAATGTGCCAGACCTGTATTGTCCGCCGGGTCATTCCTGCCCCCTGCCTTTACCGGAATGAAAACATGTGCCCGGGGAGCATCCCTGTATACACTGAGGTACACCTTCAGACCATTATCCAGTGTATATATCCTGGTTTTCATGGGGTCCGAAGTAACATATTCATAGGTATAGCCGTCCTCCTCAGCGGTCTTTGTTACGTAGGCTCCTTCTTTATCTGCCGTGGAATGGCACGAGCCTGCGACGATCAATGTCGCACATAATAAAACTCCTGAAAGTAATCTCATTGGTTTATGGTTTTAGTGGAATAAATTCAATAAAAACAATTGATATTTACATGTGAAATTCTTGCAATGGACCGTACTGCTAGTTGAACGGAAGATCAGCCAGATCTACATTGCCCCCTGTGAGTATGATCCCAACCCTTTTGCCGGTGAATCTTTCTCTGTTCCGTAGCAAGGCAGCAAGGGGTACCGCACAGGAAGGTTCTATTATGATCTTCATTCTTTCCCATACCAGCCGCATGGCATGGATGATCTCCGGGTCGCTGACCAGAAGGATATCAGCCACATATTTTTGGATGATCTCAAATGGCTTATCCCCAAGTGAAGTAAGAAGCCCGTCCGCTATGGTATCCGGCCGGGTCTGCGGTACAAGCCTGCCGGTTGTGAACGATTGCCATGCATCATCGGCTCCTTCCGGCTCACCACCGATCACCTGAGTATTTTTTTCGTGTGCAAAGTACTGTGCGGAAAGTGCGGTACCACTTAAAAGACCGCCACCGCCCACAGGTGTCATGATGTAGTCCAGTGGATCCTCCACATCCTCCAAAAGCTCCTTGGCAGCGGTGGCCTGTCCTGCGATGACGTGATAGTCATTGTACGGATGGACGAACGTAGCTCCTGTTTTAAGGACCACCTCCCGGAGAGTATCTTCACGGGCGCTCAGGGTGGGTTCACATTCTATGATCTCTGCCCCGTAGTCGCGAACGGCAGCCTTTTTGATCGCACGTACTGTAGAAGGCATCACAATGTAAGCTTTGGTTCCGGTCATTTTAGCCGCAAGGGCCACGGCCTGGGCGTGATTACCGGAGGAGTGTGTGGCTACTCCTTTCTGCAACTCTTCCCTGGTCAGCTGAAGCAGGGTATTCATACCACCACGGGCCTTGAAAGCACCTACTTTCTGAAAGTTTTCACATTTAAAGAAAATTTCACACCCCGAAAGCTGGTTGATATAGCTACTGGTTAGTATGGGTGTTCTGTGGATATAGGGTCTTATCCGGTCGTGGGTCTCCTGAATGATCCTTTCATTAGGAATAGTGTCTGGCATGGCCCTAATTTAGTCTATTCTTAGGTTGGATAACGTCAGATAACGAACAAAATTATAACCACGGTCAGCACACCGAGAAAAATAAGCCCTATTTCAAATCGGTTTTTCATGGATTGTGAAGAAATCATAGGGTAAAACTCATTATAAACAGGCAATTTATCGAAAGGAAATCTGCCGAAGCGTACAAAAACTGCACTGAACCGGGCAATTCCCTGACTGAAGTATTTTATCCCTGGAAGTGACATACGGAGCATCACACTGCCTATCCGACTTGAGTGAGTCAGGCCACAGCGAATGTTGAAATCACCTGACCCGGATGGCCCTTAGTTTGTCCAATGCAATGTAAAATTCCATCTGATGCCCACTATCCCTGTTGAAAACCTGCACATTGAGCGTTTCAAAACGATCGAGGTATTGAGATACATACACCGGGTACGAAGCGTGCTCTCTCACATCGTAATTGAATTCGATTTTGTCGAGTTCTCCACTGACCTTTTCATTACTGACCCGGATCTCAATGCTGTCGTTCTGTTCATAGTCCAGATCGAGGCGAACAACCGCAAGTTGTGAAGACCGAAGTGCCCAGCTGAATTCCTCCAGAAAAAGTATCCTGCCATCACTTAGCGGTAAGGTCAAACGATAGTGGTACTGACCGGGATGATAAACCGTATCGGTATAGACGTAGTCAGTTTGCATGGTTCCGAAGGCATTGATCTCAAAAGGTACATCAGCCAGGGGTTGTGATCTGAATTCGCGGTTGCTTCTTCGGAAAATGCGGGTTTGCGATGCCAGATGGGCCAGCGAGTCTGGTAACGTCCATTGAATAGTGAACTTATTCTTCACTGGTAAGTAATCCAGCTCTTTTACAAGTGGGTTTTCATTCACAGACATTCCCCGGGGTTTGTCACTGATCTCCAGATCGTATGTACAGAAATCATGCAGATACCCATCTATGTTCAGCCAGTAGGCTTGATCTGCAGAAAGGCCTGTGAGTTCTACGTAGATATCATCCTGAGTGGCCAGAGAAATACAGTCGAGCAGCTTGTAGGTATCCGGCTGGCACATTTCACCGGTAAAAACGACCAGTTGCACACCCATGAGGTCTCTGCAATTTTGGTTTGATATATTAACGTAAAGGTTCGTATGTTCACCTGAAGTAAAGGTGTACCACTGGTCGTTGTGGTATTTAATGCACTTCCCTGTAAGCGCCTGATCGATACAGTTGTACTCTACCGTATTGCCATGGGTGCCTGAGGATATGGGTTGACCGACAGACAAAAACCGGGCGTTGGTCATATTATCGTTATCAGTCTGAGCCCCGCAAATTGAAACGGTTATGAAATAAACGAAAGCGATCTGAAAGTAAGCATCAGTGTGTCTTGTCAGAAGCACTTTTAGTGCGCTCTTAGCCAGTTCTCACCTGTACCTACTTCCACTTCCATTGGCACTTCAAGGTCCACAGCAGATATCATCAGGCCCCTGACGTTTTCCTTCACCTTGTCCACCTCCTGCCGGGGCACTTCAAATACCAGTTCATCATGTACCTGCATGATCATTTTGGTCTGTAGCTGCTCCTTTTTTAGCCATTCGTGGATGCTTACCATGGCTATTTTGATGATATCGGCTGCACTACCCTGGATAGGCGCATTAATAGCGTTGCGTTCAGCATAGCCGCGCATGGTGGCGTTACGGGAGTTGATATCCCTTAAATACCTTCTGCGTCCCATTATGGTTTCCACGTACTCCTTTTCCTTCGCCTCTTGGATGGATTCATCCATATACCTTTTAATACCGGGAAACTCCTTGAAATAAGCACTGATGATCTCACTGGCCTCTGACCGCGGGATATTGAGATTCTGTGACAGGCCGAAGGCTGAAATACCGTAAATGATCCCAAAGTTCACTTCCTTGGCTTTCCTCCGCATGTTGGGGTCCACATCATCGAGAGAGACATTGAATACTTTTGCTGCCGTGGTAGCGTGGATGTCCCTGCCATTTTTAAAGGCCTCTATCATAGGCTCATCCTGAGCAAAGGAAGCGGCTATCCTCAGCTCAATCTGTGAATAATCTGCGGACAGCAATATATGATCTTCATCACGAGGCACAAACGCCTTTCTGATCTCCCGGCCTTTAGGGGTACGAATTGGTATGTTCTGCAGGTTAGGATTATTGGAGCTCAGCCTGCCTGTGGCAGCTACTGCCTGGTTATAGTCCGTGTGGATACGTCCGTCACGCTCACTTACCATTTTAGGCAGCGCATCCACGTACGTTGATTTTAACTTCTGATACTCTCTGAATTCAAGGATCCTGGCCGCTATCTCATGTTCTCTGGCCAGCCTGCTCAGTATCTCTTCACCCGTAGCATACTGTCCCGTCCTGGTCTTTTTGGGTTTTTCAAGGAGCTTTAACTCATCAAACAGCACTTCTCCCAACTGCTTTGGCGAGGCGATGTTAAATTCATGCCCTGCTATTTTAAAGATCTCGTCCTGAGCCTTCAGACTTTCCTCCAGCAGTTCTTTCGACATGGAGGCAAGAGCTTCCTCATCGATCCTCACCCCTTCATATTCCATTTGGGCCAGCACATGCACAAGGGGGAGTTCCACTTCTTCCATTAATTTCCTGAGGTCATCATCCATCACCTTTTCGAGTTCTTCCTTAAGCTGAAGGGTGATGTCGGCATCTTCCCCGGCGTACTCCACAATCTCCTCCGGCTCCAGTTCACGCATGCTTTTTTGTTTTTTTCCCTTGGGGCCAATCAGATTTTCGATAGGGACAGGGAGGTAGTCCAGGTATTGCTCTGCCATCACATCCATGCCATGACGGGTCTCAGGCTCTATGAGGTAGTGTGCGAGCATGGTGTCAAAAAGCGGGCCCGTGGTATGGATTCCGTATTTTTTTAGCACCAGCATGTCATATTTAATATTCTGACCTATTTTTTTTATGGACACATTCTCCAAGGCATCTCTGAAGTCAAGGGCAATGGATGTGGCCTCTTTAAAATCTTCCGGCAGAGGGACATAAAAGGCCTTGTGTTTTTCATAGGAAAAAGCGATACCTACTACTTCTGCTTCAATGGCATCAATACCGGTGGTCTCAGTATCGAAACAAAACTCCTTTTGCTGACTCAGGGTTTTTGCCAGTTCCTTTCTTTCGGCTGCGTCGGTCACCAACCAGTACTCATGCGGAACGGTTTCTATGGTCTTTTTAACTGTAGTGGAGTCACCTTCCTCCATATCAATCGCTTCTCTGCCCGCTGCACTGAACATATCCAACTGTCCTGTGGAGCTGGCGGCAGGATTAGGATCTGTATTAAAGACCCTTTTAAGAATGGTGCGGAATTCCAGCTCTTCAAAAATAGGCTTGAGCCTGTCCTCATCGGGCCCTTCGTATTGAAGCTCCTTTTCATTGAACTCAACAGGCACCTCAGTATTGATGGTAGCCAGCTGCTTGGAGAGGATACCCTGTTCGCCAAATTCCTGTACCTTTTTCTGCTGAGCCCCCTTGAGCTTATCCACATTGGCAACCAGGTTTTCCACTGTGCCGAACTCCTTCAGTAGTTTGGAAGCGGTTTTGGGTCCGATACCCGGTATACCCGGAATATTGTCCACACTGTCACCCTGCAGCCCCAGCATGTCGGCCACCTGATCTATGCGTTCAATATCCCACTTCTCAAGCACTTCAGGCACGCCGAGTATATCTACGGCATTGCCCATGTAAGCCGGCTTAAAGAGATAAACGTGCTCTTCTACAAGTTGTCCGAAATCCTTGTCCGGGGTCATCATAAACACCTCAAAACCTTCTTTGGCTGCCTTTTTGGCCAGTGTGCCGATAATATCATCTGCTTCGTATCCGTCCATTTCCAGGATGGATATGTTAAAGCCACGTAAAATATCCTTTACCACCGGTATACCGGTTTTAATATCTTCCGGGGTTTCTTCTCTCTGGGCCTTGTATTCCTCAAACTGTTCATGCCGGAAGGTGGGTGCGGAGGTATCGAAGGCCACCGCTATATGGGTAGGTTTCTGTTTTTGTAAGACTTCTAGCAGGGTGTTGGTAAAACCGAACATTACCCCTGTATTTACACCTCTGGAGCTTATTCTGGGGTTCTGACTGAATGCGAAATGTGCACGATAGATCAGGGCATAGGCATCCAGCAGAAATAGCTTTTTTTCTGGTTTGCTCATTCCCTAAAGGTAGGAAATGGCAATGAAATCTAAAGGATTATCACTGATAAACCGGGATGGAATACGTTATCTTCTCATCATCTTGTAAAGCACCGATTTTTCCGATTCCAGCTGATCCACCTGCTGCCATGCCTTGACAAAACCGTAAATCAAAACCAGCGCATTGACGAAGAATACAATGAGGTAGGCCAGGTTGAGATAAACGAGATTTACGGAAATGATAAGGTTATAGCCAAAGAATTCAATGACAAAAATGATGAGCCCTATCACTATGCCCATAGCGGAGAACCATGCCTCCCGCCGCTTGTTACCTATGGCCACCACGATCACATAGAATATATTCAACAGAGCCGCCCCCGCAAACGCAAAAAAGCCATTGAGAAGGGCCGTAAAAAAAGCAGTCGGCAAAACCAACGCAGAGGCTACGAACAAAAAATTTATGATGATGAGCACGGCCGATGAGAGACGGTGGGTATAATCAAAAACCTTATGTATGAACAATATAGCCATCAGAAAGCTCAGGTATAGTGTAAGGTACTCTATTCTGAGCGATATATGCCAGTTCAGGTCCGGATAGAGATAGTTCATAATGTAAATGTGGGAGAAAACAGACCTGATAGCCCAAAGCAGGCAGAACAGGCCAAAGTAAAGGTACTGCTTCATGCCAGGCCTGTATAAGTAAAAAATGATGAAACTAGCCGCCATGACCAGCAGCCCACCAACAAGCAGCATATCAGCAATGCTCAGTATCTCTTTTTCCCTCAGTATATCCTCTACCGGGCCAATGAGAAAGGGTTTGTGCACTCCCCCCCTGTAATGACTGAAATTGGAAACCTGTAGTATCAATTCCGTGGTATCATGTGGATTTTCCAGGAATACGACACGTCCCCTCCACTGTGGCTCGGCCGTTTCAGGGTCTTTATTTACCTTTCCGTTCTCTGCTCTTACTTTTCCTTCAACAAAGAGTTTATAGGAAGTATATACATTGGGGATCAGTAAAGCCATTGGCCCGGCATGGTGCTCCAGACGGACCCGGAGGCGGTAGGTATGATAGCCCTGGGCAGGTAGTGCATTGTCATTCCACAGGGCAGGGACCTTCATATAGCCCGGTCGGAGATGGTTGCCGTCAAAGTCTTCAGGGGAAAGTAGTTTTTCCCTGTAAAACTCCCACTCACCATTCAAGGATACAGTACTCCCACCCGACCATTGTACGCTGCTTAGATCAAGGATGCCTCTGACAGCTACCGGATCCTGATAAGCATGGACGTGGAAAAACAGAAAGACAAAAAAGAGAATAAAGAACGCTACCCTGCACATAACACCAACCATAAACAATGTAAAGTTTAATACCCGAGCAAATACCTATGTAACCCACGGACGGGGCTTAGAGTAACCTGTACAGGTCAGGAACCGCTCAATTCAATGAATTTGTTGGCTATATCCTGCCCAATTCACAAAAAAATGTACATCTGTGCATTTTCACAGTCCTGCTAAAAAGAAGCGATCCAAAGTATTGACCTTTAATTCCTTATCTATACCGTTTTTTTGATCTTTTTCACAACTCAGGTTCAAAGGGAGTTATGATAATACGATTGAAGGAATGGTTTAATAAAAAGCTTTTTATTAAATATCTTCACTTAAGCCTTATGTAAGTGATATAGTCTGTTACAGGAGGCTCGATATTGCGCTCACGTAACGCTCTTGCGATCTGCCCGCGATGATAAGTACTGTGATTTATTACATGGCTGATAATATCCCGGATGGTGTTTTCATATCTCCGGCCCTCACTGTTCTTGTAGAATATCATTTCTTCAAAAGTAGCCATCTGATGCTCTTCCATGTAGTTCATCCAGTTAGTGGAGCTTTCCATTGTCATAGTGCGTAGCTCACTTAACTTATATTTCTCCCAGGTTGGGAAGGGGGAAGTGGGGATCTCCTTGATACGATTCAACCAAATGATCTGTATCGTGATCAGGTGACTGAAAAGTGAGAGAAGATGATCATCAGTGACATTGTGTTCCTCATAGGTGATCAACACCCGCTGGTTGGCCCAGTCGTTATACCTGAACAATCTTCTGAAATGGTCCTTCATCATTATTTTACAAGTGGTACGTTACGAATTTTTGAATCTAGTAAATTAGGGATCATTTAACAAAAATAAAGATCAATGAAGATTTTGAGGTCAATCAGTTATCTTACAGTAACACTCTTTTTAGGTTGTTCAGGAGGATACCAGGGCAGCAGTTCTGTAGACTCCGTGGCCATTATGGAGCCTTTTTTTGATCTTCAATATACTAAAGCGGAGCGGGATTCCCTTCAGGAGAGCCTCAGGGGACGTACGGAGCAGGTGCAAAAGATCCATGGTTATCAGCTGCCAAATTCTACAGCTCCGGCACTCGATTTCAACCCGCGACCGGCAGGATTTGAATTGGATAAGAACCAACAACCCATTGATTTTGACCTCCCTGAAAACGTGCCACTGCCCGGACATGAACATGAGCTGGCGTTTTACACTGTTGCACAGCTTTCTTTTTTGGTCAGAACCCGCCAGATCAGCGCTGTTGAGCTCACCCGTTTCTTTACAGACCGACTTAAAAAGTATGGGGATACCCTGCAATGCCTGATCACCATTACGGAAGAACGGGCACTGGAGCAGGCTAAAAAGGCAGATGAAGAGCTGGCAGCGGGCAAGTATCGCGGGCCGTTGCACGGTATGCCCTATGGTGTAAAGGACCTGCTGGCATTGGACGGCTACAAAACCACCTGGGGGGCCATGCCCTTTAAGGACCAGGAGGTGCAGGGTACGGCTTCCGTGATCAAAAAACTTGATGAGGCAGGCGCAGTTCTGGTGGCTAAACTGACCCTCGGAGCGCTGGCCATGGGAGATATCTGGTATGGCGGAGTGACCAAATGGAATATGGAGCAGGGTTCCAGTGGTTCATCGGCGGGGTCGGCATCTGCTACGGCGGCCGGCCTGGTGCCGTTTGCCATTGGCACGGAAACATGGGGCTCCATCGTATCCCCGTCAACACGATGTGGCACCACAGGACTGAGGCCTACGTTTGGCAGGGTAAGCCGCACAGGAGCTATGGCGCTGAGCTGGTCCATGGATAAGATCGGTCCCATTACACGGTCCGCTCAGGATGCGGCCATTGTGTTTGAGGCCATCAGGGGAACGGACGGTAAGGACCGGACAGTGGTGGATGCAGCCTTCAATTTTGACGGGAAGCGGGATGTGACGAAATTAAAGGTAGCTTATTTGAAATCATTGTTTGGAAAGTCACGCAACGCCAAAAATGACAGCCTTGCGCTGATCACTTTTGAAAATATGGGCGTTCAACCGGAAGAAATAGAGCTACCGGATGATGTGCCGGTTGGAGCGCTGTCTGTTATTCTGGCAGGAGAGGCTGCAGCTGCTTTCGACGAGCTGACCCGGTCAAATGAAGATGATCTTTTGGTAAACCAAAAACGCAGCGCATGGCCTAATTACTTTCGTACAAGCCGGTTCATATCAGCCGCTGACTACATTAATGCCAACCGTATCCGGCAGGAGTTGATCTTGAAGGTCAATGATCTGTTCAGGGATTACGATGCTGTCGTATGTCCAAGCTTCGGGGGGAACCAACTGTTGATGACCAATCTTACAGGTCACCCGTGTGTGGTACTGCCTAATGGTTTTAATGATGAGAACAGCCCCACAAGCTTTTCTATTATCGGTAATCTCTATGAAGAGGCATCCCTCCTTGAGCTGGCACATGCATGGCAGCAGGCTACAGATATGGATGAGCAGCACCCGGAAATGTTCATGAACTGACAGGGATGTGATGCTCAGAGTATTTCTTACTTTGGCCATCGTTCTGTTCCTGACCGTTCTGACCCAGGTGGGAGGTATTATTTACCTTTTGTGCCTGCCGCTGTTCCGATGGATTGACCGAAGATCAAAGACAAAAACTATATACCGTGTGCAGAAAACAATGCTTTTTGTCCTGGTCTATCTCATATTTTCTTTTGCTATCATCCCCAAAGCCGCAAGACTGGTAGGAAGAGTACCATTACCCGTCACGGGCGATCCACACCTAAAGCCACTGACCTACATTACCTGCATCCTGAACCGGCACTATGTAAAGCCAGCATTGAAACATAGCGTAATGGTAGCGGCAGAAAATCTTTCGAGGCTATATCCACAGACTGTCACGCATTATCTGGATGCCAATTTTCCTTTTATGAACGGATTTCCACTTGTCCCTCACTTAAGTCACAACGACGGAGAAAAGCTGGACCTGACCTTTTATTATCTGAATGCCTCAGACCTATCCGGTACCAATGAAACACCATCTGTCATTGGATACGGCGTTTTTGTAGACCCCGAAAAGGGCGAAGTAAATCAACCTCAGGTATGCGAAGAACAGGGCTACTGGCAATATGGTTTTATGGAAAACCTTGTTCCACAGGGCAAAAAAGATGATTTTCTTTTGGATATCAGGAGAACGAGAACTCTCATCTACTCTTTAGGTCAGGACGACATGATCCGGAAGATATTCATAGAGCCACATCTGAAATCGAGAATGGGATTAACTTCTTCAAAAGTCAGGTACCATGGCTGTCAGGCTGTTCGGCACGATGATCATATTCACATTCAAATGTGAAGAGATGAGTCAATGAAAACTACTCAAAAAGGATTCTGCAACCTCCAAATGGCTCTTTAACCTGGACTTGTCCATTTTTTCCAACAGGCGGATCATCATACTCATCCGCTGGTTTTTGGAGAACTCTTCACGATGGACATGAATAAACCGCCAGTATAGAGCGTCCCATATCCTGCACCATTCTCCTTTTTTGTAGTCGCTCATTTTGAGGATGTAATTGGAACCCGAAATATACGGTTTGGTCGAAAGCAGGCCTCCATCCGCATATTGGGTCATACCATAAACATTGGGCACCATTACCCAGTCATAGGCATCGATGAACAGCTCCATGAACCACCGATACACATCACCGGGATCAAACTCACACAACAGCATGAAGTTGCCCAGTATCATAAGCCGTTCGATATGATGGCAATAGCCATTTTTAAGAACCTTTTTGATAACATCATCTACAGGTTCGATACCTGTACTGCCTTTCCAGAAGGAACCGGGAAGGGGTCTCCGGTGATGAAAATGATTATTCGTTCGCTGGTAAACACCCTCGAACTCATAGATGCCCCGCATAAATTCCCGCCAGCCAATAATCTGCCGTATGAACCCTTCGAGACTATTCAGTGGATAATTCCGTTGGCTATGGTATTCCAGCGTTTTCCTTATGACGTGATCCGGTGTGACCAGACCGGTATTCAACGCCGGAGTGAGTACACTATGGAAGAGAAAACTCTCCTTTCTGGCTATGGCATCTTCATAGTCCCCGAACAGGTCCATGCGCCTTTCCAGAAAATCCTCCAGACACTTTTCGGCCTCATGGAACGTAACAGGATAGAAAAAGTCGTCCGTTATACCATGGTTTGAGGTGAAATGGGCGTTGACATAACCTATAGCCTCCCTGAGAAGACCATTTTGTGCTGGTTTGTACAGGTCAGGGAGAACAACATCTTTCGGCAATTTCTTCCGGTTCTCTTCATCATAGCTCCATTTTCCTCCTTTCGGTTCATCCCCATTCATAAGCAGGTCCATCGCCTTGCGCTGCTCTTTGTAAAAACCTGCCATCAGATAGCCTGTTTTCGTTTTTCTAAGCCGTGCAATAAGCTCATCCAGGGAATTCAAAAACATTGGACTTTCATGGACCTTCAGTTCTATACCATATTGCCGGCTAAAACGCCTTACTCTGCGGGTCAAGAGGTAGTCCGCAGGGTCAACTATATGAACTGCCGAGACCCCGGCCTGATGAACACGTTGAAAGAGAGCTTCCATATGGATGCCTTCGGCACTGTCTACATACTCCACTTTCAGTCCTGTACTTTCCAGATACTGCTGGTAAAACTTCATGGAAGCCCTGTGAAGTATTAGTTTTTTCCTGTGAAAGTTGTATTGCGTGAAGAAGAGCTCATCTTCCACCAAATAAGCACATTCCACGGCGTCCGTCAGGCAAGGGTTTTTCTCAAAAAGCTGGTGCGGGAAAATCAAGGCTACTTCCATGCTCAGTAAACAACAAATGCGCACATAAGTTATATGACCGGATGGTCACAATACACTAGTGTACCCACCTATATACCGGATAGACCATATGAGCCTTTTCGTAATATTCAGAGTGCCTGTAAATAAAATCGAGCTGGGCATACCAGTTATTCGCGAACTCACTGTTGACCTTCTTTTTCGCCTCAAATTCCTGTCGCAGGGTCTTGTCACGCTGAAGCAGTTGCCACGCCACATCTTCAAATACATAAGGTGAAAAGTGTTCCTTTTGCTGCAGGATAGTATCGAAGAAATTCCAGCTAAAGAATGAGTCTACAGCCTCAGGCTCAAGGGTTTCCACAAGGTATCTTCCTGCAAACTGATCGGTGTAAACAATATAATCCCCTTTCCTGAAGGACACGGACTCTGTGGACACCACAACCTGGACATTGTTATGCCGGTAATGACCTTCGTAAGGGGAAGAGCTGGTATTGTATTTACTGATCCTGTATACCTCCACTGTTATGGCTGTATCCTTTTGGATCAGTTGGTAATCCACTCCGTTCCATTTTAATCTGTCAATGATTTCATGCCAGCCCTGAGGTATGATGTAGGCTATTGGTATCTCTACCTCTTTGGCCGGGACATAGTGATTGTAATACGGAATATTTTTAACGAAGGGCTTATTCCTTCCATACAACAGTCGTGACTGGCCGGTCACTTTGCTCTCTATCATTTCACCTTCATATCCTTTGAACTTAAGTTGTTTGGATGTAGCCTTACTTAGTCTCCAGCTCAGTGCATGTTTTTTTCCTGGCTTGATACTTTCTGACTGTCTGACTTTTAGCTGCCGTATCCTCTGACCATCGGTTTTGGCCAGCTCGAGGATAGCTTCAAGAAAGTGATAGGTGGCGTTAACCCGCCTGTCAAAAGTCTTGAGCATGTGTGTCTCTATCATAAATCCAAGGGTATGAAAGAGAGTGGTGTAACCTGTGGAATACCGTGGATTGTCCAGGAATTGCGAGAAACCCTCATGGTCAGGAGTAGTGTTGAAGACATTGACATAAGGGGTAATGTCAGTCCCTTTTTTTCCCATCAATGCCTCTAGTTTCGGTGTAAATTCATTTTCAATATAGCTACCCATTTCACCCCCCATCTTGTCGTGTTGTGTGGCAAGGTGGGTAATGCTGTACTGATAGTCTGCTCCATTGCTCACATGTGTATCAATGAATATGTCAGGATCCACAGCATGAAAGGTTTCATAAAAAGCCCGGGTGTTCTTTGTATCTGCCTTGATAAAATCACGATTGAGATCATAGTTGCGGGCATTTCCGCGGAACCCGTATTCCTCCGGCCCGTTTTGGTTGGCCCGGCTGTGGGAATTTCTCTGAAGTGCACCCCCTATATTGTAAACCGGTATTACAGCCACAATGGTATTTTCAATCAATGCATGATATTGTGGCTGAAGTGCATAGTCCCTCATGAGCATCATGGACGCTTCTATGCCATCGGGCTCTCCCGGGTGGATGCCATTGTTGATTAATATGATCGTTTTCCCTGCTTTACGGGCCTTCTCAAAATCAAACTCAGCGTCAAGGTCGAGTACAACGAAGTGAAGAGGAACACCTGCATCCGTTAACCCAGCCTCTTTTATGGTGATATGAGGCGTTCGTTCGGCCAGACTGCGATAGTATTCCATAGTCTCATGGTAAGTGGCTGTGGATTGGCCTTGAGAGGATTCAAATACCGTGACCAATGGTTGGGCATGGCCATAGCAGGACAGGAACAGGAACGATAAAATCAATACTGGCTTCATATACCCGTTTTTATAGTCAATCCAATGGGGGATGGATATCCGGATCACGTCCTGTTAACAAGAACTACCCTTTCGTTATCCAGTTTGAGGACCTTATTTATGAATTCGCGAAATTCTCCATACTCTTCCCTGGGGTAAAAACCGCTGTGTATGATGAATGTTCTAATGTATAAAAACTGTCCTTCGTCTTTTACCAACGCCCTTTTGTAGGTACCGTATTTTGAGGTGACGTTAACCTCACGCAGCGACTTTTCAAAAATATAGTTTGAGGGATGGTTTATGGTTACACTGTCAATCTGTGAATAGCCATATTTTATCAGCATAGGTGTTCGCCTTTCTTTATCCGGTAATTTGGATATATAAATGTCACTGTATTTTCCGGGGTTGAAAAACAGGCGCTTCCCTACTGCTGAAGCCTCTTTTTTACTCGAAAAACGTGCACTGAATCCCCCTGAGGGGATGGGCTCGTTTTTCAGGTCATGTAGTGAGAACGAATGAACGGAAACATTTCCCCAGTCGTGGTTATCCACCAGCCATTCTTCCGGCTTGTCCGCTGGCCGTTGATAAAGGCTCAGAAAGCTGTAGTTATCGATCTCTATGCCTGTGTATTGCCTGTTCAGCAAAACTTCACCATCCCCGTTATCCTCAAGGTCTATGACCACATTTGTATATTGAATACTTTGATCGGCAGTGTATTTTTTGGTTCTTATGACCTTTCCACCATCATCGGTGATCATCAACGCAGAACGATCGCTTGTGAATGTGCCAAGGTAGCCGAAAGGACTGGTCTGAGAGGTGCATTCAAGAAACAGGGTATCATCTTTTACAGGTACCGTGAGTATGGCATGATTAAAATGTGCATTGGGAAACCTATGTTTCATTTCAGCAGCATATGCCCCGGCACTGATCAGAGTATAGTACCCCCTGATACCATAGTGTTCCAGTAAGGATTTGGTGTAAAATGACAGTGCCTTACAGTCTCCATACTTATGGTTATGTACATAAGAAGCACTGAAGGGTTGCCAACCGCCAATACCCAGCTGAATGCTCACATAGCGTGTATTTTGCTGTAAGTAACTATAGACAGTCCTGACCTTTTCATAGGTCGATCCGGTTTGATCCATCAGTCGGTCCAGTTCATAAAGATCCCCGGGCTGAAGATCGTTCTTTCCCTGATTCAGCGTACTTATCCAGCGCCCAAATGAGTTCCAGTTTTGCATATCGCCTACGTAATCGTCCATCTCAAAGGCATTGGGCGCAGTATAAACTATGGGGGCATAATATTCCAGATCATAGTTCATATCTTCGTAAATAAAAGGCTCCCGGTTCTCTACGGCCCAGGTGTACTTAACGCCCTGCTCCAAGGAAGAGCGCTCAGGCTCAGGCACGTTCACACACTCATAACGGAAAGAATTACCGGTATAGTCAAGAACGGTCAATCTGCCTGATACCAGTCTTTGTTTTTCCACAGCCTGCGGTGTCCATACCGGATAATGAAGAGACCCTTTTTTAGTCACCTTGTGGCTCACCTTTATGCAAAACGGATATTTGTTGTAGTTGATCTTCAGATATTTCATCCGGCCATCGGAAGCTGTGTTGCTCAATCCGGTAGCCATGTCATCGAAGTCCTTCAGTTTGTATTTTTCAATTTCCTGGCCGGAGATATCCGATATCGAGACCTCAGCTTCGTCAATGGACTGATACTTATCATAGTAAATACGTACTGATTTGAGGTCTTTGGCACGGTCATTCTTTATAACAGCTTCGTAGGTCCTGGCGATGGTCAGTTTTTCTGTATTGTAGATGGAAAAAACCGTCTCGTTTGAGATAACTATTGAATTGGAAGATTTTTCTGTAAACCATGTGCTAATGTCCGACTGTGCCGATGACAGTATTACAGGGGTGACAAGCATACATGCTATGACGACGATCTTTTTCATCTCGAGAGTACAACAGGTTCCTGGTTCTTATCGGCAATGATCTGATAGAACTGTTTCAAAACAGGATACTCAGCAGGGGTAAAAACGTTCTGTATAATACGGACCTGGCTTACCACTGTCACGAGGTTTCCATTTTTGCCACAGCTAAAGGTGAATGATCCTCCATTTTTCGGAAGAACTATACGCTGCTGTTCCGGCAGCTCTATTGAGTATCCTTCAGGAACTACTATCTGGGACATTACCTTGAAATTGAATTCATAGGGAAAATCAATAACAGAACGTCTTTCTTCTCTTTTAAAGGGATTTTCTGTAATAGAGCCTGTCAATACCGGCTGAATGTAAAGGATATCGCTATCATCGTTCTCCTTTGAGATGTCATATTCCATCTTTACCGGCTCTCCCAATTCCAGCTCTGATACCTTAAGATTGTTCATTTCCACATCAGAAAATCTGTTTGCCAGATCTTCGCCATATTCTCCGGTATTTTTCTTTGCAATTTCATTGTAGGTTTTCAGCGCGGCATAACCGGAACATTTATTTGTTATATGGGTAGTTATCTTTTCCGCCGAAATCTCCGTTCTCAATGTCGTTGCTTCCGTATACGTCGAGCCTGTTTTCATATCTATCCATTGTCCCCCTTGCTCACTCACCAGCCAACCCTGCCCGTTCCTGCATCGGAGCGGGATCTGTCCAAAGGGTAGTTTGCTACTAGCATCGCACAGGTACCATTTTTCATCTATTTTCACTGCCCCCAGCATATAGTTGAACTCTTCATAAGAAGGGTAAACGGGATGTACCGAACCATTACCTCTGGTACTAAGTATAACAGGATAAGCTTCAAGGCCCAATGCCCTGAAAGCTGTTACCAGTGTCAGGTTAATGTCAGCCACACTTCCTTCTGCCTGATTATAGGCCTGTCTTCCGGCATCAGAGCTCATGAAGGAATAAACCTTATTCCAGCTAAAATGGGTTGCGATGTGCGTATAGATGGCGCGGGCCTTTTCTTTATCGGAGTCATGATCGCATTGCTCTCTGAAATTCTTTACAAAGCCAGGGTGCTTCAGACGCTCACCGAAACTCGTACTGCTCAAAAGTTCCGAGTTGAACTTTTCATAATTTCCCGCCACCATTTTTACAACACTATTGGGCATTTTCGTAGATACCAGTTGAAACTGCAATCTGGATATTACATCGGACCGGTTGTTCATGTAAGGTTCATCTTCCACGGGAGGAATGTTGTTACTTACCAGGCGCCTGTACTTACTATTGGATTCAAGCGTGCCTGTTCCCTTTTCTACCTGACCAAAGGCACCCTGTTGCTCCCACTTGTAGCTAAAGGTTTCCCTTTTATCGTCCGATCGATCTTCTGTGATGAAAGAGGAGCCCACCTGTGATATCTGGTAATTGAAATACTCTGGTATGGTAAATCTTATTTCGCTATGAGCAGCGGGTATGTCTGATTGAAAATCCCATGTGGTGAGATTGTACAGATAGTCCGATGTCTTTTTGTATGTGTACTCAATTACGGAGCCCTCTTTTATGTTAGGTATAGCAAAGCTGATCTCAACCCAGTAATCGTTGAGCCTTTTCTTAAAATACTCCTGATTATCCAGTTTTATCCTTTCCACTTTTCCGTTTACCAGATTATGGCAAAAGGCCCTGAGAGAAGATATTTCTTCCTCAGCAGATCCACGGGCAGGACTATAGGTATGGATTTTCACATTTCCCTGGTCAGCATCAGTGATCTTAAATATCTTTTTGCGAACCGCTACATCCATTATGTACTGAAATCCATGATCATCACTGAACTTAAAATTGATGATCCCGTATTCAGCCAGGGTCATGGAGGTGGCATCAGGATAAAAATCACATTGCTTCATTTCAAGGTCAGACACATCCACTTTACCAAATTTAAAGGGTAGTTTTTGAGCTGAAACGGATAGGGAGACAAACAGGCAGAGAAGGAGCAGAGGGCTGCTGGGTTTTGGGTTCATTTTAGTAAGCTTTAAAGACAACTAAAATCAAATATAATACATTCATTTAGTTATGAAAGCATTCAAAAATTATATCTGACGCTTGCAGATCATCTGAATGCAACAAATCGAATTGGATCAGTTTTACTTAGTTTTGGATCACGAATTGTTTACTTAATCAGCATTATTCAGAATATGTCAATCACAGAAGCAACGGATCAGATCATTCAGGAACGAAGATCGATCTATACCAATATGTTCTCAGGTAAGCAGGTAGACGACGCTGTCATAGAAAAGATGATAGCCAACGCAAGATGGGCGCCTACCCACAAGCTCACGGAGCCGTGGCAATTTGTGATCTTCAAAGGGGACGGACTGCAAAAGCTTAGTGAATTCCAGGCTGAGCTGTACAGGAAAAAAGCAGAAAGGGAGAACACCTATACTGAGGAGAAATACCTGAAATTCAAAAATAAGCCGTTGGAATGCTCCCATGTGATCGCTATCGGTATGAAGCGTAACGAGGTGGTTCCGGAGGTGGAGGAGATTTGTGCGGTGGCTTGTGCGGTACAGAATATGTGGCTCACAGCTTCAGCACATCGGGTGGGATGCTACTGGAGCACCGGTGGCGTTACTTTTTATGATGAGGCCAAACCATTCTTCGGGCTGGGTGAAAATGACAGGCTCCTTGGTTTCCTGTACATTGGAAATGTAAAAAGTGATAAATGGCCCAACGGCAGAAGGAAGTCAATGGAAGAAAAGGCAAAATGGATTGTTTAGGGTCTGTCAATTGCAGGGCCATGACGGGGAGGGAAATACAAACTACGGGTCCAAATACAAAGTTCTGTAATCTCACGGATTACCATTTTGATCCGGCAATCTTCACTATAACAGGCTGAAAATCAGCAAAAAAGCCTGCTAAGCGGTTTTACGGATGGATAAATACAGTGTATCCGCTATTGAGCAGAGCAGGTATGAAGATTAGCTTTGTAAGCTCATTCATTGTTTATGGGCGTTAGGAAATTAATCTTTACCGGGTTTCTGTGTTTGTCATCATTTGTCTTTGGTCAAAGCAAGGACATTGAGCACGAGATCGAGGCGATATGGGAGCTTAGGAATTCGAATGTGCAGGCTGCACTGTCAAAAGCTTCAACGTTAGTGCCAAAGGTCAGTGGAGCCCCTGCACTGTTGCGCCTGAAGGTACTGGACCTGATGGGCAGTCTTTTGAAGGATAATCTTCAGTACGACAGTGCTCTATCATTGTATGGGAGGATGACGGAGCTGGCCGATTCTGTACAGGACACAGCCATGAGATTCAATGCAATGCTTGATGCAGCCGGGATCCTCAGTCATTACGGAAAATATGACAGCGTTCTCAGCATCTGCCGGCAGGTTTTAATACAGGCAGATGAACGGGTGCATTCCCGGGAGATAGCGTTGGCATATGTGGAGTTGGGTACAATATTCCGCTTTAGGGGAAGTGTGGACCTCGCATACGCAAATTACCTAAAAGCAAAAGATATCTTCCGCGCCCATGACGACCAATACATGTTGTCCATGGCTGATTTTGGGTTGGCAGAAGTCTTTCATATTCAGAAAAAATACAACCTGGCAACTGATTATTTGAAGCGATCACTATTGACCAGAAAAAGGCTGGGCACCAACCAAAGCGTGGGACATGCCTATTCCCGACTGGGCAATATGTATGAGACTATTGATGATCAGCATGCCGCTTCGGCCTATTTCGACTCCGCTTTGGTGATCTTCCAAAGGATAGGGGACCTTAGAGGCATTGCCAATGCCAGGAGAAAGCTGGGGAAAGTATTCAGAAGGCAAAAGTCCTACGACAGTGCACGGATATACCTGCAGGACGCCCTTCGGGCATTTGAATCCATCAATGACAAGCGTCAGATCTCAAAGGTCTACCGGCAGTTGAGCATTGTAGAGCGCAAACAGCGACATTTTAACAGCGCTCTACCCCTTGCTCTTAAGGCAGTTGCAATTGCTGCGGACATGGAAAACCTGGAAATCCAATATAACACGGCTTTAGAGGTAGTCTTGGTATACAAGGCCATGGGAGACTTTCAAAAAGCCCTTGACTACCAGGCTGAACTAACGAGGATCAGTCTTGAGTGGAAATCCAGGGCACTTGATGAACGTCTGGGTGCTGTAAAATCAGCGCATGAGCTGGAAGAGAGCCTACTGCTCAGAGAGCAGGAGCTGGCCGGCCTGGAGGCAAGATCAAGAAAGAGCACTATCTCGCTGCTGGCGGTGATCATCGGGCTGCTCGCGCTTTTTATCATATTTTCCTACCGCCAGTATGTGAGAGACGTCAGAAGTATGCAAAAAATAAAGCACCAGAACAAAACGATCTCATCCAACAACAGACAAATAGCAGCTCATGCGGAGGAACTCAAGAAATTTGCCTATGCCACCTCGCATGATCTGAAAGCCCCGCTTCGCGGTATCTCAAATATCTCAGAGTGGCTAAAAAATGACTATAATGGACTTTTGGACACACGTGGACAGGAGCTGCTCAACCTTATGAAATCCAGAGTTCGGAAAATGGAGTATGTCCTGGATGATATTTTGGCCTACTTTAAGATAGGAAGTACTGAGGTGCACCCGGAAAATGTGGATATTGAAAGTACTGTCAGAGAGATCGACGAATCACTTATACGAACCAAAAAATGTCGACTTCTGGTCCACAATTCCGCCATAGAACTTCAGGTCGACAAGCTACAGTTCTATCAGGTAATGTTCAACCTTATAGACAACGGCATCAGGCATAACGATAAGCCGTTTGTAAAAATAGAAACGGGTTTTACCCAACGAAAGGGTTTGTGGTACCTCTATGTGAAGGACAATGGTATAGGGATCGAAGAAAAGTACCATGAAAAAATTTTCGAAATGTTTCAAACGCTGAATCATGAGCAAAACGAGGATAATACAGGAATAGGGCTGGCGATCGTAAAAAGGATCATTGAATCATGGCAATCGGAGATCTTTGTGGAGTCGGAATTCGGAATGGGTTCTACCTTCTACATCCGGATTACAGAGGACATGGTCAGTCAAAGCGATAAAGTGAGTGATTTTACCGGATCAGGTACTGTTTAAATTGGGTACTTCAGACCCTTCCAACAGAATTTCCTTTGAACTACACATGGCGGGGTTCCGATCTTATATTTTCTGACCATGACTAACACGGTATGACTACCTGCCAGCGAAAGGCCCATTTCCAATGTATCGAAAACTGGTTTTGGCCCGCTTGTTTTATGATATGCTCAAGCTCACTACGTTTAAATGATCGCAGCACGGATACCGCAGCATCATTCTTTACCATTTCTGATCTTGAAAACAGCCATGTAAGCCATTTAATAGAATAATAGGCAAACCAGTGCCGGTGAATGTCATTGATCACCACACCTACACGCGCTTTTTCACTGCAATACTGCAGAAGGCTGATCAGTTCCTGGTCATTGAAATGATGGGTAAACAGGGTAGAGACCACCACATCAAAATCTAGTTCTCTGAACTCGTCACTAAAGATATTGAGCACCTGATAGGTAATTTCCGGATGATCCCTCGTATTGTTTTGTGCATATTCCACAATGTGGGGGTTGGCATCGACACCAATGAGCTCAAGTTGGATCCTATTCCTTTTGCCCCAGTTGGCTATGCGCACAAGCATATCACCGCTTCCGCATCCAAGGTCTACAATTTTTAGTCTCTGTGGCTTTTCACCCTGTTTTTCGATCAGGTGAGTGAGTCCGTTGGCGGTGACCTGATTACCTCCCAGCAGCTTATTGATGATCTCGAGTTCTCTGAGGGTTTGATATACAACTTCCCCGGAGCAGTCCAGATCATCCATCAGTTCCTCTTCCGATGATCTTGCGCTGAACTTTGACATTTATGCAGTAACGGCTTCCATAGTAATACTTTCAAGAGTGAGGCCGGGGCCAAACGCCAGTGCCAGAATGCTCTCACCATTGTTCGCGGCTGACAGCTTCTGAAATATACGGTGCAGGACAAACAGTATCGTAGGAGACGACATATTGCCAAATTCCCGCAGCACTTCATGCGCATATTGGTTTTGAATTTTGGTTATGTTCAACTCCTTCTGGATCACAGCCAGTATTTTTTTGCCTCCAGGGTGAATGGCATAATGGTCGAAAACCATGTTACCTTCATTCTCAGTTAGTCGGCGTAGTAAATGGTGTATTCCCTGACCGATAACATCCGGCACGTAGGCCGAGAGTTTCATCTCAAAACCAAAATTACCAATTTTCCACGCCATATCATCGGCACCGTTGGGTAGCAGATCACACAGAAAGCGACTCAGCTTCAGAGAGCGGTCTCCGTGTGGCTCGGCTTCTACCATTACGGCGGCAGATCCATCACCAAACAGGGCGTTAGACAGCAAATTGTCTTCGGTTTTCTGCTTTTGAAAATGGATGCTGCACAGCTCCGTGCATACGATCAAAACCCGGGCGGAGGGATCAGCGCCACAGATCGCATTGGCCGTTTTCAGGCCATTGAAAGCAGCATAACAGCCCATAAAATTGATTCCGATCCGCTCCACTGACTTTTTTAAGCCCAAGCGTAGCACCAGATCAATGTCCAGTCCGGGGGCGTACATTCCTGTGCAGCTTACGGTGATCAGATGGGTCACTGCGGCAGGATTGAAATGGTCTGGCAGGCAATTCCGAATGGCCTCCAAACTCAGATCACAGGCCCGGGAGGCGAACAGCTCTGACCTGTTTTTGGTGTTGGGAAAGGGCTCCAGATCATGGGTGTTGGGGTAAAATTCAAAATCATCACTTTTCAAATAATCCTGCAGTACCGAATATCTTGAGCCAATACCCGATGCCCTGTACAGCACTTTCAGGTCGTTGGCCTCCTGCTCATTGAGCTCATGCGCCCTCACCATAAAAGAGTGCACCTGACTCTGGTCCACTCTGAAGGGAGGATTGGCCGTGCCTATGGAAGTGATGTACGCACTCATTGAATCAATTATACTTAAAAATTAATATCTTGGTAGTAAAGGGTTGAACTTTATGCTGAAAAAATCCACCTGGCTCCATTTACGTATACCGTTTTCTTTTTTTCTGTTGCCTGTCTTTCTGTTTGCCCTTGCAATATCACCAAATATTAATGAGAGCAGGATCATAATTGTTTTTCTGGCACTGCATTTTTTTTTATATCCCGCCAGCAACGGATACAACAGTTACTTCGACAAGGATGAGAAAAGTATTGGCGGGCTCAGGAATCCACCTAAAGTCTCCCGTGGGCTCTATTTTATGGCTTTGCTGTTTGACCTGGTGGCCATCCTGCTTGGTTTTTTGATAAACTGGCAATTTGTGCTGATGCTTTTTATCTATGGTATGGTTTCCAAGGCCTACAGTCATCCCTCCGTTCGCATAAAAAAATATCCCCTGGCCAGTTGGTTCATAGCCGGCTTCTTTCAGGGCTTTTTCACGTTTCTGATGAGCTATATCGGACTAAATACCTATGGATTTGAACATCTGGACAAGTCGTCCCTGATCATACCGGCGCTGCTCACCTCAGGAATATTGTGGGGCTCCTACCCTATGACACAGATCTATCAGCATGAGGAAGACAAAAAAAGAGGAGATATCACATTAAGTCTGAAGCTTGGTATTTTAGGCACCTTTCATTTCACGGCTATTCTTTTTACTGTGGCCACGGCATTTTTTGCATGGTATTTTGTTTATTATTTTCAGCTCAGGTATGCCGCAGGTTTTTTTATCAGTATGTCGCCGGTGGTCTTCTTTTTTGGTATCTGGTATTTCCGAACCAGACGCGATCTGAATAAAGCGAACTACGGCAATACCATGTGGCTGAATTTCATCTCTTCTCTATGCCTGAACGCCTTCTTCATCTGGTTTTTCCTGGATAATAGTCAGGTTTTGCAGGCGATCAAAGCAGGATATTGATCGGTTAATCGTTCATCGATGATTGCTGTACAGTGAATTCAACCTATTTCAGGGACGTACAGGTTTCCCGTTTGAAGAAAACAAGAAACTATAAACAAGAAACACAAAACAGGAAACAGCAACGATCAACCACTAACGAAATGGTTTGCCATGGGTTTTTTTCATCAGGTAATTCGCCAGCGGACTGATGTTTCTGCAGATACCCACGGCAGCATTGGACAGCCAGGCTGCGCCAAAGAGTTGCTGGATCTGCCTTCCGGCCCATAGGCGGGTTTTAAACATAGCGTTCCATTGGGCAGCATACTCCATTTCCAGCGCATCTCTGGAAAATGAGGCTCCTTTCAGATGTCTGGTCACTGTTTCAGCGGCCAGTTTGGCAGAGTGGATGGCAATAGCCATACCGTTTCCGCACAGTGGGGTGATCATACCCGCGGCGTCACCGCACATGAGAATATTATGTTCTACAGGGCGCTTGGTCTCGAAGGATATTTCATTGATCACCTCCGGTTTGTCAAACAGGAATCTGGCACTTGAAAAGATATCTTCCAGCCAGGGGTTCCTGGAGAGGACCTGCTCTTCCATTTTGGGGATCTGCCCGTGATCTTTAAGATTGGTCCGCTCACTCAGGTAGCACAAATTGTACCTGCCTTCTTCTATCCGGCTGATACCACAGTAGCCCTCCGGAAAGTTATGAAGAGCAACGGTGTCATCCGGATGCCTGTTGTATTCTATATGGTACTTTACCCCAATGTAGGGCGATCTCCTTTTAATAAAGGAACGGTCCAGTGCCTTGTCCAGTTTTGAGCGCTTGCCAAATGCTCCTATTACCACATCACCTTCCAGGGTTTCATGATCTGTGGCCACCCGGAAGCGATCACCTTCAAGGGACACGGAATTCACAGTAGTGTTAAGAAACTGTACCCCCGAAGCTGTTGCTTTCCTGAACAGAAAATGGTCCAGTCGGTACCGGCTGATGCCAAAACCACCCAGGTCCAGGGGGAGGTGGGCCTCTCTGCCATTTACGGCGGTCAATGTAAATTTTGAGATCCGGATAGGGTCAGCTGTGTCAGGGTAAAGACCATGATGCTTCATGAAAGGAACCACCTCATTGGAGATGTATTCACCACATACTCTGTGGAAGGGATATTTTTTCTTTTCGATAAGTACGGTGGCCAAACCATTCCTGCTCAGAAGGATAGAAGATACCAGCCCTGCCAGTCCTCCGCCAATAATAATTACCTGTGACAAAACAGGTGAAAATTAATTGAAAAAAACTGAAAAGAACAGACACTTCTGCTCAACAAATCGTATAAATTAACGTTTATAAAATCTCAATAGAATTTATTTGTTATGTCGGCTTTAGCAACAGAATCAACAGCCCCCACGAATATCTACCTGATCGGTAATAATCCGATAGAGTTGAGCAGTATTTATGAAAAGCTGCGTTCCATCAGGACTATGACCTACAAGACGGAATTTGATTTCGATCTGTCCAGTATTCTGAATAAGATCACGCAGTTCAATCCGGCTTGTATACTGATCGATGACAACCTGGAAAGATTCAGGCTTACCAAGCTGATCAAACGGCTGCGCTCCGATGCAAAAACGAAGGACATTCCGATCACGATCATAAAAAATTCCAACTATCATGACGCGCATGTAGAAGATGTGCATGAGTTTCTGCTGAAGGACGGCATCACACCGGAAACCCTGCAGCGGTCCATCTTCAATTCCATGCGGTTCCGAAGGATGCAGGCCTACATTTACAAAACCTACAGGAAGAGGAAGACACAGATCAATAAGCTGTTGAATTCTTAGGTTGTACGATATTTAAAGGGATTCGAGTCTACTGGCATAATACCTGGCCACTGATCATTGATTTCTTCCTACACATCGGAAACCAAAAAACAGTCCGGATGTGTTGACGACATAGGTACGGATAATCGTAGCCTACGTTCACTTTACCTGCTTCACAATGCCGGCTGGTTCCTTACCCAACCCCCGCCGTTCACATCGCATGCTTAGTTACTGTCTGTTTGTTGTCTTCTACTGTTCAGTTTTTATCCAGTAGCCATCCTCCTCTTATGACATAAGGAATTGTAAATTAAGTGAAACCAAAAGTTTCATTGTTTACAACCTAATTTAATTTCAGAACTTATGGAAAGAAGACTATTACTTTTGATCGTATTCACCTGTGCGCTGATATCTTCATACGCACAGGACTGGGGTGGCGTCCCGGTTCCGGCAGATCCAGGCAATGGCAAGGTATGGCAGCTACAGACCAGTTTTTCCGATGACTTCAATTACACCGGTAAGTCCGGCCAGTTCACCGGCAAATGGAATGACACTTATATCAACGGTTGGTCAGGTCCCGGACTTACCGAATGGATCAACAATCATTCATGGGTGGCGGACGGAAACCTGATCATCAGGGCATCGCGGAAACCCGGGACCAATAAAGTGTATTGCGGTGTAGTCACCTCCAAAACCCCGGTGATGTACCCGGTATACACAGAAGCGCGTATCCTGGTCAGTAACCTGGAACTGTCATCCAATTTTTGGATGCTGAGCCCGGACGACCGGCGTGAGATTGATATGTTGGAAGTCTATGGTGGTGCTTCACAAATATGGTTTGCACAGCATATGTCTACTAACTTTCATGTTTTTTTCAGAAATCCGGATAACTCCATCCGAAGTGATTACAATGACCAGACACATAACGCACTGCCTGGCAATGCGCTTTGGAGAAACGGCTGGCACCGGTTTGGCGTCTACTGGAAAAGTCCTACAGATATAACGTTCTACATCGACGGCCAGCAAACTTCCAACGGTTCGTGGGCGCAGGTTATTATGATCGACAAGGACTACACCGGCGCCACCCTGGATAAAAGTATCTATAATATGGACAGGGAGATGTTCCTTATTATAGATACAGAGGATCATAAATGGCGGTCGGACCAGGGCATCGTTGCCACGGATGAGGACCTGGCGGATGACACCAGGAACAGAATGTATGTGGACTGGGTGCGTACATACAAGCCAGTAGATGCCGGCAGTGGAAACAGCGCTCCCATTAACAGTACGATCTGGCTAAAAGCAAATAACGGAGCCGGCGATTATGTAGTAGCTGAAAAATTTGTTGCCAACAACCCGTTGGAGGCCGATCGATCTGCCGTGGGAGACTGGGAAAAATTCCTGGTTGAAGATGCCGGCGGAGGGCTGGTGGCGCTAAGGGCAAATGCCAACGGAAAATATGTAAGCGCCCGTATCGACGAATCCGGCAACCCGATCAGGGCATTTCAAACCTACATCGGAGCGTGGGAGAAATTTACGTGGGAGTCCCAGGGTAATGGCAAAGTGGCATTCAAGGCTAGCGCAAACGGAAAGTATGTGCAGGCACAACTTCACCTACCAGATGCTCCTCTGGCTGCTGTAGGGCATAGCGTTCAGGGCTGGGAAACCTTTAACTGGGGTACGGTGGCCGGTTCCAATGCGCGTATCGCAGACATACGCCAACCTCCTGATATTGCCCCTACAAATGAAATCTCCATTCAGGTCTATCCAAACCCCATAAGTGGTGATCGCTTTAGTGTTCATTTGGATAATCCGCACGAAAAAGCAGAAATTACCATCACCGACATACAGGGAAGGATGCTGTTTCAACAGGAAACCATGGAAAGTTATCTGGATTTCAACAGGGACATATTCCCCACCCCCGGAGTTTACATGATGAATGTTAAACTCGACGGATCTGTGAGAACGATAAAAATGGTAAGTCAATAACCTGGGAAAGCCAGGTTGGCCGGCATCTTAAATGATGTAAGAGGATTATAAAGTCCGGGTGGCTGATTGGAGGTCTCCAACAGTCGCCCGGCTCTCAGCCGGATAACTTTATATCTCCACAGACCACCGACCGTTACCGGCTTGTCGGTTCGGGCCAGATGATTATATAAGTCCGCTGGACAGGCAAGGTCTCCGTTTTTTGTTTAATGATATTAGATAGTTTGAGATAATCAGCCGAGGACACGGACGAACACCGCTTCTTTGCTGCAGGCGTTCGTTTCCCTTCTGTTCATTATTATTTCCCGTTTGTCAGATCGTATTTCCTTATTGTTAATTATAATTTCCAAATGTTTCATTATAATTTATCGATAGTGACTATTGATTTCAAATGATGAATTATAATTTTCTTAATATTTAATTCATCTTTCTTCGCCTTGTATTATATTTTATTGATCGATAATATTGATTTTTCTATTATTCAATAAA
>LYSV01000125.1 GCA_001657315.1 Flammeovirgaceae bacterium BBD 1991-12 | reverse complement strand
AAAACTACGACGTCGTTTGATCTCTAATTTTGCCTTTGTCTCTTCCATAATAAGTTGCCATTTTTGGTCAACCTATTTTAGGCATGCACAGCTACTCTTCTGTTTCAGACTATCAACCAACTACAAACAACCATCAACGATCTCACGAAAGCCAGGATCTGACTTCATCAAGGTCCGGGTTTTTCACCTCGTTCAGCTTCATTTTCTTACGCATACCACATACATCATTGAAAAGCTTATTGGGATTGGCTTCCTTGAGCTGTTTGATCGTGTAAATACCCAACTTCTGAATGACTGGTATCAGCTCAGGCCTGATACCCTGTTGCTCATAGTCCTCATCACTTGCTGTAACAGGTTTCTTTTCCGGCTTCATCTGGGGGAAGAACAGCACATCCTGGATGGAGCTTGAGTTGGTCATGATCATGGCCAGCCTGTCAATACCTACACCCAGGCCTGCCGTGGGAGGCATACCGTACTCCAGTGCCCGAAGGAAGTCCTCATCCAGGGTCATTGCCTCCTCATCACCTCTCTTGCCCAACTCGAGTTGCTCCTGGAATCTCTGTCGCTGATCGATCGGATCATTCAACTCGGAAAAAGCATTGCATATCTCCTTACCATTGGCAATAGCCTCAAAGCGCTCAACAAGGCCCTCCTTACTGCGGTGTTTTTTGGCCAGCGGCGACATCTCTACGGGATAGTCGGTGATGAAGGTGGGTTGAATGAGCTGTCCTTCACATTTCTCCCCGAATATTTCGTCGATCAGTTTTCCCTTACCCATGGTATCATCAACAGATACTTCCAGTTTTTTCGCCGTTTCACGGAGCCGGGTCTCGTCCATTTCAGATATATCAATACCGGTGTAGTGCTGAATGGCTTCAAACATGGTAAACCGCTTCCAGGGGCGCTTGAAATCTATAACGTGGTCCCCTACCTGCACTTCCGTAGTACCGTGCAGATCAACAGCTACCTTTTCGATCATTTCCTCCACCAGATCCATCATCCAGTTATAGTCCTTGTAAGCCACATAGAGCTCCACCTGGGTAAATTCCGGATTGTGAAAACGGGACATGCCTTCATTTCTGAAGTCTTTGGAGAACTCGTACACGCCATCAAACCCTCCCACGATGAGCCTTTTTAGGTAAAGCTCATTGGCAATACGGAGGTACAGTGTCATGTCCAGTGTATTGTGGTGGGTTTTGAAAGGCCTTGCCGCTGCACCTCCATACAATGGTTGCAGTACCGGAGTCTCTACCTCCAGGTACCCCTTTCCATTCAGGTACTGCCGCATGGAATCGACCAGTCTGGTCCGTTTTATAAAGGTATCGCGTATGTCAGGATTCACGATCAGGTCCACATATCTTTGGCGGTGGCGCATTTCAGGATCCCCAAAGGCATCGTGTTTGACCACTTTACCTGTTTCATCCTTCGTTTCCTTTACTATGGGTAAAGGCTTCAGAGACTTGCTCAATACCCTCAGACCCGATACATGTACTGATATTTCACCTGTTTGGGTAGTGAATACATGCCCTTCAATACCTATAATATCTCCGATATCCAGTAGCTTTTTGAAAACCGTATTGTAGAGGGTCTTGTCATCACCGGGGCAGATGTCATCCCGTCTGATGTAGATCTGCATTCGTCCCGTGGCATCCTGTATTTCAGCAAAGGAAGCAGAACCCATAATCCTTCTGCTCATGATCCGGCCGGCCAGAGAAATATTTTTATAGTCGATCTTACGCTTTTCGTAGTTCTCAAATATTTCTCTTATGGAAACATTGACCCTGAATAACTCAGGGGGGTAGGGATCGATACCAAGTTTTTCCAGTTCTTCTCTGGCCTGGCGCCTTACTATTTCCTGCTCGCTTAGCTGCATTATGGATTGACAGTTTGTCCTTGTAGAATTTAAAACCGCAAAGATAAATTAAAGTTCTGATTTTCGTGCGCAGTAGGGATAAGCTGTTAATATACACAGGGAAGAATTCCCTTAAGTCCTGTTATGAAGGTAATACAGGTCATCTTTTACGCATTAGAAGGCGCCGATCAATACAAAAGCCTCCCTGTAGGAGGCCTTGCATATCTATAATATCCATGAAAGCTATTCTATTTCGCCTATAACCGTTCCCGTTCCGTAATTCACATCGATCCTGTAAGTTTCCCCGGACTTAATGATTTGAGAGGAAGAGGTAAGCTTGTTACACCCCCTACTGTCCCATGCAAAACCAGTAGGATGAGTAGTAGGAAAGTTCTGATTCGGTTCATAATCCGAGTATCCGGAGCCTCCGCTAAAAATGGTAAGGCTACCAGGATCTATTCTGTAGTATTCTGGGAACCGGCAATACTCTGTAGTATTCAACTCGCCAAATAATCGAATACTCGCTCCACTCCCTCCCTCAGCAGAGGCAACTGATACCCAATACCAACGCCGGTCATACCCATAACCGGTTTCATGTAATTCTATGCCTGTTATTACACCAGCCTGAACGGTAAGAGATCTGACATAGTCCTGTCTTGTCTGATCTCCTCCTATGGCGGGTGGCGGCAGAGTTGCTAAGATATTCGCGGTGTTGGGTAATTCCTGCGCCTTCTCATAAGGTCTGAAAATGGTACCTTTGGCTGTTTTTATTTCAACACCGCCCGTACCTCTGATCGCTATTTTCTGATCATGTATAAAATCGGGAAATTTAATACGCACCCTTCTCCCGCTGGGGCTTGTGGGTATTAAAAGCCTGTACCGGCCTTTATCGTCAGTTTTAGCTGAGGTCAGTACCTCCGCAGCATGAAGAGCTGTAATTATAATACCCTCGGGATTTTCATAGGCCTCCGTTGTAAGATCAGTCTGAGCTTCCACTATGCCTGCAATCAAGGCAGTCGCTTCCTTTGAATACAGTTGTAAGGTTCTTTCACTGAAGCCTGCTCTGCCATCTGCGTGGATAGTTATTCTTTGATTCAACTCGAAGTAGCCCTCTTTTTGGGCATTTGCCATAACATCCCCCTGCTCAACCGAAGTAAAATAAGCCATGCCCGCTTCGTCTGTAGTAGCACTGACGATAGCTTTATTGATAAACAGAGTGACCTCCACATCTGCTACCGGCTTGTTGATCCCTTGTTCAAGTATTCTAACGGCAAAGTTTGATTGTCTGGCCATTTGGAGTATTTCTGTTTCGGACAATCCTTCCTCTTTACAGCCTATGGTTAACAATATGCAAAGTAAAAGGGGATTTACCATGTATTTTTCTACTCTGTTCATCTCATTTAAGATTAGAATCTGACAATATATCACACCATTTCCACTTGAATAAAGAGTTATTCTATGTCTTTGTCCCTGTAAGTACCGGTACCGTAGTCTACATTGATCACTCTGATCTCACCTGACTGAACATTGTTTAAGAAGAACTGGAAACCGTTAGGTTCACCTTCATCTGGCCTGTTGGCATACCGAAAATAAGGGTATCCGGAACCACCATTGTTGATCACGTCAAAAAAGGATAAAGTACCATCCGGATTCACGGGTACTACCACATCCGCCCCGGAACCGCCAAAAAGTGATATAATGGTCACCGGCACTTCCGTGCCTGTGTAGCCGGAACCAACAATATCTACATCAATGTCGGTAATTTCACCACTGGAATTCACACCAAAAACCTCCAGTATAGCTCTTTTACCACCTATCGGAGCAGGTACTGTAGCCACTATAGAGGGTACCCAGGGAACAGGTACTGCACTTCCTATGGGGTTAAATGTGGTAGAAATAATATCTATGTTGGGCAACGTTTCGGGAAATTCCGGCTCACCTGCATTTCTGTTTTTCGCAATGGTCTGGTCCAGCACCAGTGTAGGATACTTCACCGTGTACTGTATGCCGGCTCCCGTATTTGTCGCAGGTACCTTCAGCTCATAGTTTCCTGCTGCATCTGTCGTTGTTTTTATCTCAATATCATTGATGTTACTAAAAAGATCCAGGTATACACTCACCTCAGAGCCCTCAGGTACAGTTTCCGTTTCATCATTTGTGAGATCTGTCTCGATTTCCATTTTACCTTTTATGGTAGCAGTATTTTCTGTCAGTGACAAAACCCCAATAGTTTGAGAGACCTGTGCCTGACGAAAGTTTTCCACATCCATATATGTCGTCGCCTGCACTTTCGTGAATCCCGCTTTTTCTACGGTTACCGGCAGCCTGTTGCCAATTTTAATATCGGAAAACATGGCGACACCATCTTCATTAGTGGTAACGGAAACGATGCTCCCGTCCTGAACAACGGATACTTCAGCATCTGACAGTCCTTTTGCATCAAAATAATCGATCACATATATTGAAAGATCGATCGTTTGCTGTGCGTTCAACGCATCTTCTTCTGTAAAATCATCGGTACAGGCTATAAAACCTGCCATGGTCAATGCCAAGGCAAGTAATGCGCTCAGTGTAGTTTTTTTCATTTTGAATTTCATAGTAGATTAATTGATATGAATATTAAAACCTTATATAAGTCATTGCTTTATAGGAACTTCACTCCCACTGATATGACAAGTGCATGACCTCTCAGATCTTCCCTGACCCCGGCAAAATCTATGTAGCTATGAGATCTTTTGACCGGGGTTATGCCATACTTGTAGGCCATCCCTACGATAAGCTCCGTATTTCCTTCAAAGGGCAATTCGAACTGAAATCCCCCAACAGCCCCAAACTGGAGCACTTCATACTGATCCGTGACCACGTCTTCGCCTGTCGCCGTGGCATAGACACCGCCATCCAATTCTCCCGTACGCTGGTATTTTTCCGTAGCTTCCAGGTTGATGTCTGCATAGGGTCCCAAAACGATCTTAGGCATCAGACGACTGTGAAATGGAGATATTCTAACCTGCAGCGGAATGAATACGTTGTGCAGTATCACCGATGCATCCTTTACGTTTCGGGTAAGGAAATCATCTCCTGCACCAAATCTGGTGTCATCCCTGAACTGAATATAGGTTCCTCCTTGCTGGAAATAGGCCAGATCCAGTTGTATTCCTATTCTACTGTTGAATTGATATTGCGCAAAGCCTCCGGCTACCAGCCCTACGCGGGCTCCTGTATGTGGTTGAACATTACCAAACGTGCCCATCGCCACCCCTACTCTCGCCCCGTAATGCAATCCTGTAACAGTGTTTTCCTCCTGCGCACAGGCATTTCGACAGAAAAAGCATATAAACATTGCCAGAAATGGCAACCCTGATTGGAAAAACGACGATTTTATTGAATTCATGGCCATCAGTCTTTTGTTTTGAATGATGACCCCAAGTTATCCTGCCGGGGAAACAAGCCTTGTTACTTATGTTGTAATCTTTAACACATATGTTACCTAAGGAACTCTGATACAAGTTGATCAAAAAGATAATGATATTTCAACTTCATAAATTCTTCCCCTGGTTACTTTCTGATCTTAAGGCTCAATTTTTTCAAAAAAAGTCCTGATTATCAAGGACTTCTACACTGTTGATAAAATGTTAACAAATAGTTTAAGATAAACCATCATTTAGATGTAAGAAAATGGTTACTTTTGTCATGTTTACAAGATTAATATAGAAGGAGAATGGGCAAAGGTGTTTGTAAACGCGCAAGTGTTGTTCCTGACAGCTTGTAAGGTTTCCCAATAAAAACGAATGAATATAATGATCAAAAAGGGCCTGTTGGCCATATTTTTGACAAGTATCTTGTCGCTGAGTGTTGTCTATGGTAAACCTTTGAATGACGCGGGCTGCAGCGGGCTGAGTTCCGTTGTATCCATAACAGAAAGTACTGGCTATTGCTATTCCTATCAGATAGAAGTGAACTACGACGGCACTGGCTCCTTTGCCCTGGATCAGATGTTTGTAGCCATTCCTGCATGTGGCGTGGCGGAAAATATAATCAACTCTGAAGGATGGGACATTATCTACGATGTAACCGATTTGTACTCAGGGCTACAGGGGTTCCACATTAGCTCGATCAATGGGTTCGGAGGTAGTAATCCACCTGGCAACTTCACTGTAGATTTTACTGTATGTGCGGAAAATCTTGTGTGTAAGTGTGATCTGGCTGCATTTGAAACACACATCACCTACGAAGCGCTCAGTTGCATTGAAGAAGAAGACATAACGGTAACCAACCCGGATCAGTGCTCACTGGATATCCCGCCTTTTATGGCCTGTAATGATCTCAATCCGGGAGAAAGTCTTTTCGAGGCCTCTTCCATCACATCAGGGGGTGTATCAGAATATACGCTGATGCTATCCGATGCATTTACCTCCGAAGATGCCTTGTTTGATCTTGATCAGGGACAGTTGGTATATTCAAGTTCTTCGGCTAAACTTTTTGGTATGGCCACGTTAAGTTCGGGAGGAAACGGACTGGACGGTACGGAATGGGTCATCAACATTGATTTTATTGAAACCGATATCGTGGACCCGGTAATGGCGCTTGGCCAGGGCCCGGAATATACGGAGACCTGGCTATATTATGAGGTGAATGACTCTTCCTCCTACATGTATCGAACTGATGATCCGGATGACATCATCCTCCTGGAAGGCAGGGCCAATCCATTTCAGATCGGCCTGAGCGCCGGAGGTGGGGATATCAGTGAATTCAGTGCTGCCGGAGGACTTAACTGGGAGAGGGGTACCGGCACCGGGGACGGCGTTGTTAACATTGATGTGAACGATCTTTGTCCACCTGAAGGTTTGGTTTCACCAATCCTGGAATGTGTGGAGTATGTAGTGGCCAATGACAATTACATTGCCTATTTCGGATATCTGAATGAAAACACAAGCAATATAGTTATACCTGTAGGTCCTAAAAACGGGTTCAACACAAATCCACCGGGGCAGGGGCAGCCTTTCAATTTCCAACCAGGCCTGCAGGAGGAGGTATTTCAGATCGAGTTCGACGGTAGTGATCTGGTCTGGAGTCTGGAAAGCCCTAATAGTACGATAAATTCAGTAACTGCCAGCAGTGCCCCTGCCATTCGCTGCGTGGCTGTGCCTACGGCTGAAATAAGCGGCACACTTGATCTTTGTACAGGCGAATCCGGGTCACTGAACATAGCGCTGACCGGAGCCGCCCCCTGGACACTGACATATGACATGGATGGGGCACCACATGAAATTGTAACAGATGTATCTCCGTTGAAACTTGATGTCAACGAGAGTGGAATATATACACTGGTTTCTGTCAAAGATCAGCATGGACAGCTGGGAGCGGTAAGCGGACAGGGAACGGTTAACATTTCCGAACCTCCATCGGCACTCATTTCCGGCGGAGGTGTGCTATGTGAAGCAACTGAAACCGCTATGGTTAACATAGCCCTGACCGGCATATCACCATTGAGCGTAGTCTATACTGATGGAAATGCAGTGTTTGAACTGAATCCGACGAACAACAACGTGGAAATCGAAATAGGTCAGGGTATATACGAGCTTGTCAGTGTAGAGGACGGCAGGTGTTCAGGTTCAGTGGATGGTACCGCTGAAGTCACAGTAGATACTCCTACAGCAACAATTTCAGGGGGAGGTGAACTATGCAATACTTCAGAATCAACCCTCATTCAGATCTCATGGACAGGTACGGGCACATGGTCTGCTGTCTATACTGATGGTACGCAGAGCCATGAGGTGGATCAGATCAACGGAAGTATCTATACTTTTGAAACAAACCAGCCTGGTGAGTATACGCTGGTAAGTGTAACAGGAAAGACCTGTAGCGCATCCACCTCAGGGATGGCCAGGGTCGGGCTTACCAATCCTCTTTCAGGAGAAATCCTGGTAGACAATGAGCACTGTCAGGATGAAAGTATCCTGCTGAGAAGCAGTATCACCGGCGATCTGAACTATAAGTGGTCTTCCAACGGACAGGGTGGTTTTAATGATGATACTTCAGAATTTACTCTCTATACTCCTGCAGCGGGCGAAGAAGAGGTCACATTCTTTCTTGATGTTTCCGATCACTGCAGTACATTGAATCTGACGGCCACTACTACGATTATTCATCTAAACAGCAGCTTCAACACATCTCCGGACCCTGTGGAGAACGGCTTCACGGCAAACCTGGAATATCTTTTTATACCGGAAGAAAGAGATGCTCAGCATTACCTGTGGACCTTCGATGAAACCACGGTAAGTACTCAAATGGTAGCGTCCCACAAGTTCAGGGAAGCCGGAGAGCATGAAGTCCAACTTACGGTATCCATGAGTGACTGCGAGAGTATTACCGTTCTTCCCATTCAGGTTGAGGACAATATCAACCTGTATATACCGAATGTATTCAACCCCAACGCGGTCAACGAAGAGAACCGGCGGGTGAAAGTTTATGGTGAGGGTATATCACAGGAGAATTTCACCTTCAGCATTTATAATCGCTGGGGCGGGATAGTTTACAATACCAATAGTATTAAAGATGCACAGATCGAAGGTTGGAATGGTATGAGCGATCAGGAAGGGCTGGAAAACAATGTATTTACTTACATAATAAGAGGCATGTTCAATAATGGAGATCCATTTGAGGAAACAGGTACGATCACTCTGGTAAAATAGTCATGCGAAAAAGAGGAACTATCATTTTTCTGCTAGTCGTGGGCTGGCTGGGGTGCAGCTTTGACGAGGTCATTGCACAGGACGCTGTTTTTTCTCAGTTTTTTAATTCTACCCTGTATCTGAATCCGGCCCTGGCCGGCATGGAACAGGATCTTACTGTCCAGATGACCCATCGTTCGCAGTGGAGGAATTTAAGATTCCCCTATGTTACCAATCAGTTCGCAGTGATCATGCCGTATTACAGGGATAAGCATGCGAAACCTCTTGGGCATATCGGAGGACTGGGACTGTCCGTATATACGGATGCTGCCGGAGAAAACAACAATTTCAAGACCACCGGAGTCAATGGCTCATTTGCCTATAATCTACCTTTAAACAGTGCCTACACCTCGCAGCTCTCCTTTGGCATGCAACTGGGTGTTATCAATAAAAGAATAGATCCTGCCGGCCTGCAGTGGGGAGAACAGTATGATCCTTTCGTAGGGTTTGACGCTTCCATCGTACCTTCCGAATTGAACAACCTTGAACGAACAACATTTCTGGATATCAGCTCGGGTATATTTTGGTATCATAGCCCTGTCCAGGAAGAAAAGACCATCATCAACAGTCTGAATGCCGGTCTCTCAGTCGCCCACATGAACCACCCGGATGAATCATTGCTCAATGATGATCAGAGCAGATTACCATTGCTGTATAAGTTCCATGGGGGCGCGGTGTTTAATCTGTCACCCAAAGCGACCGTCTCTGCCAATGTACTGTCAGCATATCAGGATGAGGAGTTCCAAAACAATCTGGGGTCCTACCTTGGTTACCGGATCAGTTCAGTGTATGATGGTCGCCTGAGGTACGTTATCGCACGGCTTGGAGGGTGGTACAGGTTTGAGGACTCGTTCATATTTCTCACGGAATTTGAAACAAAACTGTTTAAAGTGGCTTTCAGCTATGACTGGAATACCTCCAGCCTGCGCTACAATGACCGGGGTATTGGCACATATGAAGTCCACCTGGCCCTGCGATTCTCAGATAGTAGTCCTCCGAAATCAAGATACTGATTAATAATGTACAGACCTGTATTTCTGATTTTGATCTTCGTATTGATATCAGCCACAGTGAATGGGCAAAAGGTACTATGGGCAAGCGAAGTACTGGAGTTTTCTTCAGAGAGAAAAACACCTATTCATCTGATGCAGATCCATGGCTCCGGGCATAAGGCCATCGAGGTCCTTCACGAACCAAATATTTTCCCAGGAAGCGGGGGCTCTACCCGTGCATGGACGCCCCGTAAACCGGATAAACCGGATTACATAAAGGTGGGTTTTGCAGAGGCCATTCATGTGCAGCAGATCGCCATTGCAGAAACATTCAACGCTACTGCCGTATGGAAGGTATTTTTGTATGACACCCGTGGCCGGGAATACCTTGTGGATGAGTTTAAGCCACGTCCTATTCCCCTGAAAGGCAGGATCCTTGACATCTACATTGAGAAAACCCCCTATAAGATAAAGGCTGTAAAAGTAGTTTTAAATGGTGCTGCCGTGCCGGGCTATAACGGAATTGATGCTATAGCCATCTCTGATTCAAGAGACCCCATTGAGGTCAGTATCCCGGTGGCGGAAGGGATATACAATGCTGTAGTGGCACGCAGGCTAAGTAGCAATATCAATAGCCCCTACAAGGATCTGAAACCCTTGCTGAGCACGGATAATAATACATTATACTTTAGCCGTGTCCATGATCCTGCCAATGTAGGTGGTGAGGAGGACCTTGAAGATGTATGGGTCTCAAAAAAGGACGAGAATGGCCAATGGCAGCAGGCTACCAACTTCAGAATGCTTAATAATGAAGGGCCGAACTTTATCAGTTCCATTACACCGATCCGGGGCGGCGAAGCCTTTGTATTGGGGAACCGGTACCGAAAAAAGAGGATGATTCCTGGAGCATCCGTGGTCCACATGCTTGATAGCGGCATATCTGATATCGAACCGCTGTTCATCGAGAATGAGGAAAACTTCAGCCCCTTTGCCAATTTTTTCATGGGTGCCAACCAAAACGTTCTGCTGATGTCCGTCCAGCGCAGGGGCAGTATAGGCGGGCGGGATCTGTATGTGAGTTTTCTGAAGGAAAACGGGAAATGGTCTACTCCCAAAAACCTTGGGGAAACCATAAACACACCGGATGAGGACTTTGCCCCTTTTCTGGCTCTTGACGGTAAAACGTTGTACTTCTCATCAAAAGGCCACCTTGGATTCGGTGGCAGTGACATTTATGTATCACGCAGGCTGGATGATTCCTGGACCAACTGGAGTGAGCCGGAGAATCTCGGACCATCTGTTAATTCAACACAGGATGATATGTTTTTCATCCTGGCCAGTGATCATAAGTACGCCTACTATACGAGAGGCGATGGGGAGGATGCCGATATTTACTATCTTGAGCTACCCGTCTATCAGCTTCCCGAACCTGTGGTTACGATCAATGTGGATGTGCTGAACAGCAAAGACAGTACAAGGATCCCCAATGCCAGGCTAAGTGTATTAAATGCGAAAAATCAGCACGAAGTGCTACACCAAAACGGTGATGAGACCGGATCGTTCAGCGTTATATTGCCCAATGGCAAAACGTATGAGATCACTGCCTCTGCTGAGGACTTTCTTTCGGTGGAAAGCCATATTATTGACCTTGGTCATGTATATGAGACAGACACTGTTAACTATACCATTTACCTTACACCGGTTGAAAAAGGCATCAGGGTTCCGCTGAATGATATCTATTTCGAGTTCAACAAGGCTGTTCTGAAATCAGAATCATTTCCGCAACTGGAAAAGATCCAGGGGTTCATGGCTCAGAACAAAAATGTAAAGATCCAGGTGGATGGCCATACCTGCTCCATAGGGAGAGAAAACTATAATCAGGACCTTTCCGAAAGACGGGCCAGATCCGTGATGAGTTATCTGGTAGACAGTGGAATAAAGCAAAAACGGATCGTGAGTCTGGGTTACGGGGAGCTTAAACCTAAAGCGTCCAACACTACGGAACACGGCCGCAAGCAAAACCGAAGAGTAGAATTTGTGATCCTCTCGGATTAGTGTTCTATCTTCATCCCAAACTCCACCCGTTTGGTCTCTTTCTCTGCCTTTGACAGAGCACATGGAAATATATCCCACTTCCAATGTTCTAAAACCTCTCCATTAGCGATCATATACAACACCAGGAACAAACAACTGAGGAGTGACACTTATGCCGGAGCAGGATACACAAGGATGGTGATTAGCCTGTGAATGCTTTGATTTACTTAACAGTCGATAAAGTCACTATGTGTCATTGCTTATTGGAATTGCTGTAATTTAAGAATACAGGCGTCTGGAAAAATCCGGCGCGAAATGAATTTAAAAAATTCAGCCGTTGGAGGATTAACGTTTTTTGGATAGACGATTGGCGATTTGCAATGTTACATCTATCCATTTTCCTGTTTTTCACGGAACCCTGTGGACTCATGATGTCCTGTGAGCCCACAAGATCCTGCAAGGCTGATTCCCGATTTTCTATTTTACTCCCCGGGGTTGACGAACGGTATCTTTAGCCCATGTACACCCCGAATTGTGAAGAGACTGTTTTTGAGAAAATGTAAAAAGAGCATCCGGAGAGCTTAAAAAGGTGATCTTGTTGAGGTTTCTATGTTAGTCGGGTGCCAGAAATTTAAGATCAGAAATTAGGATCAAACCAAATAAGAGTCTTGAGGTCTTTAAAGTACCAGGTGCATGAAGATTTTCAGCAATTAAAACCTGAGGAGGTTTGGGATCTTCTTAGAAAAGATAACGATCTTGCCCTGGTCCACCTGTACAACAAGTTTGTCGATGATATTTACCATTATGGTGAAAGGATCACCCATGATAAAGAATTAATAAAGGACTGCATCCAGGACATTTTCGTTGAGCTTTGGAGTAATAGAAAAAATCTGTCCGAAGTGCGCTCTTTAAAGCACTACCTCTACAAATCACTAAAAAGGGCGATCATAAAAAAACTGGAAAAAAACAGGAAGCTGTTTGAGAAAAAAACCCTTTCAGAAAGCCATGACATCAAAATAGTTCTGTCCTACGAATCACAGCTCATCAATTTGCAAATCTCTGAGCAACAACAACAAAAACTGTTACGGTCACTGAATTCACTTCCTGTAAAACAAAAAGAGGCTATTACCCTGAAATTTTTAGATGGTTTCAGCTACCAGGAAGTAGCGGATATCCTGTCAATAAGCGTTAAATCAGCCTACAATCTCATCTACAGGGCCCTGGCCTTACTTAGAGATAACCTCCTTAATACTTTACTATTTTGTTTCTGCCATTTTTTGGCAGGATTCCTTAATTCCTTGTAGTTATTGAGTTACTGGTTACTAAGTTATTAGACCTACAGGGCGTCTTAATAACTTAGCAACCAGTAACTTACATCAGAGGAGGTCTTTTCGTTTTCCGATGGTTGCAGCTAAATAGTATTGCCAGGTAAGTTGTAACTCACTGAATAACAGAATTTTAAGAAGTAAATCAAAAAAAAGTCTTTCCCCACCTATGTAAAATGAGATAGTAAAGGCCCTTAATAGAAAGAAGGCTGGTGGAATGAAATATAAAGATTACAAACTCCTGGATTTTTTGATGGATGAAGATTTTCAGCAATGGGTTTTTCGTGCAACTGAAGCATCCAATGGTCATTGGAATAGGGTAATCTCAAAATATCCTGAAAAAAGAGAAATCATTGACCAGGCAAAGGAGGTATTAAGTGGTATTGACTATGAGAAAACAGGAATAAGTGGATCGGACAAGAAACATATCTTAATTAATATTCAGCGCAGAATTACAAAATCAAAAGAAGCAGTAAGTACTCCCCATAAGTATACTATTGCTCAGGCAGGCAACGATGATCATCTGGTCGTTACACACAGATTATCGCAAAAAAAAGACATAAGCAGGTTTTGGAGAGGAATTGCAGCTGGATTGATTGGAATATCTATCATAACAGTCGCCTTATACTTCTCCGGCTATTGGTCGCAGAATGCAGAAACAATAGTTGTTGATTATTGGGAGAAGTCCAGCCTGAAAGGTGAAAAGCGGAGTATTACGCTATCCGACGGCACCAAAATTAAACTAAACTCCAATAGCAAACTCATCGTTCCCAGGCAATTCCTGGCCCATGAGAGGAAAGTGACTCTGGTGGGCGAAGCCTATTTTGAGGTGAGTGAAGATGCTTCAAGACCTTTTATCATAACTTCCAATGATATTAATGTCGTTGTACTGGGCACTAGCTTTAATGTGAGAGCCTATCCCGCCGAGAATACCATACAGGTGGCTGTAGCAACGGGTGCGGTATCTGTTGAAAAAACGTCTGACGGACTTTCCGTTGATCAGGATCCTGTTCTTTTGTCACCCAACGAAATGGCTACTTATTTTAAAGCAACTGGCAATACCAGTAAGGAAAATTTTGATCCTATGGCGGTTTTTGCGTGGAAGGATGATATTCTTTATTTCAAGGATGCAGATATCTATACGGTTATTGAAAGACTGGAACAATGGTATGGAGTCACTTTCATTGTCAAAACCCAACTGAACGAAGAGAAGGACCTGAACGGATCTTTCGAGGATAAATCCCTGGCAGCCATTCTTGAAGGCCTGGGTTATGTATTTGGATTTGACTATCAAATAGATGGTAAAGTTGTCACTCTTAAATGATCAAACTATGAAGTATACAGATACAAGTTAGGGTTCTATCGGGACTGACAAAACCTCATGCTGCCGGAATACATTTGACGATGATCCACCGGCAAACATGAGGTCAGCGTTCTTAATAAATTTCTTTACTAAAAACGATTAAAGTATGATTTCAAAATTACTGATAAAATTGTTAATCATGTCTAAATATGCAATGTATGGCATATTTCTACAATGTATTTTCTACTCTCTGATATTTGCCGGCAACAGCAAAGCACAAAAAAGTGTTTATGACGTGCAAATAGTAATTGAACTGGACAATGCCAGTATAGAAGAAGCACTACAAAAAATTGAGGTTCTTACAGATTTTAAATTTCTCTATAAGAAAAGATCAGTAAGATCAAATAAAAAAATAAACATAGAACAGACGCAGATGTCTCTTGGAGATATGCTGCGTTACATTTCCAAAACATCCCATTTACAATTTAAACGTGTCAATGAAACCATTTTTGTTCGCGAAAAGAAAAGGAACGAAAAAGCATTGATTGAGGAGGGTCTCAACAGTTCTGCCCGCGTTGATATAGAAATATCCGGTAAAGTGACCGATGAAAATGGAAATGGACTTCCCGGGGTGAGTGTATTGATCAAAGGCACGAGTATGGGAGCTGTTACAGACACTGATGGGAATTATAAAATGACCGTTCCTGATGATGCCTCCACTTTGATCTTTTCCTACGTGGGTTATATAACTGAAGAGGTTAATATCAGTGGAAGAAGCATCATTGATCTTATGCTTGTTCCGGATATTGAACTACTTACCGAAATAGTTGTAGTTGGATATGGAACCCAGGAAAGAAAAGATCTGACCGGTTCAGTGGCCACGGTCAATGCTAAGGACATAGAAGACATACCTGTAGCATCGATAGATCAGAAACTGGCAGGACAGGTTGCTGGGGTACAGGTGAGCACTGTTACCGGAACTCCTGGAGGAGCTGCCAAAATCACTATTAGGGGGGTTGGATCGATTGGTGCCAATTCAGATCCCCTGGTGGTCATAGATGGTTTTCCGGTAGGAAATACTTTTGACCAAACGAGTAATCCACTGAATTTGCTGAATCCTGATGATATCGAGTCCATATCCGTTTTGAAAGATGCAAGCGCAACCGCCATATATGGATCCCGAGGGGCTAACGGAGTGCTTATTATCAAGACAAAACAAGGGAATTCGGGTAAGTTGCAAATTGACCTTAACACCTATACAGGCTTTCAACAGGTTCCCCAGGAAGGCAGATGGGATATGCTCAATGCCAGGCAATTTGCCCAATTCCAAAAAGAGATCAGGGAGGATGCTGCCATTGCGGCGGGTGGTACAGCAGCAGACGCCGTCATTCCCGAAATGTATCAAAATCCGGAACAATATGGTGAAGGCACTGACTGGTTCAATACCGTGCTCCAAACAGCTGTTCAGCAAAACCTGAATTTAACTGTTCGCGGAGGTTCAGAAAACCTGAGAGGTATTTTTTCACTTGGGTATTTTAACCAGGAGGGCGTGGTGAGATATACAAGTTTTGAACGATATACCCTGAGAACAAACCTTGAGGCCGACCTGGGAACCAGGGTAAGATTAGGTCTTAGTTTGGCGCCAACCTTCAGCAACCAGGTCACCAATGACCTTGAAAGGGATTTTTTGGATATTGTAGCTAAATCGCAATGGTTTAACCCGATAATCCCCGTAACGGATGAAAATGGGGAAAGAACACCACATATTGGAGGGCCTGGCCTTTTTAGCGCCCCTAACCCTTTGAACGAACTGGAGTTTGCAGGCACCGACATATATGAATTCAGGGGATTGGCCAGCGCTTTTGCCGAATTGGAGATAATCGATGGTTTTACCGCCAAATATAGCTTCACGGTCGACTACAACAATAGCAGACGCTCCCGTTTTTACCCGAGCTTTTTGGGTACAACAAACAATCCTCCTCCCAACGTTCCTTCATATTTCGTGAACCGGGGGAATTTTTTAAACTGGCAATCCGAGGCGCTGCTTGACTACAGAACTGAAATCAATGAGGATCATTCATTGAACCTTACCGCAGGATTTTCAGCGCAGAAAGAAAGACTTCAGATCGTAGAAATAAACGCCACTGATTTTCCGGATGATGATGTCCAAACATTAAATGCCGCTGGCAGAATTACAAGAAATTTCGAGAATATACAGGAATGGGCTCTTGTATCGTATTTTGCAAGAGTAAACTACGACTACAAGGACAGATATCTCCTGACCGCCACTGTACGTAGCGACGGTTCCTCACGATTTGGTAATGAAAACAGGTATGGTACATTTCCTTCAATAGGAGTAGGATGGAGAATAAGTGAAGAGGGATTTATGAGCGATTCCTTTTTCGACGACCTAAAACTGAGAGGAAGTTATGGCCTGTCGGGTAATTTTAATATCGGTAATTACTCCTACATAGCCACAATTGGCACTTCAAATTATGTTTTCGGCGACAGGATCGCAAACGGCCGAAGACTTACAGCCCTTGGAAACCCTAATTTGACCTGGGAAGAGTCCAGACAACTGGATCTTGGCCTGGATATCGGTGTCTTTGACAACAGGTTAAACCTCACCCTTGATTACTACCGGAGAAATACGGAAAATATGCTGATTGATGTACCTATTCCATTTTCATCGGGGTTCGGCGCTGCTACGATCAATGGCGGTGAAATTCTGAACCATGGCCTGGAAATTGCCATAAATTCCAAAAACGTTGTAAGAGAAAACTTTAATTGGACCACCAATTTCAATATTGCCTTTAACAGGAACAAAGTATTAGCGCTTGAAGGCGGCAGCGATTTTATCCTTTCAGGCAGAAGTGGGGAAGGAAACCCTACTCACATTACCAGGGTAGGTCGTCCGATCGGCGAATTCTTTGGATATATCATAGAAGGGGTTTATATGGATCAGGAAGATTTTGACAGTTCCCCGAAGCATTCCTCTTCCGTTCTCGGGTCTATCAAATACAAGGATGTGAGCGGAGACGGTGTCATAGAAGCTGTTAATGATTTTGATGTTATCGGAAGCCCTTATCCCGATTTTATTTTTGGGTTGACCAACAATGTTACTTACAAGGATTTTGATCTCAATGTGGTAATAGATGGTCAATATGGAGGTGAATTGTTAATTGGCGCCAAACAATTCCGGGATAATATAGATGGAATATTCAATGTAACGACCGATGTTTTAAACAGATGGAGGTCGCCTGAGAATCCGGGAGATGGGATGACCCCCACCACAAACGGCGCCCGGGTCATCTACAGAGATGTAAACTCAAGCTGGGTGGAAAATTCGTCCTTTCTCAGGTTTCGCCACATAACGTTGGGATATACTTTACCGAGAAAGGCACTTGACAAAATTGGTTTTGTCAAAAGGGCCAGGATCTATGCTTCCACCAACAATATTTTAACGATCACAAATTATAGCGGCGGAAATCCCCAGGCAACCAGTAGGTTTAATCGTGGGGGTGGCTCTTTATCATTGTCACCAGGGCTGGACTTCACTTCCTACCCACTCGCTAAAACCTACATTCTCGGGGTAAACTTTTCATTCTAAAAAACAAACGATGGAAGCTACTAAATACAAAATCAATCGGAAAACATTTAGCAAGGTGCTAACTGCTCTAGTACTGGCAGTAATCTGTGGTTGCAGCGATAGTTTCCTGGACCTGGAACCGGAAACATTTTTGAATGAGCAGTCATTTTTTGATACACCCACCCAAATAGAACAAACGGTGAATGCATCGTATCGGTCGCTCAGAAATTTGACAGATCTTGAATACTGGGTGTTTTCGGAAATGCGTTCGGACAATACCAACTTTCAGTTTTTTGAAGCAGACAGGGGTGAGGAAAACAGGGGATTGGTGGACTATTTCCTGATCGATGCCTCTCATGACCGATCAATGGGGGGGTTATGGAATAAATCATATGATGGCATCGCAAGGTGTAATATTGTTATTGAGAACGTAGATAATATCCAGGGGCTGGAAGATGACCAAAAAAATCAATACATCGGTGAAGTGAAATTTTTAAGGGCTTTGTTCTATTATAATCTTGCACTTCAATTTGGCGGTGTTCCTTTGGAGTTACGCACTACCCCCAGTCCCGAGGATGCGTCCACCGAAGGCCGTGCATCAAGGGATGCCGTTTTCCAGAGTGTCGTGGATGACCTGCTTGAAGCTGCTGACCTGCTTCCGGATAGCTACGACGATTTTGAGAGAGGCAGGGCAACATCAGGTGCTGCCAAAACCTTACTGGCAAAAGTATATATGGTGCAGGAAAACTATGCGGAGGCATTGAATGTCCTGAATACGATCTCAGGATACAGTTTACTTACAGGCAGCCCAACAAGCTATCAGGATGTATTTGATCCTGCAAACAAGGGAAATTCCGAAATTATTTTTGACGTTCAATACCTGGGATCTGAAGAGGGGCTGGGAAGCAATTTCATGTATCAGTTTGCTCCGAACAATTCAGGGAATATCGTTACCGGCGACCCACAAATACTCAATCTTGGGGGTGGATCGGGCTGGAATACTCCCACCCAGGATATGATGAGGGCTTATGAGCCCGGAGATCTGCGCATGGATATTTCCATGCAGCCTGGCTTTACGGATAATGACGGAAATTTCGTTGACCAGCCCTATGTAAGCAAATATAACTTCGGATTTGAATTAAGTGGAAGCACCAATGTTAATTTTCCTGTTTTCAGGTACGCAGATGTGCTCCTGATGCGGGCAGAATGCCTTAACGAGCAGGGGTATGTGGCAGGTGGAGAAGCATTTGACCTGGTGAACCAAATACGAAACCGTGCAGGACTAGCCGATCTGACCCCGTCGGAAGCTCCAAACCAACAAGACTTCAGGGCCATATTCAAGGAAAGAAGGGTTGAGCTTGCTTTTGAAAACCATCGGTGGTATGATCTTTTGCGTTCCGGCGAAGCGGTGTCCATCATGAATGCCCATGGCCAGGAAGAGATCCAGCTTAGAGCTAATATCATACCATCCGGGGCTTACCAGGTAAATGAAAACAAGCTCTTGCTGCCTATCCCCCAACGGGAAGTTACTATTGACAATTTAGAACAAAACCCTCAATAGGTATGGTTAGGAATAATGTAGTAAGTCAACAGGATCTAATTGGCTAAATACTTTTTTGTGCAAAGCACCAGAATAATAAGACTATTGATCACCCAGGGGGTTTTCTTGTGGAGCACCTGCGTTTTTTCGCAGGTCAGCATTGATAAAATGTTATGCGAGAATCGAGAAAACCCCCTGGGTATTGATGCTCATAATCCAACGTTATCATGGGTCCTTTCATCCCAGCAGAGAAACAAAAAACAAGCGGCGTACCAAATACAGGTAAGTACGACTACCGGGGACTTTGATCGGGCATTGGTTTGGGATAGTAATAAAACAGATTCTGACCTGTCGGTTGGGGTTACGTACGACGGCCCGGAGCTTAATTCCCTACAGAAATATTACTGGCGCGTAAAGGTATGGGATGAAAAGGGGAAGCCTTCGAAATGGAGTCACATCGCCATGTGGCAAATGGGAGCAACAAATCAAGCCGCATGGAAGGCGAAATGGATCACCATAGGCTATAAAGAAAGCCCTGAGCGTGAAAGTCCTATTTTAAGGAATGAATTTTTACTCCAAAAGAAAGTAAAAAGTGCCACAGCGATCATTACTTCCCAT
>LYSV01000124.1 GCA_001657315.1 Flammeovirgaceae bacterium BBD 1991-12 | reverse complement strand
AAAACTACGACGTCGTTTGATCTCTAATTTTGCCTTTGTCTCTTCCATAATAAGTTGCCATTTTTGGTCAACCTATTTTAGGCATGCACAGACTTCCAACTTCTAACTTCCAACTTCCAGCTTCCGACTTCCAACTTCCAACTTCCAACTTCCGACTTCTAACTTCCAACTTCTAACTTCCAACTTCCAGCTTCCGACTTCCGACTTCTAATTTCCAACTTCCGACTTCTAACTCCTACAGAGACCTAACAGCTAACAACAATCCTCGCCTCACTGGGCGACATCCCAAACTTCTTTTTAAATGCATTACTGAAGTGCTGTGATGACGAATAGCCCAGGTCCATGGCAATTTCTCCGATAGGTTTCGAACTGTTCTGTAGCTCCCAGCAGGCTCTTTCCAGTCTGAAGTCCGATAAATATCCAAAAACAGTACTGCCGTAAAGCTCCTTAAAGCCACGCTTCAGCTTGTATTCATTGAGCCCGATCTCACGGGATAGTTCCGAAAGGGAAGGTGGATTGGCCATATGCTGCTCCATGAACTCACGTGCATAGACCAATTGGTCCATTTCCTTTTGTTTTTTTGCGTTCTCTCCGTTTTGTATGAGGTACCTGTCGTAGGCTTCAGCCTGCAGGACAAGGATCTCGATGCTTTTGGATAGCAGAAAAAGCTTTTTCATGCTGCCGGTATACGGACAGTGGAGAATAGACCGAATGGATGACATCAGATCAGGGTGGATCGTCAACGAAACAGGAGAGAGGACTACAGGTTCGTCCTTTAGCATTCGCTCCAGAAACTGCCTTAAAACAGCATTGCCGTCTTTGGCGATCCGGTAAAAGGCTTCCGGACTGATCTCTATGTTGAACGTTTCCCCTACCAGGTCTTTGTTTTTGAATGTATTGCCGTACCCTCGCGTATGAATGATGTTGTGCTGGCCTTTCTGAACATGGTAGGACTTTCCCTGCTGGTAGATCTCATAGTTGCCCTCAAGGTTGAATGAAAGGCTCACCATCTTGTCAGGATTTTGCTTTTCGAAACAAAAGTTATCCAGAAATTGTGTTTTTGTATGATGGACCAGAATTCCATCAAAAAACCATCTTTTGACCTCCTGACGTCCATAGGAAAGGTCTATTTCGGCCGATTGTTCATACAGCGTATCAGAGGGGATGGAGTCAGGGAATGGGTGTTCATAGGCTGTGTACTGGACGGACTCGCTCATGATATCAAGATAGACATTATCCAGCAGAGTAAGAAATGATATTCTTACGGTGGTCATAAAATATCGACTGCCTGTCTGATAACCTTTTGAATGGATGTTGCTACTTTTTGAGCATAGCCTATAGCCAAATGACAGATTAACCTGATCAAATATGAACGGGCGGCGGCTATTTATCCGGCTTCTGCTTTTCGGAGTAGGGCTGAACGGTTAGCTCGCTATGATCCAGTTGGATAATATCCGTGGTGTCGCCCAGTACTTCGTCTATAAGGCCGTAGGTTTTGGCCTGTATAGCATTCATAAATTTGTCGCGAATAAAAAAGTCCTCTATTTCCTTCCAGGTGTGTCCGGTGTTTTTACCCATAATGTGGAACAGCTGTGCCTGCAGTCTCTCCTGCTCCCGTGTGGCAATACGTACATCTTCTGTATAGCCTTTGGCACCACCACCTGTCGGGTGCATATGTATAGTAGCTGTGGGTAAAGCATACCTCTTCCCCGGGTTACCAGCAGTAAGCAATGCCGTGGCCATACTCCCGGAAAAACCAACGGCTACTGTTGAAACGGGTGCGGATATCATTTTCATAGCGTCATAGATAGCCAGCCCTGAATACACACTGCCCCCGGGACTGTGAATGTAAAGATCAATCTGCTTTTTAGGATCCTGACTATTAAGATAGAGAAGCTGAGCCACAATGGTATTGGCAATCTGATCATCAATTGAGCTGCCGAGAAAGATGATGCGCTCCTTCAGCAGCAGGCTGTAGATATCATAAACCCTTTCTCCCGGTCCGTGGCTATCTACTACCATAGGTATTACACTTGCATTCATAGTTTTGATCTTAATGATTATTGGAAAACAGACGCAGAATAGAATTCCTGAAGGAGATATGCTCCGGGTCGTTGAAAAGCCGGTGATGTACGGCCTCCAGCTCTGCCTTTAACCGTTTACGTCCATAAATATTTACCAGCTGACAGACTTCTTTTTGCATCTCCACCTTTTCATTCAGATCCTTGTCCAGTACCATATTGGCTTCAAAAAGCAGGCGGTCAGCAAGATCTGTTTTCTTATGAAGGTAATCCTCTATTTTTTTGATCTCATTCAAAGAAGTCCTCATAACTCATGTTTTTTTGTTTTACCTGTTCCCGTACCTTCTCGAGGCACTTGTACTTTTGGACGGTGGCTGATCGTTCACCCTTGAAACCGAATTTAACCGATAACCGGGCCATGGACAGCTTGTCGTAATAAAAGGCCCTGAGTATTTCCAGACACCGTTGGCCTGCGCTTTCCAGAAAGGAGAGTAACCTTTCCGTTGACAGGTGTTCCTCATGAACGACCTCCGTTTGGCTTGTCTCATGGATCTGTGAAAACCCCATGACACGGGTATCACGATGGTGTTTATACCAAAGATGTCGTGATATACCTAACAAATAAGGAGTATTGGATACATCCTGACCTGTGGTCAGATACTTCTCATAGTAAAGTGTCAATGCATCATGAAAAACATCCCTGGCATCGTCAAGTGACCCGCCATGTTTGGCCACAAAGGCGGCAACGGGTGGAAAAGCTTCTTTGTAGAGCGATACGAATGTCTGCTCCCGCTGCTTTACATCTTTTTCAGTTACTGTCATTTCAGTCTTTAAATGTCCCTTTACTATGATGTGTACGGAATACAGGAAATATCACCCGGTTTTTTTGAAATTTTTATTGAGGTGCCTGTGAAAAGGAAAAAAAGTCCATAGTCCATGGGTAGTTTCTATAACCATGGACTATGGACTGTAGACTGAAACATCAGTTATAATGAAAAAAGCTCATTCCATGCATCCTTGATTTTTCAGAACAATTTTTTATCTATTCTTACGGCGGTACGGATTCCTTCTTCGTTCCGGTACTTTCTTCACAAGACCGTCACGTGAGATCGGTTCAAAAAGGTTCATGACGACGGTAAGCTCGTGGGTACCGTTATTATAATCGTTCAGGTCGCTGATGGTCAGGTCATAGGAGTAGGCAAACTGAAAGAAGTCCCTGAGGCTCAGGCCCAGTGTAGCCGCCACAGCATCGCTTGTACGGTAGCTCAGGCCAAAGTAGTGCTGCTCATAGTATCCCTTGACCATGATATCACCCTGGAAAACGCCACTTTCAGTACCTTTCACCAATGCGGCAGGCTCTATGGCAAATACATTGTTGAGCGGATACCGGTAACCTACCAGAGCGTAATAGGTGCGTCTCAGGTTGTTGCGGTTAAAGGCTTCCGTAAAGATGTCCTGCTCCGTTTGTATCAGGTTTACTGCTGAAAAACCGGCAAACAGAGCATTATAGGTAAGGTATACACCAAAAGATATATCAGCGGACAAGCGGCTGTTCTCTGCCAGTAGCCTGTCGATGGCAGGATCATTACGGTCCTCGTCGGGGTCTGTGGTCAGTTTTTCAGCGTCAATAAAATAATTGTACAACAGCGCCCCCATACCTACTGAGAGCCAGTTGCTATGGTCACGATCAGTACTTTTCAGCTTGAAATGCCGTGCAGCAGACAGATTAAATCCGGTATTCCTTGCCGGACCCGCTACATCATTGTAGATCAGGATACCGGCGCCCATGCCCTTTCCTGTAAAGCCGTGCGCAGAAAAAGTCTGGGAGGCAGGCGCATCATCAATCCCAACCCATTGCTGCCGTACATTGAGCATAACGGGAATACTGCCCTCAGAGCCTGCCACCGCAGGATTATAGGCAAGCCGGTTTAAGTAGAATTGGGTCCTTTGCGCCAGTTGCTGCGCCTCTGCCATGGTGGCAAGGGCGAAGCTAAGGACGATCAAGTGTATTTGTGTTTTCATCTTACCAGCGTTAAGGAACCATTGAACGGAGGGTCTCCGTTGTTTAGGTCCACAATGTAATAATAGGTATCCGAGGGGGCATCAGAACCGCTGAATCTTCCATTCCACGGTTCATTGTATCCGACTGAGCTGAATACTGAGGTGCCCCACCGGTTGTACACTTCGACCTGCATGTTGGGATATACCTCATAGTTTTTGATCCGCCATACATCATTGATACCATCCCCATTGGGTGTGAAAGCCGTTGGAATGGTGACTACTGTAATGCATGCCTCCGGATTGATAGCCACTTCAAAGGAGCCTTCGTAGATACAATCCTGAGTATCCATCAGGGTAATATCGTAGGTGTCACCGGGAAGCTCAGCCAGATCAAAGCTGTTCGATCCGTTACTCCATTCTGCAGAATATCCGGGTGTACCGCCTATGGGGTTGATGCTGATCATGCCGTCGACCTGATCCTTGCAACTCACGTCAGTGATCTCCACCTGAAAATCCAGACTGTCCGGCTGATCGACAAAGATCTCCGCAAACTGGGTACAGCCTGTGATGTCAGCTACCACTGCGGAATATGTGCCCGACAGTAATTGATCAATATCCTGATACTTTGAACCTGTAGACCAAAGGATAGAATACGGTGAGCGGCCACCGCTCACTGTCATGTCAATGAAACCATCGGGTTTGTTAAAGCAGGTTGCGTCCGTGGCTTCCAGGTTGATAATAAGGGGAGACGGCTGATCGACAAAGGTGCTGTCTATCTGAAGGCAGCCATTCTGGTCGGTCACCTCCAGTTTGTAAAAATCACTGATCAATCCCTGAGGGTTGTTGGTGGTATCTCCAAGTACAAACCCTCTGTTGGACCATTCATAGCGGTAGTCAGGGGTACCTCCTGCCACAGTGGCCAGTATGGCGCCATCCGGCTCCTCGAAGCAGGACAGGTCAGTTACCTGAAAATTGATGCGGATCTCAGGCGGCTCGGGAACATTGTATATTTGGGTCAGTTGACAGTTATTGCCGTCTGTGATGGTAAGGGCATAATTTCCCGAAACCAGATTGATGATGTTGGGAATGGTGTCTCTGGTGACGGTCCATGAGTAGCGATAGGGGAGTACTCCTCCGAATACTACCGTTTTGATCTGTCCATCGGTACCCCGGGGGCAGTTCACCGGTAGTATAGTAGGGGAGATCCCCAGCGGTTCAGGTTGTCCGATAGTACCGCCACCACTGATCTGGCAGCCATTGGCATCTATTACGGTAACGGTATAATCCCTGGCATCCAGCGTGCTGATATCCTCTGTGTCTTCTCCGTTGGACCACTGGTATATATAAGGAGTTACACCACCCTGAACCGTCAGGTCAATGCTGCCACTGGCCTCACCAAAACAAAGTACATCATTAAGTTCGAGGTCAATTTCCAGTGCTTCAGGCTCTTCGATAGTCACAAAATCTGGATAAATACAGCCTAAAGCATCCTTTACGCGGAAGAAATGGGTACCTGCCGGCAGATCGGAACGCTCCCAGTTGGTATTGCCATCAAACCATTCGATCCTGTATGGTCCACTGGCCACATCAATGATTACAATTCCTACTCTCGCCTGCCCGGTAAAGTCACCATTACATTTCACATCAGTTTTTTCCTCTACTACAGCCTCAAATTTACAGGGAGCCATGTCCGTAGCCCATGTGGATGCGAACCCTGCAAATAAGAGTGCTATGATCAAAATATGTCTCATTGCAATATGGATAGCGGACCGGTGTACAACGGACTTCCGTCCTTCAGATCAATGATATAGTAATAGGTTCCGGGCTCAAGTTGTCTGCCCTGGAACATCCCGTCCCATGGTCTTTCATAGCCAGTATTCTCAAAGACATTCACGCCCCATCGGTTGAAAACACGCAGCTGTACGCTGGGGTAAAGCTCAATGTTCCGTATCTTCCAGGTATCGTTGATGTCATCACCATTAGGCGAGAAGGAGTTGGGGATGAACAGGCACGTTATGTCATTTTTGGTGATATCAATGGTTTCCTGGAATACACAGCCTTCGTCATCAGTGATTGTGACACCATAGGAGCCTTCTGCCAACGCCTCGATCATCATATCCGTACTTCCTGTGGACCATTGTACAGTGTACGGTTCGAAACCACCTCTTATGGCACGTATCTCTATACTGGCGTCTTCCTGGTCCTGGCAGCTTACATCGCTGATGATCAAGCTGGGTACGATCTCTCTTGGTGTGATGACCAGTGTTTTGGTGCCTACTGTACAATCATTATCGTCGGTGACCAGTACCTCATATGCTCCTTCGGCCAGGTTGGAAACGTCTTCCGCCGTGGCGCCATTGCTCCACAAATACCGGTAGGGTGGTGTTCCGCCCTCCACGATAAGATCTATGGCCCCGTCATTATTGCCAGAACAGGTTACGTGAGTGGGGATCATGCTAGCCTGTAATGGCGCAAGAGGCTGATTCACGACTCTGTCGATCACGATACGGCACCCTTTACTGTCCAGCACTTCCACTGAATAAAAACCGGAAGCAAGATTATCGATAGAGGTACTTTTTGCGCCCAGTGTTATGTCTTTGTTGTACCATGTATACTCGTAGGGTGGAGTACCTCCCTGAGCAAGCACCGTGAGACCGCCATTGGCTTCAGAAAAACACGATACATCCGCTGTGGTGCTTACTGCTGCCTGCAGCGCTGCGGGCTGACTCAGCGTAATATTATCGACGAGCGTGCACCTGTTGACATCAGTGACTTCTACACTGTAATTTCCAGCGGGTAGCTCATCGATGGATTGTCCGATCTGACCATTGGACCAAAGGAAAGAGTAGGGTGGGGTCCCACCGTCCACGAACAGGTCCAGCGAGCCGTCTGATGCCCCGGCACAGGAAGGTTCAACCGGGTTGAATATCCTTACTACAAGGTCTGTGGGTTGTTCAATAGTGATGGATCTTTCTATGGAGCAGCCATTATCATCAGTAATGGTGACGGAATAGGTACCTGCCACCTGGTCAACAAGGCCTGGAGAGGTAGCACTGGTATTCCATAAAAAGGTGTAGGGGCCTGTTCCACCTTCTACGACAAGATTGATATCTGCTTCAGTAGCGCCGGTACAGGAAATGTCCGTGGCGCTGATCTCGGCCGTCAGTTCTTCCGGCTGACCGATCGTGACAGATTCAAAAAGAATACACTCCCTTGCATCGGTTATCTTTACCTCGTGTTTGCCTCCGGGTACGTTGACAGGGCTTTTGGATGTGCTGCCGAAGGACCATTCGTACTGGACAGGTTCGGTGGCATTGGGAAAGTCAGTGGTAATGGTAGCCGTGCTTTCTCCAAAACACACCACATCCGTAGTGGCAAAATTGACCTGAGCTTCCCGGGGTTCCAGCCGGAAGAGGGGGGCTTCGACATCATTGAAATTCGCCAGCTCCCAGGTTCGGTCAATATAAGGAGGGAAGTCCTGATCGATCAAAACGATAGGATCAGGTGTCCATAACGGATCGGGATCTATATCCAGTGGCGGCGTACCTACCGGTCCTACACAAAGATCGTCGGCGAAAGGTATGGGGATGCAGATCCGTGGTATGATGATGAAAGGATCGACATGTAGTCCAAAGTCAAGGGCTTCTACTGTCAGTTGAAGCTTGATATTGTCATTCGTCTTATTGGAGAAGTCATTAATGATCCTGTGGGTAGCCGTCACATCCATAAATTCATATTCACAGGGAAAGTCTACATTCACCTCATCACCTATCTGATACTCAAGTGTGGGGCCACGGCCCGAGATATCCCCTTTGGTCTGGCTTTTGACCACATAGGTTACAGTATCAGGAAATTCCAGCGTGGTTACAATTTCAGGCTCGAATACGAATCGCTGCTTATGCGTGATAGGTACTTCAAGGGCAATTCTGACCAGCGCCCATGAGACAGTGACGCTTACATCATTTCCGACAAAGTCCTTGACAGTGAGAAGATCCACACTCCCTTCTATGACCTGCGCAAAGGGTTTTACCACAGGGATAAGGGCAATAAGGCTTATGACATTCACAGAGTTGTTTACATAGGCATGCTCACCGGTTGCTACCAATACCCTGTTCCCCACGATCTGAGAAGTGGTCTGGACAAAAGGAAGCTCAGCATCGGCAGTGAAGATGTTTTTTGAATCCGTAAAGGAATAGGAAGGTGGGTTGCCCACACCCGGTACGGTGCATTGGAAGGCATCTTCGGGAGCGAGCGGATCAAAGGCATCACAGATATAGGTGATCTCATCCAGTGTGATCTCAAAAAATTTAAAATCCTGATCCAGCAACGGCTGTGGTCGTGTACCTATAACATTGAAGACGTCGAATACAGAAAGACGCGGCAGACAACCGGCCAGGCAGGCGGTAAATCCAATGTCTGCATCAAACAAAAGGCCCAACTCCAGAGCAATCCGCGCATTTTCAGCGCTGGGGTAACGTGTGACGATCCTCGCACCGGGGTTAGCGTTGAAGTCAGAAAGGATATTAATGGTCTCACCGGCGTTGAAAGATCCATCCTGAGGTACATCGATACTCACGGTCGAGGGATAATTCACATCTACTGACCCCAGCTCAAAACCTTCAATGACAAACTGAAAAGGACCTATGCCAAACTCAAAAAAACCATCAATACCGGCTCCGAACTTTAGCCCTTCTATCGTGAGAATAGTGAAATCACGTGTGTCAAAGGGGAGCCGGATGGAATACTCCGGGAATATCTCAAACGTATTGTTGATCCCCGGAGCATTCCCCGGTCCCCACATACCCTGATTGAATGTGTTGAACTCTGCAGTCTGATCGACCACCTTTCGCTGGGCCAGAGCTCCGGTACACAATAACAACAGTACAACGTAGGTAAAAATGTGTTTCACAGCCAATTACAGGTTAGGTTAAGCCAACTTTTGCGTTAGTTTCTGAAATCAATACTTTTTATGATCCTGTCTACCTCCTCCTTTACCTGGTCTTTGTATCTGATCGTATAATTCGCAACTACAAGATATTGATCACGCTTGTAGGGAATAATTATGTTAATGCGTTCAAAATCAATGTCCTGGAGCTTGTAACTCATTTCATAGATCTGCTCGTCGCTGGCCGCTTTTCCACGTGCCGCCGTTGACCGGGCCTGGTCCATTGCCCTGAACTGAACATCCGTCATCCGTGGGTCCACCAGTATATCGCGCATACTCTGTGAAGAGCGGCTGGCCACCACTGATTTTTTATCGGAAGGTACTTTCACGATGGTCACAATGGTACCTGTGGCATTGTGCATGACACCAGCGCCGTTGTCCATAACCTTAAAATGCCGGGGCAAATAGATCGAACAGTTTACCACTGATAAAAAGGTGGTTTCTCCCTTGCCCTCTGATAACTGTGCCAGCGCACCAGCAAGTGGTAAGAGGATAAATAGTATGACAAGTAATGATCGTAGGTTCATGGTTGCGAATCATAAGGTTGAATAAACTGAAAAATATCTAAGTGGTTCATTATCAATATATTAAATTTATTACTCATATGCCTGCTAAAATGATGAAATCATGTCTGCTTCTATTATTCGCAGCCGCGGTGTTCCTGTCACCCGAGGTTTGTGGACAATGGGCAAAAAGTCCGGAAAGTGTGTCACTCACCCGGACCACCGCACTGTCAAATGATAATGCAGGCAATGTTTATTCTGCGGGCCTGATGACCTGTAATACCATTTTTGATATGGATACCCTGTTCAACAACAGCTGTGGACAGGACACACTCATACCTCCGGTCATCAACCAGCTGGATATCTTTCTGGCCAGTCATGATGAAAATGGTGATTTGAACTGGGCCAATAAGTTCACGGGAGTGCCTGAGAACCGGGTGTTTGTGCATGCGATGGAAAGTGATGACGCCGGCAACAACTACATCGTGGGGGAATTTATTGATGACCTGAATATCAATGGTCCTGTACTGATCAACAACGATACCACCTCCGACGGGTTTTTGGTCAGAGTACTTCAGGATGGTACAACGGACTGGGGGCTGAAGATCGGGGCTACGGATTCCTCCCTGATCGCTATTCATGATGTGACGATTGATAATTCGTCCATCTACGTTTCCGGTCAGTTCCGGGGACGGATAGATGTAGGTGTGGAAAATGATTCGGTCAAATACAAAAGCGCCTTTCTGGCCTCCTATGATCTGGCCGGCAACCCTCAGTGGCTGCGTACCCTGCCACCGGTAGAAACCACCAGTGAATCCATAGGACAGGCTGTGAGCGTCGGTGCCGGAGAGTTATTTATGCTGGTCAATTTCAGGGACAGTGTGGCTATAACCGTTACTGATACCCTGGTGCCGCCGGGAATGCTGACCAGAGCGAGTGCCGTACTCCGCTATCTGCCGGATGGAACTTTCGTCTCATACAAAGTATTAAATACCACAGGTCTTCAGGATCTGGAGTTTGCTGATCCGGCGCTGTACGTGACCGGCACCTATACCAATGACTTTGCCGTGGGTGTGGACACGGTGATCAATGATACCGGAACCAAAGCGTTTCTATTGCAACTGAATGCTGCTCTGGTGCCGCAATGGGTGCTGCCCATCAACTCTGACAATACCACCACGCTTGATGGAAACAGTATTTCGGTGAATGATGTCGGTAATGTTTTTGTGGCCGGAACCCATTCGGGCAGCTTTGTCGCTGCCGGTCCACTAAATACTTCTGGCGATAATACAATCAGCGGCTTTTTACTCAAGGTGGATGCGGCAGGTACACCCTCGTGGCTACAGACCGTGGGAGGTACGGGTCCTGATGAAACACTCGTAGTCTCTGCCAGGGACGAGAACACGATCTATTGTGGAGGTTACTATCAGAATTTTATACGATTTGCAGGGGACGAACTCTTAAACGATACTGATGTCAGCAATGGTTTTATTGCGAGGGTAGACGTATGTCCGGAAGTGATGGTCGATATCAACGGGCAGCGGGTTAACTACGCCTGTGCAGGTGATTCCTTTACCTTTTCTTCTACAAATGATCCCTCATATACCTATAAATGGTTCAAAGATGGTGTTCTTCTGCCAGGTGAGGACAATTTTAACTATGTGGCCGATACGCTGGGCTTGTATAATGTGGAAATAACTGCTCCGACCTGTACCAAGCTTACCCCGCTTCGTGAGTTACAACTGAATGTATTGCCTGATACTACCCTTACGGTGAATAAAAGTCTCCTACAGTGTATTGGGGATTCCATTACGCTCACGGGTCCGTCCAGTACGTTTGATTTTCAGTGGTTAGAATCCGGTATTCCTACCGGCATTGGTGACACGCTGCAGGCGCTAAAGGTAGGGGCGGATGGTGACTATGCCCTCAGGATCACCACAGATTCACTGTGTACCCTCACCTCCTTTGAGCGGCAGATCCGCTTTCTTGATTATCCGGACAGTAGTCTGAATCTGGCGGGCCGGCAGGTGATCTGTGACGGTGATAATGTATTCCTGCAGGCAGAAGACGACCCTACTTTCACTTATAAATGGATCATGGATGAAGATACCATTCCCTCAGCTACAAGCAGTTCATTCCTGGCTACTGAAAGTGGTATTTACACCGCTTTCATAGAGAATGAAGCGGGTTGTACCAGCCTTACCCTGCCGGATACCGTAGTAGTGCAGCAGGCGCCCATAATCGATCTTAATGATGAAGTTATAGGTCCTATCCTCTGCCAGGGTGAATCCGTGATCATCAGTACCCCTTTTGTAAGTACTCAGAACTATGAATGGCGCCGTAACGGGATGGCTATTATGGGGGAAATTTCCAATACCATTACGGTGAGTGAAGGCGGGTCCTACCGTGTGTATGTGACCAACAGCACCTGCGATGCCCTTTCAGATCCAGTGGATCTGACCGAAGTAGCTCCTCCGGTGTCTCAGATCATCAGTATATCGGAGCTGTCTTTCTGTGAAGGGAGTGAGTCTGTGCTGGAAGCCAACGATGGTGCAGGACTTACCTACCAGTGGCTTCGTAATGATGCAGAGATCGACGGTGAAACAGACCGGTTCATTACCATAAATGACGGAGGGCGGTACACTGTGGAGGTGTTCAACAGCTCAGGCTGCTCACAAGTGAGTAGTCCAGAGCAGATCACCATAAAATTTGCTCCGCCATCGGAGATCACGGTAAACAAAACAACGATCTGCGAAGGAGAGAACACGGAACTGATAGGCAATGACGGTACAAATCTGAGCTACCGATGGTTCAGGGACGGGGTGGAGCTGCCAGGTGCTGCTGACCGAATATACGTAGCGGATGTTTCAGGAGATTACACTCTGGAGGTGACCAATTCCAGTTTCTGCTCCGCCCTGTCCAGCTCTCAGCCTGTCAATGTGATCACTATCCCCGTGGCAGATATCTCTTCTGCTCTGCCCAATATCTGTCAGGGAGATTCACTGGAGCTAAGGGCTCCTGTAGATGCCACCTACAGCTACAACTGGCTGTTCAACGGTAATCTTGTTCCCGGAGAGATGGATAATAGTTTTTATGCTCAGGCCATAGGTGATTATCAATCCATCGTATACGTGGAAGATTGCCGGGATACGTCTGTCGTGCTGACACTCACCATAAGGACCAATCCCAAACCCGATATCACAAGAAATGATGACTTTCTTTCCACATCCTTGTTTGGAGATATTCTATGGTTTGCGGATAACGAGCCTATTCCGGACAGTGATGATCAGAACATCCGTGTACTGGAAGATGGATACTATAAGGTACAGGTGATCAACACCAATGGGTGCACGGCAGTTTCGGATTCCATAGCAATGTGTCTGCCTGTTCCTGAGATCACAAGGGTAAATGATGTACTCACCGTTAATGAGGCTGGTCAGCAGTATGAGTGGTATTTTAAAGGGACCCCGATAGGCGGAGCAACCAACCAGAACCTGACAGCACAGCAAAGTGGTGAATACTCGGTGATCATGACCTTTGAGGATGGTTGTGCTATGGAGTCTTTTCCAGTTACCGTTTGCATTCCCTATTCCTTTATTACACGAGATGATGAAACAGGCGTACTGTTTGCCAATCCGCCTGTGGCACAGGCTTATCAGTGGTATTACGATTCCATTCCACTGTCTCAGGAAGACCTTAATGTGTTTATACCGGATTCCTCAGGAATATACCGCGTGGAGGTGACTGATTTTGAAGGTTGTACTTCTATCTCAGAAGGTTTCGCTGTCGATAAAATAACGGGCTTGCCGGAGGCACATTATGGCATAAGTGTTTATCCCAATCCGGTACATGATAAGTTATACATTTCCATGCCTGACGGTCAAAGGGCTGATGCGATCATTTACAACATGAGCGGTAGCCGCCTGGTAGAAACGTCTTTGACAGGCACAGCTAACATTGACCTGAGAACTTTTTCTTCCGGTACCTATTTTTTGCAGCTTTTGATAGGGGATGAGAGAGTGATGGTAAAGTTACAAAGGGAGTAGGGATATTCATACCATACTTATTGTCAGACACAAGCCTGTAAGAGCTTGTTGCAGGACCTATTAAGAAGGCCTGATAGCTATTTCAGTCTATGAGGAAAAGCTCTATAAATTTTTTTTGTTTAACTATTGTCTAACTTTTTATTGAACATATTAAACATTTGTCTGTTAAGCTCTGTAATGATCAGGCAAAATATGCTTAAAACCAGCTAGTTATGAGTGACAAGTTAAATTCCCAAAATATTGCTGAAACCTTTCGGCAGCAATATTTTATTTTTTTGGAGAAGACCAGTACCATTTTTTTAGTCATTGATGAGCACGGGGAAATACAATTTGTCAGTGAAAATGTAAACAATGTTTTATTCCATAAGACCGAATGTTGGATAGGCCGGAATATCGTGGATATCATCACTGATGAAAGCAAGCTGGCTTTCAGGGACATCATGGGCAACCATGGAACAAAAACCGTCCCGATCCATTCCCTGGCTTTTCATGCAACACAATACTCCAACCGATTTTACGATGGTACAGCTATTCCATGCAAACTGGGACATGGAAGCGGATTCACCGTGTATTTGCACGATGTTACCCAAAGAAAGCGCTATGAAGAGAAGCTTCTGGGAGTAAATAAGGAGCTGGATAGTTTTATTTACAAGGTTTCCCATGACCTAAGGGGGCCGTTGCAGTCAATACAGGGATTGATACACCTGACTCAACAGAACGGTGATAAAAAGAACGACTATCTGGCCTTGATCAATACCAATGTGATCAAGCTGCAGTCCTATATCAACCAACTCATGGACTATTCCAAAACAGACTCCTCATTAAAGGTAGAATGTATTGATTTCAGACGTATGATAGAAGAAACGTATGAAAGTCTCCGGTTTATGCCAGGCGCCGATCGGATCAGCTTAAAGGTAAAAATGGAACAAAAGGCACCGGTATACTCCAGTGCATTCACAATAAAACTGATCCTGACGAATTTGATCTCCAACGCCATAAAATACCATAACTTTCAGCAAAGAAAGCCCACAATCTGCGTGACGGTGAAATGTGGTATATCAAAATTCCAGCTTCATGTGCGTGATAATGGCGTCGGCATTGACCCTGATCGCATCGATCATATTTTTAACCGGTTTGAAAGGGCTACCTCAAGGCCGGAAGGTTCCGGACTTGGCCTGTACATCGTTAAATGTGCCCTGGAAAAAATAAAAGGTAAAGTAGAGGTCAACAGCAAACCGGGTAAAGGCACGGAATTTATAGTATCTGCTCCCAACCATGCCATGACTGAGACCTACGCTGACTCAGGCTCACGGTATACGTGGCCTTTCTCCATGCAGGCCCAGGGAGTTTGTTGATGATCGGTTACATATTTTGTGTTTACTGTTTCTTGTTTCCGGTTTAAGGTAAAACACCAAACAAGAAACAGTAAACAAGAAACAGTAAACAAGAAACAGTAAACAGTAAACAGTAAACAGTAAACAGTAAACAAGAAACAGTAAACAGTAAACAGTAAACAGTAAACAGTAAACAGTAAACAGTAAACAGTAAACAGTAAACAGTAAACACAAAACTTAACCAATCCTTCTGATAATAGGGTTAAAGGCTTTTGAAGCCACTAATACCCTGTCTCCAGGCTCCAGGGCCTCCGCCTCCTTTTCTTCGGCGATCACTCTTACTACTTCCTGACCTATGAGAAGCGTTACTATAAGAACAAAGTCCTGCCTTTCCACTTTGACCACTTCTCCTACGAACTGAAATTTCCCACTTACCTGCCTGTGAGTAAAGATATCCTTTGGTGAGCCGTTTTTCACTATTTTCCCTTCTTCCAGTACGATCATAGTATCTGCCAATTTCAGGATCTCGGAAACGTCGTGGCTGACCAGCAGAGTAGTAAGCGCATATTCACGATGTACCTGAAGGATGAGCTGCTGCAGCGTGGAGCGCATTTCCTGATCCAGCGCTGACAATGGCTCGTCCAGCAGGAGTAGCTGAGGCCTTTGTACCAGGGCTCTGGCCAGGGCTGTACGTTGTCTCTGCCCTCCGGAAAGTGACATGGGTCGCTGATGTTGCAGTTCCCCCAGCTCGGTGATCTCGATCAGATCCCCGATGATCTTTTTGTCCTGACCCTTTTTCAGTGCGAAAAGCAGATTCTCCCTTACGGTCATATTGGGAAACAGTGCATAATCCTGAAAGACCAACCCTACTTTCCTCTTTTGAGGAGAAAGGTTGATCCCTTCCTTTATGTCCAGCCACGGGTTCCCTGCCACGGATATACGACCCTCCTCCGGTGATAGCAGACCTGCCAGTATCCTCAGCAATGAGGTTTTTCCTGCTCCGGACTTGCCGTATATTGTCATAAAACTCCCCTTTTCAATATTCAGGTCCACCTGCAGTAACATTGCCCCTGAAGGAGAACGTAGCGTTTTATGAAAGGAAAGCGTTATCATTTCCAGAATCGTTTCAAATAACCTCCGTTGGTCAGATACACACTTAGGAGGATAACAAACGTAACAGCAAACAGGATCAGGGAATAGGTATTGGCCGCACTGTAGTTCAGCGCTTCCACCTCATCATAGATCGTGATGGAGGCTACTTTGGTCTGTCCAGGTATGTTCCCTCCGATCATCAGTACCACACCGAATTCTCCAATGGTATGGGCAAAGGAAAGTACGATCCCTGTTAATAGCGATGGCTTCATGTTGGGTAACAGCACCCTGAACAGGATGGTGGACTCCGACTTACCCAACACACGGGCGGCTTCAACAAGCGTGACAGAGATACTGGCAAAACCTGACTGGACGGGATGGATCATAAATGGCAGGCTGTAAAGGATGGAAGCCAGTACCAGTCCCTCGAAAGAGAATATAAGCCGTAAACCCAGCCAGCTTTCCAGCCATTGGCCAAATGCATTGGAAGGGCTGAACGCTATGAGCAGGTAGAAGCCCAATACTGTGGGAGGTAGTACCAGCGGCATGCTTACAAACGTTTCCACTACCGGCTTTATACGGTTTTTTGTGCTGGCTAACCACCATGCCAGTGGTATACCAATAATCAGCAACAGGACAGTGGTGATCAATGCCAGCCGAAATGTCAGTATAAGTGGTCCCCAATCGATCATTCCGAAAGCATGATTTCATTGGTTTTGATCATAGCTGTGACTGCCGTACCCTCCTTAAGTTCCAGTTGACTGACAGCATTGGCTGTAATGATCGAGGTGATCTCTCCGGCTACCGTATCCAATACCAGCTTGCTCAGTATTTCACCGGATTCAACCGACCTGATGGTTCCGGCAAGTTTGTTTTGCAGGCTGATGTTATGTGATGTGCCTTTTCCTATGATCACTTCTGTTTCCTTAAAGATCACCTTTACGGTATTGCCCACTCTCAGGTATGATACCGTCTCCGGTGTATCGATCACAATGGTTGATAACCGCACCGAAGAAACGGCGACCATAACCAGTGACAAGGCGCCCTGTACCTTCAGGGATGCTATTTCTCCTTTCAGAATGTTCATTGATCCATTGAGTAGCCGAATTGATGCAGGATCTCCCTGCTCTTTTCAGAGATCAGGAAGTTATAAAACTTTTCCGCTTCTTTCCTCCGGCTCACCCGGTTTTTTAGGATAACCACTCCCTGTTCTATTGGAGTATACATACTCGTATCCACCATTTTCCAGCTTCCCTTTCCTTCCATTGCCGGTGAAAGTACAACGGATTTTGCCGTGAAACCTACCTCTGCTGCACCTGAAGTGATGAACTGGTTTGTCTGGGCTATGCTTTCTCCAAACACCAGCTTCTTTGCCAGTGGTTCGTAAAGGTGGGAACGGTTCAGTACCTCTGCGGCAGCCCTGCCATAGGGCGCTGTTTTTGGGTTGGCCATGGCGATATGCCTGACCTTGCTGCCTGTCAGTTGATCGAGCGTAGGGTCGATACCATCCGTCATACTCCACATGACCAGATAGCCATAGGCATATATTTTGGCCCCGGCAGTGGTAAGCCCATTATCAAACAGCTCTTCCGGATACTTCATGTCAGCCGATACAAAAACATCAAAAGGCGCACCCTCCATGATCTGTGCAGTAAGTTTCCCCGAGGAGCCCACGATCGTTTGACATGGGATGCCGTAGGTCTCAGTGAAAGACCGGGTCAGCTCTTTGATGACAAACTGCATATTGGCTGCCGTAGCAATTGTAAGTCGTTCTTCTGAAGCAGACTGGCATGACACACCTGCGATCCAAAGTGCAATAATTATAACATTGTAATTCTTTACCCGCTTTATCATTAACAAAAGAATGGGAAGCTTCAGGCTCAAATTTAGCAAAACCCCTGTGATGAAGCAGGACTAATGCCACACCCGTCGCGCTGACGACCCGTTGTTTAGGGAAATAGGTTTGAACATATATTATATATGCTTATTTTACGGTCGCTTTGCAGATAGCTGTTAAAGGTTATCCTGTGAATAAGTTACTGTATTATGCCTTTTTTTAACTGTATTTTATTCATTATAACGTTTTTTTCTTTTGCACAGGCCTGTGCGCAGTCGGCTGGTACCGATAGTCTGAGACGGGTTCTGGCCGAGGAGAAACGGGCACAAAGGGATACAGCTTATGTAAATCATCTGAATCGTCTGGCAGGATCATTTCAGTTCACTCACCTTGACAGCGTAGTGTACTACTCCGAACTGGCAAGATCGGAAGCCAGTGCGATCAACTACCTGAAAGGAAAAGTAGAGGCAGCACGATTGCTTGCCGGCGTATTGCTGACAAGAGGTGATTTTAAGCAATTGATCAACCTTACCACTTCACAACGCCTGGAGATAGAGAATACGGACCTGCTCTACGAGAAGGCGTTAATGGATCAATATACGGGAACTGCTTATAGTATGCTGGGCAATTACAGAACCGGCCTGCCCTTTCTGATCAATGCACGTGATGCTTACCGCCAGCTAAATGTGAGCGGCTACAGGCTCGTGCAGAATCTCAATAATATTGGGGTATCGTACCTCAAGCTGAACAAATTTGAAGAGGCACTTGACATTTTTTTAGAGTTGGATTCGCTTTCCGGTGAAAAAAGACCGCCTATCTCCATTCCCGTAAACATGGCCATTGTGTATTACAATCTTGGAAAGTACAGCCTTGCGAAAGCCCAGTGCTACCGGACGCTTGACTACCCTGCTGACAGTGTGGATATGAGAGGGTTTGGTTTTTCATATGCTACACTGGGACAGATCTACCGGGCTGAAGGGAACACGCTGAAGGCCATTACTTCTTTTGAGACTTCTATATCCATCTTTGATGAGCTGGGTAACATTGGCGAGCAGGTGGCTTCCTATGCAGGCCTGTCTTCCCTCCATCTGGACATGAGAGATATAGGAAAAGCCCGGCAATATGCAGGCATAGCCCTTGAGAAAGCGGACAAGGGAGGGGCACTGGACCAGCGTCAGCTGGCATTGAAAACAAACTATGACCTGTATAGATCTATTGGGGAGTTCAAAAAGGCATTGGAGTTTTTTGAAGCCTACAAGACGGTGTCAGACAGCCTTAAGAATACTGAGCTGAGTGAAGAAATTGGCCATCTTACCGCCGAATATGAGTTCAACGAGCGGAAAAACCAGCTTATCCTGGAGCAGCGCGGGAGAGATCTGGAAAACCTGTCGGCCCTGAACACTCAGAAATGGATTATTTATATTTCCTTTTTCATTCTTGTATTTTCTGTGATCATTCTTTCCATTGTGTACAGGGGGTACAAGATCAAGAAGAGGAACAGCGAGCTCCTTGAAGAGAAAAGCCATCAGATCAAAAAGCAGGCTGAGGTGTTGAAAGAAACCAATGACGTGAAAAACAGGCTGCTCTCTATCATTTCGCATGATCTGCGTAGTCCCTTGAATTCCCTT
>LYSV01000123.1 GCA_001657315.1 Flammeovirgaceae bacterium BBD 1991-12 | reverse complement strand
ATTCACCGTGGAGCTTAACAAAATATGTCCATTTGATTCGGAATCGACATTTTTTGACTTAAATGTAATTTTCAAGGGCTCCCTAAAAAAATTGGTACAAACCTCAACTCGGGATAAGGACAAAGTTAGATGAAATGGAGTTGACTCAGCGATTTTCACGCAAAGTGCGCCAAGATACTACCGTAAAGAATTAATGTAAAAACCACTTATCCTATTTCATGATAAGCTTTCGAACGGAAATAAACTTGCCCTGGGTCACTTCTATGTTATAAATACCAGGGGCCAGCTCATTTTTCAAATTGAGTTCAAAAAGTGTCTGCTCTGCTTCCTCCGAGGTGTAGGATTTGGTGGTTACCAAAAATCCCTGCGCTGAGAAAACCCGAACCTTTATGTCATTTTCAAAATCCCGGGTGAGCAATCTGAACTTTATGCGTGTCCGGTCTGAGGATGGATTCGGGTAAATGGATACAACCGGTGTGAACGCCTCCTCTTCTTCTAAAGTAACTTTAATGATCCTTGAGTAGACCTGGTCATCCTCTCTACCCACATACTTCAATCGATAGTATACTGAGTCACGATAATTAAATTCGTCCGTAAAGACATAGCTGGTTCGTGCATTGATATCGGTCTGAACACCTACTTCCTCAAATACGGTATTGTATAACCTTTCAATAGCAAATCCTTCGGTTATCAGTGCACCGGAATAAAACCAGTTTAGATCAATTCCTCCAAGCCCGTTATAGGTGCCTTCCAGACCTGAGCCCAGCTCGTTGTCGAGAATGGGAACGGTTATACTTGAATAAATCTCCTTGTCAATCACATTCCCGTTTCTATCCTTTAATCCCGTAATGAATAATTCAACCTCCTGATTCCCAAATTCACTCTTCATGACCGGGGCAAAGGATACGAAGAGCGATTGGTCTATTACCTCTATCTCGTAATAGGCTGGAGAAATAGTGGCAAAATGGCTCAATGCAGCCTGGGTTTGTGATACCCGGCCTGCTTTTGAAGTGGATACGCCATTCACCATTTGCTTCATCACGATCGTGGCACTGCTCAGGTCGTCAGATAATTCTTCTGTCAAACCGATAATAACTCCGGAATCATTGGTATGGATCTCACGCACATCGGGCCCTGTCCTATCAATTTCGCCAGGCACTGACCCTGATGCCCTGGAAATGCCTCCATTGCCAAAAGCTACGGCTCTTATGCTATAAAAGCCATCGGCTATCTCCTCTCCCAGGTCCCAGGATAAATCAAAATATGCCTGGCCAGTGGATAAATAATGTTCCCTTAAGAATTCCGACGTTCCGCGCCAGAAAACCTTCCACTCATTGGTAAATGCCTCTGAGAACTGCACTTCGATACTGTCCAGGGCATAAAAGGATTGGCTTAGATCATACCCGCCTATGGTGATGGGCAAGCGATATCCGGACTCATTGATCAGGAAATTATCCGATGGTGATACCAGGCTCACTGGCGAAGTTTCCAGGAGAAAATCATCTACTACGAATGAAAGCTCAACGGGCGCATCAATTCCATTGCCATAGGTATCGTACAGTTCGGACACCGTGATCTTGACCGTTTTTCCTTTTTTGGGATGGAGGACCTCATCATTCGGTCCAAAGATCAACGAGCCTCCGGCATCACATATCGGGGACAACCCGTCAAACCTTGAGACCTGGTCCCCGTCTATTAATTGTACTTCGTAGGCATAACCACTGACACAACTGATACTTTCGTCAAAGTTGAAACTGATGGCATCACCAAATACATAGGAGGAATCAGATGGGTAGACACTCAGCAATCCTGGAGGCGTGCGATCAATAACCCCTGAAATACCTGCCTTCACAGTCCCTTGACCTCCAAAGCCATATACTAATCCCCTTATCTGATATTCACCATCCACCACCTGTTGCGTGGACCAAAGAATGGTATCGGAAACCTGCGAACCAGGATCCAGCAAATCCTGACGCGACCGGGTGGCCAAATGCTTCCATGTGCCGTCTTCCTCCCGGCGGTATTCGAATACCAACGAATCAACTTCCCGGGTAATGACGTCAAAGCCTGAATAAGCTACAGCTACCGGCTTATCCCTGGTGGCGCTGTTAACCACCCAACCATCATTGGACATGTGTAGGCCAGACAGTTCCACGCCTCCCCGGTTTACCATGAAATCCCAGGAAAAGTCATTTTCCATCGCGTTAGAGGCCAGGTCTTTGACCCCACTCACTTCCAGCCTGAGACTGTCACCGGCATGCGCAAAGCGGTCTTCGGGTGTGAACAACAAACTGATACTACTTGACCCTATAACAGAAGCTGTAGGAACAATCTCATTGGTGGAAAGAGCACGTAACTTCGCTTCTATTCCTACCGGAGAAATTTCTTCCGTAAAGGACACCGCTATGGGGTCGGTCAGGTCCAATAGCTGATCATCAGGTGATGGCAAGCCCGATACCCGGGGCCTCTCACGATCGACTATCCCCTGAACAACATTGGAATATTGGTATCTTTCTTTTCCATAGCTGGTCGCTCTGAGTGCATAATCTCCACTTACCAGACCGGTCGTATGCCACTCAAATACGGTCACCGGGAAAGCGGTATCCAGTGAACGCAAATGGTCGATATCATGACTGGCAATAAGTACCCATGGCTCATCTCCTAAAAGCAATCGGTATTCCAGCACGATACTGTCCAAATCATGGTCAATCTCAAAAACGTCATAACCGGTTACTTCTACTTCGATCACCTCTGATGACAGGTTTAAAATGAAATTGTCATCAACTACCAGATTGACAGGGCTTGCAGGTTTACTAAAGTAGTCCACCACAAAACCCTGCGCTACTCCACCGGCGAGTTCATTGCCGACTTCATCAAATACCCCATTAATCACTATACGCAACTCCTCTCCATCAAAATCTATCAGATCGGATTTTGGCTGTAAAACAATGGAGCTGGCAGATTGGCTCACGGCAAAGTCTTCGGTTATGGGATTTCCATCCGGATCGCTTACAGATACAGCGGCGAGCCGGGTAGAAAGTAAGGCTTCGTTAAAGTCAAAACGTATCTTATCTCCAGGGCTGTAAATTCCGTCAACAGGTTCAAACCGCATCAATTCCGGGGCCAGACGATCGACCGTTACATCCACTGTATTCGAGTAAGCTGTTTGTTCATTCCCACTTGATTTTGCCCTGATCTGATGATTCCCTTCGGTTATCTCATGGGTTATGGTCCAGGTGTATTCTGCTTCCAGAACGCCTCCCACCCTTTCATTTTGTGACTCAAGCTCATCTCGTGTGAGTACATGAAAGGTTTCCCAGTGCGTGGATCCGCCTACCTGCACTTCCAATTCGATCCAATCGAGCGGGGTATTCGTATTGTTCAGTTCAAATCCATCCATGACGATTGGCACCTGTTGCGTCTCAACGGCTTTGGTCACTGTAATCTGAGATGGTGACTTTATGTTTACCGGACCTGGTGGTATCCGTAAGAAGTCTGTAACAAAGCTCCACCGGATCTCTTCGGAAACGTTGCCCGCCAGGTCTTTGACCCCGTCAATGGAAAATATCAGTATAGAGCCATCCAGATCTGCCATCTCAGATTCAAATTTTCCGGTGGGTTGAAAAGTAACCCCCGACGACGAGCGGATCATTTCAAAATAACCCTGGCCATCCAATCCATCGACCTCATAGGAAATGGGATTAGCGATATCTATGCTTTCGTTGAAACTAATGCTGATGACATCACCCCTGCTGAACACCTGGTCAGATGGAGAAAAACCATGTACAACCGGACTCGATCTGTCAATCAATACGTCCACAACCGAAGTGTATGCATAAGCATTATTCCCCAGAGTGGCCACTCTAAAGTGATAGTCTCCGTCAGGGACCGCTGTATCCGTTATACCAAATACGAGCGTATCAACAGGCACTAAAAAGCCATCATCCGAATTGGCCGAATTGGCTTCCAGGCTTTTGTAATTGGCCCGCAAAGTTGCCTTATCAAGTTGGTCTGCAATTGACCACTCATTTTCTGTTGATCGCTTGTATTCCAAATAAATGACATCAAGGCTTGAATAAGACTCATCGGGATCAAAGTCACTGATCACAAACTTTACATCCTCTGATTCATTTTCGAGATTTACAATGTAATTATAGGGAGACAGGATACTCGATGGTGCAGGCTTTAATTGTTGCTGTTGTAACCTGAATGACCAGTCAATATCCTCATAAAGTGGATTGCCATACAAGTCTTCGACCCCGTCAATTTTGACGAACAAAGTATCTCCAATATGACCGGCAATGTATGTTGGGCTGATTCCCATCTCAATACCTGATCCAGACACGCTTATGTCGTAATCACTATACCCAAGGGTATCACTGTAACTATAAACCATCGTGTTTTGATCCAGCACATCTGATCCCAAAATCGAATAGTTAATAGCCTCGGAAAAATTCAATCCAGCTCTGTCATAGCGTGAGAGCAGCTTGTCCACCGGTTCGGAAGGTCCAAAAATAGTTGGATATGTCTTGTCTACTCGTCCTTTCTTATATCCGCTCACATTAAAGTTACGACCTGCATAGGCCACGGCCCTGACCTCGTATTGGTGATCAGGCAAAAGGTGGGTATACCAATAAAGCGTATCCACCGGGAAATCTTCTGCCTGGAGCCCGTTGACATTTATGAACCGGTCTACGAGTACTTCTTTTGTCAATGTGACCTCATCTCCATTCTTATCTTCCAGGGGGATGCGAGACCAGACTTCTTTATCATCTCCAATATTTTGAAACGCTCTATATTCCAGGGAGATAGAGTCCAGCCTTACATCCGTATCAAACAGGCTATAGTTATTGATGATGATCGGTAAGCTGGTGCCGGTGTTTGTATTAACGAGCCAGTTTTCCATTCCTACGATAGAAATGTTGGAAACCGGTACTGCGTGGTGGTCTGTCACAAATTTAACACGGGCTTCATCCGCCATATTGCCCGCAAGATCATAGACATGCGCTACGCTAACTTCAACGGAATCCAAAGGAGGAACCCCCTGGATCCATTCATCTGTAAAAATAACTTCTATCCCGTTACCGGAGGCAACCACGGAATAGAGGTCCTCAGCCAGCGATGACCCCTGGTGAAACACCTCTACTTTGATGGTATTCAACTGGTGATCGATATCTTCATCATATCTAAAGAAAACTTGTTCACCTTTGGACAAAATTCCATCTGCAGGAGATGGCAGGCTCACCAATGAGGGTTTGACTCTGTCGATCCTGCCGGAGCGTATATTGGAGATATTGTATTGACCTTCATAGTTGAAGGCCAGCGCCCGAACATCGTATATTCCATCACTTACTGGTGGTTGATCCAGGCTTAGCACCCATGAAATGTAACTTTGCGGACTCATGTCAGCATCTGAAGCATGCCCGAATTCCTGTAATAGATCAAGTCGGGTTTTGCTAGCCACCGTTTTCCACTCATTACTGCCTTGCCTGTTTACCTGAAGGGCTACGCTTTGAAGTGCACTACTGGTCTCAAAGAGGTCATAATCTGTTATAAGGAAAGAAAGTGTGTCTCTTGATAACGAATCGGCATCATTCTCATAGTTGTAGCGCCAATTTTGTGGTTCCAGTAACGTAATAATACTTGGGTCCTGCTTAAAGTAGTCTAATTTAAACGACCAGCTAAGGGTATCCGGGTGATCCGTCACAGCATTCCCTACGAGGTCGTATATACCTGCCACGGAAATTTCAGCGACGTGACCATCGTAATACATGGGAAGCAAGCCTATTTCAGCAGAAATGTTGTTATCTGAGGCCATTACCTCAAAACCCATTTGATTAGCCGCACCGGCAGGGAATTCAGCAATAACGCTATCCTTGTTTACCAGGTTGTAGATTTTGATTTTTGCAAACCCTTCAGCCGAAAAATAGCCTTTATCAATCACTTCATCAAATGTGACCGAAATGGCATCTCCCAACGAAAAGATTGAATCCTTTGGCGATGGGTTTTCGACAAGTCGCGGTCCTTTTCGGTCAATTTTACCAGCATATACATTTGAGAATTCGAATAGTCCGTTTTCATCAAAGGAAACTGCACGCACCAAATATTCGCCGTCCACAAGGTCCGTGTTTCCTGTGATGTCCCATTCAAATGGAAAGGTCGGCTCCTGGTAGATCCTATTGTTTTTCTGGTAGAACAATTTCAGTTCCTGTATGCCGATAGTATCTCTGATTACCGGAGGATCGAAAACTTCTCCACTGAGCGGATCGGTATCCATTATTCTGGATATGGGCCTCCATTCAAACTGATCACTGCCGGCCCTTTTGTATTGCAATTCAATGTATTTCAGGTTGGACTTTTTGCCTTCTACGTCATATCCATCGATGTAAAACACGTAGTTATCTTTTGTTTCTTCAGGGGCTTTCGCCTTGTTGATGAACCAGGAGCCATCATGGGTGGCTAAATGTACAGGGCTTACCGGTTTACGGAAATAGACTTCTACATGTAATGTATCAAAAACATCCGGATCGTCTGCGAAAAAGTCCGACTTTACCTTATGCGGACGCACGACCAAATCTACATCGGGATATTCATAGATATTTGCAAGTGGGTCAATGATAAGATTGGTATAAACCGCGTCATCTGATGAATCTATAAAGAAGGTCGTTTCTCTGTTTACATATAGTTCTGCATTATTCACAAGCACGACTGCACTGTTTTGATTTGAATTGGGCTTAAGTGTAACAGCTATTGACCGCCCTTCATTGAATCGATTTCCAGAAGTGATCTTGATCGGAATAATAACGGGTACATTGGGATCTTGATTGAAATAGACGCTTGGGTAGAGATTGCCCTGGTCGTCTTCTGGCGAAATGGTTGGGTAGTCTCTTGAGATCGTACCCTCTTCGTAGGGATCTGATGAACGCCCGCCTACCACATGAAAATAGGGTGATACGGTATTGTTAAATGGAGATAAGGTATTGATGATATAGGTGCTGAACTGATCCCCATCATCATTGTCTTCAAAAACATACCCTACCTGAGTAGTACGAATATCTGTCTGTGTGCTATTTATTTTTTGCCCTACTTTCTCATCTGTGCTAAGTGAGGCCAGCAATTTGAATTTAGGTCCCTTGACTTTTGTTTCAAATAAAAATCCTACTGCAAAATCAAATTCGATATTAAAACCAACATCTACGGTGCTTCTGTAAGCAGTACCGTAATTGGCCAATTGGCTATTGCTGACCATATCACTTTCCTGGTAGGTCCTTTCTATTTTTGTATTAGCGCCAAACGTGACATTCTCCACTCCATCATACCCGAGATACTGTCCTAAATCTGTCTCAGGGGCAGTCAGTGCCCCAAATCGGGCAAGATCCACGTAATAATTATCCCTGATTTTTTCATAGAGAACATCTGAAGTGGTCTTGAACTGGTCATGGACGATGGCATCTCCAATAATGCTGCCTAATGCGGTTAAAAGTCCTATTCCGGTAACTGAAAACACTTTAGCTCCACCAGCGGCCAATTGAATACCCACTTTAAAGCCATTGAAAGTGCCTGCACCGATCCGACTAAATTTATAGGCCAACTTTGCGGAATAAATGGTAGTCCGGCCGAAAGCAATCGTATTCCCTCCAATTCCAATCACATCGCGGGCCAGGCTTAGGCCTTCTGCTGCTCGCGCTGCAGACCTGTCTACGTTTATTCCTGCGTCATCTAATTCCGCTTGTTTTGCATCAATTTCCTCCTGGGTGATTCCCGCATCACCGGCCAACTGATCAAACTCTTGTTGTATCTGATTGTATTCATCCGTTGCTTTTTCAAACTCCTCATTCAGTAACTCCAGGTTGGTGACTGCACTGATGTAACCATTATACAACACAGACCTGGAATACTCTTCGGTAATTCGGTTCGTGGCTGCAGCCCGTAGTATATATTCAAAGTCTTGTGGATTGTCCAGCGTGTTATAAAGTGTTTCCGTTATTCGCGAAGAGGCCTCCACTTCAGCCAGTTGGAACAACACATAATCGGCCAACATCTGTAGCTTTCGTGCTGCAGAAAAGGCTTTACTGAATGTTTCAATATCATCATCACTCAATCCATCAAATAAATATTTGAAGGGGTCAACCGGATCTGACGAACCACATATGTTGGCATCTCTGGCAATCAGCCCGTCATATACAGACTTATAAGCTATTAGTGAATCAATCAGCTTTTTCGTGTTAGCATGGATGAAATTTATGACTTCATTGTCCTGCTCATCAAAAACAGTTTCCAATCTATGTTTGATCTCATTTGCAAATTCGTCCCTTTCCTGCTCATCTGTCTTGCCTGGATCCACATCTACAAAACTCTTGTAGACTTCATGCAAGGCACAGAATGGGTGTAATGTGCCATCTGTCAGGTCCAGCACATTATTCCAATTGGCTACCGCCTGTGTCAGAAAGGCATTCACATTTGTGATGGATCCTCCTTGTTTTGCAATATCATACTCCACCACCTGATTATACGTCCCACCTGGAGAGGTATTTGACCCGATCAGGCTTTCATAGTAGGCGATGGTTTGGTTGATCATACTTCGGGTAAAATACCAGGTGGTCCGTACTCCGGTGGGTTCTATAGTGTATTTCTCTGCCTTGCTCACTTCACAGCTATTGTCCAAATAAAGAGAATCCATGATCCCATACTGATAGACAAACCCCGTTCCTACTATCACATCCGCATCCCTGCCATCCAGATACCCCTTAAGGTTGGTACTTAATTCTGTTTTCTGCGCGGTAGATATTCGTTCTTTGACCTTGAATTTGATGGTGGATACGTTGGTCGCGCTGACACCCACCGTCTGCGACCAGTTGGAGTTCGTCGCTGAGGCAATAATCATGTCCGCTGAGCTCTTCACACCCCCTCCGGTGGTCAGCGAGTTCGATTTGGAGGTCTCAAGACTCAGGGCAAACTCCGTACCCGCTTCGATATATGCATAACTGTGATCTCCCGGAGGGTCTCTCAATACATAAATGGGCATATCAGCATAGCTCTCCCCTTCATCATTGACAGGATCTACAAAAACATCATTTCCATTTACCAATTGGTCTCCTAAAATTATGTACTCGTATACCTCTGAGGTGATGATATTGCCACTCCTGTCCTGGTAGTATACTTCGATCAGGTGTTTGAAAGGAGCTGTCATATTCGGGTTAGCCGGCGTAAATGAATATTCCCAGACCCCGTCCTCCGGAGAGCTGCCACTCAGATCCATGACCACCTGATCAATTTCACCTCCAAACGCTCCATGGTTTTTGATCCTTAAGTGATATTCATTTCCCTGTAGTTCGCAATCACCGTCGAGTATTTTGAATGTTATATTATGACGCGTATTGTTTCTGGCATCTAATACCAGGATATCACGGTTTGAACATCCGCTACCCTGTACACCGCTGGCTGGATCCAGACCCGAATCCACTACGATACTGGGTGTCTGCAGGAATTTCAATCTTTTTTTGTCCAGGTTGATGACATACACGAATTCCAGCGGGTTTTCGATTTCCTCATCTTCAAACGCCGCTTGTAGCTGAGCCTCGTACAAGACATATTCAAATCTGGAGCGGAAGTAATCTACCACGGTAGCGGCGAAAGCATCCGGATCATTCACCCCAACCAACTGGACCCGATAATTATAAGGCGGAACCTCGACCGCTAACTCCCCCACTTCGTTCGTCAGAAAAACTGAATCATACTGGTTTTCCAAATCTGATATGCGGATGCGAAACCTGTAATCGCCAAGCGAAGCATCACAACCATCAGACACTTTTAGCTTTAACGGAAGCAGGGATTTCTCATTAAACGTTTGCTCATACCGGCCATTCCCATCGAAATCAATGCCCGTAAATTCCCTGGTCCGTGAAGCAAAAAGGTACTTTTGCCGGTCTTCTTCCAAGCCGTCAGGAGCCTCTTCATCAATAGTGATGCGGTAAAAATATCTTTTGATCGGAGGGGCAGTTAATGTGTAATTTCCGTTTTCGTCGGTGAGTTCCTGGGTGGTGAAAACCGGATTCCCATTATAAGACTCATTGTCATATGCATCTAATTTGACACTAACGGAGTCAATACCACAAGCGCCGCACGCATCATGCTTCACACGTCCCACCACCTCAAATACATTCCTGTACTTCAATGGAGTGATGAACTTATGCTCTGTGGCATGATTTAACCCGAATGTTCCCTGGAAGCTCCATGTGTATTCGTCCTGGGGCAAGTTAGGTCGTAAGCTGTAAACAATTTTGGTTCCGTCCTTATCTTTAATCGGAAGATTTTCGAACAATACTGCCCCATTTTCATCGGTAGAATCATATCGATAGACATATCCATCCAATACCTTCGCTTCCAGCTTAAAAGGAATACCCGCTACCGGAATATTTCCGTTTTCCGATACTGCAGTAGCCGTTGCCTTAGCCTTTGATTCAACCGCTATGACATCAGATCTGAAATCATAGAAAGGTTCTAATGTCAGGTGGGGAGAACCATCTTGCCTAAAGGCTTTGGCGACATAAATATAAGTATGCCCCGGCTCGTTTCTATCATCTGAAATGTAGGTGTCATACACCACATGTCCGTGTATATAGGATACCTTTTCCACAAAGGAGACGGAGTCTGTTCCGGTCGTAGGATTATAGAATATTCGGTAGCATTCGAAATAGTCCCCACTACTGAAAACATCGTCTGTAATGTTGAGAGTTACTCTTATCTCGTCAGCTTCTTCGTTTAAAGAAACAAACCCCCTGTACCTCGACGACCAGTTGTTGTAATCATCCCTATTGTTTTTAGCCGATGAAGATGCAAGTACCGGGTCAAGATTGTCCGGTGAAAAACCGGTTTGTCTTTTGTGTCGGATTCTAAAGGTAGGTTTGGGCGCATAATTGCCATCAACAGGAAAGTAAACGGCTCGTTTCTCCTTGTCTACGAAGCCCTCATGGACGTTCTCTACTTCCAATGCGCTATAGTCATAATTGAAGGTGTTCTTGTCAAAATCCCATTGATAGTAGAAGACATCATTCAAGACCTGCACCACAGATGATGATACCCCTGGGAAAGCGGGTAATTGATCACTAAAGGAGTAGAGGTTTGACGAGTAAAGCTCATCATCAATCGACTTAATGGCACGGAGCGTCATCTCAATGTCCGTCTCTGGCAGGTAGCCGGATATAAAGTATTGGTAGGTCCCATCTTCGTTCAGTGGCACCCCGGTGATCGTCGAATCATTAGGTGAATCTGAGGACTTATAGGAAAACTCAAACCTGGTGACCGGACTTGCATAAGTCCAGTTAACGACCAGCGTATCACTTTTACTGGTGTTATCCAGGGTAATCAGATCACTGGTTATCGCCTGAAGTGTAGGATACCAGGCCGTATCATAGGCGGGTTTGGACCTGAATACATCAGTGACATCCTCAGTCAGCTTCGCTAAGAGTTCAATACTGTAGGAAGTTCTGGTATTAGGGTGGCCAAGTTCATCAGTAAATGTGGAGTCCGGATAGGCTACCCTGGCAATAATATCCTCTTCTCTTTTAATCTCCACTCCTTCGATTATTCCTTCTATTTCCGGATAAGTCCAGTCAAGTTTTACACTAAAATGTTCCATATCCGGGCTGGCAGTAAAACCAGGTATTTCGGCGATCGAAGGGAATTTCACATCGGGTGAAATGGTGATTTCAGATGCTTCGAATACTTTCCCGGACACAAGTTTAAACGGGATCACTTTGTAGCTGTAACTGTGATCAGGAATACCCATATTGTCAACAAAATCACTTGTTTCCACGGTGGCAATGGTGGATCCCTTGCGTTCTATGCGATAACCATCAATGTCATTGGAAGATGCTCTGCCCCACTCCATTTTAATCACTCCGTCTTCGATAAGTATCTCCGGAATAAAAAAGTCGGCTATTATGGGTAAGACCGGAGGGGTCTCAATTGACACGGCTATGGGTTCATTGCTACTCATTATGTCCTCTCCGTTCGTATCTACCAACACGGGAATGATAACATATTCAAAATCCGCATCAGGTTCAACGTTTTCCAGGGTGATCTCATTTAACCCACCTGCAGGTATTTCTGATATTTTGCCACCGATCTTTGCATCGTAGATATCAAACCTGCTAACGGAATCGGAAGATGTCGCCCATCTTAAATTGATCTGGTTTTTGACGTTGTTGTAGTAGGCATCAGCTTTGACGATTACCGCTAATTCATTTTCGCTTTCATAGAAATGGTAAAGATTGTCAAACCTGAAATTAGTAGAATACATTCCTTCTCCGTTGACCTGCACCTGATGTGTAATAGTGGTCGGAGACTCCCCTGAAGTCCTCGGGACAGCACATGTCAGATCAATGGTAGTGCCATAGTTGAAGTCTATTTGATCTATATGGTAAACGCCTAAACTATCTGCTTTAAACGGGACCTGTTTATTATCATACGTTACAAGGATATTGGCATATGGAATGGGCGTCCCGGATGGATCGAATACCACGCCGTTAAGTATCACGTTCGATGCTTTTCTACCAATGGCATTAAAAAATTTGGTGGTTCTGCCAATATATTTACCCTGTAGCTGGTAGACATAGTCCACCCCGTTTTCCAAAGCTGGATCCTTATCAACGAAAGATCTGAAGCTGGTCGGAAGGTTTTCTTCAATAAGGGTTCCATCCCTGTAAATATCAAATAAAGCCTGACCATAGGTTGGATAATCCCATTTCAACAATATTTCTCCTACTGCATTTACCGTCGCTTCAAAGTGAGCAGGCTCACCTAAAGCGTTCGTTACATTGGTTTTGGAAAAATTATACCTTTCATTGAATACTGTTTCTCCATTACTTGCTATGACGGTGATGTCTTTTTTGTAGTCATACCTGTTTCCTTCTTCATCAAACACGTTTGGAATATAGGCGATGGTTTTAGCATGTCCGGGAACAGTCTTGATTAACTCATCCGATCCATTGTTTCCATCATCTACATACAATGAATAACTTTCGGGTACAACGGACCCGGCTCCAACCAATTCAATTTTGACATAGTGCATGGCCTCAGAAGTCACCTGATCAATTGAAGTATTAACATTAAGTGCCGCAGATGAGCCTCCATTGACTGCAAGGCCTGTATAGTTTATGGAGTAATTGGAAAAATCAGGATCATCAATGTGCTTATAAATTTTTAAAGCGGGATTAAACGCTTCGCCAGTGTAGAGGCCTAAGTTGAGATCATAGGTATACGCGGCAGCAGACTCAGCGTAATAGTCTTCTTTGGCTATCAGGTTGATGACTTCGCCATTGTTTAGTAGGGTAAATCCATCGACGGCTTTATTCAATAATTCAACGGCATGGACTGTCAATTCGTGGGTGGCGACGTCCAGTGTTACGGTAAAGGCACTCAAGTCAACCGGTGGGTAGGTGTGTGCATGGTCCAGCGTATCCGAAGAACTCCCGATCAAACCAACCGAATCCACAGCAAAGAATGGAACTATACCATAATAATAAGCAACCCCCGGGACACCCTTCCGGTCGAGGTATTGATATTGATTTTCCCCTTCCAGGGTCTTTGCTTTTCCTATTTCAGTATAGCGACCGTCCGGGGATGAGGACCGAATGACAGAAAACCCGTCAACCTTGATGGATGGATTAAAATTCCATTTTAGCAATGGCATACCGACCTCTACAGAATCAACAACCGCAAGACCAGACACGCGCGCTATGTTGGTGTTAGCAACATCCTCTAAAGTATATCGATCGACTACCACCTGATTTGCGGATTCAAAGTAGTAGAGCTGAAAGGTGTAATCATTTATGGGCTGTCTGGCCAGCACATCTTTGTAAACCGTATCATTTTCAACCAATGCAATGATTTCTCCATTCAAATAGATATTCAGGTAGTAATCCCTTTGAGATAAAGTTGCACGCCCCTCTGCTGTTAATGGCATCCTGAAAATTTTATGATCTGCAGAATCATAAGGAACCAGACCTGAAACATCCATAAGGTTGCTTACTCTCGTCAGGGAATAGTTTCGCTCTGTAAAAAGAAAATTGTTGGTTGATGCCGGTTTGGATTTAGTCAAGGAAATGCTTCCATTTTCTGCTCTGGGGGCCACAAATGTTTCTTTCAGGCCATAGGTAATCCCACTGTTGAAAAATACGCCATGTTGATCAGAATTAACATTGATGGTTTGATTACCACTGGCCAGCTCAATTGCAGCATTGGGTACAATTATGTCCTCATTTGTACTGAGCAGATAACCGGAAAATGTTCCATTGGGTGAGATGCTAAGGGTATCTGATTCTCTGATATGCTCCACCCCATTTTTTATCAGTCTGATGTCATAGGTATAAAATTTACCATGAGCAAAAGATTTATCCACGTAAGAGTTTGCATTACAGGTATGCGCAATGCACTCAAGGTTTCGGTAAATATTTATTGAATCATAACCATGCTGTTTTAACAGCGCTGTGTCCCATGTAAGGGTTACTTCCCTGGCTATGTCATCATAAGCCAGGCTCAGGTTAAACTCCGGCAGGCGAATTCCTCTTTTAAGGTTATAGATGCTTGCGGTATCATACGTATTGAGATACCTGGGCTTAAACGTGTATACCAGCGTATCACCTGCCTGAAAGGGATTGGAATTACTGTGAATATCTGACCGGTTAAAAGTGGTCAGGACATTGCCATAGTTCAAAAAAGAAAGGTCCGAGATGGTTTCATCAATCGTACTTATTCCCGGCTTTTCGATCTTGCTGTATTGAAGCGATGACAGACCTGGCGCACTTTCATCCATCCATCTGTGGATCAAAACATCACTTGAGTCAACGTGGTGATAAAGCTCCCATCCCTTTCCTATGTCCGGAATTAACCGATGAAGTGTTTTAACAACAGAATCGTTGGCTGGCTGATCAAGCGTAGCAAAATATCCCAACTCCAGGTTTCTGGCCCCTGTACCCGGAAATTGAATAGCTCCATTAAGCGTTAAGCTATTGTTTAGTTTGATGGTATCAAGTCTTTGTCCATTTATAAATGGCACCATGTAAATGATGTCACTCGCGGGCTTTGAAAAAGAGAGGGTTAAGGACTCCCAGCTATTGTCTTTTAGCGTTGAAATAAAATATGGACTGATGGGATTCCCTTCTTCTTCATGAACTGACCCATAGTGCAATTCCAGTTGACTCTGTTTGTTTGCAACTACCTGAACATCACCCAAATTTATCAGGGTTTCGGGATGGTCAATTTCCTGAAAAGGAAGTCTGTAAAGAAACCGGTAAGCCCTGTCATCAGTACTAAGCGTTGTAGGAACTGAAACATCCGATCCTCCATATTTTCCGGCATGGACGATCCTGTAAGGCGCTATGTTATCTTCCAGCACCACTTCGTTTCCCAGCGAATCAGTTCTCGTAAGAACATAATCATAGGGTAGCGTACTGCCCGTGACATACTCAAAGTTAATGGTACTCAGGTCGGTCGGATCATACAGCAGATTGAAGGTATTGTCAACGGCAGGATAGGTGAAATTATTTTGCTGTGCACTTATATCATCCAATAGCAGGTTGACGGTTCCGAATTCAAAGTTTTCATAAAAGAACTTATCGTTTAACTCAGTGGTCTTCACCTGAAGAATTCGCGTAATATCTGATCTGTCAAATATGTAAGCCTGCTCAAATGATGGATTTTTATTACCGTTATTTGTGATCGCCAGTTTTTCAGAAGCATTTACCAGACCCGAAACCAATTCGATTCCTTGTTGAGCAATGGACCATTGATTTCTTAAATTAAGAATGGGCAGGTCTTTCGCCTGATAGAAGTCATATTGATCCTGGTATATCTGCCCCTGGGTCCTTGCTGACTCCCAGATTCGCACAATCCCGAGTCTTGTCCCATTAACTGACAAGCCAGGTGCAGACGAAGACCGACCAAAATGAAAAGGATTTAATTCGCCAAAACGATTCAAAACCTTCCCAACAAAAAAGCCATTGATGAAAACAGAGGTCTCTACACCATCATTACTTAAGGCAAAGTGATTCCAGGAATTGGACATCAGCTTTGTTTTTAAATCAAAGGTCTCCCCATTGTACCTGAGTTGCTCCCGCTGAACAGATAGGTAAGAATGGGATGTCTGGTTAGAAACGACCAGTGTTTCAAAATTCAAAGGTCCTACGTTAAACCAAAATTCAAGTGTAGATCGATTGCCTGCAGAGATCTGTGGCAGCGCGGCAGTCACTCCATTTTCCTGCAGGCCTATGGTAGTAAACTGCAATCTTGAATTTCCAATATTATAATCACTCAGATAAAGCCTTTGATTGAACTGTTCACCCGTATATTCCCCTTTCACAATCTCCTGGACCGCATTAAGCTTATTATCCAGGACGCTGTTGTCGTAAGACCACGCAACGGTAACAATATCTTCGTTGCTGCCCCGATACGCAGTAAACTCCATGTCTTTGGTTTCTGCTTTGATCGAAGCAGCGCCTGAAACAAATTTCTTTTCTTCGTCCGAGACATTGAAGGCAAGTACATAGTATATCGCTCCGTTGAGAGAGATACCTGTATCATCCCACGAGGTAGTGAGGGGATTGTTAATGACCTGGTATACTTCCAGTGTATCAGATAAAGGCATATTACTTCCATCCAATGGAATATCTCTGAATATTAAATAACCATTGGCTTGTTTTCCTTTAGTATTTCCCTGATCAGTCGTACTGTAGCGATTCCATGAAAGAGAGATCTTTCCCGCATAGGGCTTTTCAGAGGTATTTAACCCCAGAACCGGTCGGTATTCATAATGACCAGCAGAATATCTGATGTTTCCATCCCCTACTACTCCACCCGTAGCATTAGATGCGTTTTGACCATCCACTGTGATGTTTTCTGAAAAAGCATGGATATCCGTATACCCTCGATGGAACAAGACATTCAAATCAATATCTTCCTTGCCCGAGGCAGTTCCTGGTACGGTGACGTAGTTTAAAGTTTTATCTACTCCATTTTCATCATTGAAATAAACATAAAACACCCGTTCATTGTCAAGCTTGATGACCTTGTATCCATTGAAAACATTGGAGGCCAGTGTGCCTGGGTCCAGAGTGGATTGCGCCCACGATGAGTTTAAGCAGATGACCAGGAGGATCTGTAAAAGTCTTTTCATTTTAGCAGGTTGTTTACAGGATGAACTTTTTGCCTGGGTTTATTAATGCTTCTTCTTTAAAAGCTCGACTTCCTTTTTTAAAGCAGCATTTTCTTCTTTCATCTCAAGCAGATAGAGGGTCAGTTCTTCTACTTTCCTGAGCAATACAAAATCCATGGAGGTCAGATTGTATCCACCTTCTGCTATGTCTTTGGCCGAAGGGACCTCCGGTAGGTGCTTGTTTTCCTTGATGTACTGATCTACTTCTGATAGTGGCAGTAAGTCGTATGTATCTTCAAAGACATAATCCGGCACGATGTTGTTGTCATTGGGCGTGACGTTTATGTCTTTTGTTCTTATCTGATGTTTTACGATCAGGCCTTGCTCAGACCCGACATATACGCCATCATCGAAATAGACGATCCCATCGGATTTTCCTGTGACATGTGTATTCAGGACGGTCGCATCTGCATTGATCATCAATCGCTCATCTTCTATATGGAGCTCCAGGTCGTTCGGGTTGAAATTTCCAACTGAGACTTTTAAAGCATCTTTATCCTCCAAAATCAAGGCCTTTGCCTGGGTGGCGTGACCATCTGCGGTAATGCGGTCGTTGCGAATGATCAGGTGGTCATTCCGAATGATTCCGGACTTCACGGTAAAGTGGTCTGCCATGGCTTCTCCCACAATGTCTAACCGGGCAGCCGGGTCAGACAGGCCCAGGCCCAGGTTCCCATCAGATAAGATCATGTCCAGGGTACCCCCACCGGCATGCTTTTCTGAATCATTATGCGAGCCCCCTCTAAACCATGCGAAATTTTTGGCTGATCTATAGTACTGCGTGCTGGATTGAATCCCAATGCCAAAGGAGTTACTCCATAAATTGATCATTTGACGGGTAGAAGATCCAAAGTGCAGGTTATCACTGACCTTCAAATGATCGTCGACTACCAGGTGACCACTCCAGTGCGATGTTACGTTTTTCAGCAGTCCATCGAAGTTGTAGCTGGCGAAATTTGTAAAATTAAGGCTGCCATAGCTGCCATATAATCCCGCCGCTCTTGTTATTGCCCCTCCTCCCCCTATTTGCACATTACCATCTGTAATTAATGAATTCTTCCCATAGACATAATTCTCGGCCCTTACATACACTCTGGAACTGATGTATGAAGTGTTTAATCCCCCCCTGGTGTAAACATTCCCTCCATTATAGAAAATAACTTCATCTGTATCCTTAAAATCAAATACTAAGTCCTCACCACTCGTATGATTAATATCCCACCAATCGTGACCATTTTGCAACCGAATACCCATTCTTGGATACTCTCCACTACGGTCTTTATTAATGTGATAGAAGTCATAATTATGTCCATACCACCCTTGACTATATATGGAGCTGGTAACAAGGCTGCTGAATAGAAAAATTCCTAATGTTATCGGGCGAAAGAAGAAGATTTGATTTTTCATTGAGGTAGTCGATTAAAGCTATTTTTATATAATATTCTAATTCAATTTTTTTTGATCAGTTTAGGGGGTCCTGCATTCGTATCCGGCCAGGCCCATGCCCCGGACATTTTCATACCGGAGCATCCATTGACCATTCAATGGTGTGAAAGATGAAAGTGGAATAATGGCCACAAACCGGAAACTGACACCGGGTATTACCGGCCATGTATGAATTGATTTTAGGGACAAACACATCATTCGATCTATGATTGAAATTTGATGTGAAAGTCACTAAACCCCGGCTAATCCTGCTAAAACTTAGACGGACAAAAGGCGGACAATTAGTACTATGCCCATAAATAAGGTCTGCGTTAGTGGATTTCGGCAGCGATTTGCGCGATATGATCAGGAGCCACCTCGATTTTCTTACCTAGTCTGTTCTTGGATTTGGCTACGCTACCGGGTGAGATACCCAGCATCGAACCAATCTCCTTATTTTTCAATTTTAGCTTTGATAGCGCAAAGAGTTTCTCTTCGGTATTGGTAAGGCCTGAATATTTATTTCTGAGATGAATAAAAAAGGAAGGATAAACCTGCTCAAAAAGTTCTTTAAATTCATCCCATTCTTTGTCAGTGAGCAGAGTAGACTTAATGAGCTTCTTGATCTTTTTGGAAGTGTCCGGTGCCAATACTTTGATCTCACCTTTTACTTTATCATATTCCTTTTTCAGTTTGGAAATAAGGCGGTTCTTGTCCGCAAGCATTTTGGCATACAGGTTCAGTTCAGCTTTTGCTTTTTCCAGCTCCGCCTCAGCTATTTTTTTATTCCTGCGTATG
>LYSV01000122.1 GCA_001657315.1 Flammeovirgaceae bacterium BBD 1991-12 | reverse complement strand
AAAACCCCGGACCAAACACCTGGGCAGGAAGATCAGCCGCATGCGCGAGATCTTAGGTGTAAAACAAGACACCGTAGCCGATGAACTAGGCGTAAGCCAGCAGACCGTTTCTAAAATCGAGCAGACCGAAGAGGTGGATGATGAGACCCTCGGGAAGATCGCGGGGGTGCTGGGTATACAACCGGAAGCTATTCGGAATTTCGACGAGGAAGCCACCATGAACTTTATCCAAAATAACTACGAAGGAGCCAAAACCACAGGTCATAATTTTTATTGCACCATTAATCCATTCGATAAGTATTTTGAGGCTGTGGAAAAAAATGAAAAGCTTTACGAGGAGTTGCTGAAAAGTGAGCGGGAGAAGGTGTCGATGCTGGAGCGGCTTTTGGAGGGGAGGAAGTAAGGTTTAATTACCTTATGGGCCTGTCACAATAGGTAACATATAAAGATGTAACAGAAACCGGTGCTGTTATTAATAAGTTGTTAGGAGCAACTCGAAGTTCTAAACTGCATTATTACCGAGTTAAATATTCGTGGCAACAAAATAATCAAAACAAGTGCTGGACAACAGTATGAAATCTCTTGAGAAATGGGCAGACAGAGTTTACTCTGAAAATGATTTTGGAAGAAGCATTGCAACTTCCTTATCTGGTTTAATTGGTCTTGCCCTTTATCTGCTCACAGATGATTGGATAATCGCCGCTTTTTCAGCAATTATAAGCTTCCCAGTAATTAGACTAGTTTCAACTGGAATAAATGAGAAAGTAGATAGAAAAAAACAACGAAATATTGAGAAAGGGAATACTGCATATGAGTATCAAAAACTTAGTGAACAGGAAAAGCTTGTGGTTAATGCCTTCGTGAAAGCTGGAGGAAGCGTATTAACATGGGGACAGATTAATAGGTCAAATCTGTCGTTTTCTGCTATTGAATCCCTCATTCAAAGGGAGGTCCTGTGGACATCCGTAACTGCTGACGGCTTTACTGAAACTTTTAACTTGAACTCGAACATATTTGACATAGCTAATGAAGAATGGTCTGAAAGCTCCTAACAGTCACACCTAGCGCCCCCAGCGCAAGTCTGTAACTTGCGTTTTAAAAATGGAGATGAGAGTCTTCGACTCGACCGAGTGGATAAAAAACTAAAAAATTGAGCATAAAGTGTAAAACACAAGATTAAACCTGCCTGCACTTTGTGACCTTTGTTGGGCTTTAGCCATCTGTAAGCCGGGTTATAAGCCGTGGGGAACAACTAGTGCGCATTTAGCAGCGCGTAATGCGTGCTAAATTATAGCGATAGGATTTTTAATCCGGGTGTGCTCAGTTGACCCAGCTACCCTTGAAACAGATAATCTATACACACGACCCTTTGAACAGTTTCAAACCTGTTAAATATCCTTTAGATTAGGGAAAAAGAAACCGTACGGACAAAGTACACCGTAGTGTACTTTACAGGATTGTTATCTGCAACCAGGAATGACTAACTGGAATTGAAATTAGCACCTATCATAAGATTCATATTTGGAGCCCTGGTGGTTGCGAAATTTGCATTGGACCAATCAACAGAAAATGTTTTCGACGCTGACTCAAAACTAAGAACATTGGTTATTGCTTCCGATATTGTAAGTGGATTCCTAATCTTGCTATTTGCAGCCTATTGCTTAGTTCAAGGATTGAATGAATTAAGGGGTCGGGACCATTCAGCTAAATATTTAATATTATACGCAATTCTATTTGAAACTGTCAACGTCCTTGGAGGATTTTACGTGCTAACGATACTGAATGAATATACATTGGTGACGACTATAATTCCTCTCTCAGTAATTTTAGGAATGAGCTATCTCCTAACAAGGGATATTCGGGTTTTTAGAAATGCTTGAAAACCAAAGAGGATCCCATTTGGAGTGCATTTAGCAGCGCGTAATGCGTACTAAATTATGGCGATAGGATTTTTAATCCGGGCCTGGCTGACCCCGGCGATCTACCCTTGAAACAGACGTATCTATATACACAACCACCTACCCCCTTGAGTCCTTCCGGCTCGCAGAGTCCGGTAGACAGGCTCCGGGAAAGACGTTAAGAATCTGAAAAGGTTTCCCCACCGGGCTATCCGATCTGCCTCCTTTTTCAAAGCGCCTTTTATCTGCCCAGTTCACGTTCTATTGCGGGGAGCAGGCGGGCAGTATTCTCCTTCAGCATATAATCATTGGCTCCTGCAAGCATGGCCTTAACAGCAGCCTCCTCGCCAATGGTGCCGGACACAATGATAAAAGGAATAAGTTCATTGCATGTTCTCACCACCCTCAGCGCTTCAGTGGCATTGAACCCCGGCAGTGTATTATCACTGATAACAAGATTCCAGGTACCTCTCGTCATTTCTTTCCTGAGCTCATCCTCAGTCTGCACCCGGGCAGAGGTCACATGGGTATAGGCTTTCCGGATCTGCCGCATTAAAAGGAAATAATCATCCTCAGAATCTTCAACCACCAACACCCGTAGCGGGGCATTGTACGTACTTTTCCTCTCCTGCTCTTCCATTTTAAACTATTTTTCGTGTACTGAACAATCCAGGCTGGATTTTGTTCAACTTTCATATGGTTTTGTCAACGTTTTGACGAACAAAACCAGAATCCCAATATCATAGCCAGTTCAGCGCACCATTACCGGACAGATGGATCTCAGAGCAGATACACTGAACCGCCCCGGAACGTAAAAGAATATCAATACCATAAAAGTCCCTGATGAATGAATACCTGTGGGTTCATATGCTGTTGTCAGGCTTCACTACACATCCGACCTGTGTGATCACCTCGTCAATGTGATGAAAAGCCTCATGTGCCCCTGCCAGAATATGATCCGTTTCCGATGGATTATTGTCCGCATATTTTTCCAGTGCCGCTGTAAACTCTCTCCACATCCGGCCTCTTTCACTTCCATAACTGTTAAAAAAATTAACACATGAACGCAGCTCTATCCAATCAAAACGCAACAAAAAACCTACGATCTGTTTCCCGCCAAGCGTGGCTCCTTCCATAACATACATCATACCCATGGCACGGGCGCTGCTATTTGTTTCCGGGAGGCATGTTGCGTAAAGATCAATCCCATTTCCAGCCGTGGTATGTTGCAGAAAGGCTATGTCCTTCTCCAGCCATGAAAGCTTCGAACGCTCCCGTAGCATACCGGCTACCAAAGGGGTATGCCCTGCTGTACTCTCCAGGGTAGTATAGGCCGCATGAAATGCCCTTAGCAGGTCACAGTATGCAGCAGGTGTAAGGTCCGGCCTGAGCAGTTTTCCACCGAGTTTCATTTCCAGCGCTTTATGGAGCGCCGCCGTGTGTGTACGAAGTTGAGGTAGTATGGTTGAGTTCCGGATCATCATTCATAATGTTTTATGGCGCATCCCTCACGCTCAGGATCACATGAAAGCCACACGGGGATATACAAACCACTGGGTCTCAATATTTAAAATTTTGAAATAATTAAAAAATAACAGTTCAATGTCAATTTATGTTATATTAATTATTAAACATCTGCATTAAATGGGCGACGTGTAAAGACCTGAGCTGCCCATTTATAAAAAAGGGGATAACTGTGAAAAACAAAAGCGATGAACTAAAACTTTACGGTGACTTCAGGCTAACGGAAGACAACTGTGACATAGAACCCATCAACAGGCCCAGGGCCATCCAGGGGCACGGCCACATGCTCGTGTTCGACGAAAAAGACCAGGACCATCTTATGGCCATGAGTGAAGGGGTGCCGGGTTTGCTGGGCATGTCAGCCGATGACCTTTGGCAGCTTCCTGTGCAGCAGTGGATGCCCGGTACCATGTATAAGGTATATACGGAAATGCAGACCCCCGGCAACTGGGATTCCGTGGATCCCATACCTTTTGACCTTGCAGGAGAGCCTGTGAACCTGATCCGGCATATCCATGCCGGCAAGCGTTTTCTGGAGATCGAGCCCCGTGCAGACCAGGACACTCCGGAGTTGTCCACTTTCCGTGCCATCCGGATCGTGACCGAGCCACTTTACCTTGTCCATGACCTGAATGACCTCTATCAGGAGTTCACACGGCAGTATAAAAAAGTTACCGGCTATGATCGTGTGATGGTATATCAGTTTGATAAGGATCATCATGGTCATGTGGTAGGGGAAGCATGTGAAAGCCACCTGGAGTCCTTTCTGGGCCTTCACTATCCTGCTACGGATATTCCCAAAATGGCCCGGGACCTTTTCCTGCTGAACAAAAGCAGGATCATTACTGATGTGGACATGAGCAATGACTGGCTATACTTTAATCCGGGGATCAAAGAATCTGTCAACCATCTCGACCTCACATACACGCAGCTAAGGGCAACATCTCCCATACACATCGAATATCTTAAGAATATGGGAGTCGGGGCCAGTTTTACCCTGGCGATTGTGATTGAAAGCAAACTATGGGGGCTCATCGCATGCCACCACTACGGCCCGCACTTCCTCTCCTATGAAATGCGGAAAACCGGCGAGCTCATTGCCAGTTTCTTTGCCCAGCGCATTGTTGAAATCACTCAAGGTCAGTACCACGAGAAGGCCCGGCATTATCTTGACAAAGAGGTCAGTTTTTTGTCCGCCATAAATATATCAACTGATCTGAGTGTACAGCTTATAGACACAAAACCTGATCTAACAGCGCTATGCGAGGCAGACGGGTGTGCTGTTATCACCCAAAACGCCGGGATGTATACGGCAGGAGCCAGCCCCGGCAGGGAAACGCTGATCCGGATCAGGAACTGGCTGGTGGATGAAGACTACAATGACGTTTTTCATACCGACCATCTTGTGAAAGAGCTTCCGGCTGACATTACCATACCAGCTGAGATAGGCGGTATGCTTTCCATTAGTATAAGCACATGGGACAAAACGTTCCTCATGTGGTTCCGGAAGTCCCAGCAGTACGTTTCTCACTGGGGAGGCGACCCTGGCAAGCCTTATGAAATAGATTATCTGGGAAACGGGGAGATCAGGCTAAGCCCAAGGAAATCATTTGAAAAGTGGAAAGAACAGGTGGACACCCGGTCCACCCCGTGGGATAAAATAGCGCTGGACATGGCCAAACATGTGAGAGAAGGTCTGTTGAAAAAGGAAGTAGAGCGCCAGGCGGAGCGTGCCAAAGTAATAAGACATGACTATGAGCAGCTCACCTACATTGCATCTCATGATCTGCAGGAGCCCCTGCGGACGGTCACCAATTACCTTGATCTGCTCGCTGAAGAACTGGAGGCCGGGAATCATGAAAATTTCAAATATTATATGCAACGGACCAACATGGCTACCTCACGGATGAAAAACCTCATACAGGACATGCTGGAGTATTCGCGGCTGGGCAGAGGTGGCGAGCCGGAGTGGATCCCTGTAAATGAAATACTCGGGGAAATCCGGGATGACATGGAATTGCTGATCACTGAAACAAACACAATGTTTGACGTTGGCAAGCTTCCTGCTGTCAAAGGTAACCGAACTGAGCTGAGACAGTTGCTTCAGAATATTATCACTAACGCCATTAAGTACAGAAAACCGGAAGAAGCTCCGTTGGTTCGTATCAGGGCTGAGCATACCGGACATTACTGGACATTTTCGATAGAGGATAACGGTATAGGCATCGATGAGTCATATTTTGACCGTATATTTTTGCTTTTTCAAAGGCTACACAGCAAGGATACGTACAGCGGTACAGGCATAGGGCTGGCCCATTGCAAAAGGGTGATCGACGCACTGGAAGGAAAGATCTGGGTAACCTCCAAAGTGGGCAAAGGCAGCACTTTTTGGTTTAGTCTACATGAATCCATAGTAAATAACAATAATGAAAAAATTACCACTGATACTACTCATTGATGACGATATCGATGATAACTTTTTTCACCGGCGCGTGATCAACAAAGCCGGCGTAGCCGAGGAAGTGGCAGAATGCCATAATGGTAAAGACGCCCTTGACTTTCTAAGGAACGAGGGCAAATATGCCGGTGAAGATAAGCCCTATCCCCAACCCGACCTCCTCTTTCTTGACATCAATATGCCAAGGATGAATGGCTGGGAATTTCTGAATGCCTATGAACAGCTTCCACCCCATATCAAAGGAGGCCCGGTAGTAGCTATGCTCACTACTTCCACAAATGAGCAGGACATTGCAAGAGCGAAACAGTATAATATTGTGAAGGATTACAGCAATAAACCGCTGACGGAGATAATGTTAAAAGAAGTTCTTCAAAAGTATTTCCAGGAATAAGGCGTACCTGATCCTAATGGTGCGCATTTAGCAGCGCGTAATGCGTGCTGAATTGTAGGGACAGGTTGTAATCCAGGAGTACCCGGTTGACCCGGCTATCCGCTCTTGAAACAGATGTATCTATACACACCGCCCGTTGAACAGTTTTAAACCTGTTAAATATCCTTTAGATTAGGGAAAAAGATACAGTGTGAATAAAGTACACTGTAGTGTTCTTTACTGGATTGTTAGCCACAATTAAGAAAAGACAATGAAGCAGACAATAACAGTACTTCTCTTGACAATTTTCTCCTTGACGGTAATGGCTCAAAACGACCAGACAACGGAACTCAAAGGACTTTATGATAATCAGAAATATGACGAGATAATTGACGGTCATGCTTCTAAGGCAAGCAAGTACACGGCAAAAGCCATTTACTACATGGGAATGGCATATTACATGAAAGCGGACGACAATAATTGCCTTAAGTACATGGACATGTCAATTGACAAAGATCCAAGCGACCCAGACGCACACTACATAAAGGGCATGACCTACAATTACATGGGAAAATTTGACAAAGCCATAAAATCCTTCAACAAAGCCATTGAATTGCACAATACAAGCGGTGACTATTACAGCGGACTTGGTGATTCTTATTTCAGCCTTGACAAACCTGACAAGGCACTTGAAGCCTATCAAAAGGCGACAGAACAAGAAAATGCACCAGACCGTCCTTTTTCAATGATACCTCAGATTTACAATTCGTTAAATCAAAAGGATAAAGCTTTAGATGCATTTTACATCGCCAAAAACAAAATATCCAGGAAGTCTGATTCATATATCAACGTGCTTTACAACATTGGACTTTTTGAACTACTGACAGAGAATTATGAAAAAGCCGAGACAACTTTTACAGAACTTGTTGAACTTGCCCCCAACGATTACCATTCATATGCTAAGCTTATTCAAATTCACTACGCTCGCAAACAATATGACAAGGCAGATCCATTGAGAAAAAAACTATATGATGCACATAGCCAGGGACTGCTAAAAGACAACATGAAAGACATGTTCTGCTTTGACCAATTCAAGTGGAACGATAAACTCATTCAGGTATTTGAAAGGTTTGCAGAACCTGAAGGGGAATTATATTACAAACACCTTTTCTATGTGGTAAACAAAGACGGTGAAATTGAATATCGCATACAGACAGAGAACTCGGTGATCTCGGTTGAACTCGGAGGTCCTCAGTATGTTCTCGGCATGGACAAGGGTGATACTCATTCAACCTTCAATGTTGGTTTCAATGAGGACTTTAACTATGGCGACTTAAAAAGTACTGTTATTGAAATTTTGGAAGGAAAACTAAAACCAGGTGCTTCATCAAGATCTGGGAAAAAATAAAAAACTCTGGCTAATCGGGTAGACGGTCGTGAGCCATAAGCTCACAGTGTGCCTCTTTCACATTCGCATTCGCATTCGCAGAATCCCGTGGAGAATCCCGTGGATCCGCAGGACTCTGTGAGGAATCCTGTGGATCCGCAGGACCCAACCTAGCGCAAGTCTGTGACTTGCGTTTAAAAAAATGAAAATGAAAGTCTTCGACTCGGCCAAAGTCAAGAGAAATATTAAAGTTGAACAAACAATTAAAATACGAGATCAAACCCAACTGCACTTTGTGACGTATGTCGGGTTTTGCCACCTGTAAGCCGGGTTACAAACTCTGGGGATCATTAAAAAAGTATTAGGTAATATATAAAAGATATAACAGGAACTGGTGCTGTTATTAATAAGTTGGGCAACATAACCCATCAAAAGAATTTACAGGCTAAAGGTGAGAAAATCTCTCACAAACTAATATATTTGTCACGAATGAGAATTTTTCTCAAAAACATGACAACAGTATGTTAATCGAGTTTACGGTGGGCAATTTCCTGTCCTTTAGAGAGCCAAAAACCTTGTCTCTTGAAGCTACAAATATTACCGAACACAAGCATTCAGCATTTAAGTATGGTTCTTCTAAGCTACTTAAAAGTGCTGTACTTTACGGAGCTAATTCAAGCGGGAAATCAAACCTCATAAAGGCGATGTCAATAATGAAAAAGATTGTGATGACTTCCGCCGAAAAATCTTCAGCTTCAAAATTCGATATCGTTCCTTTTCTTCTTAATACAAGTACTGAAAATGAGCCCTCCTTTTTCGAAGTTGTTTTTTTCCTTGATAATATTAGATATAGGTACGGTTTTGAAATAGACAATGTAGCTATAAGAGGCGAATGGCTATTCAAACTAGAATATAAAAATGAAGAGCAACCTCTTTTTATTAGAGAAAATGACGGTATTGGAGTTACCGAAGAATTTCAAGAAGGTATGCGCTTGGAATCCAAAACCAGAGAAAATGCATTGTTTCTTTCTGTCGTTGATCAATTCAATGGTGAAGTAGCAGGAAGCATTATTAAGTGGTTCAATAATTGGGGCACAATATCAGGCTTGAGTCATGAAAACTACAGAAGTGTAACCTTCTCGTTACTAGACAATAAAAAGGCAAAAGACAGACTATTAGATTTCTTTAAAGATTTAGACTTAGGTTTCGAACAAATAAAATTTAGAAAGGAAAAGTTTCAAAAAAGCTTCTTGCCTAACGATATACCGTCCGAGTTTCTAGAAGATATCATTACTGATTTAAAAGGTAAAACCATTGCCCGAATTAATACAATTCACAAAAAATTCGATGAAAACGGAAATCAAGTTGGATTTGAAGACTTTGATTTAAGAGGACAAGAGTCATCAGGCACGAACAAGGTATTTGATATTTCAGGGCCAATTTTTGACACTTTGATTGATGGTGGGATTTTAGTGATTGATGAGCTTGACGCAAAACTGCATCCACTTATAACCGCTGCCATCACCAACTTGTTTAATTCACCAGAATACAACCCAAAAAATGCCCAATTAATCTTTGCTACTCATGATACTAACCTACTATCCTATGGTAGATTCAGACGTGACCAAATTTATTTCCTGGAGAAAGACAAATATGAAGCAAGTGATCTTTATTCTTTGATAGAATATAAAGAAGAAGGGTCGGATAAAAAAATTCGAAAAGATAGATCCTTTGAAAAGGACTATATCAATGGCAGATATGGAGCCATCCCTTTTATAGGGAACTTTGAAGAACTTTTGACTTATGGCGAATAGAATAAAAATTGATAATGCCATACTTAAAAGGCGAGCAAGAGCTGAGAAAAAGAGGAAGACTGAATTTAAATCAAAAAGGAAATTTTACCTCATTGTCTGCGAAGGAGAAAAGACTGAGCCGAATTACTTCGAATCTTTAAAAGAATCTTTACCCAGAGGTGTACTTGAGCTTACAAACATTGATATTGACGGTACAGGGAAGAATACATTATCAATAATTGAAGAGGCTAAAAAACTAAAGAAGAAATATGAGGAGAAATATCTGAGAAAAATAGATAATGTTTGGGCTGTTTTCGACAAAGACAGTTTTCCTTCTAACAACTTCAATAACGCAATAAACAAGGGCGTGAATTCGCGTCCAAAAATCAATTGTGCATGGACCAATGAAGCATTCGAACTTTGGTATTTATTGCACTTCAATTACTGCAATACAGGTGTTCCTAGAGATCAATATCAAAAACTCTTGGAAAGAGAAATTAATAATTCTGCCAACACTTCCGATTTCAAGTATCAAAAGAATTCCAAAGAAATGTTTTCGATACTGAACCAATATGGTAGTCAAGAGAGAGCGATTGCCAATGCTGAAAGGTTGGAGGGATTATATCATGACCGTAGTTATTCAAATCATAACCCATGTACTAAGGTTCACAAGTTGATTAACGAATTGATAGAATTAACAGAAAAATACGTTACCCAACAACAGGTATAATGCAGGCCCTTCGGGACACACACCATACCCAAACCGTTAGCTACCATGATACATTTGACTAATACAATCGCATAGATGAGACTTCATTCCCTGGTTGTATATGATAAAGACCTGCCAACACTAAGTGGTTTTTCAACAATTGAACAGACCTGACTTGAATTTCTACGTATACATGAGGATCAATAATATAACAGTCATGAAACAGTCACTGCTATCCTACCTCTCACTATTTGTATTTGTTCTGTTTACCCCTTCATTATCTGCGCAGGAAACGGAGGAGAGTTCTGATGAATCTACTTTGCAAACAGATTTTTCCGACCGCCAGGCGATCCTTAAAACAATAGAGAACTTTTATATCGGTGACCATACCGGAAGTATCAGGCACAAAAAGCTCTCGATGCATGAGAAGGGTGCTTACAGATATGTCAACAAAAACGGAGAATACTCAGAAAGTGCATTTCAATTGGATTCGGATAATGCAGATCCTAACTACAAGGAGGAGTTATTGAGTATTGAAATTTATGATAAGGTGGCGCTGGCCCGACTTAGATTGGATCAATTTCGAACCGAGCTTCCCGAATACAAGCTGATGACATTGCATAAGGTCAGTGGAGAATGGAAAATCACAAGCATTACGTGGGGTTTCGGAATCATACATTAATCCTTTTAAAAAGTGCGAAAGACCACTTTGTGACCTTTGCCGGGTTTTGCCATCTGCTGGCCGGGTTACAAACCCTAGGGATCATTCCCCCCTCAGATGGTATGTTTGAAAATGAAGGCATAAGCTGTGAAGTTTTTAATTTGGGTTATGAAGATGTCCCATATAAAAATACAGAGCTTATGCCTATGGCAAGAAAACCAACAGACTTCAGAGGTCAAAATATTTATGTTGGAATTGACGTACATAAAAAGAGTTTCACAGTGTCTGTTCATGGAGAAGGACTGTTTTATAAGACCTTTAGCCAGCCGGCAGATGGCCAGGTACTTGTAAAATACCTGCACAGGAATTTTCCGGGCGCCTCCTATTCTGCGGTTTATGAAGCTGGTTTTTCAGGCTTCTGGTTACAGGAATTTCTGGAGTCGAACGGGGTGAATTGTATCGTTGTCAATCCGATAGATGTCCCCACTACCGATAAAGAAAAGAAACAAAAAAGGGACCGGATAGATAGCCATAAACTTGCCCGCAGTTTAAAGAATGGAGATTTGGAAGGTATATATATTCCTGCATTTAAAGTCCGGCAAGACCGGAATTTACTGCGGACCAGGCAACAATTGGTATCGGATCAGACACGTTGCAAGAACCGGATTAAGTCCATGCTGTCTTTTTTCGGGATCAGTATTCCAGAGCAATTTTCGCATTCAGGCAGATATTGGTCCCATCGTTTTATGGCCTGGTTAAAAGAGGTAGACCTGAGGGAAGAAAGCGGTAATATTTCCATGGAGTTGCTGCTGAAAGAGCTGCTGCACCTACGGGAATTGATTCTCCGGACAGATCGTGCAATATGGAGATTATCGAAGAGTGGTTTTTACAGGGACCAGGTGGAGTTGTTGTTGACTGTGCCCGGCGTTGGGCGATTAACCTCCATGATCCTGCTTACAGAATTAGGCAATGTTTCAAGGTTTAAAAGTTTGGACAGGCTGTGTTCTTATTTTGGGTTAATTCCCAATGTATATGGTTCCGGGGATACGGAGCGGATTGGAGAGATCACAAAACGCGGGAATGGGAGATTGAAGAGATCCCTGATAGAAAGTAGCTGGGTGGCTATACGTAACGATCCGGCATTAGGGCTGAAGTATCAGGAGTTATGCACTCGTATGAAAGGTAATAAGGCCATTATTAGAATTGCCAGAAAGTTGTTGAACAGGATCCGCTATGTTTTATTAAATAACACCCCCTATCAAATGGGTGTGGCCGCGTAAAGGACTATAGAAATCAACGATCCGGCGGGAAAAGTGCCAGGAGACTCTGCAGCGCTTCGGATGACTGCTTTTCTCAGATTGCACCCCCGCTTAGTTCAAAACCTGAACGACATCTTGCAGCCCGGAACAGGAGACTGCTTATAGAAGATTGATTTTATAGTTAGCCCTGGGTTTCAGGATCATTTTTCGAATCCATGCCAGGGTATAGTGATCTGAGAACCTGTCAAGGTAGTATTAAAAAAATCTTCAACCTGCCGGTAGATTTTTTTAATCTCCACCTTGAGAGAACCTCACCTCACTATGAAAAGGCATTTAAGTCGAAAAAGGAAGAAAGATTCGACTAACAGAAAAAATATGGAGTAGCCCAAAATAAAATACGCAGTTTGCTTGGTTTTCAACATAGAAGAGTCTCTCGTAGAGGACTGAGGAGGTGAAAAGAACCGGGATACAACAGAAACTCTAAATCAAAACCTCTTTAAAATGGCACCAACCAGTGCGCATTTAGCAGCGCGTAATGCGTGCTAAATTGTAAGGACAGGTTTGTAATCCCGGCGCGCTCAGTTGATCCGGCAATCTACCCTTGAAACAGATTATCCATACACACACCATTGAACAGTTTCAAACCTGTTAAATATCCTTTAGATTAGGGAAAAAGATACAGTGTGAATAAAGTACACCGTAGTGCACTTTAACGGATTGTCAGGCTTCATTAAAGACAACATAAAATGGAAAATTTCATTGAGTTAAACACTGAAAATATTGCTTCGGAACACATTTGTTGTGCCATCTCTGACAAAAAATGTGCTGACAGCTATCAGGCAAAAAAGGATTGGCTAAAAAAGGAATTTAAGAATGGATACGTCTTTAGACGGCTTGATGAAAGAGCCAAAGTTTTCATTGAATATGGACCAGCTGAGAACGCCTGGGTTCCAATAACAGCAACAAACTATTTAAACGTTAATTGTTTTTGGGTAGCAGGTAAGTACAAAAAAAATGGTTATGGTAAAGCTCTTTTAAATTCTGCAATTGAAGATGCGAAAGAGCAAGGTAAAAATGGACTTGTGACTGTAGTGGGAACAAAAAAATTCCATTTTATGAGCGACACCAGGTGGCTGCTAAAACAGGGATTTGAAGAAATAGAAAGAATTTCAAGCGGATTTAGTTTATTGGCAATGAAATTTGACGATAGCGTGGAGAATCCAAAATTCAATGAATCTGTAAAAAGTGGTGAATGTCCTGATAAAAATGGAATCGTTGTATATTATTCCAACAGGTGTCCTTTTGCTGAATTCCACGCTAATGAATCGTTGGTGGAGACGGCAGAAAAAAGAAATCTACCATTGAAAGTAATCAAACTCGAGACTATGGAAGGAGCCCAAAATGCACCAAGTCCTGCGACAATTTTCAGTCTGTTTTTAGACGGAAAATTTATGACAACTGACTTAAGTGTGTGTATGGATAGTCGATTTGACAAAGTAATTGAGAAATTGAAAAAATAAAGAACGAAAGCCTGATCGGGTAGACGGCCGTGGGCTTACAGGCCACAGCGTGCCTCTTTCACATTCGCATTCGCATTCGCAGAATCCCGTGGAGAATCCCGTGGATCCACAGGACTCTGTGAGGAATCCCGTGGATCCGCAGGACTCTGTGAGCAGGTGTAATCCGGGCGTGCCCGGTTGACCCGGCAATACACCCTTGAAACAGATTATCTATACACACCGCCCATTTAACAGTTTTAAACCTGTTAAATATCCTTTAGATTAGGGAAAAAGATACAGTACGGATTCTTAGCAGCAATTATGACTAAATTGAAGAAAATACACTTTCTGTTTACATTCTGGGTAACAGTTAATGGTTACGCTCAGAATGCAAACCCTGTTGCCAAAATTCCCTTTGAATTAGAAGGAAATCATATTTTTATTCAACTTACCATAAATCATTCGGAACAACTGGATTTTGTATTTGATACAGGAGCCGGATCTACGGTAATTAATTCCGAAACTGCAAAAAAACTCAATTTTGCCTCAGGCAAGACCTCTACTACAACTGGAGCCTCAGGAGAAACACAATCTTCAATTATTAAGAAAAAATCGGTAGAGGTTGAATCAATTGAATTGGATAAGATTGATTTACTAAGTGTCCCGCTCAGTCACCTGGAAAGATCGATAGGTAAGGATATTGATGGAATAATTGGATATGATTTATTGAAAAAATATGTCACCGAAATAAACTATAATAATTCAGAACTAATATTTTATGAATCAAAATCTTATGAATACCACGGGAGTGGTGAATCCGTAAGGATAGATATAGGTGACGTACCCACAGCAATTTTTCAAATTATCTTAAAAGATGGCACCTATGTCAATGAAGAATTCGTTTTGGATACTGGTGCCGGTGGAGCGATAAGTTTTACCTCACCTTTTTCAAAAAGGTCTCAAATAAGAGATAAAATTGATAAGACTTATTCAAACAATTCAAGAGGACTTTCAGCTAACGTTGCACAAATAGAGGTAGGAAGAATAAAGAATCTTAAGATTTTGGATTTTGAGTTTGAAAATATACCGGCGAGTATATATGACACTGAAGTTGGCTTTTTTGCGAGTAAAAAAGTAGCAGGTATTATTGGTAATGAGATACTTAAAAGATTTAATATAACCTTTGATTATAAAAGAAAAAGGAGTTATTGGGTAGAAAACAGACAATACATCAATGAACCTTTCTATGTTCAAAACTCCGGGCTGACGTTTTCATTGGATTCCAATAAATCAAAAGTTATCATTGATAATATTATTCCTGACTCAGGTGCTGCAAGATCAGAATTAAAAATCGGAGACGAAATAATTGAAATTGATGGTGTAAAAACAGTAGACTCTTCGTTGGAAACAATCCGAAAGATATTAAGAACTCAAAGCGGAAAGACCATCAAAATCGTCTATCGACGTGCGGATACTGAAAAGGAACTACTTTTAGGTTTGGAACCTCTAATCTAGTTCTGACAATTTACTATAAAGAAAAAAGCTGCTGACAAACACTATCATCAATAAGCTGGCTGAGCTACCGGCCGGCTGGTTTGCAAAGGCTGGTGCTATCTGATACTTTTATAGTTCCGATAATTATCGGAATGAAAAGTTCAGCTTACAGATGATAGCCGGACGTTGTGTGCAAATAATTACGGATGACTGCCAGGAAGCCACGAATATTGTCAGTCCTACTACTATCCTGCCTGATGATGGATTGCAAATCAAGTCTTAATGCTGATTTGGTCATATCAAATATAAATGTCATTGATATTAAGAAAGGAACTGTCATCGGGGATCAATGTGTAGCGATCAAAGGCGACCGAATTATCCGAATTGCACCTCAGGGAGCATACCGTTTCCAAGCTCAGACCATCGTTGACGGGAGCAACAAATACCTGATTCCCGGATTGTGGGATATGCATGTCCATATCCGGGAGTATGAGAGCATTTTTTTTCCACTTTTGATAACCCATGGTGTAACAGGCATACGCGATATGTTCAACCCTACTGTAGAGGATCCAGGAGAATGGAAATCCCGGGTGAACAGCACAAACGGGTACAAGCCCAAACTGCTCCAGGTGGCTAGTGATATTGTTGACGCGCCGCCAATACGATGGCCGGGCTCGATTGTTATAGAACACCCTGACTCTGCACAGGTTGTAGTGGAAAAAATGAAGGATAAAGGAGCGGACTTTATCAAAATATATGACAAACTCTCTGAACCGGTCTTCAGGTCAATCGCCCGGGAATGTGACAGACAAAAGATCCCTTTCGCCGGGCATATTCCCGACCATATATCATTGGAGGATGCTATCATGGCCGGCCAAAAAAGCATAGAGCACTTAGATGATATCTCCCTGAACCTATCTCCCAAAAGTTCCAGCCATAGGAAACGATTAAAAGAAGCGTCCGGTAAACTGTCATTCAATGCCTATAGAGCTTTCAAACAGCAAATTACCGTTCAAAGCCTTTCGGAACGCGACGAGCTCCTTGTGGAGAAATTGATGGGTCTAATGAAGAAAAACAGCTGTTGGCCGGGTACAGCCATCTTTACTATTTTTGATCAACTTAGCAACCGGCCATACCCGGATATGAGGAACAAGGATTTTGGACTAAACTACTACCCGGATTCATTGGCTGTTGCGTATCGGGAGAGCTTGCAGCGGCCCTTACCTTCCGCCATACAGTCTAATATCAGAAAGTTGCTTCTGGCTAAGCTGAAACTACTTGAAGATTTCGAGAGATTTGATGTACCTTTTCTGGTGGGTTCAGACGCTTCACCGGCAAGGGCCATAGTCCCCGGCATAAGCTTGCACAGGGAACTGGAGATCATGAGTAGAGCCAATATTTCCAATGCCACTTTGTTGAAATCAGCAACTTTGTACCCGGCTCTCTTTGTTGGAAATGAAAGGGACTATGGAACCGTTTCGGAGAATAAAATCGCGGATCTGGTTATTCTCTCAGGTAATCCCCTGGAGGACATATCAAATACGCAAAAAATTGAAGCTGTAATTCTTAACGGTGAGCATATAACAAGGGAGGAACTCCAAAAAATGCTAAAAGAGGTCGAAAGTAAAGCTGGTATAAAGTAATATCTGCATACAACAACGTATATAAGCCATTAAAACAGCTCCTATACAAAATCGTTGGCAACAATTGAAGACCATAATCCAATTAGGAAGCTGCCTGGCATCAATTAAGGAAACGAACTGATTCAATAAAATGCGGTGATAAAAAAACAGTAGCGAATTTGGTTTCATTCATGACATGGTTGCACAAAATTGCATATATTTATGTCACATAAATAATTTATATTTTGAGAGTGATTCTGAAATTTATAGTAGTTTAACTATTAGCCATTAAACTTTAAGGCTAATAATTCTTTGTTCGGATATTCTTCCGAACCAATTTTCATTTTAATCAATTTATTCGTGTGTTGTTTTATCAGCAGTGATAACGGCTGTTGAGGTTTTTCAGCTTAGTTATTCATATGCTTTCGCACTACGGATGACAGCTCTGAATTAGCAGGATTCAGACCTGCTATCACATACGAATCTTACATCAGTTAAGTAAAAAATATAATTATTCATGGAAAATCAAGAAGCTAAAAAGAACCCGGAATTTTTAGAGTACGTTTTGAAATTGAACGGAGACATAGAACTTAATGAGGCATTACAAATAAGTCTGGATCGAATTAATGAATTAGACATTGCTCAATTGAATCGAATTGGCCTCAAAGTATACGACGTTGATAAATGGACTGTAAACAAAATATTACAACATTTAATAGACTGGGAAAGAATTTGGTGTTTCCGTGCTATAATTTTCGCTCGTGGAGAAGGAAGTATCCCAGATGGACATGACCAGGAAATCATGGGTAAAAATTCGAATGCAAATGAACTGTCAATTGAGCAGTTGGTAAATGAGCTTCAGGTTGTACGTCAATCAACAATAATGATGTTTAAGTCTTTTAATAAAAAAATTCTTGAAACAAATTGTGTGTTTTTTGAATATGAAATGCCTTTGTACACTATTGGATTGACAATAACGGCGCATCAAATCCATCATTTCAACATAATAAAGGAAAGATATATTCCTTTGGACAAAAAGGAAGCAAATTAACTTAAAAGCTTAAATCCTGTTGCTAACAATGTGTAGCTCTCCATGCCGCCTAAACGGTGGAACGGAGAGCTACACCAACCGTTATACCCTATTCTCCGAACAGCCATTTATGAAATTGAAAAAAGATAGAGTGGAAATTGAAAGTGATGCCAATACCCGTGATGGGATTGGTATTGAAGTTTACAGGAATGATGAACAGGTGGTTGAAATATTTCGTGATGACCGATACCCTGCGGAAGTATGTGACTTGCGTTTTAAAAAACGGAAATGAGAGTCCCTGACTGACGGCAGGCTCATGGAGTCCGGTGGACAGGTTCGACTCGGCCAGGTGGGTAAAGATCTCAAAATTGGGCATAAAATATAAAACACGAGATTAAATCCACTTGCACGTTGCGACCTTTGCAGGGTTTTAGCCATCTGTAAGCCGGGTTAATAAACCCTGGGGATCATAAAAAAGGCACAAGTTGAAAACCTGCGCCACCAGTCAGGACTTTGTTATCTTTCCTTTGCAATTGCAAATATCAAACTATCTGAATTCCATAGAATTACATTGGTTTCTTCTTTGTTAATTTCCTTTTCAAAATCAAATTTTTCCAGCTTTTTAAAGATATAACATGTTTCCACTTTTCCTTCTGAATTAAGCAATTTCAATTGAGCGGCTATCCTGTTGTCTACTGAACAGTAGCGTGCACCTACCACCTTCTTATTCGCAATATATTTGTCAGGAAACTTAAGGTCGAAATCCAATCGCTTCATTTTTTTTTTAAGTTCTTTAAGACTGGCAGCTGGAAATTCAGGAGGAAGATTTTTTTTATGGTTAAAAACAATTTCATTGGCAAAATTCTCGAGTATAACATTTTGCTTTTGTGTGGGGAGGTAAAGAAATGTATAAGAAATACCTATGAGCAAAATAAAGGCTGCTGCATACTTCAGAAAGGTAGGAATAGACTTATCGGAACTTTTATTCTTAAAGGGGGAATTCAGGATTTGTTCTATTTGTTCGGTTGATAACCTTTTGGATTGGTAATATGCTTTTATTTTATCATCTGGTTTTTCCATGATAAGTCTCTTTTAGCTGTTCACGAAGTTGATGTTTAGTTCTGTGAAGTATTGATAGAACAGACCCCCTTGGTGTTCCGAGCAGGTCAGCAATTTCCTGTGCCGAATACTCCTGTACAATCGATAAAAACATAATTTCCCTATTTCTTTCAGAAAGTTGGGATAGCAGGCTTTCAAGATATGGCTCTACTGATACATTGGGCTCATAGCTTTCTTTTTTATTCGAACGCTTTATCCAGCTGATTTTTAACTTTTCCTTTCTCTTCAGGTCTATATGAAGATTTCTGATAGTTCTTATGAGGTAAGAAGTAATCAATGGTTTACCCTTCTCTTGTACTTTCAAATAACTACTATGTACCAAATCAAAGGCATCTTCCTCATCATGTGTCAAAGATAAAGCGTACCTAAATGCCTGATTCAGTAGGTCTTCAATGTCCTTACCGTAAACCATTGATAACAAACTTCCTGCAATTCTTAAAAATGAACCCTACTCTTTGATTGGGATGTGTTTTAAATTACTATCCACAGATAATAAACCAGGCCCCCAAAAGGCAGAAACCAAACCGGCCACAAGTAAAAGAAGATCCCGCTCTAAACCAGCCGTTACCCCCTTAGGCAATTGAACACCAATAATTGCTACGATAATAATACTGATAAGCAAAAGATTAGCCCACCTGTTTTGATAGCCAATCAAGATAAATGTTGCACCAACCACTTCCAGCCACCCGATTATCGGTCCAAGAAAGCCTGGAAACCCCATGGTTTCAAATTTGTTCATTGCCATTTCAAAATTGAAGGCCTTAGGTACTCCATGCCATAAAAACACAAAAACAATAATCATTCTCAGTAGTAGCAGGATGATTTCCTGATTCTTCTTAGCTATTTCAAACATATTCTCTGACTTCATACTTTATTAAGTTTTTGAGAATACGAATTAGACTGCCGATTGATTGCAAGATAGTTGAGAGTTTTGGGGGAACTCACTAAGCACAACGAACAGATGTATAGTAGTGGCAAACCTATTCTTATTCAGATAAAGATATTGGAATGCACTGAAATTTCGTCGCGCACAAACTCACTGAAGTTTTTAATTTGGGTTATGAAGATGTCCCATAAAAAAATACAGAGCTTATGCCTATGGCAAGAAAACCAACAGGCTTCAGAGGTCAGAATATTTCTGAGATCAAAGCCCACTCAGTATACGTGAAGATTTAAGTATATTTAAAAGGCGGACAACAGGAGCCCTGGTACCACCATTAACCCGTTGTAGCCAATTGAAGAAGTAATGAACACAAAGCAAATAATTGAATCATATAATCTGGAGTATCAGGAACTCGAAAAACTGGATGGATATACAAGTGTAAATTACAGAGTGAAAAGTAATGATATCAACTACCTGTTAAAATACTATAGTAACCCTGATGAATTTAAACTGATCTCTGAAGAAGACTGCATATTAAATTTTTTACAAAAGGAAAACTTTCCTTTTCAAGTGTCTTCGTCCATTCAAAAGATGAAGATCCATGATGACAAATCATTTTCAAGGCTGCTCCCCTTTATAGAAGGAAAACTACTCTCTTCGGTCACGCATAGCGATAAATTGTTATACAATTTTGGGCAAGCTGTCGGAATGCTCAACAAAAGCTTAATGCATACCAAAAGTGATATCATTCAATCGAGGGAACTCTTTTGGGATATGAAGCATACACTGTTAAATGCTAAGAATATAGGTTTTATCACACAGCCGGAAGACAAAAAAGTTGTTTCCTACTTTTTTGATCTGTTTTCTCATTATATACTCCCAATTCAAAAAGAATTAAGGTTTGGCATCATACATTCAGATCTGAATGACAACAATGTAATCGTAGAAAATGATAAAGTTACAGGCTTAATTGACTTTGGTGATATTACATACAGTCCACTTATCTATGAGGTGGCTATCGCAGTAACCTATATTATGTTAGCCAATGAAGCCAGTCCTTTTGAAAAAGCCAGGGAATTCATTCAGGGGTATCACAGCAAACTACCTTTAAAAAAGGAAGAAATTGAAATACTTAATATTTTAATTCCATCAAGATTAAGTGTTTCCGTCTGTAACTCAGCGAAAAAGAAGTATGAAGGAGAAGATACGGATTATGTATTAGTGAGCGAAAAGCCTGCATGGGAATTACTCCATAAATGGTTGTCAATAAACCCTGCCTGGATAACCAGCTTTTTTCTTGAATCTATAAATTTATCGCCCGAAAAACCTGACCGGGATGAATTAATTGCAAAGCGCAAAAAATTTACAGGAAAATCGCTTGAAACAAGCTATAAAGAACCTCTTTACATGACCGGAGCAGCTTTCCAGTATATGTATGACCATTCAGAAAATACCTATCTGGATGCTTATAACAATATCCCTCATATTGGACACTGCCATCCCAATGTCTCAAAAACTCTCGCTCACCAGGTACGAAAATTAAACACCAATACAAGATATCTTTATCCTGAGTTAGTGGATTACGCTTCTGAATTGACCAAAACTCTTCCGGACGATTTACATAAAGTATTTTATTTGAATTCCGGCAGTGCGGCAGTTGACTTAGCCCTACGAATTGCCCAAACGTATACAAATAAAAATTGTATCGCCATTTTAGAAAACAGTTATCATGGAAATACCATTTCAGGGATAGCTGTCAGTGACTATAAACACAATGGAAAAGGAGGAAAAGGAAAACCTGCAAATGTCATTACTCTTGACTTGCCAAAAACCTATAACGGAAAATTTAAAACCGGAAAAGAGTATGCTCATGAGGCGATTGCAAAAATTAATGCAGCAATAGAAAATGGTTGTCCACCAGCGGCTTTAATCGTTGAACCTATTTCGGGTTGTGGTGGACAAGTCCCATTGGCAGAAGGTTATCTGAAAGAATTAGCTCCTTTTCTGAAGGAAAACAGTATTCTTTTAATTGTTGATGAAGTGCAAACCGGATTTGGAAGACTTGGAAAATATTTCTGGGGATTTGAAATGCATGAAATCGTCCCTGACATTGTTGTATTGGGAAAGCCCATGGGAAATGGACACCCAATTGCTGCGTCAGTTACTACAGATGATATTGCGGATGGTTTTGCCAATGGGATGGAATTTTTCACTTCTTTTGGAGGGAATCCCGTATCTTGTTCAGTCGCCCTGGAAGTTCTAAAAACTGTTCAGGAAGAAAAGCTACAACTAAATGCTAAAAGTACAGGCGCTGAGTTAAAAAAAAGGCTGTTGGATTTAAAAAGTGAATTTGAATGTATTGGAGATGTAAGAGGTGAAGGACTTTTTATAGGAATTGAATTTATAGATAAAAATGGCGACCCAGGTGAAGTCATAGCTTCTTTTATTAAAGAAACCCTGAAGAAAAATTTCATACTCGTTGGCACAGATGGCCCGTTCAACAATGTTATTAAAATAAAACCCCCTTTATGCTTTAATATCAAAAATGTAGAGACACTAATGCATCAAACTACAAAAGCAATAAAACTGGCTACAGCAATGTATATGAGATCATAGTACCTTAATGGGGTGCTACGTTTCATATACCAAACGTTGGCGATCATTACCCAGGAGCAAATCGAAATGAATTACCGTACGACAGAACCCTGTGAAGAACTAAAAGACTTTGTCTTCCGGTTTTGGTGTGCAGCATGGGACGAACAAATACAGCATGTTCAGTCCACCTACTTTGCTACTGCCAACAGCCTGACAGAGATTGCTTTTGCCTACGAGGGCAATAAATTAAATCCTGAGTTACTTTTCTCATCCGTTCAGGGGCATACCTGTAAACATGGACAATACCCGGCAGGCGGATTTTTTGAACTCTTTGGCGTTTCGTTATATTCCTATGCCATTCCTTGTCTCTTCAACATTCCGGCATCAGCACTCAACGATGAATTTATATCGCTGGAGACACTTTTGGGTGATGAAGGAAAAACACTGACTGAAAAAATGGCAGCTGCTGTTCCAATAAACGAGCGCATAAGTATATTAACAGATTATTTTAAAGCGAAACTGGCAGCTTCCCGGTTTAATGACAAACAGATAATCAAAGCCGTCAGGCAGATAAGACAATGTCATGGCAACATCAATATTGAGGAATTATCTCAACAGTGCTGCTATTCCCACAAGCAGTTTACCAGGCGTTTCCGGGAGCATTCAGGGTTTAATCCTAAACTATTTGCAAGAATTGTACGCTTTGAAAATACACTGAACAACTATCATAATTACCCTGCTCTCACCGATGCTGCCTACGATTACGGATATTATGATCAGGCTCATTTCATCCGCGATTTTAAAACCTTCACAGGCTATAGCCCAAAAAAGTTCCTTGAAGTAAGCGGATATTAAAATGTCCATTTTGTACAATCATTGCGAGGCACAATCTTATTCCTTTGTATGAAAAGATGAAAAATTTGATCCTTTCATGCCTCTTACTACTTACAATGCAAGGGTATGGGCAGGCAAAAGACAGCTCAACAATGGATGATAAATCAATTCAGGGAATTTTAGTATCGCAATACAAAGCGGCACTGCAAATGCTTCGGCAAACGATCGGGAAAATACCTTCGGATCTATGGAATAATGATGAATACAATAATCCTAACTGGCAAATTGCGTACCATGCCATTTGGGCAGCTCAGTTCTATCTGGGTGCGAATGCAGAAAGTTTTGTACCATGGAAAAAAGCAATAGAAGGAGCTGAAAGCCTCGGAGGCTCACAGGAGTGGGAGAATCCTGAAAAAGGAGTGATACTTGAAAGACATAACCCGAAAGATGAGTTACTGTCCTTTATTGATGATATTGAGAGTAGATTACCCCAATCCATTTCTTCATTACCGCTCGGCGAAAACTCAGGTTTTGAGTGGTACCCCTACTCGCGCCTGGAACTTCACATCAATAATATCCGGCATATCCAGCATCATACCGCCCAGTTAATTGAACGAATGAAGATGAAAGGCATAACAGGATTTCCCTGGGCAATTGACGGAAACCCACCTCAGAAATGGTAGATCAAAAGTAAAAACCTTCACCTCCCCAGTCTTGTAGAGTCTGTGCACAAAAGACGCTGAGGAGGTGAAGGGTTAAATCAAAGTCATTCCGGCGGTTCCTCATCCATCGCAATCCTGTTGCACTTCATGAGTTCCTCTTGTAGTTCATGGCCCTCGCTTAGCAGCGGATCAATATTTTTGACAAGCACCCGCCTTAGCTCATACAATTGATCCCGATCATATTTTGAAGATCCCTTGACCAAACTTAACTGATTTAATGCCTCCTGTTGATCTTGTTTGGGGTTTAGCCATCCATTGAGTTCTGAACATTGATTGCAGATACCATTTTTATTAATGAGTGCGCACCTCCTGTCGAATACATCCACCATGGTTTTTCGCCCATCCTGAAGAAGGTATTTCACCACTCCTTCCGTCTTGCCCAGGATCTGACAGATCTCCCTGACTGAAAATTCATATACATCTTTGAGGATGAGTGCAACCTGATTTTCGACCAGCAAAGTCCTGCCGATGCAAGTAAAACAGGTATCTAAATGCTCTTTGATCTCGTATCTTCCAAAAGTGGAAGAACTGTTTACCTTCGTGATTTTACCAGCCAGCTTTTCATTACTCAAAACCAGGTTTTTGGCTTGTTCGGCCGAATCTTCTGTCCACCTTTTTCTCTTCTTTAGCTCGTTCAACGCCAGGTTTGTACCTATTTGAAAAACCCATGTTTTCAGGGAGGACTCACCTTTGTATAAACTGATCTTGTCAAATGCCCGGATAAAGGTATCATGAAGCAGGTCTTCAGCGTCATTTCTGCCGGCTAATAATCGGTACAGGTATGATCTTAACTGAGCCTGAAAGCCAGAAAATATTTCCTGGAAACTGTTAATATCTCCACCAAGAGCTTTTTTAAGTGTTTCTGATTTGTTCATAAACAGAAGCCAGGCTTTCAGAAGGCCTGGTGAATTCCTAATTTAACAACCAATCTTCAGCTTTTCGCTGATCATCAAAATATTCAGTTGCAAAGCCAGCATCCTCCTTCGGAAGGCTCTTCATCTGATCCACATATTCAGTATGAAGCACATAGGCCACCTTTTTGACCCCCAGTTTGCGATACCGGTCATGATGTTCTGTCTTTTGCCACTCAAAAAATTCCGGTGCAGGAGTATAGGTGAAGTTTTTTGTTTCGATCAAGATACTGTCGATCCGGTATTCAAAACCGTATCCGATAAAGTTACAACAGGAGGCTACAAACCTTTCATGGTCTACTTCAGGATGACCTTCCTTCCATACAAAACTCAATATCCTGTTAGCTGTGTCTACTTCTACAATGTAGAAGCTGTCTTCGTAAACTTTCTTAAGTGTTTTCATTGTCATTGTTTTTTTGATTGTGTACTTCTGACAATTGAGCCACTTAAACCGGATGAAAATTTTTGATTTTTTTCAAAGCATATGATCGTATCTGATCACGCGATATTTATCCTCATACTCATTCTGTGTTATCTCAGCCTTTTTTTAATTATGACTCAGAATACCCTGTAAAGGCATAAGTTGCAAACCTGCCCCGGTCAGGGGTCCGGCAGATTAGGAAAAGATACAGGGCGTAACTATGTTTGGATGTCAGCATGCATAAACATGGAGACAGATCGTTCAAAATACAAGGTTTGGGACAGCAATAACCTTAACATCATCCACTGGATGATAAATCCGGGCCTTGCAATTAACGAATTAATTCTTGGCCAACGAATCCCCAGGATTACTTTAATCGACCAGACTTCTGATAAACCACTCATGGAACGAACTTACATTCCATGTCCTAACTGTAAGACCTATCATGACGGCAGAACATGGTCAGCTCAAAACAAGACAGCATTTAAAAATTGGTTTGGATTGTATTGCCACAACTGCAATGAAATAATTCCTTGTATCCGAAACTGGACTTCCGGCCTAATTCTGATTTTGACCTACCCATTTTGGTTTTGGTGGATTAACTCCTGGAAACGATCCTGGATGGATAAACAATCTCAACGATTTTCGAATCTAAGCTTTGAAGCGATTGAACACAAGAAAGTAAACTGGCTGAAAACCGGGCTGGTCTGGGGAGCATTTATGTTCATCACCATGACTCTGTTAATGCCACTAATAACCGGAACGGAATATGATCTGACCATCATTCTCATTAACCTGCCAATTTGGACAATTGGAGGGGTTGCCTTTGGATACACCATGAAATGGTGGATGGGCAAACGGCTGAAGAATGCTGATCAGGCAGATGATTCCGCCAGCGGCAACTAATGGAGTACACCTCTTTCACAGAACCCCTTTCCCCTCCTCTCAGTGTCTCTCGCGGGAGGTGAAATACCTGACATTACTCCAATGTAAAAAATCTAAATTCCCTATCAATTTATAAAATATATGAAGACGATTATTTACATGGTTCTTTTCATGGTTCCACTCTTGCTCACCAAAGCTTTTTCACAGGAAAAAGTAAATGTTAATACCTGGAAGTCCGACTTTCAAAATCCTCCCGTATCAAGCTGGCCCGGAGTTTACTGGTATTTTATGGACGGCAATATGTCTGCAAAAGGTATGACAGAAGATCTGGAATCAATGAAAAAATCAGGGATATCCAGTGTTATATTTTTGGAAGTAAATGTGGGAGTGCCCAGAGGTAAAGTGGAATTTTTGAGCGAGGAATGGCAAAACCTGTTTGCTCACGCGGTAAATGAATGCAGGAGGCTGGGGATCGAAATGATCCTGGGTGTCGGTCCCGGGTGGACAGGCAGCGGAGGGCCATGGGTACAGACAAAAGAGTCCATGCAACATCTCGTGGCCAGTAGTCTGGAGGTTGATAACACCACCAAATTTCCTTTGAGCCTTCCGGTACCACAACCTAAAAAACCATATTTTGGAGAGCATAGCCTAACCTCAACACTGACGGAGAAAAGATCGGAATATTACGAGGACGTCGCTGTTTTGGCTTTCCCAAAATCTTTGAAGGATATCGATAATATAGAAGATACAGATGAGAAAGCACTTTATTACCGTGCTCCTTATACTTCCGCGCCAGGCACAAGGCAATTCATCCCCTTTAAAAGGAATTTTAAGAAACCCTCCCATAATTCCGTCATTAAGTTCGATGAAATGGTGGATCTGTCTGATCACCTCGACCAGGAAGGTGTGCTAAACTGGCGCCCTCCGGATAATCGTAGACCATCATGCGATTTGGCGCCCGAAACAATGGAGCGATTACAAGACCCGCGCCCGTTCCTGGCTTAGGTTTTGAATCGGACAAATTTGATACTGTTGCCATCAAAAATCATTTGGATAACTATGTAGGAAAATTATTCAAAAAGCTTGAATTCACTTCAGCCGAAGGAAACGGAGGACTAAAGCGACTTCACATGGATAGCTGGGAGATGGGAGCGCAGAACTGGACCGGAAGTTTCAGGAAGGAGTTCATAAATCGCAGAGGATACGATCCGCTTCCTTATTTTCCGGTTTATGCCGGACATGTCGTTGGCAGCGAAGAGATAAGTGAACGGTTTTTATGGGATCTTCGCCAGACATCACAGGAGTTAATTCTGGAAAGGCATGCTCAATATATCAGGGATTACACGCATAGTTACGGTTTAAAGCTTTCCATTGAGCCCTATGATATGAATCCGACAGCGGACCTGGAATTAGGTAACATGGCAGATGTGATCATGGCAGAATTCTGGAGTGATGGTTTTGGATTCAATAGTGCCTTTTCAGTGATAGAAGCAGCTTCAATAGCCCACATAAAAGGGCAAGCTATCTTGCCGGCTGAGTCTTTTACTTCGCAAGGGGAAGGATTCAGGCAATTTCCCGGTTCCATGAAAAACCAAACCGACTGGGCCTTTGCCCAAGGAATAAATAAGCTAATGTTTCACACCTTCCAGCACCAGCCTTTAAATAACACGTTAAAGCCAGGCATGACAATGGGGCCGTATGGTGTGCACTGGAACCGAAACCAGACCTGGTGGCCAATGGTTGGTGCCTATCACACTTATGTTTCAAGAGTTCAGTATATGCTGAGCAAAGGCCGTACTTCAGCGGATGTTTTATATTTAACCCCTGAGGGTTCGCCTCATGTTTTCAAGGCCCCGCCGTCCGCTCTCATTGCCGCAAATTCGGCTTTGCCCGATCGCAAAGGCTACAATTTTGATGGTTGTGCGCCGTCACAGTTAACTTCAGCACAGGTGAAGGGTCATAAAATAGTATTTCCTGGTGGCGCAACATACAGCGCGCTGATATTACCCTATACACCAGCCATGACACCTGCGCTTCTTGATAAGATCTATGCTCTCTTACTTAATGGAGCCACCGTCATCGGACTTCCTCCGGAAAGGTCTCCCTCCCTGACCGACTACCCAAAATGCGATAACGATATTAAGATGCTGGTAAGTAAGATCTGGGGTGACACACCGAATCCTTCCCAAATTGTATCCAAAACCATTGGAAAAGGAAAAATTATCTGGGGCGGTGAAATCAGAACGCCTGAAAATGATATGATTATGTACCCTGGTTATGACATCACCAGCAACATTCTCAGGAAAATGGATCTCCCGCTCGATTTTGACTCAGACGGAGATTTGCGATATACACATAGAACTTCAGCGAATTACGATATTTACTTTGTCTCCAACCGGACGTCAGATAGCCTCTCAGCTAATTGTGTTTTCAGGTCCACCAAAGGTAATCCGGAATTATGGGACCCGGTCACCGGTGACATCAGACCGTTGCCTGCATTCCGGAAAAACGAGAAAACCACTACCATCCCCATGATATTTGGACCACATACCAGTTACCTGATAGTGTTTGGAACAATTTCTTCCATAGACAGACAGGTTTCAGAAAATTTTCCGGTACTATCAGAATCAGTGAATATAGAAGGCCCATGGATGGTTTCGTTTGACACCTTATGGGGAGGACCCGGTAATATTGAATTTGAAAATTTGCTGGATTGGACCAGCAGCTCCGACCCGGGCATAAAATATTACTCAGGAAAGGCGATCTACAAAAAAGAATTCCATCTTTCCAAACGACACCTGGCCCATAGGGAGCAGCATTTTTACCTGGATTTGGGAAAACTGAAAAACATTGCCAGGGTATACCTTAATGGTCAGGAAGTTGGCATTGTATGGACAAATAATGTATTAAATATCACACCCCATTTGAAAAAAGGTAAAAACAACCTGGAAATAGAAGTAGCCAATCTTTGGGTAAACAGATTAATTGGGGATGAAAATTATGACAATGACCAATCTGAACATGGAGACTGGCCTTCCTGGTTAAAAAATAGTGAAAAAAGACCTACCAGACGATATACATTTATTACCCATAATTTTTACCGAAGGGGTGACCAATTACTGGAGTCGGGGTTGATCGGACCCGTAAGAATACTTATTGGCCGATGAAAGGGATGAGTAAGGGCCTACTTTTTGGCCTGACCTGAAAATAGCATTTATCAAATAACAGGGGTTTAAGCCGGCGGTGACCTGGGTTATCAATCCTGGGGACCATATTGTGTCAGTAAGAGGAGGAATTCAGAATAGTTAAAACAAAAAGTGGCTAATAAGCATTAAACTCAATGAGCTGACGTGGTTATTGGCCAGATGAAAAGAATTACATACACGCTGGTATTATTAATTCTGACAGTTTATTCATATGCTCAAACAGGTACAATAGGTGATCCCTTTACTTCCCTAAAGCAGGGAGCTGCGGTTACCATCGCCGGAGTATATTATTTTAACATAGGAGGCAATGTATTTGATACCTATGTAGATGCCAATGGGTACGTACAGGTTGCTATTGACTTTGGAAACGGATCCGGTAATTTGCCGCAGGGTTCCAGTTTAACCACAGCAGCAAGGGGAATTCTCAACGCAACCATTTTGGGAGCTCTGACGGAAATTCAAATAGTGAGAATTTCTTCAAGCACCGCCAATTTTGATGTAACCACGACCGATGCAACGATCATTGGCAGAATTCAAAGTAACACAACACTACATCAGGGTACGGCCGACAACTCGATAAATGACAACTGGACAGGTACAAATGCTGCATATATCACCGCTAATGCTTCCTGTATCACCGTTGATGGCACATCCTTACATGAAAATATTGTACATGCCTGCGGAAACACAGCCGGTTATCATTGGATTCCATCAAGTGGGACCCAGAGAGAACAATTTGCAAGCGGAGAAATAGCAAATTCAGCGTTTTTTCAGTTATGGGTAAAGGGTGACATAACCCTTCCCATAGAATTATTAAACTTTGATGCTACCATAGCAAACAACGAATGGGTTGAACTAAATTGGCAAACAAGCTCCGAAATAAACAATGATTACTTTACCATAGAGCGATCTATGGATGGAATTAATTGGGAAATAGTTAAAAACATTGATGGATCCGGAAACTCATCTACGCTATTGAACTATTCAGGGATTGATAGCAACCCATATTCCGGTATTTCCTATTATCGTCTGAAACAAACTGATTTTGATGGACAGTTTTCTTACTCACAAATCAGAAATATTAACCTGCAAAGGCCGGGGAATCCGGAAATACTTATTTACCCAAACCCCGTCAACGACAAATTGACCATCAAAACCAGGAAATCAGGGCTGGGAGATGTTCATATTTATAATGTGCTTGGAAAAAATGTAAATGAACTTACCCGGCAAATCATAACCCATGAAAATACTATTGTTATTGACTTTTCACAATTGAATAGTGGTACATACTATATCAAATCAAAAAATGCTGCCAACAGGGTGCATAAGCAATAGCATCTTTTCAGGATATACTGCTCAGACAAAAAACACAGGTGATAATAGTATAGAATCCCCGGATCATGAAGATGACAAGGAATTGGATTACCCTCTCAGAGCCCCTGCCTCGCCGGCCATAGCCGTCAGGCTAAGAGTGTAAGTGTCTTATAATGTGATTGTTTTCCTTTCCTGGTTTCCAGTAATAATTGATATTGAGCCGTATGT
>LYSV01000121.1:1964-21829 GCA_001657315.1 Flammeovirgaceae bacterium BBD 1991-12 | reverse complement strand
TATTATTATATTTAACTAATCTTATTACAAAATTGTTTTTATTTTTAGTTTTTTCAAAAATCAGGCAGGATCTTTGACAATAATAGTAAGCCTGTATAACCCCATGTAAGACGTCAGGAGTTGCGGACGTGTCAACTCCTCCCTGGCAGCATAGATTATCGCTTTTTCCATAGTGGAGGCTGGATTAATTATTTCACCCTATATTTGATTTAGCGCAAAGCCTTTTTGGATATGAGTGAACAAAGTATAGAGCAATGGCTGATGGCTCAGTTGGGGACCACTCCCATTGAAACAAGGCTCCTGATGTCTCTTGCCATCATTATAATTTTGTGGAGCTTCAGGTTTGTCACACTGAAACTAATCTTTGCCAGGATACAGGAACCTAAGGTGCGCTATTACTGGCGTAATGGAATAAAATACTTCACCGTTGCCCTGGGGTTCATACTTATCAGTATAGTATGGGTAAAGCAAATGGATTCGCTGGCCACGTTTCTGGGGCTTCTCTCGGCGGGTTTGGCCATTGCGCTGAAAGATCCCATCACCAATTTTGCAGGCTGGCTGTTCATTCTTCTCCGAAGGCCCTTTGATGTGGGCGACCGCATACAGATCGGTAATCATGCAGGTGATGTGATCGACATCCGGTTTTTTCAGTTTACCATTAACGAGATCGGCAACTGGGTGGATGCTGACCAGAGCACCGGAAGGATCATCCACATTCCGAATGGAACCGTATTTACTCAGAGCCAGGTTAATTATGATCAGGGGTTTAGTCACATCTGGAATGAAATAGGAGTTTTGGTCACCTTCGAGAGTAACTGGCAAAAGGCCAGGGAAATACTGGAAAGGATCGTGTCCAAACATTGTGCGCACTTTACGACAGAGGCTCAGAAAAGACTGCTGGATGCATCGAAGAAGTTTATGATCTTTTACAACACGCTCGATCCCATTGTTTATGTAGCCGTGAAAGACAGTGGCGTTATGCTAACGATGCGTTATCTGAGCGTACCCAACAAGAGAAGGGTGACAGAAGATGCCATCTGGAAGGATGTACTGGAGGAATTCCATAGGTGCAATGATGTGGACTTCGCCTACCCAACACAACGTATCTATTATAATCTCACCGAAGGCAAACCGGAAGCGAGAGCCAAGTCGGATCATGCAGGTTGAAGACCGTCTGCTGGAAACCGGATATGGCATCATCAGCCATAAAATATTCCATGGCGGTCCAAAAACACTGCTGGCCTTCCACGGTTTCGGTCAAAACGCTGAAACAATGGCACCTCTGGCCGGGCATCTGTCGGACAGTTACACCACTTACAGCTTTGATCTTTTTTTCCATGGCAACAGCATCTGGAGGCACAGAGAACAGACACTATCAAAGGAGGACTGGAGAAGGATCATGGATGAAATACTCGACACCTACAATATCCACTCTTTCTCTCTTGCCGGTTTCAGCCTTGGAGGGAAACTGGTACTTGCCACCCTTGAGCTCTATCCGGCGAGAACGGAGAAACTGTTCCTAATGGCACCAGACGGCATTGATACCAGCCTGTGGTACGATCTGGCTACCTATCCGGCCACATTCCGGAAATACTTCCAAAGCATGATCATGAAACCTCATCGTTTTTACAACCTGGTGAACATGTTGAAAAGAATGAAGGTCATGGACAAAGGGCTCATAAAGTTTGCGGCCAGCCAGATGAACAGCAACCGAAAGAGATACAGAGTGTATTATTCGTGGATCGTGTTCAAGGAACTGAAATTCAACCTGAACAGGATAGCAATGGTTCTCAACAGCCATAATATCCCTATTTACATTTGGATCGGCAAATACGACAAAGTGATCAAAACAAAACGGCTGAAAAGACTTACCAACCAGCTCGACAAGTGTGAGCTGGTTTTTCTCGACTGTGGCCATAACGACCTGATTGCCCACGTGATACAACAGTCATCAAAAGATTATAATTTTTAATCTTTTTCTATATTTGCGCTCTGTAATATGGCAAAACAGTTTAAGACTTGAATACCCGCATACGTAACAAACTGATCCAGCTCGCCCGTACCGGAGAAGGTCCCATTTCCTACAGAAGGTTGATCAACCAAGTGGATCTCGGGCTGAACATGGATATCAAGCATGAGAAGCAGTTGCTGGGTGAGATCCTCGATGAAATTTCTGAAGATGAACACAATGAGGGCCGTCCGTTGCTGAGCGCTCTCATCCAGGATAAAAAGAACGGACAGGGCGACCGTTTCTTCAAGCTTTGCGAAGTTCTGGGTATGGGTGACTGGAGGGAGTTGAAGAAGGACGAAGCTTTCAGAGAAGGAGAGATCCAAAGGTGTCGTGATTTCTGGCAGATGGAATCCAATTACAAAAAGTTTTTTTGATCAGATAAATCGTTGTTGGGAAATTGGATGAAGTGTGTGGTTGGCAGATAGCTTGTTTTTGCCTGCTATCGACTTTTGAGGACATCCATTTCATTCGAAACCAGCAAGTTTTAACCCAACTCCTTCATTTCAACATTACTGGTTAGCTCCGAAGAGGCAGAACCCCTGAAGGAACCGATCACGGGCATGGTGTACTGTGGTTCACTGCCCACTGCCAGTGGCACAAAATGGTCCGTAACAAAAAGGCCCAGCCCCGGGTCCACTCCTATCCAGCCACCTCCGGGGATCAGCACTTCCAGCCACGCGTGAAGTTCATGGCCTTCCTCCAGCTCCGGGTTGAACGAATACCCGCTAACAAAGCGGCTCGCAAGCCCCACGAACCTAAGCATGTTGATCATCATCCAGGCCAGGTCGCGACATGACCCTTTCTTTTGGACGTAGCAAAATTCAGGTGTCCATACATCAGCGTGCAGACGAACATGATGATCCCACCCGTTGTATATATCCTCCAGCAGTAAGGTCACAAACTGTAGAATATCATTATTCGCGGCTTTTTTCAGCCGTGCCACGAGTGTAGCCATCTCACGGGTGATGGTTTCTCTGTCTAATTCAAGGAAAGGCTTTAGCTGATTGCCATGTTCGGATCCGTAGATAACCTCCTGACTCAGGTCCGTGGAAGGATGCTGCAAAAAACCGAAAGGATTAAATGTGGATGTATTTACAACCATATCCACAATGATATCCAGCCTGTTTTCCAGTTCATTAAACCATAGTTGCTCAGTTGGGTTATCGAAGATATCAAGTATACGCGACTGCCCGGAGGGGCTGGGATCAATAGTTAACGCATAGCTCTCTACGAACAAATAAGGCCTCTGCAAAGGATGCAGGTGCAGATAATGAGGTTCCAGAAAGACGGATTTGGAATACTGATACGAAGTAACATGCCTGATCTGCAAGCGCATGTCAGATGGCTCCTCTGGAAAGGTTCAGATTTTGGAAAGCTTTGTTGAGAGCCTCGGTGGGTAGCTGCGAAATGGCATCCCTTAATCTGGAATTCCAGAATTCGGAAATGTCCCAGAGCTCCTTTTCTTCAAACCGGGTCTCTATCATGTGATAACTATTGTTTCTCATGATAATGGTATCTATTGGGTAATCCACATCATTGGCACTGATACGTGTGGCATCAAAAGACAGGAAAGCGCTTTTTAAGGCAAAATCCAGGCTGGACTCGAAGGTCAGGGACCTTCTGAGGATGGGATTGCCAAAGCCACTGCTACCAATAATAACATAGGGTGTGTTTTCGCCTACCTCTATCCAGTTTCCCTGAGGATAAAGTAAATAAATCCTGGGTTCGGCATCTTCCTCCAACTGCCCCCCCACTATGGCATACAGGTTAAAACCCATTCCACTCTCCATAAGCGAGGCTTTGTCTTCCCTTGCCACTCTTTTTACCTGTTCGGCAAATTTATTCACCGCTTCATAAAGCTTGCTAAAGCCCTGGTCATCCTTTTCTATCACTTCACGGAAATACGTAAGCGCTTTATCCCTTACCGAACGCAATCCGGAGGTCATAATAAAAAAGCAGTGTTTATCCCTTCTAACGGTGAATATCTTTTTGGCCGTAGTCGTTTCACTACCGGAGGTGATCCGGGTGTCTGCCAGCCCAACAATTCCAGATTTGGTCCTTATTCCCAGGCAATAGGTCATTCCTGATAGTTTTGTACGGCAGTAAAGTTATTGGTAATCTTAAAAAACCTGTTATGAATAGCGTCAGAAATATTGTTGATTTTTATCTGGATAGAGTCCATAAACTCATGTAAGCCGTAATTGATCACATCATTTACATCGGCAAATTCCAGCTCTGAGCGCAGGGCACCAAGTTTTTTCTCCGCCTCATTGGAATAACCGGACCCGGTACTTCCTGAAAGCCTGTGAAGACATTGCTCTGCTTCCTTCAGGCAAAACAAAATGGACCTTGGAAAGCATTTGTCCAGCACCAGAAACTCTACTACTCCGGGGGGCTCTATAGAACCATAAAGACGCCGGTAGGTATTGAATCCACTCACCGATTTCAGCAAGGCAGCCCAATGCAGAAAGTCAATAGTAGCACCCACCTCCGCTATTGATGGCAGGAGAATATGGTATTTTACGTCCAGTATACGAGAGGTTTTGTCAGCCCGTTCCAGAAACTGACCCAACTGACTGAAATACCACCCCTGAGTACGTGCTACCGAGTTATCGGCAATACCGTAAAGTAGTTGTACACTGTATTTCGTTTTGATGAAGAAATCCATGGGATCGTCCTTTTGCCATACTTTCTTCTTTTTGCCATTGTTCACGTAGTGGTATATCTCATTCAGCTTTTCCCAGGTTTCCCGTGACAGGTTCTCACGGATTATCCTTGCGTTTTCTCTCGCCTTTGATATTGAAGAGATAATGGAATTGGGATTTTCCAGATCAAAGGACATGAAATAGATAACATGCTCACGATCAAAATTACTATACCTGCTCAGGTACGCATCACGATCCCCCGTAACCGCCACCAAAGGCTCCCATTGCTCCCTCAGGTCCGGGGGAAGATCAAGCGACAAATTAAAGTTAACATCAATAAAACGGGCATAGTTCTCCGCCCGCTCCAGGTACCTTCCCACCCAATATATTGAATCCGCAACTCTGCTTAACATCTGACAATATCAGTTTATACTTAACTTATAGCTTGTGAGCAAAATGTATCATAAATCTGTCCACACACACATCACTTATATAAAACCCATGTATCCTTACTCCCACCTCCCTGTGAAGAATTCACTACAAGGGATCCTTTCACCAATGCCACTCTGGTAAGCGCACCGGGCAGCACCTCCACCTGCCTATTGTAAAGGATATATGGCCTTAAGTCAACATGCCTGCCTTCTATACGTGTTCCATCCAGCGTAGGTACGGTAGACAGCGAAAGCGTGGGCTGGGCAATATACTTTCTGGGGTGTGTCTTTATTTTTTTATGAAATTCTATCCGCTCCTTTTTGGTGGATTTGGGGCCGATGAGCATCCCATAGCCTCCGGCGGCATTCGTTTCCTTCACCACCAGCTTTTCCAGGTTGTCCAGTACATACTTCAGGTCATCTTCACGTGAGCACAGGTAGGTAGGTACGTTGGAGATCAGTGCCTCCTGATCCAGGTAATATTTGATGATATCAGGCACATAGGAATAAACGGCCTTATCATCCGCAACACCTGTACCAGGTGCGTTGGCCAGCGCCAGATTACCGGAGGCGAAGGCCTTAAAAAGCCCCGGAGTTCCCAAAAGGGAATCAGGATTGAATGCCAGTGGGTCAAGGAAGATATCGTCTATCCTGCGGTACAACACGTCTACCTGCTGCAGGCCATGAGTCGTCTGCATATACACCTTATTGTCACGTACTACAAGGTCCTGTCCGGTAACCAGCTCAACGCCCATCTGATGGGCAAGGTAGCTGTGCTCAAAATAGGCAGAATTAAAAACTCCCGGGGTTAACACTGCCACTACTGGTTTTTCCTTATCAGAAAGGAACTGCAGCATATTCAGCAGCTTGCCGGGGTAATCTGAAACTGGTCTCACAGAGAGTTGATTGAAAAGATCCGGGAACAATCTCTTAATGATCTCCCTGTTCTCCAACAAATAAGATACCCCTGACGGACACCTGAGATTATCCTCCAGCACATAAAACTCACCATGTTCATCCCTTACGAGATCCGTTCCTGTAATATGACACCAGATCCCCCTCGGTGGTGTGAGCCCCACACAAGGCTCCAGGTAATCCTTGCTTGTCAGGATAAGGTCTTCGGGAACTACCTTGTCTTTAAGGATCTTCCGCTCATTATAGATGTCATGAATAAACAGATTGAGTGCCTCTATTCTCTGCTGCAATCCTGCCTCCAGCCTTTGCCAGTCTTTTCCGTTAATGATCCTCGGGACTATGTCGAGGTGAAGTATTTTTTCCAGTCCCTCCTTATCATGATATACATTAAAAGTCATGCCCATATTCAGTTGCGCCGTATCCGTGGCATGTTGCAACTGCCTGAGCCTTTTCTTCGGAATGCTATTCATTTTATACATGAACTTCTGATAATGAGGTCGGCAATTGCCTGAGATGTCAAACATCTCATCGTAAATATTGCCTTCATTGGATATCTTAAAATGCATAGCTCAGTAAATCAGAAGATAGATTTAACCAAAAAAGGCGTCAAAGTCAATAGCTGGCACCTGATCGGGTTAAAAAAACACCCAATGAGATCAATTATTTATATCCAACCACTAAAACACACTCGAAAATAGGGTGATCACCGATCAATGTACAATGCTCAAAGTTTAATGTTCGATATTCGAAGTTCTATGTTGGACGTTCAACGTAGAGCTTTGAGCTTTGAACTTTGAACACCGAACTCACATAGCACGTTACCAACTATTTCCATACTTTTGCAGCTTAGTCATTCACGCCAATTTCAGAGTTCATGATACAATTCTTTTATGGCCATGCCAACACGGTCTATGCTGTTAAATTCAATACTCCTGCCGAAGAAACAGAACTGAATAAGCTCATATGGCTTTTCGGGAATGCCCTGCCTGAAACGGCAGAGAGGATTGATGGTGATTTCATAGGCCCGAGAAAGGAAATGATCACACCATGGAGTACAAATGCCGTAGAGATCACACAGAATATGGGGGTCAAAGGGATAGAACGTATTGAAGAATTTACCCGGGTGGATGAAGCGGAAGCGGAGTATGACCCTATGCTTACGGCACTTTATCATGGACTGGACCAGGACACTTTCACAATAGTCCATGACCCTGAGCCTGTAGTGGAAATTGACGACATTGCTCTGTATAACGAACGGGAGGGTCTTGCTCTTAGTACAGAAGAGATTGAATACCTGAATTCGGTGAGTAACAAACTTGGCAGAAAACTTACCGACAGTGAGATCTTCGGGTTCTCCCAGGTGAATTCCGAGCACTGCCGACACAAAATATTCAATGGCATATTTGTGATAGATGGCAAGACCATGGACCGGTCATTGTTTAAAATGATACGGGAGACTTCCGCTGCCAACCACAATCATATTGTTTCTGCCTACAAGGATAATGTCGCTTTCATAGCAGGCCCCAGATCGGAACAGTTCGCCCCTGCGTCTCAGGATAAACCGGATTACTTCAAGACCCAGGACATCGACACCGTCATTAGCCTGAAGGCAGAGACGCATAATTTTCCTACCACCGTGGAGCCCTTCAATGGAGCGGCCACCGGATCAGGCGGTGAGATCAGGGATCGCCTGGCCGGAGGTAAGGGAAGCCTGCCGCTGGCTGGAACGGCCGTCTACATGACGTCCTATGCCCGCACCGAGCCGGATCGTGCCTGGGAGAAAAAGACCAGTGCCCGTCCGTGGCTGTACCAGACCCCGATGGACATTCTTATCAAAGCTTCCGATGGAGCCAGTGATTTTGGCAATAAATTCGGCCAGCCACTGATCTGCGGCAGTGTACTTACATTCGAGCACAACGAGGACGATAAGTTCTACGGCTATGACAAGGTGATCATGCTGGCGGGAGGTATTGGCTTTGGCAAAAAGGAAGACAGCCTGAAGGAAATACCCCAGCCTGGAGACAAGATTGTGATCCTCGGTGGCGATAACTACCGCATAGGCATGGGTGGTGGGGCAGTTTCCTCCGTGGCTACCGGTGAATTTGGCAATTCCATAGAGCTGAACGCTGTTCAGCGTTCCAACCCTGAAATGCAAAAGCGGGCCATGAATGCCATAAGGGCTATGGAAGAAAGTGATATCAATCCTATAGTCTCAATACATGACCATGGAGCGGGCGGGCATTTGAACTGCCTTTCGGAGCTGGTCGAAGAGTCCGGCGGTGTTATTGATATTAGTGCACTACCCATTGGTGACCCTACACTATCCGACAAGGAGATCATCGGCAACGAATCCCAGGAGCGTATGGGACTGGTAATGCGCCAGGCCGATCTTGACACGCTAAAAAGAGTGGCCGACCGTGAACGATCACCCATGTATGTGGTAGGAGAAGTAACGGATGACGGAAAATTCGTTTTTGAGAACAAGAAAACGGGTAAAAACCCTATGGATTGGGACCTTGCTCATATGTTCGGGTCATCTCCCAAAACGGTACTGAAGGATATCCGGCAACCCGCGACGTTCGAAGAATTGGACTACACAGCTTCTGATCTGGAGCACTACCTTGAAGCTGTACTGCAACTGGAAGCAGTGGCCTGCAAGGATTGGCTGACCAACAAGGTGGACCGATCGGTAACGGGAAAAGTGGCAAAGCAACAGACGTGCGGTACCGTGCAGTTACCTTTGAACAACGTAGCCGTTATGACAATTGACTACAAGGGTAAACAAGGAATAGCTACTTCAATTGGTCATGCGCCGGTCTCTGCCCTGATCCACCCAGGAGCTGGCTCCAGACTTTCCATTGCAGAGGCATTGACCAATCTTGTTTGGGCGCCATTGACACACGGGCTTAAAGGCGTCTCCCTGAGCGCTAACTGGATGTGGCCGGCGAAGAATGAAGGTGAGAATGCCCGGCTTTACGATGCAGTTGAGAGCCTGAGCCAGTTTGCCATAGACCTGGGCATCAACGTACCCACCGGAAAGGACTCCCTCTCCATGACACAAAAATATCCGGATGGCAAGGTGGTTTACTCACCGGGTACTGTTATTGTAAGTACGGTGGGGGAAGTATCCGATGTTTCCAAAGTGGTCAGTCCTGATCTGAAAAATGTAGATGGCTCATCGATCATTTACATTGACTTTTCCGGAGGCGATTTTAACACTGGTGGCAGCTCCTTCGCCCAGGTGATCAACAAAATAGGCAGCAGCACACCAGACGTTGCAGACCCCGATTATTTTATCAGGGCATTTGAAGCCGTTCAGCAAATGGTCCGTCAGCAATTGCTGCTGGCAGGTCATGATGTTTCGGCCGGTGGTATGATCACCGCTCTGCTTGAGATGTGTTTTCCTGGCAATCAGGCAGGATTGGGAATTGATCTTTCTGCCTTTGGGGAAAAGGATCCCGTCAAACTTCTTTTTAGTGAAAAGCCCGGGGTTATTGTACAGACTGAAAGGCTACAGGCTGTTGAAGAGCTCCTGGCGGCACAGCAGGTCTCTTATTACGTTATTGGTAGCTGCACCCCCGACCGGTCTGTTTCTGTCAGGCACGGTGAAAACTCGTGGAAGTTTGATATCGACCGCCTCAGGGACTTATGGTTCAGGACGTCATATCTACTGGATAGAAAACAGAGTGGAGACAAACTGGCCCGGCAACGGTTTGAAAACTTCAAAGTGCAGGAGCTAACGTTTTCATTCCCTGAAAATTTTTCAGGCAAGCTGGCGGATTATGGCATTGATCCTGACAGGAAGTCCAGATCCAATGTAAAAGCAGGCATTATCAGAGAAAAAGGTGTGAACGGTGACCGGGAGATGGCATGGACCATGCATCTGGCCGGTTTCGATGTCAGGGACATTCATATGACGGACCTGATCAATGGCAGAGAGGACCTGAGTGACTTAAATTTTATTGTTTTTGTAGGTGGGTTTTCTAACAGTGATGTGCTGGGGTCTGCAAAAGGCTGGGCCGGCGCTTTTCTTTATAATCCCGCAGCCAAAAGTGCTTTGGATAATTTTTATGCCAAGGAAGACACACTCAGCCTGGGCGTATGTAACGGATGCCAGCTAATGATGGAGCTGGGGCTGTTGTATCCGGATCTTCCGGATCATCCCACCATGCATCATAATGCATCAGGGAAATTCGAATCGTCATTTTTAAACATTGAAATACCTGAAAACAATTCCATCATGTTCAATTCTCTTACGGGCTGCAGACTTGGTGTATGGGTAGCTCACGGGGAAGGCAGGTTTATTCTGCCCGGCGCTGAAACCGGTTACAATATAGTTGGGAGATACTCCTACAAAGAGTATCCCGGAAATCCCAACGGGTCTGACTTTGCCACGGCAGCGATGGCCTCCGGAGATGGAAGGCATCTGGCCATTATGCCTCATGTAGAACGGTCATTATACCCCTACAATTGGGCAGAATATCCTGGCAAACGAACTGATGATGAGGTTTCTCCGTGGATCGAGGCCTTTGTCAATGCCAGAAAATGGATCGTCCAAAACAAAAAGTCATCAAATGTCTCAACATTGACGGAATAAGATTGTTAAAAACCAAAAATTTGGAGTATCTTTTATGTCGTTTTTTAAATCACAGCTATTCAATGAAAAAGATCATTTACTTTGCGCTACCACTACTGTTGACGGGATGTTTTGGGTATAAAGAGCTTCCGGTAGAATATGACTATAGCTATAAGGGACGATTTGACAAATACAGGTCGTATGATTTTATAGTCAGCAATACACTTCTTGGCAGAGATACATCGCTGATAAAAGCCTCCATAGAACAGCACATGAAATTTCTGGGATACAAAAGGAAAAAGAATAAGCCTGATCTCTTGCTTAACTATGCTGTTTTTTACGATAGTCTCGAGTTCAGGGGGTACGATCAACCGGATATCAACGAATGGATAAGAAGTAAGGACCGTAACCTCGACTATGATCAGCTAAGGTTCGATCTGAACCAGGGTACATTACTTATTCAGGTATTTGACCGCAAGCAGAATTCCTCTATCTGGCAGGGCTATGCTACCGATGAATATGATAAGCTTAACTTCGACAACTATCAGGAGGTTAGGAACGCTGTAAAATCCATTCTTAACAAATACCAGTTCTTCGCTGATGGATTTTTGGAGGAGCAGAAAAAAAAGGCTGCAGCTGAAGCTAACTGACGTCACGTCGTTTGTCACTATTGGTTCATTGGAATAACTGATAGCTTTGCTTCTGCAGCACAAAAACTATCGTTGGAAATAACATGCCAGGCCGATCGCAGGAAGTCATCCTGTTGATCGCTAAGATACTCCTGTATTTCAGTAAATCTCACTACCCCTTTGCATTTCCCGAGGGTAATGAGGAGTGTCCTCGGGGTTATTATTTAGTATAATACAACATGGTAAAATCACACTCAGGATTGAGCAGGTTAACGCCAACTTAATAATTGATAATCATTTACTTTTTTAAAAATTAATTTTACCTTTGCCATCCCAAAAATGACCGGATTGAAGTAGTGCAGAATTTTGATCTGGTTGATTGGTGGTAATTGCCCGATGGTGTAACTGGCAACACGTCTGATTTTGGTTCAGAAGAGTCTAGGTTCGAGCCCTAGTCGGGCAACATCGCTGCAAGGAAAAAGTTGAGTTTGATTCCTTATATGATGTGCAGCGAAAGGTAAACATGGGGTGGGCAAAAGCTCACCCCGATTTATTTTAAAGCATAACAGTTGGTGATGTCATCAGTAAAAATTTTTTCCGGAAGCGCTACTACCTATCTGGCAGATAAGATTGCCAAAGCTTACGGAAAGCCTCTTGGAGACGCTAAATTGCAGGTTTTTAGTGATGGTGAGATGTCCCCTTACTTTGCAGAGTCGGTACGCGGGTGTGACGTATTTATCATACAATCGACATTCGGCCCTTCGGACAATTTCATGGAACTGCTGCTGATGATAGACGCTGCCAAACGTGCAAGTGCCAAGTACGTAACCGTAGTGGTCCCCTATTTCGGCTATGCACGGCAGGACAGAAAAGATAAACCGCGGGTGGCCATAGCCGCTAAACTAATGGCCAATCTTCTGTCGGCAGCCGGAGCTGACAGGATCATGACCTGCGACCTGCATGCTGACCAGATACAAGGGTTTTTCGATATTCCGGTGGACCACCTGGATGGCAGGGCGATCTTCGTGCCCTATGTGAGGTCGCTCAAGCTGGAAAACCTGATCTTTGCCTCCCCCGACGTTGGTGGGGTCAAGCGCACCCGAAGTTTTGCCAAATTCTTTAAAGCGGAGCTGGTGGTTTGTGATAAATACAGGGAAAGAGCCAATGAGGTGGCTTCCATGAGACTGATAGGGGATGTGCAGGGAAAGGATGTGGTGATGGTAGATGACCTCATCGATACCGGAGGAACCATGTGTAAGGCGGCCGCCCTGCTGAAAGAAAAGGGTGCCAATTCCGTAAGGGCAGTAATAACCCATCCGGTACTTTCAGGGAGTGCCTATGAAAACATAGAAAACTCCGTTCTGGAGGAGCTGATCGTTTCAGATAGCATACCGGCAAAAAGGGAATGTGAAAAGATCAGGGTGTTGACCCTGTCGGATCTGTTTGCCAAGGCCATCAGAAATGTGCACACCCATGGTTCTATAAGTTCACTATTTATTCAGGGATAGGATAATATTTTAAACTAAATTTTATATAAAATGAAAACAGTTGAGATTATAGGGTATAAAAGAGCAAATCTCGGCAAAGCAGACGCCAAACGCCTGAGGGTGGATGGTAATGTACCTTGTGTTATCTATGGTGGTGACGAACAGGTACATTTTTCAGCCCCGATGATACTTTTCAGGGAGCTTGTATATACTGATGAGGCACACTTTGTTAAACTGAACATTGAAGGTCAGGAATACCAGGCTATTCTTCAGGATATTCAGTTCCACCCGGTCAGTGAGGTAATCCTCCACGCAGATTTCCTTCAGATCTTTGAAGGGAAGACGGTTAAGATGGAAATACCCGTTCACTTCGAGGGTACATCCCCGGGAGTAACGAAAGGTGGAACGCTGATCAAGAAAAGAAGGTATTTGAGCATACTTGCCTTACCCAAGGATATGCCTGAGTACATCAGCGTAGATCTTTCGAAGCTTGACTTTGGCCGGGCCATCAAGGTGGGTGAGATTGAAGCAAAGGATTTTGAGATCCTCGATACACCAATAGCCTCGGTGGCGGTAGTGGAAGTACCGAGAGCGCTTAGAGGAAAATCCGATGAAGAAGAGGAAGCTGAAGAACTGGAAGGAGCTGAAGCAGAAGAGGCACCCGCAGCAGAAGGAGAAGCTCCTGCTGAAGGAGGGGAATAGTCACTGTTGCCTACAAAACAGATCCTGCTCCTTCGGGGGCAGGATTTTTTATTTGCAGCCATGTTTGAATTAGTTTTTGATCACAAATGAAGTACCTTATCGCTGGTTTGGGCAATATAGGCGCTGAATATGAGCTGACCCGTCACAACATAGGCTTTCTTGTGCTGGACCAGTTGGCTGGCAGGCAGGACGTCTCATTTGAGCATAGCAGATATGCTGATAAATGCGACTTTAAATACAAAGGACGGAGCATTCATCTGATCAAGCCCACTACCTACATGAACCTGAGCGGAAAGGCCGTCAGCTACTGGATCCGGGAACTGAAACTGCCTAAGGAAAACCTGCTGGTACTCACTGATGACATAGCTCTCCCCTTTGGTAATCTAAGGATGCGTACCAAAGGTTCTTCAGCCGGCCACAACGGCCTGAAAAGCATTGAGCAACTCACAGGGGGACAGGACTACCCCAGGCTTAAATTCGGCATTGGTAATGATTTCCCCAAAGGCCGACAGGTAGATTATGTGTTAAGCAACTTTACCAAACAGGAATTCGAAGAACTGCCGTTTAAAATTGAAAGAGCCGTAGAGATGATACTGGCATTTTGCTCCATCGGTATTGAGCGAACGATGAACCAGTATAATGATTAAGGTTTTTCTGTTTCGTGTCTCCGGTTTTTGGTTTCATGAACAGGAGAAAGTCATCAGCTAAAGAAAGCCTCTTGCATTAACTCTTCACATCAACAAGAGCCCTGAGCATTACTGTATATCATTCTCCACAGATCAGCCTGCCTCGTGTTTTTATCCCTGCCGTTTAATCTTACTCATGTCGCAACCTAAATACTCTGTATTCGTAATACATAGAATTACAAAGTATATAGATAAGCATGATATCCAAAACACTTACAGCCGCATCTACCAAACCGCTCATCCTTGGGATATTGAAACAAGGGAAAAGCTATGGTTATCTTATCATTAAGAAGATCAAGGAAATGTCGGGAGGGAGGATGGAATGGTCGGATGGTATGCTCTATCCGGTACTTCACCGGCTGGAGAAAGACGGGCTCATTCGCTCGGAATGGATCATGGCTGATGACACGCGCCCCAGAAAGTACTACGAGACCACGGCAGAAGGTAAGCAGGCGCTCGTTGCTGAAAAAGAACAATGGGTTCAGGTGAACACGGTACTTAGCCAGATCTGGGACATTAAAACCACCTGAACATGTTCAACCTTGAAGACGAAATAAAAAGGTGGCTTCGGAAATTCCGTAGATACCGGGCATTCAGTCACGGTTCAGTCCGTGAGATGGAACTGCACCTGCGTGATCATATCGACGATCTAAAAACTGCCGGTCATACCGACAAACAGGCCTTTCAAATGGCTATCAGGGAATTTGGGGAGATCAAGCCTATGGCCAAAGAAGAGTTTCTGAATCTAAAGCCTGCTTCTACATCCTTAATCCATACTCATATGCTTAACAACTACCTTAAGATCGCACTCCGTAACTTCTGGAACCATAAATTCTATGCGTTGGTCAATGTATTTGGACTCACGCTGGGGTTGTCCATCGTTTTTATGATCGGCCTTTTTGTGGGTGATGAATTGAGTTTTGACCGGTTCCATATAAAAAAGGACCGCCTGTATCGTGTGGTGGAAAATCAGTATTATGACGGACAGCCTGTTTTCCCTGTGGCGGTGACACCCGTGGCGCTCGGGCCTGCTATAGCACAGCAGTATCCGGAGATCACAGCTTTTACCCGGATCTCAGGTCAAAGTGACCGTTTTCTGAAGGATGGAGAAATGATCCTCGAAAATGATGGTGCTTATGTGGATAGTTATTTCTTTGAAATGTTTTCATTCCCACTGGTCAGTGGAAGTGTCGAAAACTTTAAGGACCAGATCAACGCCCTTGTGATCAATGAGGAACTCGCACAAAAATATTTTCCTGACAAAGACCCTGTAGGTGAGTTATTACGATTAGGTGAAGAAGAGCATACTGTGGTAGCAGTAATAAAGGATTTTCCCCTGAACTCCCATCTTTCGTTCCGGTATCTCAGAAACTTCGAAAACCTGCTGGTCCGGAATCCTGACCTTGCAGACGACTGGGGGTCGAACAGGCTGTACACCTATGTAGAAACAGCATCAGGTGTGGATCCTGAGGCGGTCAATGAAAAGATCATTGGGTTGATCAAAGCCAATAATGAGAATTCCGTAACGGACATCTATTTACAACCCTTAACGGATATATACCTTGGAACTGTTGATTTTACGGTTGAGGTAAGCCGGAAAGGAGTCATGATGTATGTGCAGATCTTTTCTGCAGTGGCGCTTTTCATTCTTCTCATCTCATGTATCAATTTTATGAATCTTTCTACAGCCCGGTCTGCCAAAAGAGCCCGCGAGGTAGGTCTTCGTAAAACCGTAGGTGCCAATCGAAGACAATTAGTAGTGCAGTTCCTGAGTGAGTCCGTGCTTCTCACATTGACGGCGGTGGTTTTGTCCGTGATACTAGTGGTACTGTTGCTTCCGGCTTTCAACCAGCTTTCCGGTAAGCAGTTTCAGTGGCAGGTATTAATCAGTGCTGAACACGGGATCAAACTGTTTGCAGGTGTGGTAACGATGGCTGTTTTGACCGGGCTGGTGGCAGGCAGCTACCCGGCTATTTACCTCAGTGCTATCCGCCCTGTACGAACGCTGGGTAGCAATATGGATAAGGGCAAAGAGGGGTCGGGATTTAGAAAAACACTGGTAGTACTGCAGTTCTCTATTTCCATTGTATTGATCATAGGTACTACCGTTGTCTATCAGCAATTCAGGTTCATTCAAAATGCCAATCTTGGGTACAATCGGGACAATATTATCTATACGTTTGCGCAACGTGACAAGGCCGGGGCTTTTACCAATGATATTCGTGCACAATCAAGTGTCATCAATGCGGGGCTGGCAAACCGGCATCCGGGATACGTTATGAGCAGTACCTCTGGCTTTCAATGGCCAGGCCAAAATCCGGATGAAACAATCCTGATCCATTATATGGCGATGGATGAGCACTACATGCCTACTATGGAGATGAAAATGGCGGACGGACGGGGTTTTGTCCAAACCGACTCACTGGCAGTAATAATTAACGAAACCGCTCAGGAGGTTATGAAGCTTCAGGATCCTGTGGGTCAGGTGATCACGGGTGGTCAGTCGGAGTACACGATCGTGGGAGTAGTGGAAGACTTTAACTTTAAATCCATTCACACTCCCGTTGAGCCTTTGGTCATATTCAAATCATCAGGATTGAACAGGGTGTTCATCAAATATGATCCGGCTGAGGAAAAGAATATAGTGGCTACCCTCGAAGGCATCTGGTCGCGTCATTTTCCGGACAGGGAGTTCGACTATTATTTTCTGGACACTGACTTTGATGAAATGTATGCGGCAGAGCAAAGGACACGTACACTTTCCACATGTTTTGCTGTGCTGGCAATACTGATCTCATGTCTTGGCCTTTTCGGATTGGTTTCCTATGCCACTGAACAGCGCAGGAAGGAAATTGGTATCCGAAAAGTAATGGGCGCCACTGTAAGCAGTTTGTTCATGCTGCTGACCAGTGATTTCACGAGGCTTGTACTTGTGTCCTTACTGATCGCTATGCCTGTTGGATGGTACGCAATGGATCAATGGCTGGAAAATTTTGCCTATCGTACCGGTATCTCACCATGGATATTCATTCTGTCAGCTGCATCGGCCCTGTCGATCGCAGTGATCACTGTGAGCTATCAATCAATACGGGCATCTACCCGTAATCCGGTCCATGCGCTGCGAAATGAGTAAAGAGGTTTAAACAGCTTATTGTTAAAGCTGATGTTTTGCTGTTTTCTCTTCAAAAGAGACATCACCGTCCTTTCGAATGTGCAGCCTTATGGTCACAATGATCTCAGTGGCGCCAGCGGCCAGTACCACCTGCTGGGCTTTGCCAAACACGCTGATGATCTCATCGTAGGAGCCTTCAAGCACAGTTTCCATGGGCGTCACCATGTATTTCAGCCCAGAGGCCCTGATCTCTTCAATGGCCTTGTCAACAAGCTCATAGTAGTTTTCCTGCCGTGTTTTCGGAACTATCTGGATGGATGCATTGATAGTGTGGTCCATATTTTAATGAAATCAAGTGATCAGATCGCGTTAACTTATCATAGAACCGTTATCCACATGCTCCGAAGGTAAAACGAACCTTAACCTACCCTCACCATCTTCAGCCATTAGTATCATTCCCTGTGATTCTATACCCATCATTTTTCTGGGAGCAAGGTTCACCAAAACACTTACCTGCTTGCCCAGAATGTCTTCAGGAGAAAAGTGTTGTGCTATACCACTCAGGATGGTCCTTTGATCAATGCCCGTATCTACCTTGAGCTTCAGCAGTTTCTTTGATTTCGGCAGCGCTTCTGCTTCAAGTATCGTACCTATCCGGATATCCAATTTAATGAAATCGTCATAGGCGATCTCAGGTTTGGATGGAGTAACAACGTCCGGCTGGGAGGATTCATTTTCTTCCTTTGTATGTTGCAGTTTTTGAATTTGTGCGTCTATTACATCATCTTCTATCTTTTCAAAAAGCAGCTCCGCTTTGTTAATCTCATGGCCGGGAGGCAGCAGGTCGATCTGTCCGGCACGGCTCCACACTTCTGATCCGGAGCCCAGTATTTTTTCCAGCTTTCTTGAGGTATTTGGCAAGAATGGCTCTCCCAGAATCGCCAGATTACCCGCTATCTGAAGAGCAATGTTCAGAATTGTATTTACCCTATCCGGGTTTTCCTTTATGAGCTTCCATGGTTCGGTATCCGCAAGGTACTTGTTCCCTGCCCTGGCGAGGTCCATGAACTCGTTCAGTGCTTCCCTGAACTTAAAATTCTCCAACGCGCCGGCTATTCTTCCGGGAGCATCGTTCACCTTTTGAATAGCCTCTCTATCTATGTCAAAAAGCTCCTGGCGCTCCGGTATGCGTCCGTCAAAGTACTTGTGTGTAAGTACTACCGCACGATTAATAAAATTGCCAAAGACGGCCACCAGCTCATTGTTGTTTCTTGCCTGGAAGTCCTTCCAGGTGAAATCGTTGTCCTTTGTTTCCGGGGCATTGGCACACAGAGCATAACGCAGCACATCTTCCTTGCCGGGTAGTTCATCCAGGTATTCATGAAGCCATACGGCCCAGTTTCTGGAGGTGCTTATTTTATCTCCCTCCAGATTAAGGAATTCATTGGCCGGAACATTATCCGGCAATATGTAGCTGCCTTCTGCCTTCAGAATGCTGGGGAATATAATACAATGAAATACGATATTATCCTTGCCAATAAAATGGATCAACCGGGTATCATCCGCTTTCCAGTAGGGCTCCCAGTCCTTACCCTGGGCGGTTGCCCACTCCCGGGTAGCTGATATGTAACCTATGGGTGCATCGAACCACACATAAAGCACCTTACCTTCAGCGCCTTTCAGAGGTACAGCTACTCCCCAGTCAAGATCCCGGGTCATAGCCCTGGGGCGCAGACCTGTATCCAGCCACGACTTACATTGACCATAGACATTGGATTTCCACTCCTTATGGCCCTCTAGTATCCACTGACGCAGCCAGTTTTCATAGTCCTGCATAGGCAGATACCAGTGCCTGGTCTCTTTGAGAACCGGTGCAGCGCCACTCAGCGCGGACCTCGGATTGATCAACTCGGACGGACTCAGGGAAGAGCCACATTTTTCACACTGATCTCCGTAGGCATTTTCATTGCCACAGTTGGGACAGGTACCCACAATATAGCGATCTGCCAAAAACTGACCGGCCTCCTCATCAAAATACTGTGATGAAACCTGTTCTTCAAAAACCCCTTTATCAAACAGGTCCTTGAACATTTCAGATGAGGTCTCATGATGAATTTTTGCAGAAGTACGTGAATATATGTCAAAGGATATCCCGAATTTTTCAAAGGACTCCTTGATCATGCTGTGATATTTATCCACAATTTCCTGCGGAGCAGCTCCTTCCTTTCGCGCTTTCAGGGTAATAGCCACCCCATGCTCATCGGAGCCACAGACAAAAGCCACATCCCTGCCCTGACTTCTGAGGTACCTCACATAAATATCAGCGGGCACATACACCCCGGCCAGGTGACCTATATGCACAGGACCATTGGCGTAGGGTAAAGCTGCTGTTATCGTATGTCGTTTAAAATTCTTCGCCATGAAATGATTAACATATCAGGCGGCAAAGATAGGTTTAACATTTTGAGGAAGGAAGGAAGTGGGGAATAATGTAGGATCGAATGCGTCTTATTGTGGTGGTGAGTTGCGAATTAAACCATGGTGGTACCAGACATTAAAAAGAGTTGGCAAAGAGTTTGATCAACTAGCATCAAATCGAAATTTATAACACTAATAAAGTAGGTAGATAATGGGAATTAAACCTGGTCCAAAAAGAATTGCGAAGTCAGCA
>LYSV01000121.1:0-1913 GCA_001657315.1 Flammeovirgaceae bacterium BBD 1991-12 | reverse complement strand
AACGCAAATTAGGGGGCGTTACAAAGTGTATATTTACTTATAATAAATATCTATATCTTTATTCTTTTGCATAAGCTATACGATGTTTTAAATAAAAATGAAAATAGAGTAAAGCGAAGATACTTCCGACAGATGAGAAAAGAATGTCGTGTATATCCCAAATCTTTGAATTACCAAATATTGGAACATATTCTTCTATGATTAATAGAATTATCACAAATACAAGACTTAAATGAAATAATAATTCAGTTCTGTTTATACCGAATTTCTTCGCTAATTCAAAAACCAATAGTAAGGGAAAGAAAAAAGCTGCCTGAAAATTTGGATAGGAACCAAGTATATAATTAAGCAGATCATTGGTTACATCAAACTTTCGACCGACTATAAACAACACGAAACAGATAATGAATAAAATGAAAAGAAAAATTTGCTTTAATCTGTTTTGAATAGGCATATTATCTGCAATTAATAACAGTAGAGTAAGCAAAACTCACTCCGCTATGTTGACACTTTTCATTTACCATTCATCCAGGCAGCCCACATCATAAGCGATCGCAGCTAGTGCGCCTGCTTCAATAATACTACCATGGGCTAATGCAAGTCCAACCAAAACAACATTACCTGCAAACCCATGAGATACTACCTTCAATTGTTTTCATTTTTTCTAAACTTAGTTCTTTTATGATTATTAAGTTTTAAGTTTGTTTTTAGCTTCGTTTAACGAGTTATCGCTATTATTCCCGGAATATTGATCAAAATTCAATTACAACAATATAGAATGGGACGGAAATAATTTTTCCGTTTACTTTTCATCTAAGAAATATTTCATTCTATTTTTCGAATAGTTGATTTTCAACCCATCACGTCTAAGATCATTGATCATTTTTCGAATAGTTCTTTCACTACAGTCAAATTTCTCGACCAACCGGGAAGGAGAAGATAATCGCTCTCTTTCTATTAAGTCCCTAAGATATTCTATGCGTTTAGAATAAGTTCTATAGTCCATATCAGCTTAGTTTTTCGAAATTTTAGCACTAATCTGTAAAGCCTTCTGGTTTTTTTGAAAATATCCAAAGGCAAATCCACCAGGCTCCTTATAGTAATAACATCGCTTAAAGTCATTATATAGGAGCACCCAACGATCTCATTTCGTTCAAGCACCTGAATGAATATACGGTATTGCCACGACCCGGACCTGACCGACAAATCAAACCTTTTTAAATTGTTCTTTGGAAACGGGAAATTGTTGCTTCCAAAAATGATAATAATGCCCTTGTCTGGCCAAAAGGTCCTCATGAATACCCTCCTCAATAAGTTTTCCCTTATCCAGCACAAATATATTGTCCGCCTGATAAACCGTGCTCAGGCGATGGGCAATAATGATCACTGTTCTCCCATCTTCAATAAACACATCCAAGGCCCGATGAACGTGACCCTCGGAAGCAGAATCCAGCGCAGAAGTGGCCTCATCAAGGATCAAAACCTCAGGCTGTCTGTACAGCGCCCGGGCAATGGCGATCTTTTGTTTCTGCCCACCAGACAATGAGGCGCCATTTTCCCCAAGGTATGTATTAAATCCTCCGGATAAGTTCTCTATGAACTCCATGATGTTCAACTGCTGACATATCTCTATTATTCGTTCCATATCAGGATTGAAATCACCTACAGCGATGTTCTCAATTACATTACCGGCAAACAGATCTATCTTTTGTGGAACAACACTTACAAGGTTCCTGAGTGATTCCAGATCGATATATTCCAGGTTAAATTCACCTATAAATATTTTTCCCTTTTCTACGGGATACATTTTTTGAAGAAGAGCAGCTATGGTCGACTTACCGGACCCGCTTTCCCCCACAATAGCACTTACCTTACCTTTGGGAAAGGAGATACTGAAACCTTTAAAAACATCA
>LYSV01000120.1 GCA_001657315.1 Flammeovirgaceae bacterium BBD 1991-12 | reverse complement strand
TCCCGACAGCTGTTATACTTACTTCACCCGTGGTTGGGTTTATACTCACATTGGCAAAGGAAACCGACGAAGGACTCAGGCTGTACCCCACACTCTGACCCGCCTCATCAGCAGGTACGGTTACCGGAAGTACCGTCACTGTCTGCGTGCCGGCAAAGTCCTCATCCACTTCGATCAGAGAAGTACTTAACGTGAAATCAGGTGGATCATTCACCGCGTTCACCGTCAGCGTGAAGTCTGCTACTGACTGATTATTCTCCAGTTGACCATCATCGGCCGTTACCGTAAACACTTCACTGCCGGAAGCATTCCCGACAGCTGTTATACTTACTTCACCCGTGGTTGGGTTTATACTCACATTGGCAAAGGAAACCGACGAAGGGCTCAGGCTGTACCCCACGCTCTGACCCGCCTCATCGGCAGGTACTGTCACCGGAAGTACCGTCACGGTTTGCGTACCGGCAAAATCCTCGTCCACTTCGATCAGAGAAGTACTTAATGTGAAACCCGGCGGATCGTTCACCGCGTTCACTGTTACCTCTAATGGCCAGATATTACTATCATCAACCCCATCATTTACAAATACTCCAACAGTGAGCGTACCATTGAAGTCCGGATCGGGCGTGATCATGTTGCCGCTCACAGAATAATTAGCCCCTGTATTCACAAACAAGGAGTAACCGGCAGGATAACTCAGATCATCAACGGTAAGATGGCTAAAAACAACATCAAGGGACTCATCTTCATTTATGGAAATAACCTGTTGTCCCGTGATCGTTGGAGCAAAATCGATGTTGATGCCGAAGGTGTGACCAAACGCGGCAAATGTGAGTAAAACAACAAATCTGTTGGTTATTCCAGCCATCACTATAAACAATTATGGATTTTCAGGGCCATACCTTACATACCCTTCAAAGGGCTCAGGCAATCCCATTTCACCAATTAAAGCCAATAAACGCCAACTCAAAGGGACAAAGTTAAAAATATTCGTTAATAATCTTTGTATAAACTTACATTTATCATTCTCTCTCTTAATTTTAGCTCTATTTTTGATTTTTAGCACAAATGAATAGCCTTGAGCTTTATTTCTGGATAGGATTAGGTATTATTATCTATACATATCTTGGATATGGAATAATTCTTTATCTAATAGTAACATTAAAGCGTTTTTCATTTTCATCCAAAACTGAGCCGTATACTTTTGATGAACTGCCGGAGCTAACGCTGATCATAGCCTGCTACAATGAGGCCGATATCCTTGATGATAAGGTGAAAAACACATTGGATCTGAAATATCCGGAAGGCAGGTTAAAACTGTTTTTTGTAACGGACGGATCGAACGACAATTCCGGGGAGGTTCTGAAAAAGTATGACCGCATTCAGGTTTTCCATGATCCCGGAAGGGCCGGGAAGGCAGCTGCAGTTAACAGGGTCATACCGCATGTCAAAACCCCATTTGTTGCTTTTTGTGATGCCAATACTTTTCTTAATCCGGAGGCAATGATCAATCTGGCGCGTCACTACAAGGATCGCCGGGTGGGAGCCGTGGCGGGAGAAAAGAAAATATTCCAGGGTGACAAGGAGCATGCTGCAGGCTCGGGAGAAGGAGCCTACTGGAAATATGAGTCTGCGCTGAAAAGGCTGGATTCGGAACTGTATACCGTGGTTGGTGCTGCCGGTGAACTCTTCTCGGTAAGGACTGATCTCTATGAGGAGGTACCCGGCAATATCATTATTGAGGATTTCTATCTGTCCATGCGTATCGTTCAAAATGGCTTCAGGGTGGTTTATGAGCCCGAAGCCTATGCCATGGAAACCAGCTCGGCATCGGTAAAAGAGGAGGAAAAAAGGAAAGTACGCATTGCTGCAGGAGGTATCCAGAGCATTGTGAAACTGTACAGGCTACTCAACTTCTTCAAATACGGGGTCGCCACATTCCAGTATATTTCACACCGTGTATTAAGATGGACACTGACCCCCCTGCTTCTACCCCTCGTATTTGTATTGAACTATTTACTGTATGACCTGCATCCTGTATATCAATTCCTTTTTGTTGCTCAGGTTTTGTTCTATTCCATATCACTTATCGGGTACCTTCTCCAGGGGAAAAAGATCAGATTCAAGGTAATTTTCATACCCTATTATTTTGCGTTCATGAACTGGTCTGTTTATCGTGGTTTTATAAGGTACGTGGGCGGGCGACAATCTGCAGTGTGGGAGAAAGCCAAAAGAGCCTAGTGTAGCACTATATAAATTAACACCTGAGAGGATCAAAGCCCGGACCCTTCCCTGCTCCCTGGCTTGCGCGAAAAGCCAGCTCTACTTCAACGTTACCTTCACTTCTTCATCCACGGTATGATCATAGTACCGGGCGATGATCTCATTGCCACGTACATTTTCGTAATACACAAACCAGGAGGTATAAAGCGGAGCGCCCCAATCCAGCAGGACATAGGAAGATGTATAGGTAAAATCGCCTGCTACATCATCCGAGCCATCCACACGTTTCAGGGTGATATCAGCATTTTGAGCATCCAGAATTACAGTACTATAATTATGATCTACTGCACCGCCGGAGTTGGTGACTATGCTTTCTACTGACCAATTATCTTTTGCAGAAGAAACTATTTCAAACGAGTTCACAAAAAAAGTAACGAATTCAGTTTCCTCTTTTCTTTCGATGAAGACAAAATCCTGGTCCAATGGCCCTTCATTGCCGTACAGATAGATCACGTAATTGTTGATGGGTACACCTGTAAAAGTGACCTTACCCTCTGAGTCAGTAGTTTCTTTCTCTACTGAGAGTGCAAGTATCTCATTCCATGTAAATGCAGCCTCATAGGCATCATTTCTGGGCACCAAAGCTAATTTCGCTCCTTCGAATGCAAAGGGTTCAGAAGAGAACTGCTCCCGTAGCCGTATGTTTATTTCGCCGACATAGTCGTCAATGTTTATGTTGTAGTTTTTATTTATGGCAGAAACTACCTGAACAGCCTTTGTAAAATTAAACTCCTTTCCCCTGTGCTTTGTATTTACGGTCACTACATATTCTCCTGTATTCAGGGTGCCAAATTGCGCCCTGCCGGATGCATCCGTGACCTTTGAGTCAAGTTCATTGTCAAAATAGATCAGTTCGACAGTGGCTCCTACTATCGGCAGGGCATCATCATCTACAAGAGTAATTTCAAGGTCGCCATTTTGGATCAGGGTTACCTCCAGATCATCACTGGAGCAGGCCAGAAAGAGTGTCAGCCAGACAAGCAGAAGAAAGGGTTTTCTCATTTTTAATCACGGTGTTTAGTATGGTTAAGTTCATTGGGGATAGGGGTTGCAAAGTAAATTCAGAAGAATGAAATATTCCACAAAAAGATCATTATTTTACTGAGGTAAAGGGTGATATGATCTTCTTTTTTTAAATAAAAAATAAGTTCTTTACGTTTTCTAAGATGTCATGCGCTATCTCACCATTTTTTTCCTTGTTCTGCTTATCATTATAGGCTGTAACCGAACGCAATACATAACTGTTAAACATGTAAAACCGGACAACCGTAACCGGCAGTACAGCCGGAAGAAAGACCGGAAAAAGAAAAGGGTCAGGTATGTAAAAATGAAGATCCTTAAGCAATCAAAGGAAGTAAAGCCTCCACGTAAAAAGCTGGTAAAGAAAAAGAAACAGGAGGAGGAATCAGAAGAAGGAGAATTGGATGCCAACGAAGTACCACAACCGGATGAACCCGTCAATGAGCCAGACAGCACAGGACTTTTTTAGAAAAGGCATCACTTTTTGTGAAGAGGGCAAATTTGAAGATGCCATAGGTCTGTTTGATAAAGCGCATGATCTGGATAAAAGCAATACAGATGTCCTCTATAACAGGGCCAGGGCTCATTTCAGACTTGGTAATTTTCAACAGGCCATTAATGATTTCACCTTACTTCTTGCATATCAGTCCAAAAATGCATTTTACTACAGTGAACGTGGTGTGGCATGGCATCTTTCGGGCGAAAATCTGAAGGCACTGGAAGATCTTGATAAGGCAGCATCCCTGGAACCGCAGAAACCATTTCGCTACTCCAGTCGCGCGTTCATAAAAGAGCGGCTGGGAGATCTCAGGGGAGCCCTGGCCGACTACGAAAAAGCAATAGCACTCGATCCTGAAGATGCAGTTGCCTACAACAATAAGGGACTCATCGAAGAAAAGCTGGGTTACCTCGACAGCTCAAAAAAGAGCTTTGCAAAAGCAGATCAGTTTGATCCAAAAAAAACCGGGACCACTCACCCTGAAGAGGCTGCATCTGTATCTCCCGGACCCAGAAGGAAAAACGATCCGCCGGAAGCCGAAAAAGACCCGCTCACCTTTGGCACATACTTCAGCACATGGAAACAGCTACTCACTTCCCGAAAGGAACAGAAGGAATTCATCTCTTTCATAAAAACCCTCGGCCGAAGAAAGAGCTGAAATGCCCAAAGTCTCCGTAGTATTACCCGTTCGCAATGAAGCCGTTACTATAGGCCGGGCGGTTGACTCCATCCTGCATCAGCGCTTTGAGGACTGGGAGCTGATCATTGTCAATGATGGGTCCACGGATCAGACCAAGGCGATCCTGTCAGCATATGATGATCCACGTGTTAATGTCTACACTATTCCCTGTAGCGGAATAGCCAGGGCCCTGAACTTCGGCATCAGGATGAGTAAAGGCGAGTATATCGCCAGAATGGATGGAGATGATGTATGCCACCCGAACCGGTTCCTCGAGCAGGTCTGCTTTCTTGACAAATATCCAAAAACAGGGCTGGTCTCCTCTTTAGTAGTGTATGAGGGTGACCGTAAATCCCAACTGGGCTATGCACTGTATGTGGATATGATCAACTCTATTATCAACGAAACCGACATTCTTAAAAAGAGGTTTTCCGAATCTCCCTTTGCCCATCCTTCGGTTATGTTCAGAAAATCCCTGTTCTATCAGTACGGGGGGTACAGCGAAGGGCCCATACCTGAAGATTTTGAGCTGTGGCTGCGATGGCTTGACCAGGGAGTGGTCATGAACAAGGTGTCCAAAACATTGCTCACCTGGCATGACCGGTCAGACAGACTATCACGAGTACATGAACATTACACCGTGGACAGGTTTTTTGAGGTCAAGGCATACTACTTCAAAAAGTGGCTGTACCAGAACTTTGACGAAGTACCCGAGCTATGGATATTTGGTGCCGGCAAGGAAGTAAATCATCGTGCCAGGCATTTTGCACAGGCAGGATTAAAACCCAGCCGGTTCATTGATATAAAGCATCATAAGGATCATTCACGATTTATTTATTACAAAGATATCCCCCGGTCTTCCGGCAAACTCATCATCCTGTCACTCGTGAGCGACCGAGAGGGAAAAACAAGGATCATGGAATACCTGAATGATCTGGGGTATACAGAAGGCTCAACGTTCTTTATGATGGCCTGATCAGGCGAGACCTTTAATGGCTATATCCAGATTACGGGTTACAAATACCTTGAAAGAACCAATACGATGCAGATGCGCCGTGATCAGTGAACCGTATATTACAGACAGCAGAAGATTTGCAATCTCACGTGTATCCGTTTGTCTTGTTATTTCCTTTTTAAAAATGGCCTCAAGCACAAAGTTTTCCAGCAACTGATTTAATGACAGGATCGATACCTTGTCGATTTCCTCTCCCGGATAGAGTAGTTGCCTTTCCACAGGCTTCAGGGAAAATGGCGCCGGTGGTTGCTGGAAACGGGTCAGGTGACTGATCAGTCCGAGCACTATTCCAGGGTATTTCACGTAGGATTCGGCAAATTTGTCCTTAAGGTAATAAATACCTTCAATTCCCTCCCTGGGGCTTTTTGCAAGCTCCATAGCACGGTCAAACAGCCAAACCCTCAGATAATAAAGGACAATGTCATCTTTCTGTGGGAAATACTTGAAGAAAGTCACTTTGGAAATACCTACCTTTTCACAAATAGCATCGACATACAGGTCATCAAAGGATTTCTTGCCTATCAGCTTTAATGATGTTTTTAGAATATTGATCTTAAATTGAGCGGCCTTTAACGGCCTGCGTCCAGGTGTCATAGACTTAGTTGGCTTTTAGATGAAAAAATCACATCCAAACAGATGGAGAAATTGACTATATTAACGTTCAAATGACCAAAAAATGAAAACGGCCCTCTCCTCTTTTTTTATCCTGTTGGTATGCATTAATTGCTCATCTCCCAAAAAGGTCACCGCTCCGGGTGGTTTGGGAGTGGTCTCAGACGAGGCCATGGTGGTCAGTGCACACCCCCTTGCATCTCAGGTGGGTATCAGTATTCTGAAGCAGGGTGGCAATGCCGTAGACGCTGCTATAGCCACTCAGTTTGCCCTTGCAGTGGTGTATCCTGCGGCAGGCAATATAGGCGGAGGCGGATTTATGGTGATCAGAAAAAGTAACGGTGAGGTAGACGCTCTGGATTATCGGGAGGCCGCCCCTGCCCAGGCTACCAGGGATATGTACCTGGCGGATAATGGTGATGTGGTCGAAAAGCTAAGCACCCGGGGTCATCTCGCAGCCGGAGTGCCAGGGTCGGTAGACGGAATGGTAAAAGCCTATAAAAAATACGGATCATTACCATGGCGTGATCTTTTACAGCCGGCGGTCGACCTTGCTTCACGGGGTTTCAGGCTCACTGCCCGGGAAGCCAGGGGGTTGAACAATCTGGAAGACAACCTCAGGGAGTATAACACTATCATGCCGGAATTTCTGTTCGGTGACTGGCAGGAAGGAGACAGCATCCGTTGGCCGGAACTGGCTAAAACACTGGAGAGAATACGAGATAACGGCCGGGCAGGTTTCTACTCCGGAAAAACGGCCAATGATATTGTTGCCGAAATGGAAAGAGGCAATGGCATTATGACGTTGCAGGATCTTGCCGACTACCAGTCGGTATGGAGAGCGCCCGTAACAGGATATTACAAAGGATACAGGATCATTTCCATGTCTCCTCCGTCCAGCGGGGGAATAGCTCTGCTTCAGCTCCTGAACTCCATTGAAAGTCAGAATATCGGCAAACTGGGCCATAACTCTGCCCAGGCAGTTCATCTCATGACAGAGGCAGAAAGAAGAGTTTATGCCGACCGCGCTACTCACCTCGGTGATCCGGATTTTTACAATGTGCCGCAGTCAGAGCTGTTAAGTACTGCCTATCTCGAAAACAGAATGGCAGATTATGACCCTGAAAATGCTACGCCAAGTGATGCTGTCCGTGCCGGAGATTTTGCGCGGGTGGAATCGGAGGAAACAACGCATTTTTCAATTGTAGACAAAAACAGGATGGCCGTGTCGGTGACAACCACTCTCAACGGAGGCTATGGATCAAAGGTAGTGGTGTCAGGCTCGGGATTCCTGCTGAACAACGAAATGGACGATTTCAGTATCAAACCCGGGTTTCCCAACCTGTATGGCCTTGTGGGGGGTGAAGCCAACGCCATTGAACCCAAAAAGCGGATGCTAAGCTCCATGACCCCTACCATAGTGGAAAAAGAGGGTAAGCTGCATATGGTAGTAGGTACACCCGGTGGGTCGACCATCATCACCTCCGTTTTTCAGGCACTGGTCAACGTACTGGACCATGGTATGACTATGCAGGAGGCGGTGTCGGCAGGAAGGGTACATCATCAATGGAAACCGGATAAGATCTTTTTCGAAAAGAATGCTCTGGACCAGCAGACTATTGACGAACTGACAAGACGTGGCCATGTGCTGCAACAGCGATCTCCGTATGGTAAACTCGATGCCATTCTGATCCTGCCGGACGGACGACTGGAAGGAGGAGCCGATCCACGAGGCGATGATACTGCCATTGGTTACTGATGTACCATGAGCTTTAGGATCCGTGAGTTAAGACCGGATGAAACATATTTCTTAAAAGAGATGCAATACTATGCACTCTATCGTCCGGAAGAAGCCGAGCCTTTTCCAAAAGATATCGTGGACCGTCCTGAAATCGCAAAATATTATACAAACTGGGGCAGATATGGCGATATGGCGCTGGTAGCTGAAGATACAGCCACCGGGGCACTCATCGGAGCAATATGGGGGAGGCTTTTTTCTCCGGAACAGGCCGGTTATGGATTTGTGGATCCTCATACTCCGGAAATAGATATAGCCTTAAAACCAGAATTCAGGGGACAGGGAATTGGCAGCAGACTGTTGCAAACCTTCATAGCACAGGCCAGAGAAAAAAGTATAAAAGCCTTGTCCCTGAGTGTAGACAGAAGGAATCCGGCCCTGAAACTTTATAAAAACCTTGGCTTCGAGGAGATAGGATCAGAAGGTAATCCCATCCTTTTGTTGCGCCTCTAAGCCTACTTCCTGATAATGGTAAATTCTACCCGTCGGTTCAGCTTTCGGACTTCCGGGTCATTATTGTCTGCAATCGGTCTGGTGCCTCCGTAACCTTTACCATTTATTCTCCTTTTGGAAATGCCCTTTTTTACAAGATAGTCTCTGACAGCATTTACACGTTCTTTGGACAGCTTTAGGTTTTGTTTCGCATCTCCCCTGTTATCCGTATGCCCTTCCAGGCGTATTTTTATCGATGGGTTTTCCTTCAGGAACTCTACGATGAAGTCGAGTTCCGGGTAGGAGCTTTCCACAATATCAGGTTTGGACTGTTTGAAAAGTACATTCTCCAGGTTTACGGTGGTCCCTACTGAGATGACCTGCAGTGAAAAATTCATCTCTGACAACTGATCTTCATTCTTTATCACCTCCACCTGCTCCTGGTGACTGATATAACCCGGTGCGTCCACACGCACTCTGTAGCTACCCTCGGCCGGCAAGATAACAGAATAGCTTCCTGACGGGACTGATTCCATTGACTTCATGAAAGAGCTGTCACCGGATGCTATGAATATACTGGCATTCAAAGGCCCTCCTGATGCTGCGTCATATACACCTCCGTGAAGGGTGATATGATCCGGATCTTTTTCTTTAATTTCCTGAAAAGTAATGCTGTCATTCAGGGTAACTACCTCATCCAGCAGGCTGTCAACATCAAAATCCGTGTACATTTTTATATCTCCGTAACCGTCGCTGTTTTGGGTGGATGAATACAGGGAAAAGCCGTTGTATACACGAAACCCCAACTCACGTCCACCGGTATTTATGTTTTTTACCAATTGTGGTTCGGACCAGTTCACCCAGGTATCATCGAGGCGCTCCGACATAAAAACATCGCTACTACCGTTCCCGCCATGGCCATTGGATGAAAAATAAAGCACACGCTTGTCAGCACTTAAAAACGGGGTAAGCTCCTGGTATCGGGTATTGATGACCGGCCCCAGGTTTTTTGGCTCTGACCATTCCCCGGATGCCAGTCTGGAGCAGATGTATATGTCTTCCACACCCTTCGTGCCGTATCCTTCCAATGAAAGCAGTAAAACAGTACCATCCTGTGAAAGGTACCCTCCACTCCTGTCAGACAGGTTTTTGAAATACGGAATATTGATGTTCACAGGCCTGCCCCAGGAAGTGGCTCCACGCCTTTTGGCAATAGAAATCCCTTGTGTACGCACCGGGGTCCTGGAATGGCTGTAATGTCCGGAAAGAAGAATATCACCATTTGGAAGAATACCCAGTATTCCATTCCACGAAAAATCGTTCAGTACCCTTGCATTCTTTGGCTCCGACCATGTTTTGTCATTTTGAAGAATGCTGTACCAGATGTCGCCCCGGTCCCGTCGCCCTCCTACATTACCGGGATGATGGCTCCTTGTAAAAAAGAGGACATTACCCTCCGGGTTCAGCACCGGATTCTGTTCGTCATAAATACTGTTGACCTGCTCAAAAGGATCATGGGATTGAGAATGGGAAATAAAGGGAGTGATTAAAACCAGGTACAAACAATTGAGGAATGCTATTCTCCGCATATCAATTTTCAAACGTAATTTCCATAACCGTATTATGCCTCCAGTTTAAGGACCAGCAGGGGTTTGTTGGTAGAATAGGCCAGAACCTTTGTAAGACTTTTGTGAAAGATACTTTGCACAAAACTTCTGTGCTGTTTAAAAACCACCAAAAGATCGCTGTTTTCCTCTTCCATATACTCGTTGATACCCATACCCACAGAGTCCCGGAATTCCTTGTTGACAAAACCGATCTTCCTGTACTGAATAAAACTGCTGAGCTCCTCCACAAATTGTTTATACTGAACTTCCGTCTCTCCCTGGTTGATGTGCAACACACTTACCCTGGCATCAAACATAGTGGCAAATGATATCACCTCCTGTATGGCCAGCTTGTCCTCCTCTGCAAAGTCAGAGGCATACACCAGCTTATTGAACCCTTCAAAGGAAGCTGTTTCCGGTACACATAATACTGGTATCCGTATCTTTTCGATCACATCCTCGGTATTGCTTCCAAAGAAAATACCGTTGGTTTTGCTAATGCCTGTTGTGCCCATGACCACACAATCATATCGCTGGTCCCTGATCAGGAATGAAAGCTGATCAGTCAGGTCTCCAAGCTCAACTCTGTAATCACATCGGTCAATCCCTGCGGACCGTGGGCTTGAACCGATGCTTTCCGACAGACTTTTCAACCTGAAGGTTGCCATATTCATCAGCTCCTTAAAGGTCTTGCCTATAGCCTCTTCTCCTACTATTTTGTTGAAATCCCTTTCGGTAAAAACATTGACAAGGGTTATGGAAGAATGGAATTTCTTAGCTATCTCTACGGCAAACTCCAAGGCATTGAGGGAGGTGCCTGAAAAGTCAACAGGGCACAAGATCTTGTTCATCAAACAAAGATACAATAAGACCTTGATTTACTATAAATTATAGTTGTTAAAACCCTTGCTTACCCATGGGTTTTCCCTCAAAAAGAAGCGCCAGGGCAATAAAGCGTCCTCTTTTGCATAGGCCACTCCTATCCTGGCCGATTCCCTGATCTCATCTCCTGCAATGACATAACCGCGGTCTTCGATCCACACCTTTTTATTCAGCAGCCATTCCCGGTTATGTTCCATTTTTATGCCCAAAGCCTGTGTTAGTTTACCCGGTCCGGAGGTAAGACTGTAATTCTTCTTTTTCAGAGCCCTGCGCCTGGTCATAGCTTCAATATTATCCAGGGGTTCAACGCCTCTTATCAGCACTGCTTCGGCAATACCGGCAACATTGGTAACAACATTGAAAAGCCTGTGAATACCATAGCAGAGATACACATATGCAGTACCTCCGCGTTCAAAGAGCACCTGAGTTCGGTTGGTGTTTCGGTTCATGTAGGCATGACAGGCTCTTTCAAGGTAGGAATAGGCTTCGGTTTCCACAATCTTACCGGCGCTGATCACTCCGTCGACATTGGTAACCAGCACTTTGCCCAGCAGGTCTTTTGCCACTCGTACCACCTCATTACGGGTATAAAAGGATTCGTTCAGCATTGGGTAGTCGGTGTCCATCATCAGGTTTTATGACATTCTCAGTAAGTTCCAACAAATTTGAACTAATTTCGTAACTGAATCATGAATCAAACCAAAAACTTTAACCTATGAAAAACGCATTACTAGCCACATTATTACTCACAGGTCTTACATGGAGCAGCAACGCTCAGATCACTATACCACAGCCCAGCCCGGCAGGATCTGTATCGAGTAAGGTAGGTCTCACGGATGTCACTATTGACTACTTTCGACCCAAGGTAAAAGGAAGAAAGATATTTGGAGAGGGCAGTGATTTTCTGGAACCCTATGGTAAAATATGGAGATCGGGTGCCAACGCAGGCTCAATGCTGACCCTAAGCACGGATATAAAGATGGCAGGCACTGATGTAAAGGCCGGGAAATATCTGATCTTCTCCATTCCGGGTAAGGATGAATGGCAATTTATGCTGTATTCCGACCTGAAGCTTGGTGGTAACGTAGCCGGGTACAACAAGGCGAATGAAGTTTTAAGGACCAGTGTAAAACCGGTCAAATTATCAAATAGTGTTGAAACATTAACGTTCAACATCAGCGATATCAGCGAAGATAATGCTTCCGCCAATATAGAGCTTTCATGGGCCGATGTTTCGATCAAAGTACCTTTTACAGTATCTTTTGATGAAAAGGTAATGAAGGAGATCGCTGAAAAGACAAAGGTAAACCCCGGGAACTACCTGGCAGCTGCCAACTATTATTTCACTGCAGGCAAGGACCTGAACCAGGCTTTGGAATGGATTGACATGTACCTGTCTACAGGTGACAACTCAAAGCAATTCTGGAATCTGCACCTTAAAGCCAGAATACTGGCTAAAATGGGCAATAAGAAACTGGCCGTGGAAACAGCAGAAAAATCAAAGGAACTCGCCACCAATTTCCCCAACGGTGACTTCGGCTACATCAAAAGAAATGAAGACCTGATCGCTGAAGTACAGGGTAAGCGATAAATAAAAAACAGGCTTTATCATGAACAGAGCTGCCTGATTGGCAGCTCTTTTTTTGGCCAAAAGCCAAAAGCAATGAGTACTCCCCCACCCAAAAAGTCATGTGAAATATCCAAGGGGATGTGCAGCACCGAAGACGAAGAGTGTTTTATTGCCTTACCTGAGGGCCCTGGTGGATAAACAATTGGTCGAAGGCTTCCACAAGCGGGGCTGATGCAGAAACTTTAATAGCGGACATGATAATGTAAGGCAAAAAAAGAAAGGCTGCCCCAAAGGACAGCCTCTTTTATTTTCACAAGCGGCTGATCACTATGCTTTCGACTTGATAATGGCTTTTTCTACCTTTGCCTGAAGGTCAGACAGATCTGCAGAATTGTCTTTTTCCTTTACCAGCTTCATGCTTTTTATGTAGTGATTCGCAGCTTCACGATAGAGCTTGCTTACCATGTAGTAATCTCCAGCCACTTCGTGTGCCAGAGGACTTTCCTTTATGGCCAATGACTTTTCAAACCATGACTTGGCCTCGGTAAGATTTACTTTTTTGGCAATGCACATATTGGCAGCCTTGGCAAAAGACTCCCAATCGTCCGGCGCACAACTCTTGGCCATCGCTCTGGCCTTTTCTACGGTTTTGTCTTCCCGATTAAAAGCTGGAGCATTGAAATGAGCAGCCAGTAGAATCAGGCTCATGGCAAAAACAGATGTCGTTTTCACAAGATTTTTCATGTTGTTATTGATTTGACCTAAAAATTTATTACAATCCTGCTGTTACTAATACTATGCCAGGAAAACAAAAAGTATTAAATCATTGATTTTCAACTGTTTACAATTAAATCTTTCTTGGGTTAAAGAAAACTGGGTGAATTCAAATGCACGTTAATTGTACGTTTTCGATCACATAACCTTGACTGAATGTTTTACGTAGTTCATAGAATAGCCTGTCATTTCCCACCTCTGCCAACATTCTCTTTAAGAAACCAAAAGAAAGTATTCTTACAGTATCTCTGTTTCACTTAGAAGTCGATCTGTTTTACTCCAGGGAACTCAAATTGTGGATCTGAACAGTTGTGATATCACCGCTGCCCCGTGAAGTGAATGGCAGCTCTGTATCTAACGAGCTGTTCCAGGCATAACCGGAACCAAAAAACAAAGTACAGGTATTGTGCCAAAACCTGAAGCTACATCACGTGACTGTTATTTTCCTTTAACAAAAAACTGGCACAAAAACCCCAGAACGATCACCAGAATACAACCAAAAGCATTGTACCACAGGTATCCCATGGTAAAAATACCGGCTGCATCAATGGTATTCAGGTAATGGATACCCATTACAATCACCTGGCTAATAGCAGCACTAATAAATACTGCATTGGCCTGTATGGCCTTAAAAAAGAAGGCCACGATAAATATGCCCAGCACAATAGGGTAAAATAGTGAACCGATCAGGTTTACTGCCTGGATAAGGTTTTCAAACAGTGACAACGACGAGGCAAAGGCTATGGCCAGTATACCCCATGCCAGTGTAAAGAGCTTTGAAGATTTCAGGTAGTGTTTATCAGAAGCTTCCTGCCGTATCCTGCGCTTATAAAAGTCAATGGTGGTGGTGGACCCCAGCGCATTCAGTTCTGATGAGGTGGATGACATGGCCGCAGAGAATATCACTGCAAACAGCAACCCTACGATGCCGATTGGGAGTGTTTTCATTACAAAATTCATGAAAATATAGTCTTTGTCGTTGGTTTCAGCTTCCGGAAGCGCAGCAGCTATGACGGCTTTAGCCTTGCTCCGTATTTGTTCTGATTCGGAATGAAGATTGTTTAACTCCTGTTGTGCCAGGTCAATTGTACTTTCATCTCCGGTTTCCAAAGCAGTCAGTAATTCACCGGCCGCTTGTTTTTTGCTCAGGAAAGCCCGCGCGTACTCTTCCTCCAGTTCATTGAACTCACTGGCCTGAGGGGTTTCCGTTACTTCTGCCCTTACCGTATCATTAAAAAAGACAGGAGGTTGATTGAACTGATAGTACACAAACACCATGACACCAATGAAAAGTATAATAAACTGCATCGGTACCTTGAGCAGTCCATTCATCATTAATCCCAGTCTGCTTTCAGCCAGTGACTTACCTGTCAGGTAGCGCTGAACCTGCGACTGGTCCGTGCCAAAGTAGGAAAGAAACAGAAATACCGCTCCTGTCATACCAGACCAGAAATTATAACGGTCACTCAGGTCAAATTCAAAATTGACAATGTTAAGCTTGCCCATTTTTCCTGCCAGGTGCATGGCATCGGTAAACGTTACACCTTCCGGTAACGACAGCACTACCAGTATTCCGGCTATCACCATTCCTCCCATCATTACTGCCATCTGCTGCTTTTGGGTTTGTGTGACCGCTTTGGTACCTCCGGATACTGTATAAATGATCACCAGCATACCTATGATAATATTGGTTTCGAAAAGCTGCAGGCCCAGTAGGGAGGACAGGATTATGGAAGGCGCATAAATGGTGATCCCGGCGGCCAGCCCACGCTGGATCAAAAAGATAAATGCTGCCAGCATCCTTGTTTTCAGATCAAATCTGGATTCAAGGTATTCATAGGCCGTATAGACCTTCAGACGATAATATAACGGCAGAAAAAAAATGGAAATGATGATCATGGCCACTGGCAGTCCAAAATAGAATTGGATAAAACGCATGCCATCTGTATAAGCCTGACCCGGGGTGGACAGGAAGGTGATGGCGCTGGCCTGCGTTGCCATTATGGACAGCCCTATGGTCCACCACTTCGTATTGTCTGAGCCCCTGAGGTAGCTGTCCATGGTTTTGGCGCCACGTGTTTTCCACACACCATAGACTACGATAAACAGCAGTGTACCGAAAAGTACGATCCAATCGATACCACTCATGAAAAGTATAGCGTAAGCAGATAAAACAAGACAATGCAGAGCCCCAGGTTAGCCATCAGTAAAATATATACATTTTTCCAGCTTCCCAGAAAGGGTGGCTTTTCAGATCCGTTTTCAGTCATATCAGTTTTGATTATGACCGTATTTTACCTCTTCCGGCTTTTCATTGCCGAGGGAGACCATATTAACAAAAAGGCGAAATGCTCCGGGCACTCCGGCTGGAAGCTCTCTGAACCATGAGTAACCACTGTAAATGAAATATCCCTTACCATATTCGGCTACCAGCAACCCACCATCCAGAGGCTTCTCCCCGGTGTCATTGCTTGAGAGTATGGCTTCGTACTTTTCATCCCACTCGTTCGGGAAATAGAGCCCTCTTTCCTGTACCCAGCCATCAAAGTCGCTGATGGTGATCTTGTTCGGTGAATTCAAAACCGGGTGGTCCGGCCTGAGAATCCTTACCTGGGCATCTTCTTCAGCTACACGCGCACGGGACAGTTTCAATGGAAAAGGGGCAAAATCATTGGTTTTCAGCCTGAAACTGGTGTTGTACTGCGTGATCATCGTTCCGCCGTTCTTTACATAGTCGAGTAGGTCATCCATGTAAAAATTAATTCGCTCATTCGTATTCAACGCTCTGATTCCCAGGATCACGGCATCAAGTCTGGCAAGGTTTTCCGGTGTGATCTCCTCTTCTTTCATTTCCCAAACTTCATAACCTATCTCACGCAAGGCAGCAGGAATGGCATCACCCGCCCCCTGGATGTAGCCCACCAGGTCCCCTCTTTTTTCTATGTCGATCTTCACTACCCTGGAGCTGGCCCTGGGCAGTAGCATCTGGGTGGGTATATGATCATACTCCACGATCTGCAAACTGTAATCATAGGTCTGGCCGTCCACGGATATCAGGGCTTTCACGTCCCCTACACTTTGCTTCTCCGGAGGAAGGATCTTAAAAACGTATTTAGCTTCTTCATGTTTTTGCTTCAGAGCAATATCGTGTTTGGCTGGTGCTGACTGCCAGCCATCAGGAAGATCCAGGGTAAGTGCACCGGCTATGCCTGCCCTGCCTGCCTTTACCGTCAGTTCTATTTCCTTCGATTCCTGCGAAGGAAATATGTAGACTGCCTCGGCTATGTTAACAAAAACAGGCGGGGCGATACAAAAAGGCCGGTATTGCTCTCCATCCACGGGATCATTCCATTTGTACACCACCGGTACGTCAAAAGAGAAGGGCTTGCCCGACACCTCCAGCTTAAATGTGATCGCAAGTGCCGGGGCATTCTCCGGTGTGCCGCGCAGGGCTCGTTCCTTAACACTGTACATGCCCTGTGTGCCCTGCTCACGAAGCCAGTAGGGCTGAGACCAGTTATGGTCCTCCGGAATAGTGATCTTCTTTTTAAACCGCATTCTGCCATTGTTCAGCATAGCGGTATTCAAAACAGAGTCGGCCATGCCTGCATAATGAATGGATCTAAAACGGACATCGGCTGCCGATCTGTTGATCGCCTCCACAGTTAGCTCAGTGATGTCTCCCGGCGCCACTACATGATCACTGGCAGTCACTTCCAGATACAATCCCAGCACCGCCCTGATCAGGAATTCAACCTCATCCACCTTGATCGCTCTCCAGTGCGCATCTTCAAGGGCAATTATTTTATCCCGTGCTGAAAGTAGCTGCGGCAGTATGCCTGCGGGATTGGCAGGGTTGTATTGTTCGATTGCGGCATTAATGTCTTTTTCAATGCTTTTTCCTCCTCTGACCCGTCCCCAGCTGGTATCAATTCCTTCAAACAGGTCTTCTTTTGCGTCTTCACCCGTTCTGAATTCCAAAAATTCCCTTGTTTCACCTCTTGACCCTGTAGCACCAAACCCCTGGCTTTTGTGCTGGCTTCTGCTGCGGGCGGCTATCTCGGTGTAGGACTCCCCCAGAAGTGCGCTGTATTTTCCCACATCCACGGTCAGTACTCCAGGCTCGTCACCCGATATATTGGGATGCCACCAGCGGCCTGTATTGGTATACAGTCGTTTCGGCTGCCAGGTATCTACATATTTCAGTTGATCAGCATATTTTGATCTATCGGCCGCCAGCCTGAAGGCTTCCTCAGCAAAAATGGCAGATGTGGTATGATGACCATGCCCAGCACGCTGATCGGGTGGAAATCTTGTAATGATCACATCCGGCTTAAACTGGCGGAATACCCAGACTACATCGGAAAGCACCTCGTCACGGTCCCATATCTTTTGAGTTTCTTCGGCAGATTTCGAGTATCCAAAATCATTGGCCCGGCTAAAAAACTGCATACCACCATCTATCCTCCTGGCAGCCAGCAGCTCCTGGGTACGTATAACACCCAGTCCTTCCCTTATCTCCGCTCCTACCAGGTTCTGACCTCCGTCCCCGCGGGTCAGCGAAAGGTAAGCGGTACGCGCCAGCCGCTCGTTGGACAACCACGCAATCAGCCGTGTGTTTTCGTCATCAGGATGAGCAGCCACATACAGGGCACTACCAAGGAAATTCAACTTTTTCAGTTTCAGCAATATATCAGCGGCATCCGGTTTGTAAGGCTTCTGTGCCTGTGCAAAAAGGCAGCTTATTAGGACAAGAATGAGAGTAGAACTGTAACTTCGCATAGATCCTGATTTGGTTTGTAGACGATTACGGTTGCAAAGATTAAAGGTTCAATAAATAATTCCAGCGGTAGTAGCGTTTTTTAGTTCAACGTTCAGTGTTTAGAGTTGAATGTTCAGTGTTGCTTATTTAACGTTGAACGTTGAACGTTGAACATTGAACTTCCAACGTCGAACCTCAACCCTAGTAGGGCTCCATTTTTCGTCTGTTTTTCTTTTTGTATTTTATGAGGCGGGGATAGTTTTCTCCATGATGTGGATTTTGTTTTTTGTAAAAGGGATGCATTCTGCTACGGTAGATGCGGCTGTTACCGTGCTGATGATTGATCTGCGTGGTACAGTTCTTTATAAAGCATTTGGGATGCTCCGGTATCCGGTAAGTAACTCCTATGCCCACATAAAAGGCATTCATGGAATGGTTCACCTGCAGATTTGATTCGGGAAGATTAAGTGTGTAGTTCTTAAAATCAAAGGAAGGCCTTACAAAGGCTGAAAAGTACTCGGACAACTCCCGCTCAATGGTAGCTCCGATGTTTACAAATATCCCCTTCTGGATAAGGCTTCCATCAAACTTCCGGCTTAGCCGGTAGGCCCCTATCCTGCTGTCAACAGCCAGAAGCCACTCCTGATAGCGATAAACCTTCGCACCGAGAACAACGAAATACTTTTTGTAGAAGGTACTACCGAAGTCAGGGTCAAAAGTAGCGATGCGATCCTGAAGAACTGTGGGCTTAAAAGTACCGGGCCTGTGGTATTCAAATGTGAAACCACCTCCTATTTTGTACCGGTCAAATTCCACATGTATCATACCCGTTAGCGGAATACTGGTACCTCCCGCCCTGAAGCCAAGATCGACCGTATCTCCACGGACCAGAAAGTCGTTGGCATTATTGAAACCCACATTGCTTCGGGGATTGGCGGTATTGAACCAGTAATCATATCCTGTGGAGACGTTGCCTCCGGACACGTTCAGGTCCGGGCTGAAGATCACCGGCAGCGAGTCCATCCTTTGCAGCAAGGTAAAGTCCGACAGATCATGACGGTAAAAGGTCCTGCCATAACCGGTCTCAAAGCTGAAATGCAATTTGCTGAGCAGCTTTCTCAATGCGCTGCCTTCCTGAGGATCAGCATAGAAATGATCCAGTGGGATAGTGGGCTTCTCTTCCTGGGCACGGGCAGTCCCTGTGCACAGCACAATGCAGAGAATCGTCATGCAAAAGAACCCAAAAAAGCCCCGACTGATCATTTGATTACAACAGGCAAGTTTAAAAAATATTATACTACCAGTAAAAAATTTGGTTCATTTCACCTCAAAAGTATCACAAAAAGACTTAAACACTGGTATTGCATTAATGTGAAGTTGGGTGCCGATGTTTAGAATTTTTTCATATTCCACTTTGGAAATACTCCTGCGTTCCACTATATCCGACTCATCGTTTAATACCATCGTACTCAAAAACCGGACAAAAATATAGGGCACCTTCATCAGGTCGCGGGCAAAGTCTTTTACGACATCTCCGGATGCGCTCCCCTCTATATGTTGCAACTGTGAGCGGTCAAAAGTGGCATCCATACATATTTCAATAATGGCCAGAAACTCCTCCTCCCATTTGCCAAAGTTCTTCACTACAAACTTCATGGCATGTGCTACCGGGTCCGTTTTCATGAAATACCCCCCTTTGGACATCTTACGGGCCATCTTATTCAATGCCAGCTCTTCAAAAAGACTAATACTTCCATTGGCCAACGCTACACCTATCGCCGGGGTGACCATGATCAGGGAAAGAAAATCATGATCAGAGATATCCAAAAAATTCGCCTCTTCCCTAATAAACTTTTCTTTTGTTTCTGCAGTAGCCTTCCTGATCTCCCCGATCTCAATCATTGTGGCTATTTCATTTTCTGAAAACATCCTGGGTAAAAAAGGTTAAAAATCAATACGCTGCTCAATATAGTATTTTTTTAAATAAAAAAGGT
>LYSV01000119.1 GCA_001657315.1 Flammeovirgaceae bacterium BBD 1991-12 | reverse complement strand
CATTTTGAGGTTTGCATTCACCGTGGAGCTTAACAAAACATGTCCATTTGACTCGGAATCAACATTTTTTGACTTAAATGTAATTTTCAAGAGCTCCCTACTGATATTGGCAACATTCCAACCTTTTTATTAAATTATGACTCTCTGGTATAGTATCCCTCTTAAACCTTCACTGACATGAAAACTATATTTCTGAGCATCCCGGCAATGATTCTGTCACTTTACGCCTCCGCGCAGCCCGACAAACCTTTTAAACTGGAAGCAGGAGCAGCTTTCAATATGTCATCCAACAAAATCAACAGCACCAAGGGACTGGCGCTCTACCTGGAACCCAAATATACATTTACCGACCGCTTTCAACTGGCATGGAGGATAGAGCCATCTGTTTTGGCCAACGGCATTTCCGCAGATGATCGTGAAAGTATCAAAAGCGGGTCCAATTTTCTGCTGACGAACAGCGTTACCGGTGAGTATTTTCTTACGGGCCCGGACAAGAAGACACGGCCGTTTATCGGGGTTTCCCTTTCACTGCACAGCCAAAACAGATACGTTGTAATTTCGACTCCGAACAGTATGCCCTTTAGTCGAAGGGAGTACTTCCATAGCGTTGGTTTTGGACCGAGAGCAGGACTGGACATGGGCCGTACCCGGCTTCTGACCACACTAAACATCACGGGCAGGGAGTTTACCAATTACGTGGGTTTCAATGTGGGTTACGAATTTGGTCAGAAGAAAGGTGAATAATGGATAGGCCTGCCCCGGATTACTCAATATCCACGGGACTATGCCTAAAGAGAGTTCGTCACCTGTAAGATCTTAGCCCTGAGGTCTGCCACGGCTTCCTTGTTGAGTGATTTGAATGCAACTGTTACCAGAAGGCCATCGCCACCACTCTGGCCCAATTCCAGATCCACTCCATGCACCGGCACACACCATGGATCATTAAGGACGATATTCTTTATTCTTTTCAGCAGAGCACCATCTTCCCGGGGGATCCTGATCTGCAAACTCACCTCTTCAACCTCAAACCTGGCACTTGCAATTTTTGGCAGTGAAGCCTTTTTGGAAAACAACCCACTTCTAAGCCTGAGCCAGGATCTGATCTTTTTGTAAAGCCTGATCATAGTAGTCCCTCATCTTTTAGTGATCGTGCGATGAATGGCTGCACATACGGGTCTATCATCCATATCCCGGAGGCTTTCTCCTGAAGTACCCCGGACCGGGTCATGGCCAGTATCATGGTTTGCAGACGTTGCCGGTCCATTGCATGGATATGCTCCATTTTTTCCATATCCAACCTTTTATGAAGGATGAACTGAAGCAGGATCATGGCCCATTCCTCACTGATCTCCTTAACTACACCAAGCGGGGGCCTTTCTGGTTTTTTGATGACAAGTGCATCAGAAGAAACCTGCACTACGTTAGCCAGCCATCCGTTCAGCGCCACCCCGGGATTACCCTCACTGTAGTCAAAATAACGGTTGAAGAGATTGGCCAGGCGTACCTCATTCAAAGTCTCGCCGGATTTTCGATACCTGACTTCAAGACCACTGGAATTGTGACGCTTAATGACCAGATCCTTCAGCTTCTCGGCATCAAAAGGGCTGAAGCTTATGATCTCAATGAACCGCGTGCCAAAATCCGAAAGCTGATTGATGAGTTTGTAGGCATGGGGGTTCATATTCACCACAAAAAGGATGCGGTGGCTGTATTCATCAATCAGACCCAGAAGATGGTCAATAGCCCCAAGCCCCTGTTCGGACCTTTCCCAAAACAGCTCGAGGTCATTGATGATCAGCATAGTGCCCTGCGGCAGAGAACTCAGGATCTCACGTGAATCACCTGTACGCTGGACTGCTCTGGCAAGCGACCAGTCAAATTCCTCGATACGGCAGGACCCCTGCAGTGGCGGGAACATGGAATAGCTATGCTGGGCCTTTACGAGATGCTTCTCCTGGTGTTTGCAGAAGGCGGTTTTCCCCTCATTCCGTTCACCAAGGATCAGGATCCCTCCGTGATAGCCTGAACGATACCGCTGTATGGCATTTTCAAACATTTCCTCTGCCTGCCTGCGTTCTATCCAAAAGTCCTCACCGATGTTCGATTTACCATTGTAGAGGCTGGTATAATAATGTGGCAGCGCCTCCAGAACACGGGATGACGGACTCACTCTGTCACGGATATCCAGCATGCGGCCTGTCACCGAGACCAGCTTTTTATCAGTACTCAGCGTTCTGGCCATCAGGATGCCTTCACTACGGCTGTAGAATAGTCGTGTGATCCCAAGCTGGAAAAGCTCCTTCAGCCGGCCGGTAAGCACATTTACTCCCAGGATCACTCTCTTCCCCTGATAGGTTCGCAGTCCGTAACCAAAGTTCCTTGCGCTTTCTTCAATATTGTAGGGATTGAGCGGTTCAAAGGTCTCCCCGAATCTACTTTCTGACTCTTGCGTATAGGTTTTGACGGCTTGCGTTATTTTTTCCTTTTCAAGGTTTATTTTTTGAACACATTCTTTCAGTATTTCCTCCCGGGTACTGGTATCTCCTGCATCCTGCACATTCTCCAGATTAAACCTTGCGAGATGCAGAACATCCCGGGAAGTGTAGACAGAACGTTTGAGAGATTCCACCGTCTGCTCCATTTTTTCCTCCACCGGCGATATATAATGCGTTTTAACAAAGTATTCCGCCATTTTTGATACCGGTATGGTGATAACTTCGGTATTCAAATGCTTTTTGTCGGTAACGGATCGCGAGTAAACCTCAAGCTCTTCCGGCATTTCTGAGATCAGATCCAGCATACGCGAGGTGTGGGAATCAAAACCCTCCGCCAGGCTACGCTCAAAATCTGTGTCAATCCCGGATTTCAAAGGCTTTCCGTTATCCAGCCGGCTCACCTGGGTATTGATCTTATCCAACTCCCTGATCAGCTTTTGCTGCACAGTTTGTTCCAGCTCTTCATTGAACTCTTCATTCAATGCTTCCATTCTGTTCTTGCCTGACTCTACCGAAAGCTCCATCAGTAGTTTGTTGATCAGGGTTAGCAACTCAGTGTTGTAGTCCTCTGCAAATTCAAGGATTTCATCCCTTTTCTCACGGTAATAGCGTGGCTTTCTACCCCGTTTTCGAATGAACCGATTAATGTCCAGCCTGTCGAGGTCGTGGGTCATCCGCTGTAGGTTTTTCCTGAACTCCAGCCTGAGCCTGCCCCGGAAGACCAAACGGTGGTTTTGCTGATGCCTGATGATATCTGCTATATTTTTCCCCAACTGCTCCAGGGCATCCCATACTTCCGTTTGCCCAGCTCCCTCAGCTTTTTCAAATTTCTCAAGATTATCGATCAGGCTATTGGTGATCCTCCGTATTTCATCATAGAACTCGAAAGCCTCCACCCTGAATTTTCCCAGCAGCTGACTGAGGAATACATAACGGTTTTGAAGTTGATAGAACCGGGCTACTTTTTGCAGATCTACCTGGTGGGTGATGGGCTGTCCTTTAAAGAAATGCCTGAACCTTTTCCATCTTTTCATCCATCGAAGTGAAGAAGGATCGTCCCGGGATATGCTGAATTCTTCCTTTTTATAGCTCACCTTCAGCCTTTTCGGGTAACGTCTGAAATCGTCCTCTATTTTTTCAATATACCATTCTATCCCTTCTTTCAGATACCGTATCTCAAGAGGCACCTGTACTTCCTTAAGCTCATTGGCAAACAGGGTGTTTACCCTGAAGATAGTATCATTTTTAAGCTTATCCAGTGCTTTTTTTCTGCGGTACAGCTCGCTGACCTCCCTGATGTCTTTCAGGTTTTTTACGATAAAACCATGGCGTTCCTGCAGGGTATTGAGTAGCTGCAGATGGTCTTCAAATATCTCCTGAAAGCTCTTTCTGTAAAGCAGCTCCAGTATTTTGTCGCCATTGTCATCGATCTTATCGATCACTTCAGCTATTTCCTTGTGTGAAGACGGTTGTAACTCAGGCAATACCAGCTCCGCCCCGTTTTCCTCAGCAGCCGCCCGTGAATGTCTCGCAGGGAATACTTCCAGTTTCTCAAAGTTGGAGGAAGAATTGGTCAGCAGTACTGAACCCACCTCATCCAGCAGTGAATTGATCCTGTCGTAGTACCTGTTGAAGTCGAGGTATTTTTCATCCGGTATACCAAAAATGATCAGGTCTGTATTGGCTGACTCCTCAACGATGATCTCATTCTCAGAGCGCTTTTTAAACTGATTATTGATAACCCTGACCTCTATGTCTACCCTGAAATTCTCAATGATCTCACGGGCAGAGCGGTGAACGTATTCTTCCTGATCATCATAAGGGTTAATGATAAGCAGTCGGGTCTGTGCTTCTTTCCATATCCCGGAGGCTGTAATGTTACGGATCAGGTTAATGGCAAGTGTCAGGTTGGAATCTTCGCCCTGCCACCAGATATCTATCGTCTGCTTGTTTCCAAATTCTTTATTCTTCTTGTAGTCAAGGAAGATCGAATTGAAGTTGTTCTTTTTGAAACCGTTCAGTGTTTGAATGAACTTCTCACGATTTCTGGGCTCACGGCTCCACCCCATCAGTACCGTATTCGGCTCCACACCTGAAAAGCCATAAACACGGCTTATTTCATCCATGCCACTGTATACATCACGGCAATAATGCCGGTGATTGAAATAGCCTGTACCCTGGTCTTCCGTATCCAGCTGTGACCAGCTCCTTGCCGGACTTTTCTCTTCAGTTTCTATAAGCTCAAAGCCCGAGATCATACCCAACTGTCCTGAGATAGCCTTACCGATATCCATCAGATACTTCCGGCTGGAAGGATTGGCCCCGAATAATATGATGTTCGGGCGCCAGTTTCTATTATGCAGGTTACCTCCCTTCAGGCTGGACAGGCCTCTCCGAACCAGTGAGGCCCATACGCCGTTCCACGCATCGCCGGACTCGAGGGTAAGTTCTTTTCTTTTGAGGTACAGAAACAACAGCCCCAGAATAAGAGTGGCCAGCACCATGGCCACAAAATCCAGCTGGATCATCACAATGATACAGGCCAGGGCACCCACAAAACTCAGCCAGCCCGGCACTTTGAATTCCGGTCTGAAATCAGCGCTTGTCCATGACTCAAAGGCCGCGCTTATGTTAAGAAACCCGTAGGTGGTGATAAAAAATATGGAAACTATCCGGGCAATAGCGTCCAGCTCTCCGATGAGTATACCCGCTTCGGCGATCACAAAGGTCAATAAAAGGGCATTTCTGGGTTCGCTGGAAGGCCCATACCCCCTGGCAAAGAATTTAGGAGATATTTTATCTACGGCCGTCGCCTGTAGAATGCGTGGCGCTCCCAGTATACTGCCCAGTGCTGATGACAGCGTAGCCCCCCAGATACCGGCTACGACCAGCTCCGGTATCCAGGCAATTTTCAGCAGTACGTCGGAATCACCGGTCAAAAGTTGGCCATCCACCGTGTAGGAAAGGAAAAAGGACAAGCCAATATACACCAGCAGACCAACTACTATCGCCATGATAGACCCCTGCGGTATCGATTTCTTGGCATCCTGCAGATCTCCGGACATGGAAACTCCTGCCTCAAAACCGGTAACAGCAGGAAAGAATATGCCGAAGAGCACCATCCAGGGTATTGCAGATCCTGGATTTGTCAAAACCGGCGCTGTAGGTGTGTGATCATGAGAACCAAAAAAGATGGACAGCAAAGAGAGTATGATAGCCGCCAGTATGAAGTATTGCGTTTGGATGGCCAGCGAGGTACTGATGAATGTAAGGGTGGTGACGGCCAGAAGCACCAGTGTACCTGTCAGACGTATATTGTTGACCCCTGTGTCCATACCCCAGTAACTGAGGAAGCTCTCCGAAAAACCGATCAGATACAGGCTCACGCTGAATGAAAGGCCTACAAACAAGGCCAGACCCAGGGTACCCCCAATCGGTAGCCCAAGGCTCCGTGAGATCATATAGTATGTGCCCCCTGCCTCTACTTTTTTATCGGTGGCAATGGACGACACGCTCAGACCGGTAGTAACGGAAATGATATGTGCTACAATGATAATCCCGATGGTAGCCCACAGACCGGCTTCGCCTATGATCATGGGCAGGCGTAAATACATAATAACGCCCAGTATGGTAAGGATCGAAGGAGTGAATACTCCTCCGAAGGTTCCAAACTTATTACTCTTCGCCATTTAAAGTAAAAATATAAATATATTCCGTAGTTTAGACCTGGCCCGTCAGGAAGTAACACAAATATTTCCCTTTTTGCGATTATTCCTGCATTTTTTGGGTTTCAACCGGATAGCAAATGGAAGTACTCAATGCCTACAGTGAAGCCATAGCCATATCCCTGGTGGTTATCATTTCCTATATTTTCAATGCAATTTCCAAAAAAACCGGCATCCCAAGTGTTCTTTTACTGATTATTCTGGGCTTTGGCGCCCAGCAGTTCCTGCTCACCATTGAAGTTGATCTTTCCATGCTGATACAGGAAGCTCTGGAGCTCCTGGGGGTGATCGGCCTGATCATGATCGTGCTGGAAGCTGCACTGGACCTGAAACTGGAAAAGGAAAAACAACCGCTGCTTATAAAATCGCTGGTGGTGGCTTTGCTGTCATTGGTTTTGACCGCACTTGCCATAGCCAAAACACTGAATTACTTCATCATCGACGATTTTTACAGGGCTATGATGTATGCTGTACCGCTGTCGATACTAAGCAGTGCCATCATTATCCCCAGTGTTGCCAATCTTGTGCCGGTCAAAAAGGAGTTCATGATCTACGAGAGTACATTTTCGGATATTCTCGGCATCATGTTTTTCTATTTTCTGATCGGGAGTGCAGATTCGGAAACCACCTCAGAAGTGGTGGGTGAGGTTTCCCTGAGCATTCTGCTTACTGTGGTGCTCTCACTACTCATCAGCTATGGCATGGTCCTGCTGCTGCAAAACCTGCAGTCGAAGGTGAAGCTCTTTTTTCTGATCTCGGTGCTGGTGCTTCTTTATGCGGTAGGCAAGATGTTCCACCTCTCATCGCTGCTGATCATAATGGTCTTTGGCCTGGTGCTGAACAATTCAGAGGTATTTTTCAGAGGAAAGCTCAAAAAATTACTCAGGAAAGGGCCTCTGGTACGTATTCTGGAAGATTTTCATATCGTTACCATGGAATCTGCCTTTGTGGTGCGCACCTTCTTTTTTGTGATATTCGGTATGACTCTCGATTTCTCCGGCCTGGGTGACCTGACGGCCATCTATATAGCCCTGGCCATACTGGTCATTACCTATGTCATCCGTTATGTGATGCTGAAGGGTATCGTCAGGAAAAACATTTTTCCACTGGTATGGATCGCCCCCAGAGGGCTGATCACGATCCTGTTATTCTTCTCTATTCCTGACAACTTTAAAGACCAGAATTTTAACGCCTCCATCTTACTTATCGTGATCCTGGCCACAAGCTTTATCATGTCCGGAGCACTGATCAGCAACAAGGAGGATCTGGAAGAAAAAGATGAATTGAATTTCGACGACTGGGAGGAACTTGACAGGGAAATTGCTGAGCTGACGAAAGAAGATTCCAATGCCTGACAAAAGAGCCAAACAGAACTGGAAGGAAACACTTTATGAGATCATTTTCGAGGCGGAAACCTTCTGGGGCAAAACCTTTGATGTAGTACTTCTTATCGCGATCCTGCTCAGTGTGCTGGTAGTAACACTTGAAAGTGTGGAAAGCATACGAAATGATTTCGGAATGCATCTGTATATCATAGAATGGATATTCACCATTTTCTTTACCATAGAATACATCATTCGCATCATCATCGTCCGCAGGTCGTGGCGTTACATACGCAGCTTTTTTGGCATTGTGGATCTCCTGTCCATTATACCCACCTACCTAAGTATTTTTATAACCGGTGCTCAGTCTCTGCTAATCGTCCGAAGCATCCGCCTGCTACGGGTGTTCAGGGTACTGAAAATGGTCCGTTTTCTGGGGGAAGCTTCTCAGCTCACTACCGCACTGAAGGCAAGCCGGGCAAAGATCACCGTGTTTATAGGTGGCGTTTTCGCTATGACCGTGATCATGGGCACGTTGATGTACATGATAGAAGGGGCTGAAAATGGTTTTACAAGCATCCCCAGAAGTATTTACTGGGCGGTAGTGACATTGACGACGGTAGGGTACGGTGATATCGCTCCACAAACTGCGCTGGGACAGGGGCTGGCTACTTTTATAATGATCCTTGGTTACGGGATCATAGCCGTGCCCACGGGCATAGTCACTGCCGAAATGACCCAAAACCGAATGATCACAAAGCCCACTGCCAAAAACTGTCCGAACTGCAACCGGCATGGTCATGATGAGGAAGCACGGTTCTGCAAATTCTGCGGGGAGAAGTTGTAAATAGTTAAAAGTTCAATGTTCCAAGTTCAACGTTGAACTTGGAACATTGAACTTTCAACTCAGAACTTAGAACCATATCTCCGTCTCAGTTCCACCTTTTGAAGCTCGCGCTCTATGATAAGATCAGAAATATCTCCTGCTATTGCATCGGGCTGACCTTCAGCCAGTGTTTTCTTAACTTTTGACTCCTGCACATCGATGCGATACAGAACATTCAGGAGGCGGTTAAAATCCGTATCCATGAGGTGGCTGACAATGGGGATCAATAAAGACCTTAGTTCTGAAAGATCACTCACTTCTTCAGGCAGATCTCCTTTTCTCAGCGAAAGATCTCTTGTGATCAGTGGTATTGCCTGATTGTAGACCGGTTCAGCCATCGGACTTACCGGCAGGCTGCTCTTTTTCTTTTTCCTCTTTCTGTTCTGTTTCCTGAAGTAGCTCCGGCGCTTGTTTTAATAGGTGTGAATACCATGTAACGAGTTTTTTTATGTCACTTACGTAAACCCGCTGTTCGTCATATTCAGGCAGAATGTGCTTCAAAAAAGCTTTCAGTTCGTCAGGGTCTGAGGTAGAGGTCACTCCCGGATCATCGCCAAATTCCTTAAAAATATCATAAAAGACCTCATTCAATGGCTTTGACCCCTCCTGGGTAGTAGTGTAAATACTGATATCGCTCAATACTGAGATCCTCTGAGTGGCTCCCGCCACCAGCTTTTTCCTGTGCTCATCCAGCGATTCCAGAATGACCCCCGTTCTGGTGGGTTTCACAATCTTGAATAAACCTCCTTTTCCTGATACAGAAGCAATTTCACTATAGTCCATAATTTTAGATAGGTTTCACATGCAAAACTATTCAATTCCTGATTCCTGTTACAGAACCTGGACCATGTATTAAAAGTTTAACCGATACTTAGATAATTCCTGTAAAAATAGCTCCCCCAACCCTGGAAGTGTGGCCGGGTTGTCAAAATGTCAAATAAGCCGCTCTATGTAGCTTAAAACGTCTTCCTTTCCCTGATGATCTACTGCAGAGGTCACAAATACGTCTGGTAGCTTCTCCCAATATGCCGAAAGGTGTTTCCTGTATTTGGCTATGCCGGACTGCGTTTTATTTTTGGATTGCTTATCTGCCTTGGTGAAAACAATGGTAAAGGGTATGCCTTTCTCTCCCAGCCAGTTGATAAACTCCACATCGATAGGCTGAGGTGGCAGGCGGGAATCTACCAGCACAAACAGGCATACAAGGCCTTCTCTTTCTACAATGTAGTCATGGATCATTACACCCCATTTCTGTTTCTCGCTTTTGGCTACCCTGGCCCATCCATACCCGGGGAGATCCACCAGATACCATTCATTATTGATCAGAAAATGATTGATCAACTGTGTTTTGCCTGGCCTCCCGGAGACTTTGGCCAGACTCTTCCGGCCCGTCAGCATATTGATCAGTGAGGATTTCCCCACATTGGACCGGCCAATGAACGCAAACTCGGGCAGAACCGACTCCGGACATTGCACGATTTTACTGCTGCTGGTGATAAATTCAGATGTTTTTATCTTCATTCTTCAAGAAGGCAAATTGTGATAATCCAAAACAATAGCTATATTTATTCGCTAAACAGCAAGCCTGTAATTTTTTGAACTTAAAGTAACACTTCAAATCAACGATTAATTTTATAATTGTCTAAATATTTCGATATTGAGATATCTGAAGCCTTTACGGGCCATTTTTTTAACTTGATTATAGATTGCTAATATCTTCGCAAATGTATAAAAGGAGTAGGAACTTATTTTTTATTGTTTTTCTGTCGGGTTTTTCAGTTAGCACTTTTGCTCAGGATGAGGATAATAAAAAACTGGCGTTGGAGTTGATAGAACAGGCTGAACTGGTGATGGAAGCCACACAGGCGATGGATGTAGCCAGAGACCTTTATATACAGGCAGCCCAGGCCGATCCGGAAAATATTGTAGCCAACTACCGGGCCGGGGATTTCCATATGAAAACAGTGGGCAAGGACAGGGCTGTGGGATACTTTTTGAATGTCCTGAACCTTGATCCCGATTTCCGTTTTGATATCCTGTACTGGATAGGAAGAAGCTACCAGTATGGTATGGAATTCGACAAAGCGCTGGCGTATTACAACCGCTACAAGACCAAGCTGCTGGAAAAGGACGGATACCGCGGGAGAGACCGGACGGAACTGCCGGATGTGGAAAGAAGAATGTTCGAATGCCAAAATGCCATAGAATTTGTAGCCAACCCGGCGCATTACTCTATTGTCAATGTAGGTAGCGCCATTAACTCGGAATACGACGATTTTGGACCGGTGGTCAATCAGGACGAAACACTGATGGTATTCACTACACGCCGGAGGGACGGGAACCTGAATCAGAACGTGTTTTCTGATAACAAGCCTTACGAAGATATCTTTTTCAGTGAAAAAAAGAACGGAGTGTGGCAACCGGCGCAGAATATCGGGGAAGTGGTCAATACTGAATTTCATTCCTCCACACTTGCACTTTCTGCTGAAGGGGATCAACTGTTCATTTATCAGGATGACAACAATGGTGATATCTTCGAATCTTTTCGAAAGGAAGATGGCACGTGGACATTCCCACAGCCTATGAGTGATAATATCAATTCGCAAGGCTTTAAGGAAAGCTCCATGTCTATCACTCCGGACGGTAGTGTTCTCTTCTTTGCCAGCGACCGCCCAGGTGGCCTGGGAGGTATTGACATTTATTTCAGTATAAAAAATGAGAACGGTGAATGGACCAGATCGAGAAATTTAGGACCAATCATCAACACTCAGTACGATGACGATGGCCCTTTCATCGATTATGATGGTAAAACCCTGTATTTCAGTAGCCAGGGAAGAAAGGGTATGGGCGGTTATGATATCTTCAAATCAGTGTATGACAGTGCCGAAGGAAAATGGGGTGAGCCGGAAAACCTGGGTTACCCGATCAATACGCCGGACGACGACATATACTTTGTAAGTACAGAAGATGGTAAACGTGGATATTATGCATCCGTAAGGGAAGATGGTCAGGGTTTTACCGATATCTACATGGTCACCATTTTACAGGAAGATGAAGTAAGCGATAACATAGCTTCAAAAAATATAGAACCTGCTGAAACCGAGCCAAAGCAACCGGACACCACAGAACCGGAAAAGGTGGAAATAGAGCCTGCCAATACCTTTTTGCCGGTCACGTTGACAGTCACAGTCACTGATGAGAACAATCAGCCTGTTGATGCGCGGATAAGCCTGGTGAATAAGGCTGATAAACGGGTGGCTGGCAAATCAAATCAGGGTACCGGGGTTTATGCTTTCTCCGTAACACTGCCCGAGCCTACCTCACATACACTTTTTGTGGAAAAACCGGGCTATGTATTCCAGAATATAGACATTAACCTGCCAGCAGCCTCCAGCCAGCCGCAGGAGCTTGCACGTACTGTAAGTATGAGTAAACTGAGGGTAGGTACCCGCAGAGTGCTGCGCAATATTTACTTTTCCTTTAACAAGACTACTTTTACAGATGAGTCCTACATGGAGCTGAACAAGCTGGAAACGATGATGGCCGAAAATGCCGGCCTGCAGATCGAGATCTCAGGTCATACAGACAAAATCGGCAGTACGGCCTACAACAAAGACCTGTCTCAGCGGCGAGCCAATGCAGTTAAGGACTACCTGGTAAACAAAGGAGTAGATGTTCGGAGGATCACAGCGGTGGGCTACGGCGAAGAGAGACCCATGGCCAGCAATGATGATGAAAAAGACGGCCGGGAATTGAACCGGCGTGTAGAATTCAAAGTGACTGGTAAGTAAAGGAGATCCTCACAACAATGGTATGGGTCATATCCATCAGGCTCAGAGAACCTTGTGACGGAAAAATACAACTTCAGAAAAATTCCGCTCACCCTTACCCATAACTTTTCTTCCGGCTTCCCGGCATTAGGATTTGGGATCGGATAGTCAGATATTTGCACGGATTTTTAAACACCGTAATGCTGTATCCGGTTAATACTCTAAAATGGATGTGATGGAAGTAGTACCTTACAAGGAAAAGCAGACAGGCAAGAAGGAGCAGGTGGCGGAGATGTTCAACAACATCAGCCGTAAATACGACTTCCTCAACCATTTTCTTAGCCTCGGCATAGACATTCTATGGCGGAAGAAAGCTATCCGGCTTCTGAAAAAGGACAACCCAAAGACCGTACTGGATATAGCCACAGGAACCGGTGATTTCGCCATAGAAGCCCTGGAGCTCAACCCTGAGAAAGTCACAGGGGTTGACATTTCCGAAGGTATGCTGGAGGTAGGCCGGCAAAAGCTTAGGAAGAAAAAGCTGGATCACATCATTGACCTTCAATTGGGGGATTCTGAGAAGTTATTGTTTGACGACAATATCTTCGACGCGGTTATCGTTTCATTTGGTGTAAGGAATTTTGAAAATCTGGAAATGGGGCTGGCCGACATGCATCGCGTGGTAAGGCCGGGTGGTAAAACGGTGATCCTGGAGTTTTCCAGACCGTCAAAGTTCCCTTTTAAGAACATTTACAATTTTTACTTTAAGTCAATTTTACCTAAAATTGGCAGGATTGTTTCAAAAGATCATGCGGCCTACACGTATCTTCCGGAGTCCGTACAGACTTTTCCGGATGGTCGGGATTTTTTGAGCGTATTGGAGAAAGCAGGATTTAAAAACACCAGATGCATACCACTCACTTTTGGAGTAAGCTCTATTTATATAGGAGAAAAATAATATTTCTTTCGTTGCTGCTTTTATCCACTGCATCCTTTTCGCAGCGACGGGTAAATATGAACAACCCCAACTATGACAACCGCTTTCTGAGCTATGGTTTTTTGATCGGGCTGCACACCAGTGCATATCAGCTAAAATACTCGGAAGCTTTTCTTGCCCGGCAGTTTGACAACCTGTACTCTATTTCACCAAAATGGTCGACCGGCTTCTCGCTGGGTTTTATTGTGAACATGAAACTGGCTGATTTCTTCGACCTCAGACTACTGCCTAAGGTAGCATTTTATGAACATCCCCTTGAGTACAGATACCTTGACCAGCCTTCGGAGGAAGTGCTGGTGGAAACAACGGTGGTAGAATTTCCCCTGGTTTTAAAATACAAGTCAGAGAGGAGAGGAAATAATCGTCTTTACCTTATAGGAGGTATAAAACCGGGTATTGAAGCATCGGGAGAAAAGGACCTGGAAGGTGCCACTACTGATAATCTGCCTATACGGGAATTTAACCTTTCCGCTGAATTTGGCTTTGGGTTGGATATATATTACCCATTATTTAAATTCTCTCCGGAGCTGCGGTTCTCAAAAGGTATAGCCAATATGCTGGGCTCGGAAATCAACCCGTTGAGTGAGGGCATTGACAGGCTAAACACCAATACCGTTACTTTATACCTACTATTTCAATAATGAGCAGAATAGCACTGGTTACCGGAGCCACTTCCGGCATAGGGCTGGCAACGGCCCGTATTTTGGGTAACAATGGTTATGACATCATCATCTGCGGCAGAAGGGAAGAGCGACTGAAAGAGCTTCAGGAGGAGCTAAAGAATGTATGCAAAACTGTCACGCTTTCCTTCGACGTGAGGGACAGTGAGGCCGTGAATGCCGCTATAAACTCCCTGACCGGTCCCTGGAAAGACATTGACGTACTCGTGAACAATGCTGGTAACGCACATGGCCTCGCCCCGATAGATACCGGAAGTATGGAGGACTGGGATGCCATGATCGACATAAATGTGAAAGGTCTTCTGTATGTATCAAAGGCCGTCATAAGTGGGATGGTGGAACGTAGATCCGGCCATATTATCAATATCGGTTCCATAGCAGGCAAGGAGGTATATCCCAACGGTAATGTCTATTGCGCTTCAAAGCATGCCGTAGATGCCATCAATAACGGCATGAGAATAGACCTCGGACAGCATGGCATAAAGGTCTCCGCCGTTCATCCCGGCCTGGTTGAAACGGAATTCTCACTGGTCCGGTTCAAGGGTGATAAGGAAAGGGCAGATTCCATCTATCAGGGCTACGATCCTCTGAAGGCTGAGGATATAGCTGAGATCATATTGTTTATGGTAACACGTCCAGCTCACGTTAACCTGAGTGACCTGATCGTTTTTCCCACAGCCCAGACCAGCGCTACTACTGTGCATAAATCGAATTAACCAGGTAGGGATAAGGACCTGAGCCGGCATTTTAAGGACATCACCTGTAATTTTTCGACTTATCCCTCTGATCTGCATTGCTTCCTGATCTTCATTCTTCAAACCAACAGATCAGATCATGTGTCTTATCAAAAAACAAAAGCAAACATGATAAAGACACTGATCACATTTTATTACCTGATATTAATTTTTGTACTCAATGGCTGCAGTTCCGATGATGCACAGCCGGTTGAAGACGAAGGCACGGTTTATTTTCTCATATCTGAGACTGTAGCTCCCCAGGAGGAATCGTTTATACTGGCATTGACAGACCCTGATCATATCGGGCATGCGCGAAAGATCATTGAAGATCCTGACAACGAACAACTGGCTAAACTAGTGACCGCAAAAGTGGTTAAACAGGAAACCACAGCCTCTTTGGCGAACAGAGATCTCCTGAACGACAGGATCTGGACATGGAAAGTAGAAGAATTCCAGGCATTTGCAGATCAGACGATCGAAATTCTGGACGGGAGACCTTCCGATGTGGAAAAGGATTTCTGGTTTGAAAATTCCGGTGGTGTGGCCAATGAATACGGATTTATAGGCTTCTGGGGATATACGGTGAAAAGAGAGGTAAGTGTAGAGGAACTTCGTGATTGAGGATTGAGTTATTGGTTATTGAGATCAGGTTATTAGTCCATCTTTATACCTGGTCTTTGGATAATTAATAAGGTTCTCCATTCCAGCCCCGATGCAACTGGAGTCAAAATAACTGAATAAGGATTTTCTCTTCTATCTCATGGACACCGTCAAAGGAAATTACTTCGGGCGATACGTGGAGTCTGTCCGAGAGTACACGCATTTCCTCTAACTTATCTGCGGTCAGGAAAGGGTCATGTATTCCGTATACATATTTTATGGTTTTGGAGTGGAACTTACCGGAGGCAAACCGGAAATCCATATCAGGAGGGAAAATACCAGCCCAGAGGATCAATTGATCAAATTCCATCGCCTCCGAAGCCACCCAACGGGAAGCCGTAGCTGCACCTTGCGAGAAGCCCAATACGGTCACCTTTGTATTGGCTTGCAGCTTTGGTCTGAATTGATCGTACAAGCTGTTCAGATAGCTGAGGTAGTTGCGGATATCTCTGAGTCTGTCCTCTTTCGTCATCCATGTAGCCCCTACCCTTCCGCTAAATCCCTCCAGATAGTATCTTGACAAGCCCTCAGGCGCTACAATACAATTACTACCATCATCGAGCACGCTGAATTTCCTTAGAAAGTATTCTGCCAGTTGTCCATGCCCGTGTAAAACAAAAATGAGATTTTTTGTTGATTTACCGATCTCACCGAGCTGAAAGTACCGCGCCTCGAATCCAAAATTTAGACTCGCCTGTTTCATTTTGGGAAAAAACAAGACAGGTCTTCTGCAAAAACCTGTCCTCGAAATTATCTGTCCATCCGGCTTTTACCGCTTGAATCCAAGGGCACTACCACCGCAAAACTCATTCGATGTGTCAAAGGTATACTGGATGTAATAGATACCGGTGGTATTGCACGGGTAGGCTATGGCTGAAATGTACTGATCGTTCACCTTACTGCTTACCACCTTGTTCCTGTTGCTGTCGTACAGGCTCACTACTATGCCATCCGTATTTTCACCTGTGGCGCACACATTTATCATATACTGTGTGCCTTTTGTAAAAACGTAGGAGTACTCCACTTTGGTCTTGGAGCCGCCCTGACCGTCGATTTTATAGCTTTTCAGAAAGTTAAAGCCAGATGCCAGCTTGGGTATGCAGGCAGTAGTATAAGGCTCCGGATTGCACTGAGCCATGGCCTCATTGGTAAACACTGCTAAAACTCCAACTACAAATATTGTATATAATGCCTTTTTCATATGACTTAAACTTCTAGCTAATGATTTTATTTCGGATTGAACCAATAATGTTATTAATATTCTCTACATTTTCATTTGTGATCTTTATCTCACTGGAACTGTTATCCTTGATCACCATCACCCCATCTATCACTTCGAAAGTAGATTCCTGATAAGTGGTTATTATTTCAATCGATTCATATTCGGCCTGCAGTTTTTGCACATCTGACAAAAGTGATGCCATGTTCTGGTCTACCTCTTTATAAAAGGACAAAAGCAGGGCAATGTTTTCCAAAATGATCTTTTGGGAACCAATGGTTTCCTGCAGCTCTCTGTTATCGGGATCCTGTATAGACACCTGGCAGGTAATATGCATAGCCTCCAGCCAGCCACCTGTAAGAAGAAGTACACTGAGATTGGCCCTGTTCTGTTCCTGTAAGTAGCTATTGATACTGTTAAAGTTTTGGGTAGTAATCAAAAGCAGCGAATCCAGGTTCTTGCTGTTGGTAGCCAGTCGTCCTATGGTTTCTATATCAAAGAACTGTCCTATGCTCAGGCCATCAGCCAGCTCCTTGATGGCGCTCATGTAATCAAGGCCATCCTGGTTTTGCTCGTAGATATTTGTATAGCCAAGGTCAGTACCGTAAACCCCAAGGTTCAGTGCCTTTTGATAGTTACTGTTGTATTTGGAAATATTGTCAGGGCTGTTCAGTAATGTTTTATCGTACCGGGTGCCTGACTCCTTAAGCAGTACTGAGATCTCCAGGGGCGACGGAATTTGCTGCAGAACGCTGCTGATCACTTCTTCCGAAATGGCAGGTCCCTCTACAGCGGCAGAATCCAGTGTTTCGAGGAATGCCTGTTCATCGGGTTTGTTTCCCGGACCACAGGCAACAACGAAAACAATTAATATTCCAAAAATTGAATTCCTCATATTAAAAAGTTTTGTGATTTTAACAAAAATATAAATTCAAACATCGATAACAAATATAATTTTTTGGATTCACCCGGGAATCCGAATGCGTCATCCTTGCGATTTTTGGCCGAATTTGATCTTGCCAAAAGAGGCTATTCCTTTCCTCAGAAGCTCAAAGTAAAGTGTGACATACAGGACCACCGTCATTAGCCAGATCACGATCAGGTTAAATGCGAATGTACTCATGTAAGTCCCTAAAAAATGTTTCTGAGGAGCAAAAAAATGGGCCCGGTAATCCAGTAATCCTTTTGGCTTCGGATCATTAAAAACAGGATTGTACTGCTGTATGAGTTTTCCCCTGTATTCGGTGATCCGCTCCGTCTCACTTACGTTTTTCACCAGATCCGCCAGGCTTTCATTGAAGTAATCGTCTTTGTATTCGTTCAGATCATAGTCATACGCTTCGTTGGTCTCAAAAAATACCACCATCTTGTCCCTCTTCACCACCGTTTGATTGTAGATGTCCTGATAGTGTTTTTTGAAGTTGCTCAGATAGTTCTCTATCACTTTATCAGTTTCAGGCGAATAGGCAGCTACGGAGAGGTTGTCAACATCAATGCTTTCAAGCCCCGCCCTGAAGGAAGCCTTATTCAGTTCTGTCTTCAGAATGTTGAGGTCTTTTTCAACGATCTTTCGGATGGAGTCATTATCAGCCTTGTAGTGGGTAGCTACATATTGCCTCTTCTTTTTCAGCTCTTCCACAAGATAGGCAGCATTAAAATCAGCTACGGCCTCCTGTTTTTCGAAATTATAGTAGGGTTCCTCATAGGGATTATTGACGAACTGGTGTACTGCCATAGCCTCATAAGCCCACCTGGACGCCATAAGATCTGCTACTATAGGCACCTTGCCTTTGGTGCTCAGAATGTTATTGAGCTTGTCAAAGCTGAACAACAGCCCACTCAGGATCATCTGCGGGATCAGCAATAAAGGGATCATCACATAAACCGTTACGGCACTTTTAAAAGCGCTTGAGATGTTCAGGCCCAGTACATTGGCAAAGCACGAGCAGGTGAACAGCACCAGCCAGAAGGCAATGGTCATACCTTTTATCTCCAGTATAAGATGGCCAATGATCACAAAAGAAAGGGTCTGAATGGCTGAAAGCAGGAAAAGGATACCCAGTTTGGAAACGAGGTAGGAGTTCCAGCTAAGGTTAAGGAATGATTCCCTTTTCAGGATCTTTCTGTCACGTATGATCTCTTCAGCGCTTACCGTCAGGCCCATAAACAGAGCAACAATAATGCTCATGAGCATAAATGCAGGTATGTTTTCATTGAATCTGAAAATATACTCATCACTGTAGGGCGAGCTCTTGTAACGGATTATGAATGCCAGGATCAGTGCCAGCAGTGGCGCCTCCAAGAGGTTGATCAGTAAATACTGCCGGTTGCTTATCTTACTAAAGAAATCCCGGATGGTAAATATTACGGACTGCTTAAGCTTGTTGGGGATGTTCAGTGAGTGAGGAGGCTCTTCGTTCACATCATCCACTTTTTCGAGGATGAAGTTCTCTCTGAAGCTTTCATTCCAGCCCTTGGGGTTCACTTTTCTCTTGTTGGTGAGCTGACCATATTCATCTACTACCTTGGCTTCAATGATATTAAAGATCTGCTCAGGGTTGACGTTACCGCAGGTCTCACACTGCCCTCTTTCGCTATCCACCTGGTTGGTGGCCTTCTTAAAATAGGTAACAGCAGCCACCGGATTCCCGTAAAACACCGGATAGCCGCCGGTGTCCATGATGTACATTTTATCGAACATTTTATAGATGTCCGAAGAGGGCTGGTGGATGACCACAAAGATAAGCTTGCCTTTCAGCGAAAGCTCCTTCAGCAGGTCAATAACATTTTCAGAATCACGTGAGGAGAGCCCCGAAGTGGGTTCATCCACGAACATAACGGCCGGTTCACGTATCAGCTCGAGAGCGATATTGAGTCGTTTCCTCTGTCCACCACTGATGGTTTTATCCAGCACACTGCCTACCCTCAGGTCCTTTCGCTGGTCAAGCCCCAGGCTTTCCAGTACCTCCATCACGCGTTTGTCAAGCTCTTCTTCCGAAAAATCAGCAAAGCAGAGTTTAGCGTTGTAATAGAGGTTCTGATATACGGTAAGCTCTTCTATCAGCAGGTCGTCCTGGGATACATAGCCTATTACACCATGTATCTGATCTTTCTCGGTATGGATATCATAACCATTGATCTTTATACTTCCTTTGGTTGGTTGCTCAATACCTGCCAGCACATTCAAAAGGGTAGTCTTGCCGGCACCGCTGGCACCCATGATCCCTATCAGCTTGCCCGGCCCTTCGGATATATTCACATCACGCAGGCCCAGTGCTCCATTCCTGAAACGGAATTCTTCAATGTTGGCATTGAATGAGAGCTTTGTGGTCCTTAGGCCCTCATTGAAAATGGTAATAAGATCACTGTAATATATTGCCGCACCAAGAGGGGTCTTGATCGTGCTGCCATGCGAGAACAAATACACCCGGTTGGTAAGCATGATGAACCCGTTGAGCACAATTTCATCCTGCCCAAGAT
>LYSV01000118.1 GCA_001657315.1 Flammeovirgaceae bacterium BBD 1991-12 | reverse complement strand
ACCCCATGTTACAGGAAAGTTTACATCATCACATATAAAGTTTTGATAATCGTTAAATAGCATAATATGTTTCAGTTTATTATTGTTCTGGGGGTACTGCTACTGCTGATCATCCTGTACACGCTGTTCAGGATCAGTAGATTGGTGAGTGTGGTGAAAGGGTCGGACAAAAAAGTGGCTACCACAAGTAACAAAGTGAATGCGGCGCTTTTTCTTGTCTTTTTGTTTGGAGGGTTTGGATTCTTTTTCTGGTATTCATGGACTTATTTCGACGATTATACCTTGCCGGTGGCCTCTGACCATGGCGTGTGGACAGACACACTTTTCTGGGTTACCATGGCAGTGACAGGAGTGGTTTTTCTGATCACCAACATACTGCTTTTCTGGTTCAGCTTTGTCTATCAGCATAAGGAGGGAGGAAGAGCGAAATTCTATCCTGACAATACAAAACTGGAGCTTCTTTGGACCATCGTGCCTGCCATTGTTCTGGCCGGGCTGGTTTTCACGGGCCTGAAGGCATGGAATGATATTACAAGCGAGGCCGCTGAAGATGCGGAGGTAGTGGAGATCATGGGCTATCAGTTTGCCTGGGGAGTGCGGTATCCCGGAGTAAAGGACAATACCCTGGGAGACTACGATTACATGCTTATCGATGCTGTAAACCAATTCGGTATGGACCTTAAGGATAAGAACAGCTACGATGACTTTATGCCTATTGAGATGCATATTCCCAAGGGTAAGGAAGTACTGTTGAAAATAAGGGCAAGAGATGTATTGCACAGTGTATTTCTGCCTCACTTCAGGGTAAAAATGGATGCAGTTCCCGGTATGCCTACACATTTTAAATTTACCGCTACCAAGTCTACTCAGGAAATGAGGGACGAACTGAATGATCAGGAATTTGATTACTTCATTACCTGTACTGAGATCTGCGGCAAAGGGCACTTTTCCATGAAAATGAGGCTGGTGGTGGATGAGCCCGCAGCGTATGAGCAATGGAAATCGGAGCAACCTACATGGTTGAAGTTGAACCCGGATTATCTTTCACAGGTACCGGAGCAGAACAGAGAGCTTGCCAGGATCAAATCGGGAATGGTAGAGGGCGACGAAAACAACTTGAAAGCATCATTATAAGATAAAGGAGATATGGCTACTGCAGATATTCATCTTACGGAAGAAACTCATCACGATGATCATGAGCACCATGATCATCATGGTAATTTTTGGACTACCTACGTATTTTCCACAGACCATAAAATGATCGCCAAGCAATTCCTGATCACAGGGATTTTCTGGGCGTTGATAGGAGGGATGTTGTCGCTTATATTCAGATTACAATTAGGGTTCCCCGATATGCAGCTGGAATGGCTGAGACCCATCCTCGGCGAATGGGTTACTCCTGAGGGTAAGCTGGATGCTGAATTTTACCTGGCACTGGTCACTATGCATGGTACCATCATGGTGTTTTTTGTATTGACGGCCGGGCTAAGTGGCACCTTTAGTAATTTTCTTATTCCACTACAGATCGGTGCCAGGGATATGGCGTCAGGGTTCATGAATATGCTTTCGTATTGGTTCTTTTTTGCTTCCAGTGTGATCATGTTCATATCCCTGTTCATAGAGACCGGTCCTGCGTCCGGGGGATGGGTGATCTATCCTCCATTGAGTGCTCTGCCACAGGCGGTAAACGGGTCTGGCCTTGGTATGACCCTGTGGCTGACGGCCATGGCGCTGTTCATCATATCGACACTTTTGGGAGGTATTAACTATATTACTACGGTCATAAATTTGCGGACCAGAGGAATGTCATTTTCGAAATTACCTCTCACCATTTGGGCATTCTTCCTTACTGCTGTTATCGGTCTTTTATCTTTCCCTGTGCTGTTTGCTGCTGCATTGTTATTGATCTTTGACCGTAGCTTTGGCACAAGTTTCTACCTTTCAGATATATATATTAATGGTGAAGCACTTCCGAATCAAGGGGGTAGCCCCATATTATTCCAGCACCTTTTCTGGTTTCTGGGACATCCTGAGGTTTATATAGTGTTATTACCTGCTCTGGGTATCACTTCTGAGGTGATCGCCACAAATGCCCGAAAGCCGATCTTCGGTTATAAAGCGATGGTAGGATCAATGCTTTTCATTGCTATCCTGTCTTTCATAGTATGGGCGCACCATATGTTCGTGACTGGTATGAATCCGTTCCTTGGATCGATATTTATGCTATTGACACTCATTATTGCCGTACCATCAGCGGTAAAGGTGTTTAATTACCTTACTACACTCTGGAGGGGGAATATACGATTTACGTCAGGAATGCTGTTTTCCATAGGTTTGGTTTCCTTTTTCATATCCGGTGGACTGACTGGTATCTTTTTAGGTAACTCAGCTATCGATATTCAATTGCATGATACCTACTTTGTGGTGGCTCACTTTCATCTGGTAATGGGCAGCGCCTCTTTCTTCGGAATGATGGCCGGTATTTATCACTGGTTCCCCAAGATGTTTGGAAGGATGATGGACCCTAAACTGGGATACATTCATTTCTGGTTGACTTTTATAGGAGTATATATGGTATTCTTTCCTATGCACTACATTGGAATAGCAGGATACCCCAGAAGGTACTATTCATTTACAAATTTTGATACCTTCAACACTTTCAGTGACCTGAACATGTTCGTAAGTATTGCGGCCATTGTCACGATGGCGGCGCAGTTCATATTCCTGTTCAATTTCTTTTACAGTATCTACAGGGGCAGACGAGCTTCTGCCAATCCCTGGGGGTCCAATACACTGGAATGGACTACACCTATCAATCCCGGGCATGGTAACTGGCCGGGCGAAATACCAACAGTATACCGGTGGCCGTATGATTACAGTAAGCCGGGCGCAAAAGAAGATTTTATTCCACAAACAGTTCCCTTTTCAGAGACTCCGGAGTCCAATCTTCCACATGAGAACGAGCTGATAAAGCTTGAGACGGACTCGGATGAAGAGGTGATCATTGTGGATGAAAAATAAGGAATCCAAAAAGGTCAGGCTGTTCCGTAGGACCAGCCTGATTACTTTAATAGCAGTCTATTTTCTGATCCTTGTCGGAGGTATTGTACGAAGTACAGGTTCAGGAATGGGTTGTCCCGACTGGCCTAAATGCTTCGGTAGCTGGGTGCCCCCCACGGAGGTAAGCCAGTTGCCTGACAACTACAAAGAGGTATACTCCAGTAAAAGGGCCAGAAAGAATGAGAGATTTGCAAAATACCTGACCGCATTGGGGTTCGATAAAACTGCGAATAACATTCTCAATGATAAGTCCATTCTGGAAGAGGCAGATTTCAATAAATACAAGACCTGGATTGAATATGTCAACCGCCTGATTGGTGTATCGATCGGCCTGTTGATCATTGCTACATTTCTGCGATCGCTTTATTTTTTTAATTCTGACCGGGTGATTACAATTTTGGCATTTTCCACCCTGTTGCTGGTGGTTTTCCAGGGCTGGATAGGGTCTGTAGTGGTCTCCACTAATCTTGTACCATGGATGATCACCATACATATGTTTCTGGCGCTGCTGATCGTGGCGCTACTCAATGTCCTGTTTCATAGAACGGATCAAAAGTCACATAGTTTGAAGCCGGGCAGGTCAGGATTGTTCAAAGGTATATTGCTGGTATGTATGTTTACGATGCTTGTGCAGATCGCTTTTGGCACACAGGTACGTGAAGGAGTAGACAGGGTAGCTGTCATGTTTGCCAACGCTTCCCGTGATCAATGGATAGCAAGCCTGGGGCTGGAGTTTTTCATCCATCGCTCGTTCTCATGGATCATTCTCGTCCTGCACCTTGCCCTGATCTATTTGATGAGAAAGTACGGGGGGGCTTCCAAACTTGTGAACGCTTTAATTGTTGTTGTTTTAGTATCGATCCTCTCTGGAGTGATCATGGCTTATGGTTCCATTCCGCCCGTTATGCAGCCCCTCCATTTATTGGCAGGCACATTGGGCTTTGGACTACAGTTTTTGTTATTTTTGAGGCTTATTGGAAAAGAAACGGCTTTGGCATAATGGTAACGAACACCTACGGATCTTACGGAACAATCCTTTCAGCTAAAATAAACGCCTACATGGAGCTGGTGAAGTTCAGGTTGTCCTTTTTGGTGGCGTTCTCCTGTGGGTTTGGTTTTGTGCTGGCCAGTGGCGGGCAATTGAACTGGTTACATTTACTTTGGTTGTGCCTTGGTGGTTTTCTGGTTTCAGGGGCTTCCATTACGATCAACCAGATCATTGAGAAAGATCTGGACAAGCTGATGTCAAGAACCATGGATCGTCCCCTGCCAACGGCCCGTCTGTCCGTTACGGAGGCCGCTGTTTTTGCGCTGATCATAGGAGGTATCGGGCTCACTATTCTGACACTTTATACCAACCTGCTCACGACGTTATTGTCACTGCTTTCCATGGTGCTGTACAGCTTTGTGTACACTCCCTTAAAAAGGGTAGGGCCCATAGCTGTTTTTGTAGGAGCCATACCAGGTGCATTACCCCCTTTGCTGGGCTGGACAGCAGTGACAGGAGTGATCACTTACGAGGCGCTGATCATATTTGGGATACAGTTTATCTGGCAGTTCCCGCATTTCTGGGCGATCGCCTGGGTAGCGGATGAGGATTACAAAAAAGCGGGCTTCAAACTGTTGCCTTCCGGTGGCCAAAAGGATGTCAATACGGCTATTCAGATCATGATCTACACACTTTTCCTTATTCCACTGGGCCTGTTGCCGGCCAAATTCGGAATAACAGGGATCGATTCGGCGATCGTGGTCACCATATGTGGAGTACTGTTTTTAAGTCAGACTTTCGCCCTGATGAAGAATGGCTCACGAAAGTCGGCCCTGAGGATCATGTTTGGATCCTTTTTGTATCTGCCCATTGTGCAGATCGCTTATTTGCTGGATATGATTTAAAAGAAATAAAAAACCTCATTAGGCCTTTAAAGCCTGGTAGGGTTGCAAGTGAAGGTGGTTTAAAACAAAAATGAAAGGAGAAGAGATGACTGGAGATTTGAAACTGGTTGAGGAGCCCAAAAGGCCTCTTGCCATGAACCCCCGTAAGTTTGCTTTGTGGTTATTCATGATCACTGTGGTAATGATATTTGCGGCGCTGACCAGTGCCTATATTGTCCGTCAGGGAGAAGGAAACTGGACGTTGTTTGAATTGCCGGCAGAACTATGGATCACTTCAGGGATCATCCTTTTGAGCAGCGTCACTATGCACTGGGGATATATTTCAGCTAAAAAAGACGAACTGGAAAAGGTCAAACTTGCTATCTCCATAACCACACTTTTGGGAATAGCCTTTCTGATTGGTCAGTTTTATGTATGGAATGCACTGGTGGACCAGAATGTTTTCTTCGTTGGCAACCCATCAGGGTCCTTTTTGTATGTTCTTTCCGGGTTACACGGATTACACCTCGTGAGTGGTGTTATTTTTCTGATAATTGTATTAATTTCGACCCTCAGGTATAAAGTACATTCCAGGAATCTGAATCAGATCCAGATGTGTGCCACATACTGGCACTTTCTGGACGCGCTCTGGATATATTTATTTGTTTTTTTATTGTTAAATCATTAACTGAGATTTAAAAGATCATTTATGTCTGCTACCGCTCATACCATTGACACCCCCAAAAAAAGCATTTGGGATGGAGGTCAATCGCCATTGAAGGCCAGCTATGGGAAACTGATGATGTGGTTTTTCCTGCTGTCCGATGCCTTTACATTTTCAGCCTTACTCATTACCTACGGTCTCATACGATCTGCTCATCAGGCCTATCAGGGCACCGCAGAGGCCTTTACATTTTCTCAGGAGTACTGGCCTATCCCGGAAAAGGTATTTGAGGCGGTCCCCTTTCTGCACGGGGTGAGTCTTCCCCTCGTGTTTGTAGGTATAATGACCTTTATATTGATCATGAGTAGTGTGACCATGGTGCTGGCGGTGGAAGCAGGACACAGAATGGATCGCAAAGATGTAGAGAAGTGGATGCTGTGGACCATCGTGGGCGGACTGACGTTCCTGGGATGTCAGGCGTGGGAGTGGTCGCACTTTATCCATGGTACAGGTGGTGGTGGCGCCGGCCTGGCATGGAATGAGTATGGTCCGCCGGATTTTGCGGCCTTCTTCTTTTTTATCACCGGTTTCCACGGTACACACGTATTCAGTGGGGTGATGCTGAATTTTATTATTTATTACAATACCGTTACCGGTGTATATGACAGACGGGGACACTATGAAATGGTGGAGAAAGTAGGGCTGTACTGGCACTTTGTAGATCTGGTATGGGTATTTGTATTTACTTTCTTTTATCTGGTTTAAGACTAAATTTTCTACGAGACTATGGAAGAAACAACGCATATACAACCGCAACCGGTTGATAAAGCCAAGGTTAGAAAAATATGGATAACAGCCCTTTACCTGGCGTTGATCACGGCGCTGGAATTCTTAATCGCCTTTACCGTACCGCTGGAAATGGCTACTACACGGGTAGCAGTCTTTGTGGCCATGACCATTGTAAAGGCCTTCTATATTGTGGCTGAATTTATGCACCTCAAATACGAGGTGAAGGTATTGATCTGGTCCATACTTATTCCTATGATATTTGTGGTATGGATGCTTATTGCCTTTATTTATGAGGGTATGGCGATCAATGACATTAATTACTAGAGAAGATTGACAAACCTCTGACGATAAGGCTGAAGTTTTGACTTTAGCCTTATTTGTTTCCGATGCAGAAGGGTTTAAAAATAACTTTCCTGATAGCTACCCTGGCTATACCCGTTATCATATTTGTTTTCCTCAAACTGTACGGGGAAAACAAGTTCTCAATACCTGTTTATTATGAAGATGGGGTGCAGGTATTGTTCACTGAATGTGATTTCGACGATTCACCCTACACTGTAGCTGTGGGACGGAGCAATGACCGAAGGGCCAACGTGACTGTTTTTTTTGAGCAGAAAGCAGCCTTTGGAACGACGGATCTTCGCAATATAACCACGCGCTTAAGATCTCTTTTCCCAAACGACCTTACCTTTAATGCCTTTGGCAGTTCAGGAGTGGATACGGCCGGTCTTACGCCTCTGGACAGCGCCGGATTTAAAAAAATGATGCACTGCGACTTTGTCACAGATACGGTCAATCAGTTTATACTTCATGACCATAAAGGACGCATACGCGGTTATTATGAGACCGATCTGGACGAAGTGGACAGGCTTATTGTAGAAATAAAGATTTTACTTGAAAATGAGTGATTTAGTAGCCGACAACGATTCAAAATACAACAAGCTGATCATAGCACTATCCATTGTTATCCCTCTGGCGGTAGCAATGCTCTTTGGGGTGAGAATAGAGGGGTATGATTTTTCATTTCTGCCCCCCATCTATGCAACTACCAATGGCATAACAGCTGTATTGCTGATCGTAGCCTTGTGGGCCATAAAAAACAGAAAAACGGGTCTGCATGAAGTACTGATGAAAGTGTGTCTGACGCTGTCGGCCCTGTTTTTGATCATGTACGTACTTTACCACATGACCAGTGACCCTACACCCTTTGGTGGGACTGGGGCGGTGAAATACCTCTATTACTTCATTTTGATCACTCATATCCTGCTGTCGGTGGCGGTGATACCTTTGGTGCTTTTTACTTTTGTAAGAGCATTGGCAAAGCGATTTGACAAGCACAGGAAGCTTGCAAGGATCACTTTTCCTATCTGGTTGTATGTTGCCGTTACAGGGGTGGTGGTTTACCTGATGATCAGCCCTTATTACGTCCAGGTTTAGGAGCAGGGCTTCCCATTGCCTGTTGTGTCTTCGGTAGTCGGCTGAACACCAACAAAGAGCGAAGAAATACGTTAAATCCATAGAAACTGTCCAGTAGGTATTTAAGATTTTATTGCTGAAAGCCCCTACAGTAGTCTACTAAATTATAGTTAAAAGTGTAATTTTGGCGTGGACGTATAGGCAATGGTAGCAGGGATCAAAATAGAACATCAATGAAAAAGTCAGCCTTCCTTATATTTTCTTTTATTGTTTCAGTAACGGGTGCAATGGCGCAATGTGCCATGTGCAGGGCAACCATAGAAAACAATGTAAGTAATGGTGATGTGGGAATAGGTGCCAGCCTGAACTTCGGAATATTGTATCTGTTTGTCATGCCCTATCTGGCAATAGGAGTAGTTGGATACTTATGGTATAAAAAAAGCAAGGAGAATGTCGTCAAACAGCAAAGGAAGCGCCATATTGCATGGTAAATGCCCACGATGCAGAAAGGGTACCATGTTTCCGTATAGTGCCTACAATCTGATCAGGTTTCACAAAATGAACGAGGATTGCCCCGTGTGTGGTCTTCGTTTCGAAAGAGAGCCAGGGTTCTTTTTTGGAGCGATGTACATCAGCTATGCATTTTCAGTGGCTATATTCACGACCGTAGGAGTAGCGCTGACCGTGCTGGGAGACTATTCTCTTTACACATACCTGATTGGTATTGGAGGTAGCGTATTGCTCTTGCTTCCTGTCAGCTTTCGCTATTCGCGTATTTTGTTCCTTCATTTGTTTGGTGGCATAGATTTCGATCCACAGTACGGTAGGTGATCCGGAAAGCAGAGTTGTTCTGCTGTCAATCCCGAAGCTGAACTTAACCTGTCGATCATGAAAACGGTTGGTGCTTTTGGTCAAGTGTCCATCTGTGATAAATTGGTAGCTATGACATCCAATGAGATGTGGAGTGTTTTCACTACTCGTTCTTACCTAATTCAAATGTATACAACTCATAAAGGTCAGTAGCCACACAGGTACCTGGAATGCAAAGTGTTTGGTGGAAAACATATATAATTACTATAGCATCAATCGTGGCACCACTTATCTTCTGGCCCGGGTAGTATAAAATACCTGATTTATGTTAAATTTCATTATGTAAGAAACGATTGAGATATTGAGTGGTGCTACGACTCCTCTTTATATCCAAAACTTCGGTAAATTTAATCTGGTATATTTTTGGTTTCTTATTTGCATTGCTGAATGCATCCACGTTATCCCGATACTGCGACAATATAGTTTTCCGGGAAATATATGATGTACTCAAAAAGCAATCCTATGGAAATCATGAAATCCATAAGTTCCAGGCTAAACCAGAACTTCAATTTTTTGAAATTAACATTTGCACATAAACTGCTGTTGCTGTCATTGCCATTCCTGCTGTCAGCAGGTATTCTTCACTTTATGCATGAAGATGAAAGCAGTTTTTCACCTGAGAGTGAGGCGGCAATGATCAGCGAAAGACTGGCCAGGGAGGTGTTCGATCTCCAGCGGCAAATGATACCTGTGCTGGAGTGGTTTGAGCAAAATCCCGGGTTTAGGTTTACACGTATCAATCAACTCTCAGGCCATCCTCTTTTTGTTTACAGATCAGGAAGCCTGGTTTACTGGTCTGACTATCGGTTTGTGCCAGATTACCGGATGATCAGAGGAGAATACCAGTACAGATTTCTACAGGTACAAAGGAAGGCGTTTGTGGTTCGACGTTGGAAGATTGCCAACACCGAGCTGGAGGTATTTGCCCTTCTGCCGGTATACCGTGGTTACAAGATCGAGAATGATTTTGTATCGTCTACTTACAATGAGGATATTTTTCCCAATCAGCGCGTCCGTATCCATGACATCAGTGCCGAAGAGGGCAGGCCGGTTTGTGTGGGTGAGAACAATTGTCTTTTCAGGGTTACATTCCCGGATGACTATTTCCGACCCGGTAAATCGGCCGGTAAGTGGGTCAATATTCTCTATACCATAGGTTTTGCATTTCTTCTGGCCGGCTTTTACCTGCTGGTCTATGCCATGGGTAGAAAAGGCCTTTGGTTTGGACTGTTGCTGATGTTGGGAGGCCTGCTGGTGATCAGGTTTTTTATGCTCTGGATCGGCTTTCCGGGTAACCTTACGGATAGTCCGCTGTTTGACTCAAGGTATTTTGCGTCTTCCGGCTTTAACCGGTCCCTGGGGGACCTGCTGATCAACCTCAGTTGCCTTTGCCTGGTCTGTCTGTATCTGTTCAGAAATCACAGAGAGGCATTCAGTGTTGAAAAGATGAGTGGTCTGTCCGGACCTGTAAGGCTTTGGCTGGGTGCTCTGGTGGCGGGTTCAGGCTTGCTGATGTTCCATGTCAAATACCTGATCTTTCAGACCTTATACCACAACTCGCATATCACCTTTGACATTAATCGCAGTCTTGAATTTGATGGGAACCGCATTACAGGTTTCATCATATTCCTGGTTTTCATGGTTTCCATCTTCTTTATTTTTCACTCTGTTTACGTAGTGCTTCATCGGCTGTTTCCCCAACGGGGACGACTGGTGCTTGCCTTTGGCCTCGGAGCTTTTATGTTTTCACTGGTAAACCTTTTTTTACAGCAGATCTTCTGGCCGGCCCTGCTTGTGGGTAGCGGGGTATTTGTGGTGCTGAGAATTACGAAGCTTCCGGCCTCTGTGGCAAAACTACGTTATACTACTTTCCTGTATTTTTTTGTTTATGTTATCGGAGGAGCGCTGCTGGGGGCCATATCCATTTACAGGTTTGAAAATGAGCGTGAAGTTGAATTGAAAAAGAAGTTTGCCAGCCAGCTGTTGATCGAAAATGATAATCTGGGAGAATTCCTGCTCTCGGAGGCCAGCGACAAGATCCGGCAGGACCTCTTTATTCAAAGCCGCATGTCCAGCCCGTTCCTCACCAAGGAGATCGTTAAGGCTAAAATACGTCAGGTTTACCTGAGCAGCTACTTTAATAAATACGATATTAGGATTTACCTGTACAATTCAGCCGGCCGGTCACTCGAAACCACCTCGGAAGGACTTAGCCCGGCGGAGATCCAGCGCTTTGACGCAGCCAACTACAAAACGTCCTACGATGGCATCTATTTTATCAATAACATCGGAGGGGATGTGTCCAAACGCTATATCAACTTCATCGAGATAAAAAAGAGAGGGGTGACGGTCGGCTATGTGATCATTGACCTTACCTTGAAGAGAATAATCCCTGAAAGTGTATATCCTGAATTACTGGTAGATCACCGTTTTCTTACTCCCTATCAAAATGCCAACTACAGCTATGCTGTGTATGAAGATTCCAGGGTGACCTACAGCTCCGGTGATTTTAACTATCTGCTTGACTTCGACCGAAACCTGCTGGATGACCCCAGGATCTACCGGCAGACCCTGATGAACTCCGGATACTGGCATATTGCCGTGAAAGAAGTAAATAACAGAGTTATTGTGATCAGTTCCAATGATCATCCGTTTTCCGATATCGTATCTAATTTTTCCTTTCTTTTCCTTGTTCAGGTGTTTGCGGTATTGGTAATTACCGGCCTGTATGCGCTCTACTTCAGCCTGCAAAATGAAAGTCTCAACTATTCTGCGAAGATCCAGTTGTACCTGAATATTGCCTTCTTCCTGCCACTTTTTGCGGTGAGCGCTACTACACTCAGCCTGATCAACTCTTCTTTCGAGAGCGAAGTCAATTATGAGTATTACAAAAAGGCGGAACGGATAAGTACCAATGTAAGTGAGGACCTGAACAACTATGTAAATAATATTTCTGCCGATCCGGAAGAGCTACGTACCGAACTGGCTCAGATCTCCAAATTTTCCGGTGCAGATGTGAACCTTTTTAACACTGCGGGCAGGTTGATCGCTTCCAGTCAGCCGCTGATCTATGAAAATGATCTGCTAAGCAGCTATATCAATCCCGTAGCGTATGCTCATATCAGGGAAAGGGGTGAAAACTCGCATATTCAGCGTGAATCAGTCGGCAGGCTCAATTACAATACCACCTTTTTTGCGGTCAAATCCTTTGACAAGGGAGAGTTGATCGGCATTGTGAGTATACCGTATTTTCAATCCGAGTATAACCTGGAGCAAAGTCAGATCACCGTATTGAGCAATGTGATCAACGTATTTACCGTGGTATTCATCGTATTTTTGATCGTCTCCTATATGGCGGCAGAATGGCTCACCTTCCCGCTGCGTTTTATCACTCAAAAGCTGAAAAAGACTACACTGACGGGTATGAACGAGCCGCTTTCATGGGATGCAGATGATGAGATAGGATTGATGGTAGGAGAGTACAACCGGATGCTGGACAATCTGGAGGACAGCAAAAAAGCACTGTCACGTAGTGAAAAGGAATCTGCATGGCGTGAAATAGCCCAGCAGGTGGCCCATGAGATCAAGAACCCTCTGACACCCATGAAGCTTACACTCCAGCACCTGAACCGAAAACTTGTGGCACGGGAAGAAGAAGAGATGAACAGGCCGATCAATACATTACTTCAGCAGGTCCAGACGTTGGATGATATCGCCTCATCATTCAGCTCGTTTGCCAAGATGCCCATTCCCGAGCACGAGCGCTATGAGCTGGTCCATGTAGTCAGGAATGCAGTAAGCTTGCATAGTTCAGCTAAAAATGTTTCTATTGATTTACAAATTCAGTCAGAACCGGTATACACGGTAGGAGATGAACAACTGATGGGCAGGATCATCAATAACCTTCTGCTGAATGCCATGCAGGCTATGGAAAGAGATAAGAAGAAAATTTGTGTGATACTGATGAAAGCCGGTGGCTCCATGGTGAGGCTGGAGGTGAAGGATAATGGTATGGGCATTGCCGAAGAAATACACAATAAAATATTTATTCCGAACTTCAGCACAAAGGAAACCGGCTCCGGCATAGGCCTGGCCATTGCGAAACACGGTGTGGAGCATGCAGGAGGTAAGATATGGTTTGAGACGGAAACGGGAAGGGGGACATCATTTTTCATAGAATTGCCAGCAGAAGACTAGTCATACACCTCATAACGGTGATCATGCTCACTACAGTGAGTAATGCAGTATTGTCTCAGGCTTCCAATGACCGCTGCCGGTGGGTGAATACTTTCAACCGGCCTTTTCAGTTGGACACCCTATCTGTTGCCCCCGGATCGTTCATTTTCCCCAATGGCGAGGAATTTGAAACGGCAATTGATCTGTCAAAGGGAACAGTAAATTTCAGGGGAGCACATAAGGATTCTGCTTTTGTATGTTACAAGGTACTGCCTGTGCAGTTCCATCAGCGTTATTTTCATCGTGACCCCGGTATCTATGATTCCAATGCCGTATTCAGGGACCCTGTAGTCAGCAATAAGAGCGTATGGCAAAGAGATGAGCTTTTCAAAACTCCGGAGCTGAATAAAAGCGGTACCATAAGCAGGGGCATATCCTTTGGTAATAATCAGGATGTTTTTGTGAATTCAACACTTAACCTGAACCTGGAAGGCAAGCTAACCGATGATTTGAGTATCCGCGCCTCTATTACTGATCAAAATGTACCTTATCAGCCTGAGGGGAATACCCAGCAGCTTCAGGATTTTGATAATGTGTTCATACAGATCTATAATGACAATATCACACTGACGGGTGGTGACGTGGTGCTGAAGAACCGCCCCTCACAGTTTTTACGGTTCTATAAAAATGTACAGGGAGGGATGGCGGAAGTGAGATACAAACTTGGAAAAGGTGATACAGCCGTCAGTTCTGCTGGTATTTCCGTGGCCCGCGGCAGGTTTGCATCCGTACAAATAAAACCAATCGAAGGCTCATTGGGGCCGTACCGCATACCAGGCCCCAACAACGAATCCTTTATCATTATTCTGGCCAACTCCGAACGCGTATTTCTCGATGGAGAGCGGCTTGAGCGTGGCTTCAACAAGGATTATATTATTGATTACAATATCGGAGAAATAACCTTTACCAATAGGGTGCTGATCACGGAATTCTCAAGGCTAAGAGTCGACTATGAATTCTCGGACCAGAACTACAACCGGACCATAGCCACCGCCAGTCACTATCATGAATATGGTAAGCTTAAGCTTTTTTTTAATACCTACAGTGAAAGTGATAACAGAAACAGACCGCTCCTGGTGGAGCTCAGTGATCAGGACAAGCAGTTCCTGAGCACTATTGGTGATGACCTGAGCAGGGCAGTGGCCTCGGGTGCTGACAGTGTAGAGTTCAACAATGAACAGATACTCTACAAGCAGATCGATACTACGGATGTGAGTGGGACTACTGTCCGCATCTTTAAATTTTCCACCAATCCAGACAGCGCTACTTTCCAGGTCACCTTTTCCAATGTAGGAGCACAAAATGGCAACTATATTCAGGCCCAGACCACTGCCAATGGAAGAGTGTTTCAATGGATAGCGCCGGTGATGGGTGTGCCTCAGGGCGAGTTTGAGCCAGTGATCAGCGTACCGGTAGCCAACAAAAAGCAGATGACTACGATAGGAGGTAGCTATGCCCTGTCAGCGCATGAGGAGTTTTTTTCTGAAATGGCATTTTCCACCAATGATGTTAATCTCTTTTCAGAGCTGGATAGTGAAGATGACAAGGGCTTTGCCTTTAAAGCCGGAGTAAAAAGTCAGGGCCGCAGTCTGGAACTGCTGCCGGACTACAAGATCAATACTTTCCTTGATTTTGAATATGACGATGAGCATTTCAATCCTATTGACCGGTTCAGATATATTGAGTATGACCGTGACTGGAACTACGACCCTGTAGCAGATGAAAGAAGGTTTGAAGATCACATTTTCAATGCCGGCATTGAGTTTGTCAAGGATGAGGCTAACCGCTGGGGCTATGAGTTGAACAGAAGAAAACGAGGTGAGCAGGTGGATGGCTACCAGCACCGGTTGAAGATCAACAAAAAGCTGCACAGGTTTCAGATCAGGTCGTCAGCATTTTTAATGAGAAGCAACCCTGGTACTACATCTTCAGCATGGGATCAGTACATGGCAGATCTTTCCTATCCGTTGGGTAAGGTAGTGCCGGGTTATGTTTATCGGTCCGATCACAATGTGGTAAAATTCAATGAAACGGACTCAGTGACTTTTTCAGCCATGTATTTTGATGAGCATACGGGGTATGTGAGGAATTCGAAGGATGCTGGAATAAACTTCGACCTCAGGTATAGCTACAGGGAAGATCAGCGACCTTTTGAAGGCCGAATGGACGACTTTTCCGCATCACAAACTACACGTTTCACTCTCAAAAAAGACTTTAGCAACAACAGGCTGGAGACCGTTTTCATCTACCGGAAGCTCGATCTTACAAGAGGTGGGGATGACGAAGAGACCATTTCCGGCAGGCTGGATTGGTCCGGTAACTGGTTTGACCGGCATGTGCGCTCCGAGCTTACGTATTCGGTGGCCAACAGCCGTGAGCTGAGAAGGGAGTTTGTCTACATTAGTGTTCCCCCGGGACAGGGAACACATACCTGGCGCGACCTGAACGAAGATAATGTACAGGACCTGAATGAGTTTTTTGAAGCATTGAACCCTGACGAAAGGAACTACGCCAAAATATTCATTCCTTCCAATGAGTTCATAACGGCCTTTCAGAACCTGTTCATTTACCGGGTGAACATCGATATGCCCCGGTCATGGAAAAAACAGGGAGGGCTGAAGAGGCTGCTGAGCCGGTTTTCGAACAATACCTCCTGGAGTGCTGAAAGCAAGATCACTGATAAGGATCTGGGTGCCCGTTTGTTAACCTTTGCCAAGCGTATTGAACCGGAAACATTGCTGAGCGAACGGAATAATTTGCGTTCCACGCTTTTCTATAACCGTACCAATACGGCATGGGGTGTTGAGGGTGTTTATACCCATCAGCAGGTAAAACAGTTGCTGGGCAATGGGTTTGAAGGTACATCGTTTGAAGAATATGCTGCAAATTTCAGGGTCAACCTGAATCGTAGCTATAACCTTAGGTTCCGCTCCGCTATGTCTGTAAGAAATGCAGATTCAGATTTCCTAACAGGACGTAAGTACAGGATCGACCGCTATCAGCTAAACCCGGAAATGTCATGGCAGCCCGGTATGAACTTCAGACTGACCCTTCAATACAAATACACTGATAAGGAAAACAACCTGACCGTCGAAAATGACGAAGCGGCAAGATCCAGTGAAGTGATCATGGAGCTACGGTATAATAAAGCCGTATTTAACTCATTAAATGCACAATTCAGATGGGTAGATATTGATTTCACCGGTGAGGAGAACAGCCCTATCGGCTATGAGCTTTTGGAGGCCCTGCGACCTGGAAGAAATATAACCTGGTCACTTAACTGGCAGCAAAAGATCAAGGCCGGCTTACAGTTGAACCTGAGCTATGATGGGAGAAAATCCGAGGAAAATCGCATGGTCCATGTAGGTAGAGTACAGATCAGTGCGTTGTTTTGAGGCTGCGGCGGCCTACCTGCGAAGCCTCAATATGCCAAGAAGTATAAGCCCTATGGGAATAACTATTGAAGAGATATAGTCAAAAGACATGTCGGGTGGGCCCAGAATGAAATTTTGCCGGATGTAGGCATACCATAGCGCAAACACAATATAAATAACGCCAAATATTTTTTTGATCTTCATTTGAGGTTATTTCTAAGCTTCTGCATCACCTTATTCGCAAATACAAAGTCGTCAAATTCTTTCACCCCTGTTCCCATGATATCGTCTTTTGTGCCTTCCCAGCATTTGATGCCCTCATAGAGGAACATGATCCGTTCACCTATACCCAGTACGGAGTTCATGTCGTGCGTAACTACCAGTGTGGTGATGTTGTACTCCTCCGTGATCTCCATGATCAGATCATCTATGACAATGGCCGTCTGGGGATCGAGACCACTATTGGGCTCATCGCAGAACAAAAAGTGGGAGTTGTTTACGATAGCCCGGGCGATACCCACCCTTTTTTGCATACCGCCGCTGATCTCAGAGGGCATTTTATGGTTCTGGCCCTCCAGCCCTACACGCTCCAGACAGAAGTTTACCCTGTCTATCTTTTCCGGCATGGGCATATTCGTCAATACATCCAACGGGAACATCACATTCTCTTCCACTGTCTTGGAGTCAAACAGCGCCCCACCCTGGAACAGCATGCCGATCTCCCGTCGGATCTCTGTTTTCGTATCACGGTTGGCCTGAGTGAATTCCTTTTCGCCATAGTAGACGCGGCCTTCATCGGGAGGGATCAGCCCTACAATACATTTCAGTAATACACTCTTACCTGTACCACTGGCGCCTATAATGAGGTTGGGTTTGCCTTGTTCAAAAACACCATCGATGTTTTTAAGGATGGACTTACCCTGGAACGATTTACTGATGCCTTCAATTCTGATCATTGCAGTAAAAGTTGTGCCAGCAGATAATCAGCGGTCAGAATGGCTATTACACTTTGTGTTACGGCAGCGGTGCTGGCCTTGCCTACTTCCACTGCCCCCCCGGTAGTGTAATACCCTTTAAATGAGGATATGGATGCCACCAGAAAGGCGAATACGAATGATTTGATCAAAGCGAAGGTCACCATATATTCATTAAATTCAAATCGTATACCGTAGATGTATTCCGTCGGCGTGATGACACCTGTAAATTCACCAGCCAGATATCCTCCTACAATGGAAAGCAGACCGGCCAGAATGACCAGCAAAGGATACATCAGCAGTGACCCTAAAATTTTGGGGAGTACCAGGTAGCTCGTGGAATTGATCCCCATTACTTCCAGGGCGTCTATCTGTTCGCTGATGCGCATGGTTCCGAGGCCGCTCGCCATACTGGAACCTACCTTTCCGGCATAGATCACCCCAATGATGGTGGGGGCAAGTTCGAGAATGGTCATGTCCCTCACAACAAGTGAGATCACGTAATCCGGGATTAAAGGACTTACCAGGTTATATGCCGTTTGGATGGTAGTTACGGCCCCCATAAAGAAGGAAACAAGAGATACCAGAAAGATAGAGTTGATACCTATGGCGACACATTCATCTATGATCAGTTTAAAATAGGTGCCGAAAGTCTCACGGTTGACGAAAAGCTTGCCCAGAAATATAAAATACTTACCAAGTGCCTCCATTCGCTGCTAAGATAAACTATTCCTCCGGGTGTTCACCATTTTTCAAAATATAACAATATTATGGGAAATGATTTTGGCTGCGCAATCATTTCATGATAAATTCATGTTTTCGGAACAACGCAGTAACTCATCCTTAATTTCAGGTAATGGATAAACTTTTAGTGATCACGGGAGGTACGAAAGGCATAGGTAAGGCTGTCATTGAGCGGTTTGCGAAAGAAGGTTACAACATAGCGACCTGCGCCCGGAACGAACAGGATCTGGATGCTCTCAAAATGCAAATCGAAGCTTCCTTTGGTGTATCCATATTGATCCATAAGGCAGATATATCAAAACGGGAAGAGATAAATTCATTCATAGCAGCCGTAAAAGGTTTTTCAGATAAAACGGATGTGTTGGTGAATAATGCCGGAGTATTTATACCCGGTGCCATTCATGAAGAGGAGGAGGGTGCACTGGAGATGATGATCAATACAAATCTGTACAGTGCCTACCACCTGACCAGGGGATTTATTCATGATATGAAAGCAGCGAGGGCCGGACACATTTTTAATATATGTTCTACAGCATCCATCATTCCCTATATCAACGGAGGTTCCTACTGCATCTCAAAATTTGCATTACTGGGCATGTCCAAAGTGCTGAGGGAAGAGATGAAGGAACATAACGTACGGGTTACGTCTGTTTTGCCTGGCGCTACACTCACTGCCAGCTGGGAAGGAACGGACCTTCCCGAAGAAAGATTTATGAAGCCCGAGGATATTGCCGAAACCCTTTGGAGCACCTACCGGTTATCGGACCGTACGGTGATAGAGGAGATACTCCTGCGACCACAGGAGGGTGATATTTAGATCAACGGTTGATGGTTTGAAATCAATCAACAATCAACCAATCCACCAACCCTACTCAATAAGCTGGAAGAACCTTCGCCACCGGATCTTGCTCAGGAAGCTTTTGTTGGCATCCAGTGAAAGCCATATGAAGAAGCCTTTGCCCACAATGTGATCTTCTGGTACAAAACCCCAGTAGCGCGAATCCAGTGAATTGTGACGGTTGTCCCCCATCATAAAGTAGTAATTCTGGTTAAACGTGTATTCCGTTTTTTCCTGACCGTCAATGTACAGCTTTCCGTCCTTTATCTCAGCATTTTCATTGTGATCATAAAGGGTGATCACCTTGCCATATGTGGCCAGTGTTTCCCTGTTGATCTGAATGGTCTCACCAGCCTGAGGCACTTTTAAGGGACCATACCAGTCGGCATTCCATGGAAACAGCTCCTGATCGCTGGGGAAAATATTGGATTCCCACTGGCCTTTTTCATACCCGCGATACTGCTTAACGCTGATCACAAAGGGTAGCTCTTCGAGTTGCTGCTTTTCACTTTCCGTGAGGTAAAATACCTGGAATGCACCGTTATCCTGAATGTTGGCAGCTCCGGTACCCTCGATACCCAGTTTATCCAGTACACGATCACTCAGCTGTGTTTTGGAGTGGACAATGAAGGAAAACTGCATCTTTTCGGGGTTATCATTGAGTTGGCCATTCACAATTACCTGCTGATCCTCAATTTTAAGGACATCGCCTGGCAGAGCCACACACCTTTTGATATAGTTGGTCTTCAGATCGACCGGATAATCTATCCATTTGTTACGGTTGTATTCTTCAAAGTTGTTTTCCGCGATCCCCGGAACGTTAAAAACTACCACGTCATTGCGTTTTACTTCTGTGAACCCTGGTAATCTGTATTGCTCCAGTTGGATCCAGTCCACGTAGGAGGGAAGGTCGGTCAGCCATATCTTTTGATGCGTCAGAGGCATCTGTAGCGGGGTTTTTGGTGTACGTGTACCGTAATGGAACTTACTTACAAAAAGGAAATCACCTACCATTAATGATTTTTCCATGGAAGGGGTAGGGATGGTAAAAGCTTCCATGATTAACCAGCGGATGAGTGTAGCGGCAAAGACGGCAAATACAATAGCCTCAGTCCATTCACGTGCTGTTGATTTCTTATGCTCAGGCAGTTGGTCAAGTGTTCCCAGGTATTTCACCTCTTCTCTGGACCCGATATAGGGCAGATATACAAAAGAGAAC
>LYSV01000117.1:10631-43764 GCA_001657315.1 Flammeovirgaceae bacterium BBD 1991-12 | reverse complement strand
CACTCAGTCCAGATTGCAAAATCAATGATATTCAATACTTTAACTCAGAATTCAATCCCACCAAAATCAAATACCTGAAAGTACTCGCCGATAGCATGGAAACCAGGCCCGTATGGCACCACGGTACCGGGCTGGGTAGTTGGATACTTGTGGATGAGATTATCGTAGAATGATTTGATAGTAAAACTCAAAATTTAGATCTCTCGTTTCCAACGTATAACAATACGGAATATCTTCTTTTTTTAATGTTGTTCATGATATCGGATATTAGCAATGCAGTCGGATATTTTCAGGAGACCAAAAGTGAAAACCTGAAAGCCTTATTCAAAAGTGGTGAGGACGACCGGTTGATACAAGTCGAAGAATCTTAACATTTGCCACTCCAGAGGGTATAAAAAGAAAAAGTATAACATATGATGGGGAAAACATAAGTGAAGTAATTACAGTACTCAGCAGCGATGGTATTGACTATGCTTCTGAATTTTTAATTGCGTACAGTTATGATGAGGTGAAGGATCCCTGGTATGGCATACTAATCCACCAACAGGGGCTCGATCCGATATATATTGAAGTAGACAACAGACTTTCTCCTACAATAGATCTTCATATATTTAATAATTTTCCCATCGCATGGATGAGTCATAATAACCTGGCCAATGCCGTACAAAGCCCTGGCTTTCCAGCTATGATTATATTATAAATGATAGTTTTTGCCAGGCTTTATGATGCTGCAAATAGCAGCAACTTCATGCTGAAGATCTTTATATGGCAACCTACTGACTGTGAATAGACTGCTTATAAAAGGTTAGAACTGTGTATATGAACTCCCGACTTAACAAGACGGCCCACCAAAAAGGCAGGTCGTCTTGTTAAGTCGGGATGACTGGATTCGAACCAGCGACCCCTTCGTCCCGAACGAAGTGCGCTACCGGACTGCGCTACATCCCGATTTTTTTATGACTTAAGCTTTTTTGATCCTTAATGTCTCGTTTCCCTATGATTGTAAGCCGAGCTTTGTCCGGCTTGCCGGACTCCTTGTCTGCCGAAGTATAACGCAGGCGGACGCGACATCCCGGACTTTTTACAAACTTACTTCATTTTTCTTTTTGTGGTCGGTTTGTGCCTGAATTCTATTTATGGACAGAGCGTATTACACCTTAATAAATATCTTCCTGCGGTACATCATCCAGGCCGGAATATAAATAATAAGCATATAGACCACAGCATAGGTGAACGAAGCAAACTTTGCAGAGAGTCCAACATACTGAAGCCCCTGCATCCAGAGCTTGTTCAGTGCATAGCCGCCAAAAATGTCCTTGTAAAAGACCTCTATAAGCATACCGGCAAGCACATAGGAAGTGATGGCGTTGGCGCCATATACACGACCCAGTTTGGTCCATCGGGTATACCCGAGCACATCCACCACCAGCATACACGCAGCCAGTCCCATAGTGGCCATACCGGCCGTCCATAGGGTGTAGGAGCTGGTCCACAGGTTTTTGTTCAGTGGCATCCACCACCCCCAGGCCTCTCCTGTGAGGTACATGAGAAATCCGGTAAAAAACAACCATACGATCTTTCTGAAAGGATCTTCAATAACCACGATCATACGGCCTACCAGCATCCCGATAATACCGGTTGCAATCGCCGGGAGGGTGCTCATAAGACCTTCAGGATCCCAGGTGTATTGCCAGAAACGGCCGGGCAATATCAAACGGTCCAGCCATGCGGTAATATTCACTCCGGGCTCATAGTTGGCCGCAATAGCACCTTTGTTGATCTGCACCAGTTCTCCTATGGCTAACTGACCGGCACTGTATTTCACTTTGCCGGTATCCAGGGCGGTTTGTATGACGTCATCAACAGGTACCGGAATCAATGCCATCAAAGCCCAGTAGCCCAACAAAATTATGACTCCTGTCCAGACCTGCTGCTTCCAGTGGGTATTCAGGAAGAGCACGGCACACACAAGAAACACCAGTGAGATCCTCGGCAACACACCTGCATAACGCATACCCTCGAAATTAAAACGGGGCCACAACCACAGAAACCAGCCCAGTAGCATGATCTTAACCGCCCGGCTCAATATCTTTTTGTACATTTCTCCCTTCTCAGCCCCTGCCTCCAATCGTTTGGTATACGCCAGTGTGATCGACACCCCTACAATGAAGAGAAAAAAAGGAAAAACAAGGTCAGTAAGCGTGATCCCGTGCCATTCGGCATGTAGCAGGGGAGCGTACACATGACCCCATGAGCCGGGGCTGTTGACGATCACCATAGCGGCAATGGTAAAGCCTCGTAAAGCGTCAAGGGCTATCAGTCGGTTGTTTGTTGATCCGGTCATGATTGATTATTCGTATACCAAGAGGGGCAGTTCCCCTCTCCGGACACAGCATAGTTCGAAAACCGAGGCTGAAGTTAATTCATTTATTTTTAGCAGGGTAGTAGATATTCACTTTTTCGATTGGCAGCAGTATAGGTCAGAGCTGGAGATCAGTTTGCCCTGCTCATGCCGATGGCAATGAGCGATGACTTGCCGACTGTCTGTTTTATCTGACATTCGATCATTGGATGTACGATCTGTAAATGTAGCAAAATGGCAGACTTTTAGTTAAGATACTTCGCGCTCAGGAACGCATAAAACCTGGTCTCGAATGCTCTGGTCGTAAGGTTGAGCGTTTTCCTGATATCACCATTGCTGATGATCAGCTGTAATACCTTATCCCAACTATATTCGAGATCAATGAATTCTATGATATAGTATCCCAGATCATATTTCATCTGGAAGGACCGGTCTCTTTCGATCTGCCGGAGGGAAGGGAACTTCCCTTTTTTCAGGTAATCCAGACTTTTAACGTCTGTCCAGTCACAGCATCCCTTATACATGGCCACGCCTTCCCAAAGCCAGCCGGGAGCACGGGTGCCTTCACCGATGAGGTTCAAATGAAGGCAGTGCACGAATTCATGTACGACCAATGCCTTCAGGTCCATATCTTCCCCAGTGATCTTCCGTGCCACTACAAGGGAAAGCATCCTTATTTCATCATGATCCCATGCCCTCCCCATTTGCCAGCCGGGTGCTCCGGGGGTTAGCACAGCGTTGTGGTATGTGTCCTGATCAGGATATATACGCAGAGTAGTAATGGGCATTTCCTTTATTTGAAAGCTTTCAATAAGGGAGGTATATCTTTCCTCCAACAGCTGTGCCAATAATGGAACTACAGCAGTATCAATGGCGCTGTAATGAAATCGGAAGTGTTCCGTGCTATGGTTATAAACAAGTGCATGTTCTGTATCTATGGCCAGTTTGCTCAGTTTTTCATTCCTGTAACCGTACAGGTCCGTTGGCCATTCACTCCGTGGGCGGATGATCCGGAAGCTTTTCAGCTGGTCATTTTCGAAGTTAAGCACCTGATAGTAAGTGGAATCCTCATCCGTGACACTTACCTCTTCTTCGCTGAGAAATATGGTAGGTTTTAGCCTGCCACCCTTATAAGGTTCAAAGATGCGGTCACGGTCCGAATCATAAATAGTAAACAGCTTTCCATCGCGGAGGTACCAGCGGCTCTTGAAGAAGGGCCTGTTGGGTTTTACACCTACGTCATAGTAGCCCACAAACTGCTCAAGAGGGATGACTTTCGTGCGGTCAGTGCTTTGTGCCCTGGAAAATTGCAGACCGGTAAAAAAGACTACGCTTAATAAAAGGAGTGATTTTGAGATATTCATCAAATTGTTTTTCGTTTACAGATAGGTATTAAATGACGGCAAATAGTGAACTTGCCGTTCGGTAAGCGTGCCATTATGAAGAATGGCACCAGTTTTGGCTATTCAGTCCGGTTTTCTTTGGCCTTCTTTTGAAAATCACTGGGCGTTACCCCGGTGATTTCCCTGAAGACCCTGTTAAAGGAGGTTTTTGAATTGAAACCGGATTCAAGCCCAATGGCCAGAATGGTCCACCTTTCGTAAGCCGGATCGCTGAGCTTACTTTTAGCTTCTTCAATACGATAGGAATTCACAAACTCGTAAAAGCTCCTTTGCATATGAGTGTTAAGGATATAGGAAACCAGATTGGGCTCTGCGTTTACCTCGGCAGCAAATTCCCTGAGACTTAGGTTTTCATGTAGAAAAAGCTTTTTCTCTTGCATAAGACGCTCCATTCTTGTGCTGTAGACCTCAATTTCCTCCTTGGGTAGATTGCCATAACTTTTACTCTTTCCTTTTTGTATGGGCTCCTTTGCAGAAACCGGACTTAATCTTACCAATCCCTGAATTCCCGTCCAGTAGGTGAGGTAAGTGATGATCAGTAGAAAGAAGTAGGCAATGATGACAAGGATCAGGTATTGATGCTGAAATCTGAAGATCAGTAGAAAAAGAGCTGCGAAAGGGATCCAGAGTGTCCATAGCCGTCTGTAGTAGGTAATGAGCCGGCTAAGCCATGCCAGTGTTACTTCCTTCAGGTTTGAAAAGTTTTTTAGTATCCATTTTTCATGATTACTGATGTTTTCAATGGACCGGCGTAAATAATAAAAGACAGATCCTGTAGCCCACAGGGAGATGATGGTGGTGAGGATTAGATCCGTGGGAGTATTGTAGTAAAGAGAATCGCTGAAAATGCTGTAAAGGATCTGAGCGAGCTGTAATAGCCACTCAATAGCTACGGGGATGAAATGTATCCATTCCTTTGCAGATATTCTGAAGTGGGCTTGTGTAAGTGACTTTGTGTAAAAGAAGATCAAAGGCCCCAGAGCGGTGAGATACGAATACGGTATCCAGAGTGTGAAGGGAAACAGATTATCTACGTTAAGATCCAGCAGCATCACGTAGGTGAGGTGTAGATTAACAACGAGAATGGCAATGGACAACAATTTCCGGGCGTAGGGCTGATCACTTTTTGTAAAAAACAGGATCCCTGCCACTATGAAGTTCTGAAGTATTCCGGAAATGATCACAAAGTTGACCGGGTGCAGGTTGAAATATAGTGCCTCGGTGCTCAAGAAGATGGTATTGGAGACATTGGGATCAATAATGATTTATCCTGCCAGCTTTTCAATACCCTCCAGAAGCACTTCCAGTTCCCCGGTATGGTTGTAAAGATTGGGTGTAACACGTACCACCTGCTCGTCTTCGAGCTGCCGGATCACGGTAAATACCCTGAACCGGTCGTATAGCTGCTTCACTACCTCTTTGGCTTCCATGCCCTCAATTTTGAAGCTGGCGAGTGCACAGCTTCGCTCAGGAGTTGTGGGTGTAGTAACCGTCACTTTGGGAATAGAGCTCGCCTCTCTGGTCCAGTAGTTTTGAAGATAGCGCAACCTTTTCTCCTTGAGTGAGAGGGTAACGGTTTCATTGAACGTCTGAGAGATGGGAATGGTGAGGACATTGGGAGTGGCCAATGTACCAAAATGCCCCAGCTTCATGATGTTGTTTTCATCTTTTGAAACATCGCCAAACAAAGGCTTCAGGTCTCTGATCCTTTCTTTTTTCACATAAAGCATTCCTGCACCCAAGGGATTACTGAACCATTTATGCAGGTTCACCCCCACAAAATCAGCGCCCAGGTCTGTAAGTTTGAAGTCCAGCTGGGCGAAGCTGTGGGCTGCATCCACAATCACATCTACCCCCTGCGGTTTGAACGAGTCAATTATCTTTTTAACAGGCATGATCTGCCCGGTCAGGTGGATCATGTGTGTCAACAGTATGCAGCGGGTCTTTGGGGTGGAGACTTCTCTATATAGGGAAATGATCTGTTCGTCACTTTCGGGTATCAATGGTATCCGGATATACCTTAAGTGGATGCCCTTTTGCCTGGCCAGCATTTCAAATGTTTCTATCATACTGTGATAATCCTGCCGGTGCAGAATAACTTCATCACCTTTTTTCAGGTCCAGCCCCTGAATGAGTATGTTCAGGGCTTCTGTGGCATTCCGGGTGATCAGCAGCTCCTCAGGGTTTATGCCGGAAAAGGAAGCCAGCCCCTGAACGACTTTTTGAACGTCCTTGTAATAGTCTGTTCGCATATACTGCGATGAGAACCGGTTAACCTTTTCTATGTTCTTTACATAGGCCTGATGAACGGGTTTGGGATGAACTCCGAAATAGCCATTCTCAAGGTTGATGAAATCACCGGAGACTTCATAGAACTGATCCCTGAACTCTTTCCAGAAGTCTTCATCCTTTTCCTTGTCTGAGGTAAATCGTCCTTTCCATTCCATGAGGACGGGAGAGGCTCCGGCTTCCACTGTCAGGAAGGGAAGGCTGCTCACCCCAAGGCCGATCTTTTTAAGTAGCGTACGACGTAGCATAACCGTGTTTTTTTCAGGTGGAAACGAGCTTTGATCTCAAGCTATTGAAAAATCGGATAGTGACCAACTTTCGCAAAATCTGTTTTGATTACTATAAGCTATAGTGCTCCTTTAAATGAGAGAAGCCATGCATCATAACATACCCCAGGTATCCCTCATCTCTGTTCAATATTCCAAGGCGGTTGTTGGTCATGTGAATGTAACTACCATATACAGCCCATCTTTCCTGATGGGAAATATCCACAGCTGACGTATGATCGATCGTAAACCATTTTGGCATAATGAATTTTTTCTCGCTTTGGATTTGGCAGAGGTCTTTTCTTATTTGTTTTGTATCTGAAATCCAATCCATTAGCCAGTTTTGCTCAAACTCTGAATCATTCTTCATCGCCAGCCATAACTTCTCAAAAAGAGGTAAGATAGATACTTTCTGTGCCTCGTAATTTTCACGAAAAGCTTTAAGCACTACATCTTTATTTTTATAAAAGGCCTCTTCTGATGTGGATGTTCTCGGCAACCAGATCTCAAAGATCCTGTTAAAAAACAATGCAGCTTCAGCTAAGCTCATGTCCGTTGCGTAAGCAAATGCTAAATGTAAATACATGGCCTTTCCCAATGCTTTATTATAATTCCATGCTTCGCATTCTTTAATGATAGACAAGACTACTCTGGAAGAAACTCCAAATTGCCTTTCTGCAATGGCTATGGCGGCTTCTCCTCCATACCTTTCGGTTTCGCGATGATAAGGTATAAAATGGAAGCTGTTGTTTGGGAGCCGGGCTGCATCAACTTCTGCTTTTTCCGGGTTTTCAGTATCCAGGCTATTGATTGGGTGGGAGGGATTTTCTATAAAGAACTTCTCGAAATAAGCGGAAACCAGGTTTTGCAACCTGTTAGTGTTGATGCTTTTGCTTTTTATCCTTAACCTGATGTGTGGCCCCTTATGCCAGTAGCGAATAAAAAAATACGCTTCAGCCAGATGATCATCTACCATTTTTTCTACAAATGGGGCAATATCATTGGATAAAAATCCTTCCCATGGTTCTGCATAATATAAATGAACACTCAGCCATTCTTTCATTTGCTCCTGATCACTTATCAATAATTATACCACTGAACCATAAATTCGGATACAAACTTACGTCCCTCAATATGCAGCATCTGTTGGGGGGCAGGCAGCATTTCCTGGACCTTTAAGCTTTCAGGCACTTTATTTATCAACTTTTCCAACAGATTAACCAGTAGAGGATTATTGAAATTAATATACTGTGGTTTATAATCGTCATTACCTGGCTTTTGAAGCTTCCCTTTCACCTCCGAATATTCCGCTGCCGGAACGATAAATACAAAGACCTCATCCGGAATGTCATGGCATTTTCTCCATATATTCATCCGGAAGTAAAATCCCGAATCTGTTTCACCGTTTTTTCTGCTTAATAGCAGCGTTTTGGGGATCAACCAGCTTTTTCTTTGCAGTATGATCTGATCTTCATACACAATCCTGGGGAGAATTCTTACCTGTTCCTTTTTGTCCTCGTTGCTATCAGATTTGCCGGATGTAGTATTTACTGCGTCCACTACGGGATAGACATGCAAATATTCGGATTTGGTAAACTGACTCAGTAACTGGAATAGCCTGGAACGCCCGCTGCTCGATTGAAATCCCAGATCAAAGACGTAGCCTTCCTTACCACTCGGTTTATGAAATAACTTTAATTCCTGATCCTTTTTATCCAGGCATAGTTCAAAATCCCTGACGGGAAGTTGTTTTTCACTGGAATGCATATTATTCGCCCCAGGCATGCGGATCTCATAAGGCATTAGGCTGGGGTGTATATTGGCATTGAAGTAAGAGGCGTCACAGTTTTCCACCATTAGCTTCCCATCCGATAATTTTAAGTTCCAGCTCCGTATATCACCGCTTAGTTGTTGATCAAAAATGTGCAGGAAGCGGCTCACCATTTTTCCGTAGCCTGGAAATGATGTGTTCAATACACCTTTGAGGATGTCGTTTCCCTTTTTATCCTTTTCCTTGTAAAATTGGATAAAGGCACCGAATGAATTTGAACCGTTGTATCCCAGGCCCTGGAAAAGGTGGTTATTCTTTATGAAGTCCTGGTTCAATAAAACTTCCTCCCCAGGATCAACTGGTAAATTTTCTGCAAACTGCTTGTGCCAGTCTTTAGCTTTTTGCTGCCTTCTCACAATGGCAGGAACGGCAGTATCTTTTGTAAATTCCTTTGGTTGAAGAGCTTCATTAAGGGCAAATTCTTTGTCTTTTAGTGCCTGAGGCATTTTCTTCCGCTCCTCCTGAAGGGTAAGTTCAGGCTTTTTTACATCTTTATAATAGTCCTGGTAAAAATCAAGCACACGGGCACTTCCGGGGATCCCATACTTCTCAACAAAATAATCCTGCATTTTATATTTCTCATCTGTACCCCCTTTGAATAGCCTTAACCCTTGTAGCAGGTCATTTAATTTGCCCATAAAAGTTTGCAGGTGGTCTTTATCAAGTAGGACATTTATGGCACGTACAGTGTCTTCATAAAATATTTGCTCTGGCCTGAATAAAAATTCAGTCCTGCTCTCATGAGTGAATGCAGCTGGTTTTTCTTTTACTTCTGCTGAATCATCAGTTTCCTCCTTTGCCTTTTTGGAATGACTGCCTTTTTTGTTGAGGACCCGTTCTTCTGGCGGTAAACCCGCAGCTTCATGAATTTTAAAACAGGCGCTTCTAAAATTTGTATAGGCTTCTGCTAATATCTTCTTACGAGCGGTTACAGTAGCTACCTGATATTGCCGCATCAACTCCCTGATATGAACAAGGGTTTGGATAAGCTCTGTTATGATTGGTGTGTTCTTTTTTGCCATTGACTGTAGCATAGTCGCCATTTTCACATCCCAATCGGGATCAAGACCCGAAACCTGAAAATCATATTCCAGAAACCCATATTTTAACAATTGTTGAATATATTTTTCCACTTCGTCTTCCGATGCATTCACATGGCCTGCCGCATCTTCAATCAACGATATGAACTTTTTCCCTTCTTTACGTTCTCCTGACAAGGTCAGTAACAAGGACAAAACAGGATTTGCCGAGATCTGCTGAAAAGATTCCAGATTATGATTATTGGTCAGGTAGTGAAAATAATCTCCCTTATTCTCTAAAGTAGGATTGGGCCTTATATACAGCTCCAGATAAACAGGCCTGTAATGGATGAGTAAAATTTTAAGGTACTTAAACAAATAATTATTCAGGCGGACATGGCTGTCAACGGCCTCTTTGTTGCCTGTTAGCGAGTTGATCCTTACGATTTCATCAGGCTTGTATGCTGTTTTTCCTATGGCAAGATTAGTAAAACTACTAAAAGGGGAGGTTTTGGTATAGATCCTTGTCAGGTATTGTAATAGGCTGCGTTCGGTTTTGATCTCTTTTTTTGTAAATTCTTCCGCTGACTTACCTGCATACTTTGGTATTTGATCCAGTAGCGCATGGCTTGATAGCAAAAGCCCTTTTTGTAAGTTGTCTTTTAGCGACAGTACTTTGAGGTTGTTTCTGCTTTTTATCCTTTCCTGTTCATAAACCACTTCGCCTTTATTCACCAGGTTTTTATACTTATCAAGAATCAACAGATAATTGTCTAATTCCTTGAATAATTCCGCAGGAATTATTTTCCGTATTTCCTGTATGGTTTTATCTTTTGTACCCCTGTTTCTGTCATTGTAGATATCTCTCCGGAAATTTTGTAGCAGATTCTGTGTTTTGGCGTTTTGTTCCTGTTCAATGAATTTTCTGAGTCGTTCACTAAATGCCAGTTTTACACTTTCTTTTTCATGATGTAAGTGCACCTGTTTGGTGATTATCTCCTGCAAGGCAGGGAAGTATATAGCCTCTGAAAACTCATCGAAAGAGCCACCGCCTATTCTGCATAAAATATGGGGGAAAATGTTCACCTGTAACGTAAGGTTGAAAAGTTGATTCTCTATCTATACTATTCTGCTATTCTTAGTTTGCCCTGTCCATCAACGTCCTGAATTGGTTAAATATCCTTCCTATCAGCCGCATATCCCTGGTGACGATTTCAGCACTTCCCTGCATTTCCTGCCTGAATTCCAGCTTTTTTCCATAGCTGGTTATTAGTCCCTGGGGCAGGCTTATCCGTATGGAATACATATTGTCCCGGGGTAAGAGCCCTACAGATTCCACTTTTCCTATGACCATGCCGTACTCATTGGAAGGATAGTTATCAAACCTGATATTTACCCGTTGCCCTACTTCTACTTTTCCCGAGCCGGAGATGGGCATAAGCACCTGGCCCAATACATCTTGTGAATAAGGGATAATAGTCATTACTTCCTCCCCTTCCTTTACATACTGATTATCACTCCAGTACTTTAAAAAGGCAACTTTCCCATCTAAGGGTGCCTCCAGTAAATACTGCTCTTCCCAGGCCGACAGTTGGCTCTCCAGTCTTTTGTAGGCATCTCTTATTGCGTTTTTCAGGTCGTCTTCTTTTTTCTGCTGTTCTATGCTGAGCTCGAGCACCTGTGCTTTCAGCCCTGATGCTAATATCTGGTTGTTGATAATATCAGAACGGGCAGATTCAAACACCCGCTTTGTTTGCAGATAACTATTTTTTGACTGGTCAAAATCAAGATCCGCAATTACTTTCTGATTGAAAAGCACGGAATCTATGTTGTATTTTCTTTTTGACAAGGCAAGTTCCTGTGTGACTATTGCGTTTTGTTTTTCCAGTTGCAGGTTCAGTTGCCTGTAGCTGTTGATTCTTGACTGGATAGCCTCCATCTGTTTTTCGTAGAGGTTCAGTTGCTGAAAGAGGGCATAATCCCTTAGTGCATTTCTAAATTCTACATAGTTGTCTTGTAACTGGCCCAGCTCGAGATTTACCTTAAATGAATCGGGGTGTAGAATTTCTTTTTGAGAGAATTCGGTTTTTTTTATCTCTTCCAGTTTACTTATCAGATAGAAAATATCGTCAGCATGGGAAGGGTTTTCTATCAGCGCAAGAAATTCCCCTTCTTTTACCTCCTCATAATCCTTTACAAAAAAATTTAACCTTCCACTGGAACGAGCAATCATTTCCACTGGTGGCGTTTGGGTTGTCAAAACCACATTGGCAGAAATGGTGTCAGGATATTTTATAAACCAGCTTGCCAGCAGGAGCAGTCCTACTGTAATAAAAATCACAGTGATGCCCCATCTGACGATCCATCCAGGAATCCGGGTAAGTATTTCCTGTACTTCTTCACTACGTATTTCTATATCGTTGCTTTGAGGCATAGCTTGGTGATTTTAATTACCTAATTCTAACTGATTCCTGACAAGATGAAAGTAGGCTCCTCTTTCCTGGGTTAACTTAAGATGAGTCCCCACCTCAATGACCTCCCCTTTGTCCAGGACAATGATCTGGTCTGCATTTTTTACTGTACTGAGTCTGTGGGCGACGATAACTACTGTTCTACCCTGAAAGAACCTGTCCAGGTTCTCCATAATTATCTTTTCATTGTTGGCATCCAAAGCATTGGTTGCTTCATCGAAAAAGATATATTCCGGATTCTTGTATACCGCCCGGGCAATAAGGATCCGCTGCTTTTGCCCCTGGCTTAAGCCGTGACCATCCATGCCGATCATCGTATTGTAGCCAAGCGGCAAGGATTCGATAAACTCCTGTATATTGGCCACTTTTACCGAATAAATTAATTTTTCCTGGTCTAACTGCTCACCATTGATCAAAATATTTTTGGCTATGGTATCCGAAAAAATATACCCATCCTGCAAGACAGAGCCACATTTACTTCTCCATAACTTGTTACTGAAATTGGCAAGGTTTATATCTCCTAATTTTATTTCACCCTGATCAGGGTTGTATATTTTTAGCAACAATTTGACTAAAGTAGTTTTCCCGCTACCGCTTGCCCCGACAATTGCAGTGATCTTTCCTTCAGGGATATGCATATTGATATTTCTGAGCACTTTCGGTGAATGAGGCCCCTCATACTGGAAGCTGAGGTCTTTTATAGACAATGATCTGTTTTCCGGAAAAATAGAGACTTTACTTTCTCCCTGGGTTTCTTCATCCTCTTTATTATGGATCTCTCCCATTCTTTCCAGGCTTAGTCTTGCATCTTGCGCAGAATGAACGAATCCGATCATTTGATTTATGGGCGTATTGAGTTGTCCGATTATGTATTGGACAGCCAACATCATCCCTAAGGTAATATCTCCGTCTATCACTGATTTTGCAGCCCAAAAGGTGATGAAGATATTCTTCAATTCATTTATAAATGCTGACCCTATTTGTTGGTATTGGTTAAGGGATAGATTTTTAATGCTCACCCTAAACAGTTTTGCCTGAATCCTTTCCCATTCCCAGCGTTTCTGTCTTTCCGCATTGTGAAGTCGTATCTCTTGTATACCGGAAATAAGTTGAATCAAATGACTGCGATTTTGTGCGGTCTGGTCAAAAAGTTTATAGTCCAGGATTTTTCTTTTTTCTAAAAAAAGGACGATCCAACCAGCATATAACAGACTTCCCAAAAAGAATATGCCAAAAATGGTGAGATCATAGTAAGCCAGGACAGCACCGAAAATAATAAGGCTAAAAAACGAAAAAAGGATATTTAAGGTGGTTGAAGTAAGGAACAGTTCTATCCGCTGATGATCGCCTATTCGTTGCAGTAAGTCCCCGATCATCTTACTGTCAAAAAAAGACAGGGGGAGCTTCATTAACTTTATCAGGAAATCAGAAATGATAAAAATATTGACCCGCGTGCTTATATGCAGCAATATCCAACTTCTGATAAAATCTATTGCTGTTCTGCTAAGAAACAGCATAATGTGGGCTATTAGAATTAAATTTATAAAGCCAATATCCTGTTGGCTTATCCCTACATCTACAATTGCCTGCGTAAGAAAGGGGAACAGCAGCAAGAGTACATTACCGGTCAATAATGCCAAAACCAGTTGAACTACGTATCTTTTATAAGGCTCCAGGTAAGAGAATAAAAATTTAAAATTATTCTTTTTGAGCTGACTATCATCTTCTGCTTTATAAAAATCAGGAGTAGGTTCTAAAAGTAATACAATGCCCCTGTTTTCGCCATTGCTGGTATAATTAAGCCAACCTTCCAGAAATTCCTTTTTAGAATAGCTGATCAGGCCATAGGCAGGATCTGCTGCTAAAACTGACTCCTTTTTAAAACTGTACACTACAATAAAATGTCGCCCCCGCCAGGGGGCAATAAATGGAAGAGGAACTTCCTGTTTTAGCTTTTCGTAGGGGATTTTAGCCGAAAGCGTTCTAAAACCAATGGATTCAGCAGCATCACAAATTCCGGCCAGTGAAACACCTTCCCGACTTATATAGCTGTTTTCCCTCAGCCGTTCCAAAGAATATATTTTCCCATAGTACCGGGCTATCATGCGAAGGCAGGTGGGGCCACAGTCTTTTCTATCAAGCTGCTTATAGAAGGGAAACTTTTTCATCCTTGATAAAACCCTGTATAAGGATTCCCAAATTTAAGTAATGGCAAAATAGTAAAGTAACAGTACTTTAACACAACATTGTTGCATTTAAATATATGTTTTTTTAAATTTAATTGTTGCAACAACGGGGATGCTGAAAACCGTGAGAGTAAGCTTAATCTATAATTTTTTTGCGATGAAAAATTCAAAAAAAGAAAAATTAAACCTTGAGGATTTGCAAGTGCAAAGCTTCGTTACCAGTTTAGACTCAGAAGTGGAAAAAAATGTGATGGGCGGACTGCACATAGATCCGTCACATCCTACTCATACTGAGCCCAGTGATCCGCTGCACCCTAAACAGTGTGGATGCGCAACAACAATCGAATTCTAAATTATTTACAACCATTTAATACCATTTTTGATATTAAATGGTTGTTACGATGCCTTCTTTAAGAAAAACCTTTAGCTGAGCCAGCAGCTTATCCTGAACATCCAACGAATCAATTTTATATTGTTTTCTTAAATGACCCTGAGAAGATCTGATCAATTCAGATACCCTAATACCAGGATTTATATGCTTAAAGAGTGTGTATCCTAACGTATTAAGATAATATTCTTTTGCGTAAGTGGCTGTTCGTTTTATAACTACAGGATAACGGCCTGGAGCCCTTTCAAGGTTTTTTGCATAATCAGCTTCATCATTCCAATGCCATGTATTTTCTTTTAACCAAACCCCTTCCACTACTCTACACTTCAAGGCATAAAAATCATTTTTATCCAACGCTAGTTGTTTGGTATATTTTTTTTGGAGGAAGATATCTTCAGCTTTTAGGTATAAAAAACTCATATCCTTGCGTATGCAGTTTACAATATCGAACTCCATATCAAAAATCTCTTTAACAGCTTTTTTTTTGCTCTTTTCCAGATTTTCCATGTGAACTTTTATTTCATCAATCCAGGTATCTAACTCATCATCAATTTTATATGAAGTATGTTCACCTGCTTTTGTATTAACATCTGCTCCTGCCATTTCGAGACATTTTAAAGTTCGTTCAAAATATTTCCCGAACACCTGATTTTTTATTGATCCTGCTGAAAAACACTTAAAGTGTTCCGGGCCAGATAATTTTTCCTTTTTGTTATTCGTCCTGACCCTGGGGAGTAAAATGGAATCTACCTGGGTGGGGTTTAAAGATCTCAATAAAAAATAAGCAATTCCTGTATCTCCGTAGAAGAGGGCGGGCCCGTTTTTCATATTATTGATAGATGGAAAAGTATGGTGCTTTTTCTTATAGGAAATTATTTCTTCCGCTATACTTTGAGCATACCTAAGATAAACCGGATCCTTTGTATGGTTATAAGCTTCTAAAAATAGCTCTGCATTCCCCGCTTTACCCTGTAATATAATATAGTCGCCACCATTTGTTCCATTGATATCTGTTTCAATGGTTTTTTTTATTGCTAATTCAGCCTCCTTCCAGTAACCCTTGTTATTTAGAATACGAGATGCTTCCAACCTTACCAGTCCAATCCCTGCTGCTCCGTGTGTCCAGAAATTTATATCCCGTCTGTTTCCTTCCGTCAAATATTCTATATTATTCTCTGTAAAAGCTTTCACCGCTTTCACTTCATCTAAAGGTAGCCTTAAGTCTTTCCAGTTATTTTTATTGGGATCAAAATATTGAGATTCGTACAAAATGGCCTGATGCGCCAGCCAATAAAATGAATTATTGTTGAAGTAATTTCCAATTTGTAAAAAAACATGGGCAATGCCTGATGCGCCATGTGATATACCACAAAGGCTATTAATATTTTTCGGTCGGTAACCCCATTTGATCCCTTTCCTGGAAATCAGGGCACCTTCAATTAAATTTTTAATGCATTTTATGAGAAGGTCAAGCAAATATTGATTTGGTAGATGGTGATACAAATAGGCTACAACAAAAATATTCCCTGCCATGCCTGTAAAAAAATCATAGAACAGGTCTTTCCTCAAAAGCTCCTTTTCAAGTGCTTCAGTAGTCGACATTGCTTTTTTCAGGTATTTATCATCTTTAGTGGCCTCGAACAATTTGCAAAACATAAAAATGACTCCCGTTCTTGCGGTATAAAAAGTAGGATATCCTTTGGGATGGTTAATGATATAATTTTCAACCCATCTGCTTCCTTTTAAAGCGATATCCAAATACCTGGGATCTCTTGTGTAGTTGTATAAGCTGATGAAAAAAAGAATAATTCCTGTGCTTCCTTCGTAGATTGTTTCATTTGAAGTATTTCTCAAGACACCTTTCGAATGGTCCATAATTTCCCAGAATATCCCCTCTTGATCTGGTATGGCATTTTCTATAAGGTATTGTGCATATGAATTTACTTCCTCTATGATTGCTCTCTTTAATTTTGAATTTTTCAAGCCAATACCAATTTTGAATGAGATAAACGCAACATTGTTGCAATAAAATATATTATGCTTTAACTTTCAACCGTATTTCAATTAACCTGACAAAACTTCTAAAATTAACTACCCATGAAAAGACTCTCTTACCTTACCATCCTTTTATTGGCTGGTCAGATTCTGACTGCTTGTGGAGATGATGAGGCATCACCCACTGCGGAAGAACTTCAAATTGACAAACTAACAGCCACCTGGATCATAAGAGAAGAAGGATCAGTTACCCGCGATGACATCTCTTCCGATGAGTGGGAGGATTTCACGTTAACCTTGAATGAATTTTCCTACACAACCACCAATACCTATCCTGATGTATGGCCAGCCCAGGGCACCTGGTCTTTTGTAGAGGATAATCTAGATCAGATTGAAAGGGCTGATGGATTGATCATAAATGTGGATATAGATGAGGATGAAGAAACGCTCACTTTACGTTTTACTCAGCCTGATAAAAATAGCAACGGGAAAATAGCCGGGGTTGCAGGAGAGTACACTTTTATATTAATAAAACAATAAACTATAGCGATGAAAATAAATATACCTACCCTGAAATTTCTGGCTCAGGCCGCATTTTTAATGATTTTTACCCTGCCCGGTTTTGCCCAGGAAAGTTGGGAATGGCAGCATCCTGAACCGTTGGGATCGGCTCCCAGGCGTGTGCAAATCATTGATGAGAACACCATTTATTTTACAGGCGGTTCAGGTGCTTTTTACAAAACAACGGATGCAGGCCAATCATGGGATATTTCTTACCTTAATACGCTATCTTCCATTTCTTCACCACATTTCGCAAACGCTCAGGTTGGATTTGTCTCTACCAACAATGGTAAAATATTTAAGACTACTGATGCTGGTGATACATGGCAGATGATCTACGAAGATCCTGACGAATTTCAGTATCAGGGGATTGACGTTTACGATGAAAATAATGTTGTTATAGCGGCACAAAAGAGCTTTACCGATAGTAAAGTATTAATAACTTCTGATGGAGGTGAAACCTGGAAAGTTTTTGATTCAGGAGTTTCAGAAAATGCTGATAGTATTTTTTATAGCGGTGGAATATGGGACGTCGATATCGTCAGTCCGGATACGATCTATGCCAGAGGAGGCGGTGAAGGTGAATACGAGGCATTTTACCGGACATTTGATGGCGGGGATAACTGGGATGTCTCTGAAGTTTCTGTAGAGGGCGATACTTTGGTTTCTTCCTACATGGAGGCTCTACAGTTCGTCAATGATGCTGTAGGTTTTGTAGCGGGTCCGGGTGGCGGAATATTTAAAACTGTAAATGGCGGTGAGAGCTGGAAGCGAGTAAATAGCCAGACCGAAGGCGAAGAATACTATCTTAACAATATTTTCTTTCTGAATGAACAGAAAGGCTGGGTAGCAGGATTTGATAATGATTTCTCTAGTTATACTCCGGCACCATTATTTTATACCAATGATGGGGGGGAGACCTGGACAGAAGTAGATTGGGTGGATGAGGAAAGATTTTTAGACCAAATAACTTTTTATGATGAGAATCTGGGGTACGCTATAGGGAGGACTAACGGTGGTGTATACCGAACTACAGACGGGGGTTCTTCCTGGGAAGCTTTGTTTGGTGAAAGCATTAGAAGTGCATTGTTTGGTATCGATGCGACGGATGATCAAAATGCCTGGGCGGTAGGGGCTGATGGGGCAATACTGGCCACCTCAAACGGTGGGGAGAACTGGAATGTGCAGAACAGTGATGCTTTAAAGACGTTACGTGATATCCAGTTTTTAGATACTCAAAACGGCTGGGCCGTAGGGGATAGTGGTACGGTAATAACCACGACCAATGGGGGAGAAAACTGGACCATATTAGAGACCGGTGTTGATGATAATTTACGGAGTATTAAAATGCTCAATCCTACTAATGGTTGGATTGTGGGAGATAGCAGCCTGGTACTGAAAACCAGTGACGGAGGAGATTCCTGGGAGTCGGAAAGTCTATTTCCCGATGATACTTTACAACTAAACAGCATAGTCTTTATTGATGATAGTAAAGGCTGGTTAGGTGGTGAGGAAGGAACAATCCTGCATACCGCAGATGGTGGGGAGACCTGGAATAGTCAGGAAACTGATCTATTGGGCTTCGATATTAATGATTTCTTTTTCCTGGATGAAAATAATGGATGGGCTGTCTGTAGTGGTGGAACCTCTAATGTCTTTGGCCGAATAATCAGGACGCAGGATGGAGGAACTACCTGGGAACAGGTAGCAACCAATTTTCCGTATGCCTTTTATGCAGTACATTTTGTAAGTCCCACCAAGGGGTGGATTGCGGGATTTGGTTTTAGCGGAAATAACCTGCTTGTTACTAATGATGGCGGGGAAACCTGGAACACTGATACTAACTTGAGAACTACGGGGACCATTTATTCACTGGATTTTGTAGGTGAAGGAAATGGCTGGGTTACCGGAGGTGGTGGAAGCATTTTGAAATATTTTAATCCGGTGCCTGTTGTTGCCGATTTTTCTCCTAAAAGTGGCTACAGGGGAATAGAGGTAACTATAAATGGGGAATATTTTACTGATGCCACTACTGTTAAGTTTAATGATGTAGAGGCTGAATTTACGGTTTTAGACGATAATACAATTTCAGCAATCGTTCCGGAAACAACGGATGGTGCTATTACTGTTGTTACATCCCTGGGGGCAGGCGTTAGCGAGGAACTCTTTACTATAGAAATTGCCACTGGAATTGAGGATGGTATGGAAGACCTGATCAAAATATATCCAAACCCGAACAATGGTAGTTTTTCAATACAACTTTCCGGGTTAAGAAGCCAGGAAGTAAAGGCAGAGATCACTTTACACAATGCTTTAGGAAGGAAAATATCTGAAAGTACAAGCACGATTGAAAATGGGAAACTGTATATGGATTATACTTCATCTGCCTTACCCCCAGGTATGTATATCCTTAATATAAGCACTGGGAAAAAAATAGTGAAGAGGAAAATTTTGGTGGAATAAGTTATTTTCTGATAAAATGCTCAGCATGAGACTCTTACTATTTTTAGGATTAGTGATAATTAATTTATCCGTATGCTTCTCACAGGATGAGGATACCTTGAGACACCTGTCTCCTGAAATCCCTTTAATCACCTACAAATATGATGGCCCCAATCAATGGGGCTATCTAACGGGTCATAATCATTTGGGAAGGCAGGAATATGCAGAAAAATATATTCTGGAAGGGACCGCTAAAGTCACTGGGGTCATCAGCCATCACCAGGGGGTCGTAACCAATAAAAAAAATGTAGGTGAATTTGTTCTTTACTCAGTGAATGAAAAAGGATTGCCCGGAAATACCTTGAATTCAACACAATGGTATTTTGAAGATCTTGATCTGAGTGGAAAGGCTCATTTTACTCCCTTGAACAAGGCGGTGGTAGTGGTCGATTCTTTCTTTGTTTCATTTAACCTTACTGATTATTCTCATGGAGGGTTCGAGGGAGATACATTAGCTTTAATGACCGGGCCGGAGGGATCCCGGAATGAAGAAGATCTTTCCGTATGGGGAAGAAACGTAACCCGCTTTCATAACCATAGTACACCCGATTTTCGGGATTTCTATTATCAGAATGGTACACCCATTGCTACTCATTTTGCTGTATACCCCATCGTAGAATTTGATGACAACCCTATCACTGGCATTGAGGATCAGTTTATAGCAAAAAAACAGTTGAAACTATATCCACCTTACCCCAACCCTGCTGTAGACAGGTTCAATTTAAGATATTCCCTGGATAAGACTTCTCATGTTTTTGTCCAGATTAACGATATGCAGGGAAGGGTCATGTTTAGTAAAGATTTGGGATTACAACCTGTTGGAGAGCACACGGAAAAAATTAATACTGGCAGTTTAGCTAATGGAACATACGTCTGTACGGTACAGTCAGGTGCGGTTAAACTGGCGAGTAGGTTAGTAGTGAATTAAGATTTTTGTTATAGGAGAAATGTAGGAAGAAAGTTTACATAATGTGAGTAGTTAGTATCTTATCACTGAAGTAAATGGCTTCACCCCTCAAATAGGTCATCTTGTAGCAATGATGAGCATTACACGCTCTCTTACCATACAAGAAGTACAGGGTCTTGGTGTTGCTCAGCTTGATTTTAACGTGGATGATAAAAGTAACTCTATAGGAACTTTATTGAAACACATGGCTGCACTGGAAACCTGGTACCAGGCCATTACTTTTGAAAACAGGGACTTAAATGAGGAAGAGCGGGAAGTATGGAAAGGGGCACTGACCGGAGAATTGTACCTGAAGCTGGTAAAGGGAAATGAACTACACTATTATTTGGAATTGCTTGAAAACACCAGGTTGAGAACTATCCGGGAGTTAAAAAAAAGGGATGACGATTGGTTATATCTCAAATCAAGCTCAGGCTCAAATAATTACTTTAAGTGGTTTCATGTGATGGAAGATGAAATAAGCCATAAGGGACAGATTAAATGGATAAAAAGAAGATTTACGAGTTAAAATTAAATAAAAAGTAGGTGAAGTTTTGGGGAAAGACCATCTCGTTGCAGGGGAAAGCTTTACCTTTGTGGTGTTCAGGAACCCTAAAAATGAAGCGGGCGAACCTCTATTGAATTACCCTTAACCTATATGTATTATGGTAACCTGCGGTCTTAAATTGACGCACGACAGTGCCGTCGCTATCTTCGAGGATACCAGGCTTATTGCCAATATTGAGCTTGAGAAGATCGGTAACAACAATCGCTACAAGATACTGGATGATCTGCAAATGATACCAGGCATACTGGCGGAGGAAGGTTATGATTACCAGGATATAGATTTGTTTTGCATCGATGGTTGGAAGGGATTGGTACCTTCGCAGGTCAATACATTCATTGGTAAACAAGATGTTACTCTTTCGGTAGCTCCGTATCATGAAGCGTGCTTATTAGAGCCTGTGTTACGACGATACCCGTTCCAATCAGCTCTGTTTAACCAGAGCCTGATTCACTACGAAAGTTACCAGCACGTAGCCGGGCATATTGCAGGGGCTTACAGTACCAGCCCTTTTGCGCAGCGGGGGGAGAATTCGTATATACTCGTGTGGGATGGTGGTATGTTTCCCCGGTTATACTTCCTCGATGCATCGAGTGCTGAGCTGGTGAATCTAGGCCCTGTCTTTTTCCTGGGAGTCAACGCCTATTCCGTATTTGCTCAGCACTTTGGGCCCTTTAAAATAAACGAAAACGTCATCAAGGATGAACTGTCGGTAGCGGGTAAAGTGATGGCTTATACAGCATACGGTAACAATGTGCCAGCAATACGAGATGACCTACAGACAGTGTACAATTCGCTACTATCTCAGGCAATGAGTATTGAATGCATTCCGGTATTTCCCTACAGGTTCACCCGCGAATTCAAGCAGTTGACAAAAGAGAAAGATTTTAGTGATGAGGATATCATTACTTCCTTCCATCACTATCTCGGGGACTTACTTGTTTCGTCTTTAATCGATAAGATTAGCAAGCATTCCAACAAATGCTTCAACCTATGCTATTCAGGGGGTGCCGCATTGAATATCAAGTGGAACAGCGTGTTACGAGGCATCGGATTATTTAAGGAAATATGGATACCTCCATTCCCAAACGATTCTGGCAGCGCTGTAGGTGCAGCTATCTGTGGGATAGCTACCCGAAGTAAAGAAACATTACCTCATACTACCTGGAGTGTCTACGGTGGAAGTGAGGTTATCATCAATGAACCTTACGCTGGTTGGAAGAAAAAACAATGTACAATTTCCGATCTGGCTAAGATTGTGCATGACAGTAATGAGCCTGTTATTCTTCTTAATGGTAGGGCAGAACTAGGCCCCCGGGCATTGGGAAACAGAAGTATCCTGATGGCCGCTACAAGTAGCTGGGCCAGGCATATACTCAACACTATCAAGTACCGGGAACCGTACCGGCCGATCGCTCCTATTTGTCTGGAGGAAAAGTCCGGTGAGGTTTTCCAGCCGGGGGGGCACGATCCCTTTATGCTCTTTAGCCATAGTGTACGAAAAGAGTGGCAGGATAGGGTGCCTGCTATATGTCATGTTGATGGTTCAGCACGTCTGCAAACCGTAACTTCAGCACAAAACCGCGTAATTTATTCATTGCTTAAAGCCTACGAATCAATTTCCGGGATACCGCTGCTGTGCAACACTAGTGCTAACCTAAAAGGTAGCGGATTTTTCCCCGATGTCTATAGTGCTACCCGGTGGGGTAGGGTCAATTTTGTTTGGTGCAACAATATTCTGTACGAGAAGCAATCAAAGGTAGATTTCAATAATCTTTTTTGACCCATCAGTAGCAATCCGGTACGATGGAAATACTGCATACGGTGGTATTACTCCAGAATAGAAGCATTAACGAAGAGGAATGTAAGTTTTAGCGTTAGTCCTTGTCCGGCGAAATGCTAAAGAATAGATTTAAAAGACAAAACCAAAATACTATGAAAAACTGTAGAAAGGCGTTTTATATATCAATAACCTTTGCCTTTACAGGGTTTGCCTGTACCGAAGACAGCGCAACGGATGACGGCCCGGATGTACTAAAGCCCCAGATTAATATGTTGGCATCAAGCCCGGTTGCTACGGAAGGAATAATTTGTAAGGTAAAGGAAACCAATGTCATCAATGTTCAGACGGGCAGCGAGATCGTCTTAAACCTGCAATTTTCCGACAACCGCAATTTGTCTCAATACAAGGTGGATATCCATAACAACTTTGATTGCCATTCCCACGGAAGGATAGCGGCATCTGCCTGGCAGTTGCTGAAAATAGAAAATATCACTGGCCAAACGGTTGCCGTGGAAGAGGTCCTGCCTGTTCCCGAGGATGCTTTGGCCGGGGATTATCACCTGCAGATCTTATGCCTGGATGCACTAGGAAACGAAGCTACTCCTCTGATTTATAGCATAAAGGTTGAAAATTCCATAGATAATGTGCCCCCGGTATTATCACTCACTGAACCATCTTCAGCGTCAGTATCCGTTGCTAAAGGTAACGATTTAACCTTCAGAGGTACGGTGTCTGACAATTACTCAATAGCTAATGGCAAAATAGAAATTACTTACACTGACCCTGAAGGCACGGAGTTTTTCCCCCTTCAGGAGTTTTTTTCGGAAGCATCAGGAAAAGAAGCTGATTTTGATCTGAAGTTTACCGTACCATCTTCTGCTGTCAGTGGTAAGCATACGTTCAGGGTTAAAACTTACGATACTTATAATAATTCGTCAGAGAAAGTGATAGAGGTAGATTTCAACTAGTTCGTTCAGGCTCTGGGGTGATACTTCGAATAAATTACTTCTAAATCAGTTTACATCTGTCCATGTGAAAGGCAATCTCATGGTAACATTAAAATTTCTGCCCTGTTCCGGCAGGTTCAGGAGCCGGTATCGGCTCATGTGGTTCAGGTATTTATTGTTGGCGATATTCTGAATAGAGAACATAAGCTCTAATGGCAGATTCTTTATTTTTAGATCAAAGCCTGATGAAAAATTGATAAGCGTATAGCCTGGAGTGGTCTGCTCGTTCCGGTCCACCCGATTCTGGGCAGCAAAATGTTGAACAAAGATCCCAAAGAAAACATCAGAAAAAGAACTTTTGCCAAGAGGCAGGCTATATTCCACTTCCCCTAATACAGAGAGGGGGGGTGTAAAAGGAAGTGCTAAGCCACTATTTAGGTTGTAGTTCCATACATATTCCATGGCAGTTTTAAGCTGAAGTTCTTCTACCACATGGTATTCCACCGATGCCTCACCCCCTGCAAAAATTGCATCATCCTGCGTATAGCGATAAATTTGCCCGCCTTCCGGCAAGGTGGAGAATTGAGAAGTTGGACCCAGATATATGAATTGGGTGAAGTAATTGTAGAACGGTGTCACGCTGGCATGAAAGTCCTTTGTATGATAGGTTAGGTTTAAATCCACTTGCCAACCTCTTTCTGTAGTTAGGGTACTATCTCCGAATTCGTGCCTGAAAGTGCCGTGATGAATACCATTGGAAGAAAGTTCAGGAGCTGTGGGCATACGGAAACTGGTTCCAAGGTTAAGTTTCGCATTAAAATTACTGCCGGGATAAAAGGAAATACCCGTTGCCCCCGACAAATTGGAAAATTGTCTTGCTACCTGCCCGGTCCTTTCGTTATACCCGCTAATGGTTGTAGTATCCGTGTAAACCGGTTCCACAAATCTTTCTATGTTCCGAAAGCCATGGTCAAACCGTATCCCACCATTGATGGTGGTGTTTTTATTGAGTGTGTACTCTTGATATAGGAAAGCTCCCGCAGTTCCTGAAGTAAAGTCCGATAATAGGAATTCAAACCCACTCCTTTCGTTTTTCTGGTATTGAGCCTGAAAACCGTAGATGCTTTTGAGCCTTTCATTCATCTGATGATGATATTTTGCATTGACTGAAAATGTCTGTAAGGTGAGCCCTAAAGCCAGTGTTCCTTCCGGTCTTGGTCCTTTTCCGTGGGCATGAGGGCTGGACTCTTCTCTGCGGTAATTATTCTGATAGCCCACGTCAAGCTCCAGCCAACCCTCGTTGAAATTGATATTGGTATTGGCAACTATTTTAAAATGGTTGGTTACCTGTCGGGGTAGGTCTATGTTTCGGGAATTTCCGTCACTGGTTAGTTGATATTCCCTGGGAATCCCTAATGCACCCGAGAAGAAACCTGCCTTTTGATGAAAGTTGCTGACCGTAATGGTGATGTGCCCCCATTCTTTGGCAATGCCTGCCATAGCGGTTACATTTCTTTCTTTGCCAGCAGTGTTTTTCAAAGCGCGGTCATAAATAGGCAAAACAAAGCGGTTGTAGGTAAAGCTATCGGCAGGCACCTGGTAGTCACCGAAATCCTGGGTGGAAAACCGGAGCCGGAACAGCTTTCCATCTTTATTGCCCTGAAGCATGGTAGATGTGCCGTATAGGTTGTTATTGCTTTTGTAAGCACCGAGAAAGCTGCCGCTCAAAGTATTGGACAGCGGTAGTGGTGCAGGTAATATGTTGATTACACCTCCCAGACCATCCGAGCCATAAAGCAGGGAAGAAGGGCCCTTGATGATTTCCACCCTTTCAGGGGAATACTGGTCAATTTCCAATCCATGGTCTGCCCCCCATTGCTGGCCTTCCTGCTTTACACTGTGGTTGGTAACGATGACCCTGTTAAAACTCATTCCCCGGATCACCGGTTTGGCAATACCTACACCGGTATTGATGGCATTGATACCGGGTATTTTTTGCAGAGCATTCACAAGAGTATTGCTATTGCTCTTTTCCAGGAAGGAACGGTCTACTGTCTGAATGGTCATAGACTGTTCCTTTGGGCCGGATCGGTACAAATCGACCGATACCTCTACTTCATTCAACTGAAATAATGAGGGGATAAGTACAAAATTTTCAGTAAGGCTGCTTCCGGATATGATGATGGTTCTGACATTCGTCTCATAGCCGATATGGGTTACCTGCAATTGATAAGTCCCACTGCTTAAGCCGTCAATATTGTATGCGCCCTTCTGATCAGCTGCATCACCTTTCTGAAGTGCCTGTACCCGTATAATAGCCCCGGGTAAGGCTTCCCCGGTAACCCCTTTGATGATTCCACTTATTGCATGCTGATCATGTTGGGCTAATGTACGGATTCCAATACATGACAGTGCCAAAATGAAATAAAAGGTTTTTGAAACGCTCATTTCTGGGTAAATACTAAACCCTGGCAGGCATTGTAATCGGTCGCGCAAAGGGCATTCAGGGGACTATGGAAGAAAGTAACCGGGTTATACCAGTAGCCAACTGCTTATACTACTTTTATCCATACAAATATAAATGTACATTTGATAAATGCAATAGAGTTGCATGTATTTCTGAGAAGTGTACATCGCAGCATAACCGTGTTTTTCAGGTGGAAAATAGTTTGGACCTGAGGCTATCGAAAAATCGGATAGTGACCAACTTTCAGAAAATCAGTTTGTTTTTATCCTATGAAACCACACGAATATCATTCCCACCTGAGCGTATGGATGCGTGAATATATTGCCGACCTGGTAACGGATATCAACCCGGACATGATATGGCAGCGGCATACCTTTATCAACTCACCGGGGTGGACCATCATGCATCTGATCACTGAAGGTGAGTTTGCACTTGCCAAACTTGATGCAGGTTATAAATATCACATTGAAAATGCCCGGGACTTTCTCACCGGTTCCGATGGGAATGCCACTTCGGATCATACCCTGAGTGAAATGCTTCCTGTCTTCAACCAGGTGTATGACCGGCTGGACGAAGAGGTGACAACAAAACTTTCCAGCTTATACCTGACGGCGATCACGGATGAAGAGTTAAAGGGAATATTAAAAACGGAGCTGGACTACTTTCTCCATATACTTACCACGCATCTGGCCATGCACTGCGATGCTTTGATGAAATGGAGGCTGGCTTCGGGGATGAACAGCCCGTATAGCTGAATCGGCAGGTTCCCGTTCAGCCTTCCGGTATGGCTGAAAGGAAAACAAAAAAAGGCCACACCGGGATGTGTGGCCTCCTGTCCTAAAGTCCAACTATTAGCACTACGCGTTGACGTTGGCGCGGGGAGAAGCAGCCAGTATTTCGTCATTGGCGTAGTCAGCAAATTTGACAAAGTTCTTGTTAAAGGCCTCCGCCAGCTGATTGGCCTTTTTATAGTATCCGTCATCATCCTTCCAGGTTTCACGGGGGCTCAGTACCTCGGAAGGCACTCCAGGACATGTCGCAGGGATCTCCACATGGAAAATTGAGTGCTTTCGGTAGCCTACATTCTCCAAAGTGCCTTCAAGCGCGGCGGTGATCATGGCCCTGGTGTATGGCAGCTTCATTCTTGATCCCTTGCCATAGGGACCGCCTGTCCAGCCTGTGTTGATGAGCCATACGCTGGTCTTGTACTTTTCCATCTTTTCTCCCAGCATTTCGGCATACCGGGTAGGATGGAGGGGCAGGAAAGGTGCTCCAAAGCAGGCACTGAACACGGTCTGTGGTTCGGTAACCCCGGCTTCCGTGCCGGCTACCTTTGCCGTATACCCTGAAATAAAATGATACATGGCCAGGCTCTTGCTGAGCCGGGAGATAGGAGGGAGCACACCGTAAGCATCGCAGGTAAGGAAGAAAATGTTTTTAGGCATTCCCCCTACAGACGGCTCCACGGAATTATTGATGTGATAAAGCGGATAGGCCGTTCGTGTGTTTTCCGTTATGGTAGTGTTTTCATAGTCTATGTTCCTCGTACCTTCATGGAACCGTGTGTTTTCTACAATGGCCCCAAACCGGATAGCGTCATAAATTTCAGGCTCCTTTTCACGTGTAAGATCGATCACCTTAGCGTAGCAGCCACCTTCGAAGTTAAATACGTTCTTGTCTGTCCAGCCGTGTTCGTCATCGCCGATCAGCCCGCGGTTGGGGTCAGCGGAAAGAGTGGTTTTTCCGGTGCCGGACAACCCGAAGAATATAGCGGTCTCATGTTTTTTGTGGCCGGTATTGGCGGAGCAATGCATGGAAAGCACATTGTTTTCCGTCGGTAAAAGGTAATTCAGTACTGAGAATATGCCTTTTTTCATTTCACCCGCATAGGCCGTGCCGCCTATCAGGATCATACGTTTGGTGAAGTTGATAATGGCGAAGTTGTCCTGGCGTGTGCCATCTTCAGCGGGATCAGCCTTAAAGTCAGGGTTGCAGAGAATGGTGAAATTGGGGACAAACTTTTCAAGTTTGTAGGCCCTGGGCCTCAGGAACATATTGTAGCAAAACAGGTTTTGCCATGCCCGGGTATTGATCACTCTCAGGTTCAGACGGTACGTTTTGTCTGCGCCTGCGTAGGCGTCACGTACATACAGGTCCCTTCCTTCCAGGTTTTTGATCATTTTTTTCAGGATCTGATCAAATTTATCTTCGGATATGGGAATGTTGATGTCTCCCCACCAGATACTGTCTTTGGTATTTTTATCCTCTACAATAAACCTGTCTTTGGGTGAACGACCGGTGAATTTTCCGGTGTCACAACACAAAGCTCCGTTGTCTGCCAGGTATCCTTCCCCATTGGCAAGAGCCAATTCTACCAACTGCGCCGGGCTTTGATTCCAGTATGCTGTCTTAAAATTGGTGATCCCAAAACTGTCAAGCCCCTTTACCTCAGACTTCATTCCTGTTTCTTGCATTATTTCCTGTTTATATTTTCTATCGATTTTTTTACAGACAAGACACAAAGCTAATAAATAAAAAAGTTCAATGATAGTAAAACTTTGTATTTCAATCGTTTGCAGTGGGGGTAGCGGATACCTTCGTTCGCGATGATTTTTTTCTTGTATATTGGCAAATATTTTGTTCCATGCGAATGAACCTCTATTTTCAAATTTTATTGTAACCAGAAACTTATGGATAAAGAAGATAAACCCTACATTAAGCCGGAACAGACCTTTCCGGAAACCACCATCAAAGCCTTTGTTCTTGGGGCGATCTTATCTGCGGGACTTGCCGCAGCCAATTCCTATCTCGGACTTTTTGCAGGGTTGACAGTATCGGCTTCCATTCCGGCAGCCGTGATCTCCATGGCTGTTCTGAAATTATTCAGGAAAAGCAATATACTCGAAAACAACATTGTACAAACTGCTGCTTCGGCTGGTGAATCACTGGCGGCAGGGGTTATTTTTACCTTTCCTGCTTTGGTGCTCATGGGCTACTGGTCGGGGTTCAGCTACCTGGAAACGGCGCTGATCGCTCTGGCGGGTGGTGTCCTGGGGGTTTTATTCACTATCCCATTGCGCAAGGCGCTTATAGTAGAGCAAAAACTAACCTTTCCTGAAGGTGTAGCCACGTCAGAGGTGTTGAAAAGTGGCTCAGAAGGTGGTAAGGCGATCAAATTCCTAATGATAGGAGGCCTTGCCGGGGCATTTGTCAAGCTTTCGGAGTCAGGACTAAAAATATGGGATGCTGTTTTTCAAAAAGCATCTTTTGCCGGAGAAAAAGCCTACATGTATTTTGGCATGAACCTGAGCCCGGCGTTGATATCCGTGGGTTATATTGTTGGACTAAAGATCTCTATGCTGGTATTTGCCGGCGGTGTGATCAGCTGGTGGATCGCCATTCCGATCTACCTTGCAATCAATGGAAATCCGGAAGGAATAGATGCTGTTACACTGGGAGGGAACATCTGGAGTTCGCAGATCCGGTTTTTAGGTGTAGGTGCCATGGTGGTAGGAGGGTTGTGGGCATTGCTCAGCCTTCGCGGAGCGATCGGATCAGCACTTAACGCTGGCCTTGCTGCCCTGAAGAATAAGGGTAATGTAGTAAAGCCTTTAAGAACAGAAATGGACACACCCATGCAGTGGGTGATCATGGGGATAGGCATTATGGTAGTCCCTATATTCATAATTTACCTGAGGGAAATAGAACAGATCCCGATTTCCGGCCTGATGGCGATCATTATGGTCATTGCAGGGTTTCTGTTTGCTTCCGTGGCAGGCTACATGGCTGGTCTGGTGGGTAGCTCCAACAATCCCATTTCAGGCGTCACTATTGCCACCATTCTTTCCTCCTCCCTGATCCTGCTGGCACTACTGGGGACCGGATCTGAAAAAGGTCCGGCAGCAGCAATATTGATTGGCTCTGTGGTTGCCTGTGCTGCCGCCATAGCCGGTGATAACATGCAGGACCTGAAGGCCGGACATGTACTGGGCGCAACGCCCCAAAAGCAGCAGATCATGCAAATGGTAGGAGTGATAGCCGCTGCATTTGCCATGCCCCTGATCCTCGACCTCCTGTACCAGGCCTACGGTTTTGGCCCGGCCACACCTGAGAAACCAAATTCCCTCGCAGCACCCCAGGCCACCCTTATGCAGAGTGTTGCCGTTGGTGTTTTCGGTGGAGGATTGCCATGGACCATGGTGTTTATCGGTATGGGACTGGGTGTTTTTATCATTATTCTGGATCAGATCCAGGCGGCAAGGAAGTCAGCATGGAGGTTTCCGGTGCTGGCGGTCGCTGTTGGGCTTTACCTGCCTTTTCAATTGGATAGCGCCATCATGCTCGGCGGGGTGATTGCCTTTCTGGTGGAGCGGTACCAGCGCAGGAAACAACTGCCAGACCCTGCGCATGCCCAGGTCGCTAAACAGAACAGCGAGCGTACCGGGTTGTTGTTTGCCTCTGGTTTGATAACCGGTGAGGCCTTGATTGGTATCGCTCTGGCGTTGCCTATTATTTATTTCGAGAGAGATGATTTCATGGCTATTATGGATAAAACACTGGGCAGTGAACCGGGACTCATCGTTATTCTGGCCATTTGTATATTCCTGTACCGTGTAGCTACAAAAGCCTATGCTAAGGAATAATGTTGGTTATTAAGTTATTGGTTACTGAGTTATTGAGTATTACCAATACCAGTGACCAATAACAGGTTTCCAACTTCTAACTTCCAGCTTCCAATAAAATCATCACTTAATAACCCAATAACCAATAACCCCATAACTAATTCCCCTCTTCCTGAAAGAAGGGTTTCCACTTGCTGTCCGGCGACGGTGGGGTGAGCAGGCTCACTACGATCAGGGCGGTAAGGGATAATGCCAGTGAAGGTATAGCTATATAGTCAGTATCCACAGGGAAGCCAATCCCGAATATGCTAAAAGAGGAATCTGTACTCTCCAGTACTTTATTAATGACCGGTACTGACATGCCACAAATAATGGAAGCTACACCTCCCTGTGCAGTGACCCTTTTCCAAAAGAAGGAGGCCAGCAGTACCGGCGCCAGCGAGGCCCCTATCATGGTGTAGGATATAAAGGCCATTTCCAGTATGGTCTCAAACTGACTGACCAGTACATAGGCGATCAGGCCGAGCACGATCACACTTATACGTTGTATTCTCACATTACTTCCATTTTCATTTTTGTAAATGTATTTGGATATCAGATCACGGGATACATTGGTAGAGGTGACCATAAGAAATGTATTGCCAGTGGACAGGATAATGGCTACTCCTGCTGCGAACAGCACGGACCCGGCCACGGCAGGCAATTGTTCGAAGCCTATCCTTAAAATGATCTCTTCTGCCATGCCGCGGTTCACGGACCCGTCGGCCAGGAAGAAGCGCGCATCTTCGGCGTAAATTGCGTAGCCCACCACAGCAAGCGTGCACATCAGTACCTCAATGACCACTACCCCGATCAGCATTCCGATCACGGCTTTTCTGGCAGAAGTGGCATCCCTGGCGGATGAGAACTTCTGATACATACTGCTTTCACTCATTAACAGCAGAAAGGTGGGCAGCATGATCCCAAGTATCCATATGGTATCGTGGCCCTCAAAAAGGGAGAGGTATTCTGGGCTTTTGGCCTCGATGGTGCCAACTACCTCATTCCAACCACCATGGGATTGTATGGCCAATGGCAGCGCGACCACCATGGCAATGATCATGATCACACCATTGAAGATATCAATGGAAACAATCGAGACCATGCCGGCCATGGCGGTAAATGTTATGATAAGTATGCAGGAAATGAGCATGCCGGTTTCCGGGTCTATTGCACCTTCGGTAAGTATGCTGATGAACCTTCCACCTCCCTTGAACTGGTATCCGGCTATCACCAGATAGGCCACAATGATGGTAATGGTGCCCAGCAGGCGGGCGGCATTGTTGTACCTTGTTTCCAGTAGGTCGGTGAGGGTATACCGGGCAATTTTTCTGACTCTGGCAGCGATGAAATAGACCAGAACAATACCGATCCAGGCACCTGCTGAAAACCACAGTTCGGAAAACCCGGTTCGAAAGGTAAGCCCTGCCGTGCCGAACAGACTTCCTGAACCGATCCATGTGCACACCAGTGTACCTACCAGCAGGTAGACAGGAACTCCTCTTCCGGCCACCACAAAATCCTCTTCCGTTTTTACGGACCTGCTTTTATAGATGATAATTCCTATAAGAATAAAAAGGTATGAAAGTGTGACGATCAGGTAGGTCATAGTGGTTTTGTTCGGTAAATCTCACAAACCTAATATTATTCACTTTATATATCAAATGGAGACATTTTGGTGTTCACGGCAAACGCATCCCATGAAGTAGGAAAGCGATTATTTCAGGGTGCAAAGGGCCGGCGGAGTTGCATTGGATTATTATGACCTCAGAATAACTTAATAACCTAATAATCAATGTCTACATGAAAAATATTTCTATCCTTTTCATTATATTTAATTGTGAAAATGTAATATGGATACCAATACGTTCGACATTCAGGATACGTTCAACCGGCTTTTAAGAAAGGGGCGGCATATTTACGGGTATCTGGGAGAATTGTCCGGGATCAACTTTGATACAATCCTTGAAAATGTTGAATCTACATTGAATACAGAGGTACCCGATCGCAAGAGCAGAAAAAAAATATTTAGTGTCATAATAGAGGGCCTGCAAAACCTGCATGCTTATTTTTGTGAGGTTTGTGACCTGGAGGGATTGAATGACATTTTCATTTGTATTAACAAGGATGGGCATTTATATCATATCTACACCGGAAATTTTTTGCTGGCAGAAGACTTCAAAGGGGTCGAGTCCAGAATTAAGATTATCAACGCTTTGACAAAGGAGCAATTGAGGCAGTTGTACAGGGGAGTATTGGAATATGGCGGCGCTTCCAGGACCGGCGGGGCGGGCCTGGGATTCATTGACCTTGCAAAAAGGTCACAGGAGGATTTGATGTACCGTTATGATAAGGTGGATGAGGAAATAGCTTTTTTTACTCTTGAAGTAGTTGTGAGCGAATGATTTACTATTTTCATAACATACATGGGAAACTATACACTGAGACCTACACCAAAAACCCCTAAACTTCTTTTTGACAAGGATTCCGG
>LYSV01000117.1:0-10565 GCA_001657315.1 Flammeovirgaceae bacterium BBD 1991-12 | reverse complement strand
GGACCACTATTTGGCCAGCCCGGCGTCCAAAACGATTTTGACTGTCAATCTGGAGTATTTCAATACAAGTTCCTCAAAGTGTCTGGTGGAGGTCTTCAGAAAGCTGGAGCAGATCAGAGAAGATTCGGAGGTGAAAGTGATCTGGCACTATGAAGAGGAAGATGAAGACATGCTGGAATCAGGTGAGGACTTCAAGAAGATCATGAAGATCCCGATAGAGCTGGTGATGGTCAGCAACAGCCAGTAGCAGATCCCCGGACATCCGGCTCAACTGGTAACGGGTCGCCTGAGATCCATGCTCTTTATTTTATTGGCCTGGCAGGCTTATAAACAAAAAACCCCGACTTATGTCGGGGCTTTTTCTATTAAGACATTATGTCTCTGTTTCTACATCATGCCGGGCATGCCTCCGCCTGCAGGCATTGGCGGTACCTTTTCTTCTTCAGGAAGATCAGCAACTACTGCTTCAGTGGTCAATAACAGACCAGCGATGGAAGCAGCATTTTCAAGCGCAAGACGGGTCACTTTGGTAGGGTCAATGACACCCGCAGCGATCATATTTTCATATTTGTTGTCTCTTGCATTGTAACCGAAGTCTTTTTTGCCTTCTCTTACCTTTTGAACTACGACCGAGCCTTCCATTCCGGCGTTCTCCACAATCGTTCTCAGAGGAGACTCCAGGGCCAGACGAACAATATTGACACCGGTTGACTGATCTTCGTTATCAGTTTTTACACTGTCAAGCACATCGATAGCTCTGATGAGGCCAACACCACCACCTGCTACTACGCCTTCCTGTACGGCAGCTCTTGTAGCGTGTAGTGCGTCATCCACTCTGTCCTTTTTCTCCTTCATCTCTACTTCAGTAGCAGCTCCTATGTACAGGATGGCAACACCACCGGAAAGCTTGGCAAGCCTTTCCTGCAGCTTTTCCTTGTCATAGTCAGAAGTAGTGGTTTCTACCTGAGCTTTTATCTGGTTAACCCGGGCTGTGATATCGGCTTTCTTGCCAGACCCGTTAACAATAGTAGTATTGTCTTTGTCAATATTCACCTTTTCAGCCGTGCCGAGGTATTCAAGGCTGGCGTTCTCCAGCTTGTAGCCTCTCTCTTCAGAGATAACTGTACCACCGGTAAGGATAGCAATATCCTCCAGCATGGCTTTTCTTCTGTCACCGAAGCCAGGAGCTTTCACGGCAGCAATTTTCAATGCTCCTCTGATCTTGTTCACTACCAGCGTTGCCAACGCCTCGCCGTCTACATCTTCTGCAATGATCAATAAAGGTTTGCCAGTCTGAGCGGTAGCCTCAAGGATAGGCAGCAACTCCTTCATGGCAGAGATCTTCTTGTCATAGATCAGGATGTAAGGGCTTTCCAGCTCAGCTTCCATCTTGTCCGCGTTGGTTACGAAGTAAGGTGACAGGTAGCCTCTGTCAAACTGCATACCTTCCACCGTTTTTACTTCGGTCTCAGTACCTTTTGCCTCTTCTACAGTGATCACACCATCTTTGCCTACCTTATCCATGGCATCGGCGATCATCTTACCGATCTCATCATCATTATTGGCAGAGATAGTACCAACCTGTGCAATTTCACTGGACTCCTTGATCTTTTTGGATTGCTTGTTCAGGTCAGCTACTACGGCAGCTACAGCCTTGTCCACACCTCTTTTCAGATCCATAGGGTTGGCGCCGGCGGCTACGTTTTTGATGCCGTGGGCAAAGATGGACTGTGCAAGTACGGTGGCAGTTGTAGTACCGTCACCCGCATCATCAGCAGTTTTGGAAGCCACTTCCTTCACCAGTTGAGCACCCATGTTCTCTATCCCATCTTCCAGTTCTATATCCTTGGCCACGGATACACCGTCTTTTGTTACAGTAGGAGCACCGAATTTCTTGTCAAGGATCACATTTCTGCCCTTGGGGCCCAATGTTACTTTTACAGCGTCCGAAAGGATGTCCACACCCTTCTTCAGTTTATCCCTTGCGGACGTATCGAATAATATTTCTTTAGCCATTTGTTTTACGATTGTTTTAGTTCAAAAATTCTCTTGGATGATTGGATTAGACGATTGCAAATATGTCAGACTCTCTCATGATGAGATATTCCTTTCCGTCAACTGTGATCTCAGTACCTGCATATTTTCCATAAAGTACATCGTCACCTTCCTTGACGGTCAGGGGCTCATCTTTTTTACCCGTGCCTACAGCCACTACTTTCCCTTTTTGAGGCTTTTCCTTGGCAGTGTCCGGGATAATGATGCCAGATGCTGTTTTTTCTTCGGCAGCAGCAGCTTCTACCAGAACTCTGTCTGCAAGAGGTTTGATCTTTACTTTTGACATTTCTACTATTTTTAAAAGTTTAAACTTGGTCGTTAGTACAGGACGGTTCTAACAGCTTTTGTGCCAACCGTGTGTCAGTATGACAATCACGACAGAATTGCAGTAATTCTGTCAGTTCATGGATATTCCGGCCCTAAAACCGATCAGGGTAATGACAATTTTTCCGAAATACGGCTCTGGCACTTTGTCAGATTTGACTGGAATATGTTTTTTGACTATATTCTGGGTTGAATTATTTAGCATATGGAGAAATTGAGCGATGATTGGCTGACTGACGGTCTGATAGACTTCGAATACAAAAAATATATTTTGCTGTCCTACCTCCAAAAGGTAAAGAATTCATTTGACAAAACGGAGTTGTACCCACATCTGGCTGACCTCGTGCATCATTACAATAACCTGGTAGCCTTTAAGGAGAATAAGGAGCATCTGGCCAAGAACTTTCCTTCAAAAGCCGAAGGGCTGGATATGAAAAAGCTGGAGATCATCTATCACGAGCTCATAAAAGATGATGAGGTAATGAAGGAGCTCAGTGAGATCATTGAATACGCCGTTCCTCAGTTCAAATCCTCACTGGAGGAGGGCAAGGAGATCTATGAGTTCGTGGAAAGTCATTGTGAACTCTCCCCCGTAGGCCTGCTTCCACTGTACGTGGATGAAGGTTATCTGTTTATTAATACTTCTTCAAGTGCCGATACAAGTGTTTACCGCTATCAGGTCACCCTGATCCAGGGGGCAAATGAAAACTTCAGAGGTATTCATATCTCGTTCCTTGATAAGTTGACGAAAGGAGTGGGTGAAACCTATGAGGCGCTTAAGTCAGGCATCATCAGAAGGTTTAGGGACCTGCCGAATCCGGCTACATTTATCATTCATTCCAGGCTTCATTTTCCCTTTGCGCCTACTCTGGTACCGGTGGCTAAAAGATTGCTGGTAAGGTACATCAGCACAGCCTGAAAGTTTTATGTCATAATGTCATGTGGCTGACATAGCTTCAGGCACTTTCTGCGGCACTTCGCTTGTTTCAGGTATATGCTGCCTCATAAGTGCCTGATAGTGTTGATAATAAACCTATCTCTGTTTTGGCCGGACTTGCGTGGACAGACCTGTTGTTCCGGTGGGGTACCACTCTCTGCCAACATTGGCCTGCCTGCGTCTGACAAGGGTAGCTGGCAGTTTTCCCTTAGCTATGACCGGAACCTGCTGAAGACATTGAAGAACGGAGATGAGACTTTGGAGGATGATCTCCGTGAACGTATAACACGTTCATTGCTTTTTGAGGTAGGGTATAGCATCGGTACGCGCTGGTCTGTGGATATGTTCCTTTCCGTTGTGGAGCAGCAGCGTAGTATTTTTTCAGGCTTTGGCACCAGCCGTACTGTCACAAGGGGATTCGGGGATATGGTTTTATTGCTTAAATATAATGTTCTGGCCGGCAGAAGTGCGAGTGACTGGCAGTTGGGTATAGGTCCGAAACTACCTACCGGCAGCACGGACAAAAGGGGAGAAGGTGGAGTGAGTCTGCCGGCCGATCTTCAACCGGGAAGTGGTTCATGGGATCTCGTGCTATGGTCAAATTATGCTGCTTCCCTGAACCAAAGGCCCTCCATGTCCTTTTTTATCACAACGAGCTACCGTGCTTCCGGAAAAAATAATGACTACCTGGGTTCCATAGTCTACGAGTTTGGGAACGAGCTGCAGGTGATTGCCGGACTGTCAGACCAGCAGGTACTTTTTTCAAGGGTGATGGTAGACCCATCCCTGTCATTCCGTTACAGGAGGGCGGCGCGGGATAGGAGCAATGGCGTTGAGATCGATGCTACCGGCGGAGAATGGGTCTTTATTGTCCCTGGTGTAACGGTGACACCGGCTTCGATGTGGTCACTGAATATGAGCATGGAATGGCCGCTGTACAGCTTTGTTAATAATACCCAGCTAACCCCGACCAATCGATTTACCCTCGGCGTTTTCTTCAAATTATCAAAAACCACTACTGCATTATGAGACAGATTACTACTTTTTTAGTATCGTTGACCGTCCTTACCGGATGCCTGGAGCCGGAGGGTGGCTCGGGAGGCACCGTTGTCAGTGGTGATTGGTCCATACCCATCAATCAGGTCTTTGATGGAGGCCCTGGACGGGATGGTATACCAGCCATTGACAACCCGGAGCTGATAGCCGCGGCGGAAGCAACCTTCCTTACCAGCTCTGAGCTGGTCATAGGCTACTATGACGGAGAAACTGCCATAGCCTATCCTCATCAGATCCTCGACTGGCATGAGATTATAAATGATCAGGTAAACGGTCTCTCCTTCGCTGTGACATACTGCCCGCTTACAGGTACAGGCATTGGGTGGAACCGCATGGTAGATGGCAGCGAAACCTCTTTTGGTGTATCGGGGCTGTTGTACAACACCAACCTTATCCCTTTTGACCGCAATACGAACAGTAATTGGTCACAAATGTTGCTGTCCTCGGTCAATGGCCAGTTGATGGGCACAGAGATCGGGTACGTACCTTTAGTAGAGACCCGGTGGGATACCTGGAAGCAAATGTATCCTGAGACCCTCGTGATTTCACGAAACACCGGCCACCGTAGATCCTACGGTTCCTATCCCTACGGTGATTACCGCACCAATGACAACAACCTGCTGTTTCCAATCAGTAATGATGACGGAAGGCTGGACAGGAAGGAGAGGGTGCACGGCATCATTGTTAATGGCAAGGCTAAAGTGTACCGTTTTGATCAGTTTGATCAGCTCACAGTCATTACAGACAGGTTTAATGGAAGAGACCTTATTGTAGCAGGTGACAAGGACAGGAATTTTATCGTTTCCTTTTACGTACCCCAGGCAGCCAGCAATACCACTTTTCAATTTGAGGCAGTTGATGAGGGTGAGGTTATCCTTGTTGATAATGAAGGGAACCGCTGGAATATTTTTGGTCAGGCGGTATCAGGGCCACGACAGGGTGAGCAATTGATCAATACCGTTTCCTGTATGGGATACTGGTTTGCCTGGGGCACCTTCTATCCCGATCCTGAGATAAGTGAGTTTTGATCCTGTATTTTACATAGCCGATCCTTCCGTTTTAAAAACAGACACAGGGCTGCGGCATAATGGGCAATGGGCAACCATCAGGCCATTTTAACCTGTAGAAATTTTCTCTCATACTTAAATGAAGTATTTGCTTTCATTCTAACTTAGTGTGTGTCACATTTGCTTGATCCACCAACTGGTGTGGTCGCTGGTTAATAAGGAATTGAATGAAGGTACTCATAGCCCCAAACAACTACAAGGAATCCATTTCTGCTGAGGAAGCGGCCCTTGCGATCGAAGCAGGGCTTTTAACAGCGGATCCAACCGTTGAAACTACGCGTTTGCCATTATCAGATGGCGGGGAGGGATTCGTAAAAGCATTGGTCAATGCTACCCAGGGAGACATCATCCCCTGCAAAGCCAGTGATCCACTGGGCCGGGACGTAACATCTTTTTATGGAGGTATATCACGCCAAACAGCTGTCATAGAGATGGCACTTGCTTCGGGATTGGAACTGCTTAAAGAGGATGAGAAAGATCCATGGATCGCCACAACGTATGGTACTGGCGTACTGATCGGTGATGCGCTGGACAAAGGCTTCAGAAATATCATCGTCGGCATAGGTGGCAGTGCCACGAATGACGCAGGTATGGGCATGATCCAGGCATTGGGAGGTAAGTTCTATTCAGAAAACGGGGAGGAATTGGGACACGGTGCAAGGTTTTTGGGTCGGGTAGACCATACGGACTTATCAGCTTTCAGGAAAAAGATAGGTTCCGCTACTTTCACGGTGGCCTGTGATGTCACCAACCCACTATTGGGAGGGTCGGGGGCTACCAGGGTTTATGGTCCCCAAAAAGGAGCCGACCAGGAAATGCTTGATCGCCTGGAGGCCGGAATACGCCACTTCAGTGGAAAAGTAAATGAGACTTTTGGAACAGATTATACTGACCATCCGGGAGCAGGGGCGGCAGGCGGCATGGGCTATGCACTCCTCACCTTCATGGGTGCCCGGCTTCAGCCTGGTTATGACATTGTGGCAGAATATACTGATCTGGAGCATAAGGTCATCACTACAGACCTGATCATCACTGGTGAGGGTAAGATAGATGACCAGACCCTCCAGGGTAAGGTGATCTCCCGACTGGGAGCGACTGCCCTGAGTCATGCAAAACCTGTAGTGGCTATAGGTGGGATCATAGATCCATCCGTCGATCTGAAGTCAGCGGGTATATTGAGATCTTTTTCCATTATGGACCGGGCGGCGGATAAAGAAGATGCAATGCAGAATGCCGGAGATCACCTTCGGATGATTGGCGCTGACGTGATCGCTTCCCTGTGAAAAAGCTTTCCATAGTTGGTGTAATGGGCTCCGGCTCGGTGCCTTTCAGGGAGCTGTCCGAACCTCTGGGCCAGCTCCTGGCGGATATGGGGGTCCATCTGTTGACCGGTGGAGGTAGCGGTGTTATGGAAGCTGTTTCAAAGGCATTCGTAGCGGTGCTTCCCCGTGAGGGAAATACTATTGGGATCCTACCCTCCGAACCACATGGGACCGGACCAAAAAGAGGTTACCCTAATCCATGGATTGAAATTCCCATTTATACTCATCTGCCCCATAGTGGTACGAAGGGAACAGAACCGCTTTCAAGAAATCATATTAATGTATTGAGCTCTGACGTACTAGTTTTCCTGCCCGGGTCAGAGGGAACACGGTCAGAGTTGACGCTCGCCCTGCAATATCAGAAACCTATATTATGCCTTGGATACAAGCATATGCCGGATAGAAGATCAGCCGGTGTCAGGATGTTGAATACCCTAGATGAAGTTCGCAGCTGCCTGACCGAAATACTAGGGCCTTGAACTGCCAGCAACTGAGAGTTAGTTTGAGCGTGTATCCTTTAAGGCAGGCACGGAATTTAATTCTCGCCAGATCGGGAGGAATCAGCCATCTGACCTCCTTCTACCTTATCCTTGAATTTATCAAGCCATTTAATGGCCTGCTGCTTATCAGTGAACATCCTTGTAGGACTACTGGGTTTATTCACATTTATAAAGAAATTGACGATCATCTTGAATACATGAGATTTGACCATGAGGGCGTTTGCCGTTATAAGCGCATTTCCTTCGTTGGCGAAATAATCTCTTGCCTCCTTGGTGACACTTTTGATCTTGATAGCATCTACAAGACAGGGGTATGACACATTATCACTGAACTCAAGGCGGTCTTTAACACAAACTTTGGCTATTTCAAGATCAATCACATCAATTTTCTTGTAATAGAAGTGGAGAATGTCATTTTCTATGAACATTTCCACATACTCGGTTTCCTTTGATTTCACTGGTCCGTTCATACTTTAAATCGTAAACAATATCTCACAATATAATGTTTATGAATAAATTTATTAGTGATGGCAATGTGCAGGTATTATACAAAAAAATAGAGAAATGGCAAAGATCAGGCACAACAACATGATTGACACCGTGGATGAGATATTTACTCTAGCCAGGCAAAAGGGTAGTTTGCATCTGTATGCGGATGATGAGAAAATGGATGGAAGGACGTTGTCTTTGAAAGGGCAGCGGGCTTTGCATTTTGGAACTTGTGGGTATCTGGGGCTTGAAAACCATCCTGATATCAAGCAGGGGGCCATTGAGGCTATAGAGCGATACGGTACACAGTTTCCCATGTCGAAGACTTACGTGTCTAATCCCTTGTACCATGAGCTGGAAACATTGGTGGAGGAAATGTATAATGCCCCTGTGGTGATCTCCAAAAACTGCACGTTGTCACATTTGGCCACCATACCCACACTGATAAGACAAAACCACCTTGTCATTTTGGATCACCAGGTGCACAGTAGCGTGCAGGAGGCTGTCAAGAAGCTGTTGAGCCAGGGGGTAACAGTGGAGATGATCAGACATAGCAATCTTAACATGCTGGAGGACAGAATACGGAAACAGAGAGGAAGGTTTGAAAAAATATGGTATATGGCTGATGGCGTTTATTCCATGTATGGTGATTTTGCGCCGATCAAAGAGATGATCTCCCTGGCAGAAAAGTACGACGAGCTCTATCTGTATGTGGACGATGCCCATGGTATGAGTTGGGCAGGGAAACATGGTGGCGGATATGTGATGAGTCAGATGGATGGTCTGTACGAAAAAATGATACTGACTGCCACTATGGGTAAGGCATTTGGTGCCTGTGGCGGCCTTACTGTTTTTCCCAATAAAGAATGGGCCAGAAAAGTGAAAACATTTGGAGGTCCGTTAACATTTTCTGTACAGATGGAACCTCCTGTGCTTGGCGCTGCTGTAACCTCTGCCAGGATACATCTGAGTGATGAGATATATAAATATCAGGCGGAGTTGCAGGAAAAGATTGCATGGTGCAATGCGCTCATTAAGCAAACCGATGTGCCAATGATAACGGAGAATATAAGCCCGATCTTTTATGTAGGTACAGGTACCATAGACTTTGGCAATAGACTTATTTCCAGACTTATCGAAGACGGAATTTATGTAAATCTGGCCCCTTTTCCTGGCGTTCCTGCCAAAAATACCGGGGCAAGGATCACTATTTCAAGGCATAACAAGTTGCAGGATATAGAGGAAATGGTGGACAAACTAAGTACTCATTTTGATGCCACTTTGCAGGAAGTAAAACAGACCCGGTCCAGGATATGGGAAGCCTTTAAGATCCTTCCTCCGAAGAAGGAGGAAACCACTCCTAAAACCAATAACCCAACTGAGGGTTCTGGCCTTACAATGGACGTACATCATTCTATAAAGGGTGTAAACCCCCGGCTGTGGGATCAGTATCTGGGATACAGAGGTATGTTTGATCATAACGGTATGCACTTTCTTGAAAGATCATTTTCAGGGAATGATACAAGGGAAAGTAACTGGGAATTCAGGTATTATGTCATCAGGGATAAGCAAGGTGCTGTTGTGTTGATGACATTTTCTGTTATAGCTCTTTATAAAGAAGACATGTTTGCCGAAGTATCTATTTCGAAGAATATGGAAGAGAAGCGGAAGGATGACCCTTATTACTTCACCTCAAAATCCATTATAATGGGTAGCTTGTTCACGGAGGGTGATCATCTGTTCATTGACAGGCAGAACAGTGCGTGGCAGGATGCGGTGAAGCTATTGCTTGAAGAGCTCTATAAAGAACAAAAGGTTCATAATGTAAAAAACATTATTCTTCGCGATTTTGATGCCAATGATGCTGAACTCAATGAATTTCTGCTCGGACAGAGCTTTGTGAGGGTGGATATGCCGGAATCTTGTGTTTTTAAGGATCTCAACTGGCATACGGAAGAAGACTTTGAGGAAGTATTGTCCAAAAAAAGCAGAAGGCACTACCGCCAGAAAGTAAAAAAGTTTACGCCAATGTATGATGTTGGGATAAAAGCTTGTTTGGATGAGGCAGAGCTTCATAAAGCGATAAGACTTTTTCAAAATGTCAAGGACAACAACTTCGCCATCAATTCCTTTAATTTTCCCGACAAGGTATTCCTGACCATGAATGAAGATCCGCACTGGGAATTCCTGATGCTTTATCTTAATCTGGACGGCAGACCACCTCATTTGGTAGCTGTAGGGTTTTGCCATATCAACACGGATAATGTTTACAGCCCGATGTTGATCGGTATGGACTATGACTATGTATTTGAATATGGGGTATACCGGCAGGCACTTTTTCAAATGATCAAAAGGGCCAATGAACTGGGATGTGCAAAGGTCAATTTTGGTATTTCAGCGTCTGTTGAAAAACAGCGTATTGGATCAAAATTGTATCCTAAGGTTGCCTATTTTCAGGCCCGTGATAATTACGAGGCTGAGATGATGTCGGCCACCATTGCACTGGAGAGAGCCTAGTGTGGTGTCACACGTAGTTTGACGCTTTTTCTCAGCACGATCCTTAAAGTCGGCAGTCTGCAATAAGCAATCGGCAATCCTACATTTTGCCTACTGTCCACCGGACTCCGTGAGCTCTTTGCCTATTGCTGACTTGTCGGGAACTCCTCAACGGGTAAATATAACCCATCATTTATCTCGCTATTTATCATTTGAAGCTTGACACGACACTAGTGTCATGTCAAGGCTCAATTTTAGGGTAAAGTGATTTTAATTTTATCCGGGCGTCTGCCGTGGTAAATTGCCAATTTATCTTGGT
>LYSV01000116.1 GCA_001657315.1 Flammeovirgaceae bacterium BBD 1991-12 | reverse complement strand
ACCAAGATAAATTGGCAATTTACCACGGCAGACGCCCGGATAAAATTAAAATCACTTTACCCTAAAATTGAGCCTTGACATGACACTAGTGGTTTTTCAAGATATTTGCTCCGATAAGGTTGATCTACACAAGAATGAGTTGCAGTCATTTTTTGGGCACACTTGTGTCCTTGTTCACATCCTTAAACTTCAGCATATCCAATAATCGCTGTTCCTTTTCATCATCAAAGCCACATGAGGCTGTAAAGTCTTTTGGATTTTCATAGGTCCCGAAAAGCATGTCCCACCATACTATATCGCCATAGTTGTTGGTGTGCCGGTTATATTCATGATGTATCCTGTGCATTTCCGGACGCTGAAAAATATACCCTATCCAGCGGGGAGTTTTCATGTTAAGATGATAAAAAAATTCCCCGATGGTGATACATAAGGTATAAATTGCGCCAGTGGCTGTATCCAGTCCCAAAAGGGTATATATCAACAAACTACCGATAATACCATTGGCCAGCATTTCCAAAGGATGCTTGTAAAACGTGGTGAGTACTTCTATGCGCTGAGGTGAATGGTGGATCTGATGGAAGTATTTCCAAAGAAAATGCACGGAATGCCTCCACCGGTGCCACCAGTAGGAAAGAAATGTGGCAAAAAAGTAAGCGAGAATACCTCCTGTAACAGGTCCGAGATAATCTGAAAGATGAAATACACTGTAGGATGAGAGCCACCTCTCCCACGTGAGTCCTGCCAAAACCACCACGCCCAATTGAATGAAGTTAACACCCAGTACGCGTATGGTCCATGTAGACACTGTCGGCAATTTCCATCCCGGAGCCAGCCGCTCCAGTATAAAACAGACTCCAAAAACTGCTATGATTATTGTAATGAGCATCATCATTCCTGATTTTCCGAATCAGCGCCCTGGTCTTAAAAGGACCTTGCTGTTGGCTGAAAATAGTCCGGCAAACATGGCAAAGGTTACCCTGCCTTGAGGAAAAATTTCCGCTTTGATTTCAAATACGTGCCACTAAATACCTCCGTGGCTGACCGAGGTGATGGCCTCATAGAAAATAATCACTGATGCTGTCTCCGAAGTTTCGAAAACCTGTAATAGTAGACGCAAATGCCTGCGCCTGCCAATACTATCATACCAAGAAATCCAATCACCCAATTACGGCTTTTCCCTTGACCGTTCATTTCTACCGGGGATACATCACCGGTTACTATAAACGCAGACCAATAGTATGGATGCAGGTATTCGGGATCGGCGGTAGCAAGATAGTTCAACCTGGCCTTTTGCAGGGCCGATGCCTTATCATGTCCTTCTTTCAGGTGTCGGTAGAAATCGACCATAAGAGGTGTGGTCCGGGAATCTGAAGCCTGCCAAAGACTGTTCACTACGCTGGGGCAGCCGGCGTAGGCAAAGGCACGTGAAAGACTCATAAGTCCTTCTCCGCCGTGCAGTGTACCATAACCGGTATTGCAGGAGCTGAGCACTACCATATCGGCATTAACAGGAGTAGCATATATCTCCTGGGCATGTAGAAAGTTGTCTTCGGTGGAGTCCTGCACGGGAGTGAACAAAAGTTTGGAAATCGCAGGGTTTTTATCATCAAAAAGGCCATGCATAGCCAAATGCAGCATGCGGTATTGAGAAGCTATTTCTTTGAATTTTGTTTCGGTAGCCTGGTCATTGACCCACAGGTCACCCCCCAGCAAACCGGCTATCTGCTCTACCTCATCCCTGGCACCGGGTAGATCATACTGCGAGGAGCGGGTCAGTCTTGCCAGCATAGGACGTACCATTGTATCCTGGCTGGGATGTGAAAAGCCCTTGTAATCCGGTGCGAATCCTGCAAACAGAGATGAAGGTCTTCGCAGTCTGCTGCGCCCGGCGAGTTGCTCTTTCAGCAGCATAGCAGAGTAGGCATAGGAAATGTCATAGTCCTGAAAAAGGTAATCCAGACTACGAAATATTTCCGGGTTTTCATGTCCGCTGCTATCCGCATTTATATAGGGATGAGTCAGCAACACTTCGAAAGGGAAGGTAGCCAAAAATCCGTCAGGCACTATTGTCAACCGTTTGATACGCTCAGGGAACTTTTGCAAAGGTTTTTCCAACAAAAGCCTGTAGAGCTTACTGGCATTGTCGAGATATGTCTGTGTAGAAGAAGAAACGGACTGCTCGATGAACTCCAGATCATTAAGCGACCGGCGAAAGTCTTTGACCATCGTTTCAAAATCATCAGGGAGCAGGTGGGTGAATACCTCAAATGTATTATGGGTCAGCACAAAAGTCAGCAATGTACTGTCTGCCATAAAAAACTCCACCAGGACCGTTTCATGATCCAGCAATCGCTGAGCTTCCGCCACCGTTATCGTATCATTTCGATACTTTAACTGGTGATACCCTGGATATTTTTCCTCCAGAAAGGTGATCAGGGTATCATAGCTGCGATTGAGAGAAAACAGACGGCTTTCAAAATCCCGCACCAGAGTGGTATCATAGCCCTTTGGGTTCAGCTTCCCTTTTTGTATTTCAGTATTGTAATGAGCAATATCCACACGGAAGCTGTTCTCTTCCTCCAACAAGCTGTCCGGGATACCTGCATATTGACGGGCTTGTGATTCATTTAAGGCATGCCGGAGAATACCTGCCTTACTTTTTTCCGATAGGGTAAAAAGCAGTTTTTGAGCACTGTTACCGGTGTCCTCGTTATTCAGTAGCACCATAGCCTTTGCAGCTTCTCTGTACACCTGCCAGATCTCTTCGTTGTAAAGCAGTCTGTCACTTTCGTTTTTGTGAAATTGGATCTTGTCGATCACCTCCATGGATAAGTCATAGGTATTCAGGGCTAATTTCAGATCATTTACATCATGCGAAATTTCCTGATACAACCTTACAAGCGTTTTTGCCTTGTTCCGTAAAGCTGATTGGAGTTCAGGTGGGTTTAATATATACTGATCAATTGCAGGTGTTACTCTCCAGTTCTTATCTTCAAAGTTTGGCAACAGAGCTCTTATGGCCATCTGATGATAGTCAAGAGCATGCATGTAGGCCCCTTTCTTCTGAGATAAGACCCCTAATCGATTGTATATCTGGGCCACTTTGGTGTTCCGTTCTCCATTTGATTTTAACAGGATACTCAGGGCGCGTTGGCAGTAGTCCATCGCTTTATTGTAATCCTGTTTCTGATCAAACAATATTCCGAGCATTGAATAGGATTGAGCTACACTGTTATGATAACTCCTAAAGGTTTCCAATTGGATCTTTAAGGCCTTTTGATGGTACTGTTTTGCTTCTTCAAAATCACCCATATCTGCCAATATCATTCCGAGGTTATTATAGGATGCTGCCAGGTCAGGATGCCCGGGGCCTAAGGAGGTCAACCGAATAGCCAATGCTTTTTTATACAGTTCCACTGCCATATCGTAATTCCTCAGGTATTTATGGGTTACACCGAGGTTGTGATAGGATTTTGCTATATCAGGGTGATGGTCGTCTAACGTTTCAAGCCAGATCATCAAAGCTTTTTGCTGATACTCCGCCGCTTCATGATAATCCGTCATCATTGCTTTTAAGGTACCCAGGTTATGGTAGCACTGTCCTACCTCTGGATGCTTTGTCCCCAGGTATTTCAACCGAATAGCCAGGGCCCGATTGTAGTATTTTATCGCTTGATCAAAGTCATCTTTCCGGGTAAGAAAGCCTGCAATGTTATTGTAAATCATTGCAATTTTCATATGGTTTTTTTCATGGGATTGTTTCCAAATGTCAAGGGCATTTTCTGACAACTCTATCGCCCGATCGTGATCGCCAAGAAAGTGATGGGAAAGTGCGAGGTTAAGGTATACAACAGGCAAATACATTGAGTTTTGTTCAGTATCCAACAGAATGGTCAATGCTCTTTCATAATAATCGATCGATTTCCTGTACATACCCGTCGAATTATATATCAGACCAAGATTACTATAGGCCAGTGCCAGTCTCTGGTTGTGATCCGGACTGTTTTCCGACCAGATAACAACAGATTTTTTATAGTGCGTAATTGCGATCTGATACTTTCTTTCCCCATAGTATGCCTTACCCAGGCCGAAGTAGGAGAAAGCTACGTCGGGATGTAGGCTATCCAGCAGGTTCAATCTCAGGTTTAAGGCCTTTTTATGAATTTCAATAGCATTTTGGAATGCCCTTTTTTTGTCATGTGCAAACCCCAATTCATAATAGATCCCAGCTATTTCAATATGTTCTTCACCCAAATACTTTAACCCTGCGTTCAATGTGCCCTCCAGATAATCCAGCGCATGATCATATTCCTTTAATTTATTGTAACACCTTCCCACCTCTTTACCAGTCATTAGATAATTTTTCCATATCCCGGCTTTCCTATATTCCTCACCAGCTCTTTTATAGTAGAACACAGCAGAGTCATAACGGGCAGAATCGAAAAGCTGAACAGCCAGCTGGTAATCGTTCCAGGCCTGTATGGTATCGCTCTGAATAAGATCAACCGGCTTCTGTGACATGGTGGGCACTGGTCCCAGAATTATGGCCAACGCAAGGGTGCAACATGGTACGGCAGTGTGCCACCATTTTTCTTTAAAAGGTATTTGGTTCATATAAATTTCGGATGATGTAATGTATGGGTATACTGAAAAAATTTAATGATGGTTTAACAAATTGAAATACCAAAATATAACCAGCTAGTAACCCGCGACTTAAGGGTTTTTTAAGTTTCGTTTACAGGTATAGAAACAGGATCTGACGTAATCCTTTAGTTTTTTTTGATAACTATTACTCTGTAGTTTAGTATAATCCGAAGTAGGCTTAAGAATATTCAGTTACCTGAAACATATTATTCTTATTATCTGAGTAACACTTTTTTTAAGTCAAAAGCTTACCGTATCACCGGCACAGGAAACGTAAGTGTCAATTGAATCCCCTGTAAGAATCATGGACCCTGCAGGATCAAAAAAATATCAGGAACCGAATGGTTCTCAACCACATCTGGATAATCGCTATATCCAGGGTATAATCTATCATAATCATGAATTGTTACAGGAGATATATAAAAAATTCCTGCCACGCATCATTAATTTCATCCGGTCGAACGGTGGTTCACACCACGAAGCGCTTGATATTTTTCAGGATGGCATTATGATCATCTATAAAAAAGCGACCGCAGAAGAGCTGGAGATCAAAAGATCATTTTACAACTACCTGTACACAATATGTAAAAACCTTTGGATGCGGGAGGTGGAGAAGAAAAAGGGAGTAACGCCACTATTGGTGGATACTTCGTCAACGAATTACAACAACGAAACCATAATACCCGATATTGATCACCAGATAAGAGAGCAGGAACTTTATAAATTATATATGAAAAAGTTCATGGCTCTGGGCAAGGACTGCCAGCAGGTGCTGAAAAGCTTTTTTGAAGGGACAGATATGAAAACCATTGCCAGAAAAATGGGATATGCCAGTGAAGGATACGCCAAAAAAAGAAAGCACCTGTGCCAGAAAAAGCTGATAGAAGCCATCAGAAAAGACCCTGATTACAGAGGTTTATTGTAAATTGTCATATTTGTCCTATGCAGCTGAACAGCGATTTGGAATATATCAACCAGTATTTGAGGGGAGAGCTTGATGAAAGGGACAGATCTTTGTTTGAAAAAAGGTTGAAGGAAGACCCTGCGTTTGCAGAGGAAGTGAAGCTTCATCAAAAGGTGAAGGAGGTAGTTCTGGATGAAAATACGCACAGGTTGGATCAGGTCCTTAAGGATATCCGGAGGGAATGGGAAAGAAAACCCACTGCAACCCAACCCGTCTTTGCATGGCTAAAAACTCCCTACAGAGTAGCTGCCGCCATCGTTTTGATAATGGCTGCCGGAGCATTGGCCTACATAGCATTGTGGCCGTCACATCCTTCTTCACAGGAGCTTTTTTCCATTTACTACCAGCCCTCACCTCTTTCCTTACAGCGGGGTTTGGAAAATCCACCAGAATTGGAAAAAGCATTTGGCCATTACCAAAAAAGTGAATACAACAGGGCGTTGGACTATTTCGAAGATCCTGCGGTAGTGACCTTAAGTTCCATAAAGGTTGAATTCTATAAGGCACATTGTTATCTCAATACCGGCGAGATAGAAAGGTCCATCAAAAGCTTTGAAGAGGTGATACAGCATGGAGACAATGTGTACATGAAACCAGCCCATTGGTATCTTGCACTATCCTATTTAAAGGCAAATGACCGGGATACAGCTAAAAAACTACTTATGGAAATAGGTGAGGGCAACATGTTCGAAGGTGTTGCAGAGCGACTCCTGAAGGATCTTTGACGAATCAACAGACATCACTTTACATGATGTGTGGCATGAAAAAAGCGGCAAATGGCTTATTGCATATGAACAATAGTTCTTGTCACTGACGACCATTCATCTTACATCAAGCAATCTCCAAAACAGATCGGTTCCTACCTCCAAACCAAAAACCAGCCAGTTATTGGGTTCAGGTGGTGTCTGTTTGTCCATTTTCCTGTAGGTTGGAAGGGTATCGGGAAATGTTACCTTTAGACCGGTTTTCTTCAGAGACATTCCAGAATATCCACAAAATCACAGCTTTTAGTCTAATCCATAAACAGCAGAGGTCAGCCCCACCTGCTCCTTCAGTGTTTTGGCCAAACAAGCGAACAGCCACCTTCTGATCTTCTCTTTTTTGTCCGATCTGTTGTTTTCCTTTAGAGACTGGATCTGATCATTTAAAGTGGAAAATTCCTTTGTGACATAAGTTTTAATTTCAGTATTGAATGACCCACACCCTTCAAACTCTTCCACGGGTTCCATCGTTCCGATTCCCTGCAACAGCCTTTCCAAATGTGCCGGGAACGCATAATGACAAACGTCCATCCTGCAAACCTGAAACTCCAGATCTCCATACTCACCTTCCCGCTGCAATGCCTCATAAGATTCCCAGTCCCATGTTAGTCTCGCGATCAACAGGCGGATCAATCTTTCCTTCTCAGGATCTCTTTCACCCAACCATTTCCTGACCCATGGTACAGTTGCTTTATCAATCTCCGGGGAATTGTCATTTTCCGCCCGATCCCCCAACCATTCTGCCAATGCCTTGACATATTGCCAGCCTGAGCGACTTCGTCCTGATTTGTCCTTTTTCCAGGCGTTTTTTCCGTTCCTGAGGTGGCCTGCTCCTATCTGGTTTGGGTCGGTACATGGCTTAAGTTGCTGAATTGAAGCCTTAATATTCAGGATGTGCTGTTGGCACTTAAAGTGGCATACTTCAAACCCACTGATCAGCTGACGGACCTGCCGGACCTCCCGAGACAGTGTCCCCAGACTTTTTTCAAACTCGTCAATTCTTATGATTTCCTGATCGTTTGGCGGGATCTCAATGTTGGCCCATACGGTCATGGTGAATATAGATTAAGGGTGAACTACCAAAGAAATGATACGCGGCTAACCATATCTATGGGAACGTATGTGTGCCATATTCCATAAGCTTCAACACTCCCAAAAATAAGCCCGCTCAAAAAAATAATGTATGATCTGGATTAATGAGGAAGTTGATGTGTATCATCCAGATGGGGTACCCTTTACCGGTGATGGCGTCTTCAAAAAGAGCTCCTGATACCTTTCCGTCCTGTGGAGTGTATTGGATTCGAACCAACGACCCCCGCCCTGTCAAGGCGGTGCTCTAAACCAACTGAGCTAACACTCCATTTATTGCCGCCTTCAAATATACACTAGTGCCCTTTCCCAACCAAAACAATCATTGTCAGGAACATTCGAGAGACGCTCTAATTTAATCTGCCATTTTGGTTTTTCGTGAGGTGCCATTTGAATACCTTTACCTCTTTGCAAAAAGTACATTGGAAACTGCCACATCAAAACCTGTCTCATTATTACCCGTGCTCTCGGTCAACTTTATCGGCATGCTGGGTTACAGCATTATCATGCCCTTTCTGGTATTCCTGGTCAACCGGTTCGGGGGTAATGAATTCATCTATGGTGTGCTGGGATCCATTTACCCCGCCTTTCAATTTTTTGGTGCCCCGATCCTTGGCAAATGGTCCGATGAGGTGGGCAGGCGAAGAATACTACTGCTGAGTCAGATCGGTACACTGGTGGCTTGGTTTATATTCCTTACGGCACTGTACCTCCCGGTCAATTCGCTGTTCGAAGTAGACTCCTCTACGCTGGGAGCTTTTGGCATCACCCTGCCACTGGTATTCCTTTTCATAGCCCGGGCACTGGATGGTCTCACCGGGGGTAATGTATCCGTTGCCAATGCCTATCTTTCAGACATATCGAATGATAAAAACCGTAAGGCCAACTTTGGAAAAATGGCCATGTCTTCCAGCCTGGGATTCATCATAGGTCCGGCGCTGGCGGGAGTTCTGGGTGCTACGGAATATGGCGAAACCATCCCCGTGCTGGCCGCTATCCTTATCTCGCTGGCCGCTGTGTACCTGATCTGGTTCAGGCTGCCTGAGTCCAGAACTGATCTGGTAGAACCCCGCACACAATTTAGCATAAAGCGGATCTTCAGCTTTGAGCACAAGGAATGCTACAAGATGAAAAAATGTGAAGACACCACTACCTCCGGTGTTTTCAGCATACCGCATGTCTTTTTCATGATCGTGATCTATTTCCTCACTTTTTTAGGTTTCAGCTTTTTCTACGCTTCCTTTCCCATGCATGCACTAAAAAAGCTGTCATGGAATTCACTGGAGCTTGGCATTTTCTTTTCCTTTCTCAGCGGCCTGATGATCCTGGTTCAAGGACCTCTGCTGAGCTATCTGTCAAAAAAATTTACCGACGCCAGCCTTGTTCTTTTCGGCAGTATTATGCTGGTTGTCAATTTCAGTATGATGGCCACCGGAAGCGAGCCACTCATTTATACAGCAGCCTTTTTATTCGCACTGGGCAACGGCCTGATGTGGCCCTCATATCTGAGTATCCTGTCAAAGATCGGCGGGGAGAAACAGCAGGGTTCCGTACAGGGCGTGGCCAACAGCTCCGGGAGCCTGGCAAGCATTTTGGGGCTTATCCTCGGAGGCTATCTCTATGGTGTGATCGGTTCTGCCACCTTTTATTTGACCGCTGGCATACTCATGGTCGTATTTTTTCTTTCCTTTCGCATGCTTCGAATGTCTGAAGAGTGACATTGCCAAAAATTTCTGCTCCAGCCGGATCAATTAACGGGATTGTGCTGTTAGATTTTTAGAACAATTAAGGAAAGTATGAACACAACTGCATTAACACCCACCCATCTGGAATTTAAAGATTACCTGGAAAAGGGAATAGATTTTAACACGTACATGACCACGTTAACAGAAACCGTGGACAAATTAAAAAACGGAACTACCGAAGAGATCGAGCATGCCCAATACTTTCCCATCAACCTGCAGCGAATGAAGCGGGGGTTGAAAACCACCGTTCTTTCCCCTGAACTACAGAAAGCTGTGAAAGATCTGGGTTCCAGGGTCTACTGGCTGGTGATCACGGAGCAATGGTGCGGGGATGCAGCCCAGTCGCTGGCACTGCTGCACAGGATCACGGAAGCAGCAGAAGGCAGAATAGAAATGAAGATGGTATTCAGAGATGAGAATCCGGAGCTTATGGACGCCTTCCTGACCAACGGATCACGGTCTATCCCCAAAGTGATCCAGCTTAATGAAGACCTCAATGTTACCGGCGTATGGGGCCCCAGGCCGCAGCCAGCCCACGACATTGTCATGGACAAGCTTGCCAAAGGTGAGAGTTACAATGATGACCTTCATAAATGGTATGCCGTAGATAAAGGTGTCCACATGCAAAACGAGTTGACAGGTCTTCTAAGATCCGCGATCAGCTAATCAGATCATTTATTCTCTGATCTTTATAACCGTTGATCACAACCGGCGTTGAAAACACCAACCTCAGGTTTCCCCTTTGTTGACGGGCAAATTATGCTTGTTACAAACGGTTCTGTGTTTTCGACATGCTTTCCTTAATTTCGCGGAATCACTAACCTGAGAAAAACGCCGCCACTATGAAAAACCGCTTTACTTTTCTGTTATGTATCGTTTCGTTCATTGTCCATGCACAGAAAGAGATCACCATTACTGATATCTATCAAAAAGGCACCTTCCGCCAGAAATCTGTTCGGGGTATCAACTGGATGAATGACGGCAGATATTACAGTGCGCAAAAGAACAACGACATCATAAAATACGATGTGACCAACGGCCAGCCTGTGGAGACTATTTTAAAAGGCAGTGAGCTGGACCCTTCCATCAACTTTATGAGCTATACATTCAGCAACGATGAAAATCAGTTATTGCTAATGACCAAGCGGGAATCCATCTACCGGCGTTCCTACAAAGCAGAATTCTATGTCTACAATCTGGAAAGCAAGGCTTTGAGCAAGCTGTCCGGTAAAGGGAAGCAGAGCTATGCCACCTTTTCGCCGGATGGCACACGCGTAGCCTTTACCCGTGACAATGATCTTTTTTATGTGAATTTATCAGATATGTCCGAGGTTAGAGTGACGGACAATGGCAAATTCAACCACCTCATCAATGGAAGTACCGACTGGGTATATGAGGAGGAGCTTTCGTTTACCCGGGCGTTTGAATGGAGCGGCGACAGCAAGACATTATTCTATCTCTCCTTTGATGAAAGCGGAGTAAAAGAATACAACATGCAGGTATGGAAGAACGGACAGCTCTACCCCGAAGACTATCGTTTCAAGTATCCCAAGGCCGGCGAGGATAATTCTAAAATATCAGCCACTATCTATGATATAGAATCAGAGAAAAAGATCCCCGTGGATCTGGGTACGGACCAGGAGTACTACATTGCCCGGATAAAACGGACGCTATCCCCGACGGAATTCTCACTGGTACGGCTCACCAGGCTTCAGAATCAATTGGATATCCTCCACGTGTCTTCCACTGATGGCAGTGTAAAGGTGGTTCTGACCGAAAAAAATGAACGCTACATCGATATTGATTTTGTAGATGAGCTAACCTACCTGAAGGACGGCAGGCATTTTGTACATGCCAGTGAGCGAAGCGGGTACAAACACCTTTATTTATACACTGTAAATGGTCAGTTGGTGAATCCTATCACCTCCGGAAGCTGGGAAGTTTCGTCACTGGCTGGTATCGATGAAACCGGAAAAAAAGCAAAGGTATACTTTACTTCCACCGAAAAGTCACCCCTGGAACGGCAGTTCTATGTAGTTGACGTCAATGGAAAGAACAAAAAAACACTGCGGGGAGAAGAAGGCTGGCATACCATCAATATGGGTGGTGATTTCAGGTATTACATTGACAATCACAGCAGTCCTTCCCAACCACTGAAAGTGAGCCTTTATCAAACGAAAAAAAACAGCCTTGTAAAGGTACTGGAGGATAACAGCAAACTCCGTAGTACGGTGGAGGATTACTCACTGGCTCCAAAGGAGTTTTTTACTTTCAAAACTGTGGATGGCACGAACCTGAATGGCTACATGATCAAACCGAAGGACTTTAATCCATCCAATCAATATCCGGTACTGGTCTTCCAGTACAGCGGCCCGGGCTCTCAAATGGTAAGGAAAAACTACGGCAGCGGATCGAATGACTACTGGCATCAGATGCTTGCCCAAAAAGGATACATTATAGCAGTTATTGACCCACGGGGTACCGGAGCAAGAGGTGAAGAGTTCAAGAAAATGACCTACAAGGAGCTGGGCAGGTATGAATCGGAGGATCATATTGCAGGCGCCCGCTACCTGGATGGCCTGCCCTATGTGGACGGATCGCGTATAGGCATCTGGGGCTGGAGCTATGGTGGATATATGTCATCCCTGGCCATGTTCAAGGGCGAAGGATTGTTCAAGGCTGCCATAGCCGTAGCGCCTGTGACCAACTGGAGGTTTTACGATACCATTTATACAGAGCGATACATGGCAAAGCCACAGGACAATGGCTCGGGATACGATGACAATTCCCCTGTAAGCCATTCGCAGAAGCTGAAAGGCAATTATCTACTGATACACGGCACTGGTGATGACAACGTTCACTTCCAGAATGCGGTAACGCTGCAAAACAAGCTGATCGCCGAGGATAAACAGTTCGATTCATTCTACTACCCCGACAGGGCACACGGGATTTTCCGGAACGGAGCACGGGTACACCTTTTCACTATGATGACGGACTGGGTGCTGGAAAATTTGTAGAAAACAAAGGATTCCATAGCGCAGAGGCAGGTGCCTCCCGTATTCTACCTGGTCATGCGCCAGGCATTTTTACTTATGCCCTGTTAAAATACTATTATTCCTCAATGAACAAGAGAGTCATTTCCAAAAACATAATGCTCCTGTAAAATCATAATTAATTGATAATCAGTTAATTATGATTTTATATCTACGTAATTTTCCAAAACAATTAGTTCGCCGATAAGTAAAACCACCTAAAAAAAATACAAGTTTGAGCGGATTTACTTACCCCTTCCCACTTCCTAGTTTTGAATCAAAAGTTAGGAATTATGGAAAGGTTGACGGGAATACTTTTTTTTCTTTTAATGATCGGTGCAGATGCACATGCACAATGTTCAACAGCTCAGGGTGATCAGATCACTTATGGAGCAGGATCGTGGATCGGCTATGTATATGATGGTGCTGATAACTTTGCAAGCAGCAACTATCAGGGTTATGTTACGGAGATGGAAATGTTCGATCAGGACTTTGGAGGGAACATGGCCACTTTTGCGGTAAATGGTTGTGATCTCACAGCTGATACCTATACCATTCGCTATAAAATGCGACAAACATTTGCCTGTGGCGCATATGACATAACAGTAGGCGGGGACGATGGCGTACGATTAAGTATAGATGGCGGTGCCACATTCATTATTGATGCCTATCGCCTTCAGGTATTCACCACTTATACGGAAAGGATCTTTCTGGACGGGACCTATGACATGGTTCTGGAGTACTATGAAAACAACGGGGAGAACCGGGTATCTTTCAACTATAGCTATGCCGATAATAAGTTCGAAGGAGCGATTTCAGGAGATCAGACTTTCTGTGGGAACGCCACAGTCGATCCGGTCGCTTTTACGAATGTCCAGAGTGCAGCGATCTGCGGCAGCACCATCAGTTATCAGTGGCAGTCTTCCACTGATAACATTACATTTTCCAACATTCCCGGTGCCAATTCCGACACATATGATGTTCCCGCAGGGCTAACGCAAACCACATATTACCAGAGACAAGCTACAGATGGTTCCGTTACCCTTACTTCCAATGTCCTTACAGTAACGGTAAACTACCCGGCCGGTGATGAAACCAGCTATGGCACAGGATCGTGGATCGGTTATGTATATGACGGCGCAGACAATTATCTGAGTACCAACTACCAGGGGTTTATTACCGAAACAGAGATATTTAATGAAAACTTTGGCGGAAATTATGTGACATCACCTGTGAATGGCTGTGATATCTACACGGAAACCTTCACTGTACGCTTTAAAATGCAACAAACCTTTGCCTGCGGTGTCTACGACATAACCATTGGGGGAGATGACGGAGTACGACTGAGTATCGATGGAGGAGCCACATTCCTGATCAATGGCTACGTATTGCAGGGTTACCGCACCTATACCGAACAGGTGGCACTGGACGGTACCTATGACCTTGTTCTGGAGTATTACGAAAACGGCGGAGCAAACCGGGTATCCTTTAACTATACCTATGTAGGATCAGCCTATGCAGGCTCCATAGCCGGTGATCAAAGCTACTGTGGCAACACCACAGTGGATCCTACCGCCCTTACCAGTGAAAAAGATGCTTTGATCTGCGGTAGTGCGGTAAGCTACCAATGGCAATCATCCAACGACAATATCAACTTTACCGATATAGCAGGTGCCAATAGTGTCTCCTATGACCCTCCTGCCGGACTTACTCAAACCACGTACTACCAGCGTGTGGCTACAGATGGTTCTACTAACCTGACTTCCAATGTTATTACTATAGATGTGACCCTCGCTGCCGGTGATCAGGTAAGCTACGGTGCAGGATCATGGATAGGCTATGTTTATGATGGGGTCAATAATTTTTCAGCCAGTGATTATCATGGTTTCATGACAGAAAATGAAACGTTTGACGAGAACTTCGGCGGAAGCCGCACCACCATGACACCCAATGGATGCGATCTTTATACGGAAACTTTTTCCGTACGCTTTAAAATGGAGCAGAACTTTGTGCCCGGTGAGTATACCTTTATAGTGGGAGCCGATGACGGAGTTCGGTTGAGCATAGACGGCGGCGCCACCTACATAATCAATGACTACGGAAATCACGGCTACCGTACCAGGTCTGCAACCGTGACGATGGACGGTACTTACAACCTGGTACTGGACTACTACGAAAATGGCGGAGGGAACCGGGTAACATTCGATTATACCCCGCTAGCCTTACCTGTAGAGCTACTTTCATTTGACGGCCGGCATGAGGAAGGACATACCTCCCTGCTATGGGTGACTGCCACTGAGCAGAATAATGATTACTTCGAAGTTCAGAGAAGCAGCAATGGCGTGGATTACACAGTACTGGATAAGGTAGAAGGTGCCGGCAACAGCGTGGCTGTGATCAATTACAATTACACTGACAGGACACCGAGGGCAGGTCTCAACTATTACAGGCTGAAGCAGGTTGATTTTGACGGTAACTACGAATACTCACCTGTGATCTCTGTGGTAACTATTGACGAAGAAAGCTTCCACTTCTACCCCAATCCTTCGCAGGGGCTCGTTACCTTCAACTTCAGGGGACCTGAAATTGATGAGGCTGTGATAAGTATTTACAATTCAAATGGTATTGTTGTGAAAACGTTTTCTCTGGACTCCGGTTTTCACACTACCCGTCTGGACCTTTCCTCACTGGAAAAGGGACAATACATTGTAAAATTCAGCACCAACAGTACAGCGTTTACCAGAAGGCTGATACTAACGGATTAGTAAATACGAGCTGTGTATCTACTGATCAATATTGACATCATTCAGACAGGTCGCTTCGTCAGGCTGATCAGATTAATCTTTGAGGAGTTAGCATATTCCAATTCCCCGGCGATCACCCGATCATATCCTGACGATCATGACCTTCTGTTTGTTTCATATCCGAACCTTATTCTCTGCCTTTCGCTTTCACGGGAAGAATATTATTCGCATCCAACGGAAAGCTATCGTACAGGTCATAGAGCTTTAAAAACCTACCCGGGTCCACAGGTTGTTTCTCCAGGATCCGGTAAAGCTCTCTGAAAAACCCCTCACGTTGCTGGGAAGGGTTAAAAAGTAGCATGAGCCTGGTTTCCCTGTCGCTATCATTGCGAAACCCATGTGGTGTAAGTCGTGGAATATAGATTACCGTGCCCGGTCCTGCCTGATGATCCCCATCCATTGTTTCCACCGTCAAAGTGCCTTTATTTACGATGAAAGTCTCGTCCATAAACCGGTGATAGTGCATCCTGGCGCCAATAGCCTTCGGTGCCAGTACCATGTCGTAAACTCCCAATTGATCGCGGGAAAGATCACTGGTCACCTTGAAGGTAAGTTCTACACCATTGGCCTCAAGCTTCTCTCCCTCATGTGGTTTTATTACCCGTACATTATTCGCCAGGGTATCATTTGAAAGATCCTCTTTCATACATCTCAGGTTTTTGTGAGTAAGTTGGTCACAGGAATAACATACGGGAAATTCCCGATCACCTTCCACTCCCCACTTTCTTCCCGGATCAGGGAAATGAATGAAGTGAAACGAAGTTTTTCACTTGTCAGATTGGCTTTTACCATGGCGATGTTTCCTGCTATGTCTACGGACCGGATATCCATGTTCCGTGGGATCCCTCCAAAGGTACCGCCTGAGATCAGGGATAGGTACTTCTTCTTGTCTATGATGAATACACCTCTCTGATCAAAAAAACCGTTTTGCACATTTGTAAAATCTTTGTGCAGGATCTGATCCAGCATCTCCGTATCACTTTTATCCCCTCCTTCGATAAATTTTTGCACTGCCTTAATTATGGTTTCCTTCATGACCGCACCTCCTTTGTAGCTGCAGTCATAAAATAGTTTTCGATCTCCCTTTCCAGAGATTCCCTTCTTTTAGCCACAGTACTTTCAATGCCCGTCCCCTCCCATGAGAAAACTTTTTGCACTTCTATGCCTATGAAATTCAAAATGGCTTTCAGATACGGTTCCTGAAAGTCAAGTGGCTCCATAGCAGTACCTTTGTATTCGCTTCCCTTGGCCGTGATCAGACATGCTTTCTTGTCATTCAACAGACCATAGTAACCGTTCTCGCCCAGACCAAAAGTGTGACCTGACCGCGTAATCTGATCAATATACGCCTTAAGGGAAGAAGGGATGTTCAGGTTATACAACGGGCTGCTTATCACCAATTCGTCTGCTGACTTCAGTTCACCTATCAGCTTGTCTGACAGCTTTACGGCCACAGCAGCAGAAGGGGATCTCTCTCCGGCCGGTGTGTGAAATGCTACTATCGTGTCACTGTGAATGTGAGGTAGCGGGTACTTTACCAGGTCTCTGTAAATGACCTTTCCACCAGTGTTCACCTCCCTCCAAACCCTCTCAAAATGATCTGCAAGGGTTCTGGAGTATGAGCCTTCAGTTCTTGAACTGCAATCAATCCTAAGTAATGTTTTCATTTGCTGTTTTAATTGTTACAGCAGAATGACAACGCTGATCAGAAAAACGTGACCGTTTTTTTAGGAAATTGATCTTAGCTTATCGGGAGCAAGTATGGAATACATATGCCTGATGTTGCTCTCTTCCACATCAAATATCTGGCAATTGACCAAAATATCGCCTTCATAAAAAAGTAGTGCAGGCTGATGATTCATTTCTGAGAACTGTATGTCCTGTGACTTCTGCCAGGTCTTAAACACATGAAAGAGTAGATCGGACACATTTGATACACCAATGGTCATTTCCCTGACCACCTGTACTTTTCCACCTCCATCAGCCGCCAGTGAAATATCATCCGCCAGCATTTTTTTCAGGCGTTGCACCTCTCCCTTCCTGATAGTGTGAATGTATTTCTTTAACCAGTCCGGTGTGTTGAGATAGGAATTCGAAGTACTGATCCTTTTGGGAACATCCAGTTTAGTCCGGGCCCGGCTCAGCAGCTTCCTGGAGTTTTCAATGGTAGAGTTGATCGTTTCGGCTATCTCCTGATGTGAATAGTCGAAGGCCTCCTTCAAAATAAAAACAGCCCTTTCCCTGGGTGTCAGTTTTTCCAAAAGTACGAGCAGAGAGTAGGAGATGATCTCATCACGGTTAAGATGATCATCGGCCCGCTCGGTCGATACCGGCTCAGGCAGCCAAATGTTGTTTTCTTTAACCCGCCTTTTTTTCTTTTTAATATTAATTGACTGATTGATCACCGCCCTAATGAGATAGCCGGTCACATTGTCCACAGGTCTGTTTTTTACAGAAAGGTACTTTTCCAGCACATCCTGTATAGCATCCTTTGCGTCCTCAGATGAACCTAAAATATTATAGGCATAGGGAAAAAGTTTGCTGTAATAGTCTTCCAAAACTGCATTTTTAGTCATTTCCCTATGACAAATCAGGGCTTAAGAACGTGACGTTTTTAACGGAAATATTAAGTTTTCAGTTTGAATCGCTTGAAGGGAAAAGCAGATCGTGCGTCTTCGGGTAGTTTAATTTTCATAAGATCCCCAATGATGATCCTGTCAAGGGTGGGACGTATGAGCCGTACGACATTCCGAGACCCATCCCGAGTAATCCAACCGAACACTTGAAAGGCCCCGAGAATTGATCTTGATCACCTTCCAGTCATCCACCTGCTCCACCTGTCCGGTCAGATGAAGGGGTATACCTACGTACTGAAGCACTTCTTTGTTTACGGGCCGGCCGGCCTCATTCGTTACGAAATAATAGTCTGAAAAGTCCTCACCGTCCCGCACAGCAAGTACAGGTGGTATGCCTCCTGAAATACACCGGATCGCACAGCTCCTGTGGATCTTTTTCCAGGCAGGGTTCATCACCCCGAAGAAGCACTTGGGATCCACGATCTCACCGGAGATATTCTGCTCCCCTCCGGATCGAATAGATTGCGTTGCTGAACGGTCAGTTTTATCCATACTTATGATGCTTTGCTCACCCTCCGTTAGCTCCATCCAGGTCTTTTCACGGTATTGGATAAGTGTTCCTTCAAGCGTGACCTTAAAATCACCCAGGGATTGCCCGTTGGCTTTCGACCTCAGTTTGTCAAGCACAGGCCGGGCATCAAATTTACCAAAGCCTACCAGTGGAACGGTAACTGTTCTGTTATCCACCACCGTTTTCAACCCAAAGACAGGATATTCCACAACGGTGCCTTCCAGCTTTGTAAGATTTACATAATCAAAATAGCTGTCAATAAATGGTTTTTCAAACGCCAGGTAGAGTATGCCGAATGAGATCATGACGAAAAAAGATATCCAAAAGAATACCCTTCTGGCTCCGGTATAGACAGGAGAAGCCTTATCCTGCCATCCAATATAAAACTCGTCGTGCTCCTTCATGATCCGGTGACCTCTACAGGTTCAACATGGGTACCCTCCGCAAAAGGTCGTGGATTGATCCACACCTCATTGCCCACCAGTTTTAGCTGGTAGGTTTCTACCTTTTCCGTGAAGGGAGGTGGCGACTGACCATTCTCCGGCAGGTACTGATAGCCGTGCCATGGACAGGTAATGCATCCATCCACGATCCTGCCTTCGCCCAACGGTCCGCCCTGGTGACGGCAGAAGTTATTCACTGCCGACAGCTTCCCGTCATATTTAAAGATCGCCACCCGTTCTCCACTCACAGTGACGATCCTGGCCTTTTTCTCCTGGATATCACTCACCAGACAGGCTTTTACAAACTCAGTCTCTCCTGCATCAAGAGGTTGATCCGTGGCTCTCTCCCTGGACCCCGCGATCAGATGCAATACCGCTACCAATACAAAACCCGTGAGAACCACCCCAAACAGTACCAGTGAGGTTTCGTTTTGAAGCGCCCCCAGCACCACATGCAAAATGATCAGTGCATAGGCTACATACACCATCATGTGTAGTGCCTTCCATACCTTAGGTCCCAGATTCTTCAACCAGAAATCATGACTGGTAGTGGCCATCAACGCCAGAATGATCAATGCAAAAAACCCAAGGGCCTGAAACGGAAAGTGGATCAACGAGTCATAATGCAGGTTGGAGAGGAATATTGATTTAACAGGATTCATATCACCGAGAGAGTGAAAATTCATGATACTGAATATCCCATGGATCGCAGCCATAAGAAACATGGTGACCCCAAGGTGGCGCCGGTTGTACAGTATGATCAGAAACCTGGTGTTCAGCCTGGCCAGGGGACCAATGATCAGAATAATATGCAGCAGGACAAAAGCGAGCAACCCGAAATTACGGATGAAGATTGTCTCAAATGTAGCATTAGGATGCAAAAGTGCATGGCCTGCGAAAAAGAGGATGGAAAAAGCCAATACAAAAATGAGGATACCCAGATCGTAGGTTTTTTTCTGCCTGTTCCAAAGTATAGATGTGTAGGAAACACTCATATCAATACACCGGCAGGTTAAGGTAGGCATAAACAATCACCGGGATCAGGATGATCGTTAGTACAACCCACCAGATAAAATGACGTTTTCGAAGTGTTCTGTTCATGTTTTTTGCCTGATAAGTTTTACCAACAGGGGTAACCACAGTAATATACTTCCGGGTAGGATCATCAGCCGGAAATGCCAGGGTGCCTGTGACACACCTTTATCCAGCCTGGAGGCTCCGGCGAATACAAACCACAGGGCAAAGAGCAACCCAAGGGCCAGATAGATAAAGAAGATATCAACCAGAATGGATATAACCTCAATCATGCTCCGAATGCTTTTTTCGCAAGGTATAAAAAATACCAAACAATGTTGTTTCTTCCGACAGCTCCCCTGTAAGATGTATGAATTCCCCAAAAATGGTCCAGTGATGGTCCAGCTCATAGTGGATGCCTGCACCAATATTGAGTCCCCATGCTTTGATATCCTCTTCCCCTTCTTCCTCAACACTGTAATTGAGTCCTCCCACTGGGTAAATACCCAGGTCCTCTATTCCGGTGTGTATAATGTAATGCCCGTTGAAGTTGATCTCCCGTAGCGTTACATCCACTTCTTCACCGTCTATGCTGTGTTGCGTGCTCGGAAACAGGGTCAGTTCAGGCCCAAAACATAATTTACTGCCAATATTGTAATAGGTGCGGACCTGGTACCCCAGCGTTTCGATATCGTTGATAGCCTGCCGCTACACCAAAGCTGTACCTCTGCGCCGGTACTGCCTGCGTAAGGAGCATCAAAAGACTAAGGATTAACACCCGCATAGTTAATTCCCGTTAAATGATACATCTCCCGGTCAAACGTAGAAAGGTCATCCCCGTTAAACAGGATAAAATCATCATGACCACAGGCCCGGGCCAGTATCTTCATCAGATCTACACTGGCGGTGAAGTAGTTGTGAAGCTGCTTCGCTGAGTTTTCAATGATAAGCCTTGCTCTGAGATTTTCCCTCTGCGTAGCAATGCCCACCGGGCAGTTATTTGTATGGCAGGCTCTCATGCCCAGGCAGCCTATAGCCTGAATGGCGGCATTGGATACTGCAATGGCATCCGCTCCCATGGCAAGGGCCTTGGCAAAGTCTGACGGCACACGAAGGCCTCCTGTAATGATCAGCGAAACCCCATCAGCACCACGCTGGTCCAGGTGCTTACGGGCTCTGGCCAGGGCGGGGATGGTAGGCACATTAATGTGATTTCTCAGTACTATAGGTGCTGCGCCGGTCCCTCCGCCACGGCCGTCCAGTATGATGTAGTCAGCACCGGCCTCCAGGGCGAAATCAATGTCTTCCTCAATTCTGCTGGCCGCCAGCTTGAAGCCAATGGGAATACCTCCCGTTACCTCACGTACCTGCTCGCCAAACTCACGAAAATCCTCCACCGTAGCCATATCAGTGAAAGTAGCCGGGCTGATGGCTGCCTCACCGGCCGCCAAACCACGTACTTCAGCAATCTCAGGGCTCACCTTATGGCCGGGCAGATGGCCACCTGTACCCGTTTTGGCACCCTGACCTCCCTTAAAATGAAAGGCCTGAACCTTTTTTAGCTTTTCCCATTCGAAGCCAAATTTGCCTGAGGCAAGCTCATAAAAGTATCTTGAATTGTTCTCCTGCTCCGCAGGCAGCATACCTCCTTCACCCGAGCAAATACCGGTACCGGACAGTTCGGCTCCCTTTGCCAGAGCGATCTTGGCTTCCCTGGAAAGCGCGCCGAAAGACATGTCAGAAACAAATATGGGAATATCCAACTGAAGTGGTTTCTTAGCATTGGGACCAAGAATGACGGACGTTTTTACTTCAGCCTCATCCAGCAGAGGCTTCTTCGCCATTTGTGCTGGCAACATTTGAATACTTTCCCACGCTGGTAGGGTATTCCTGTCCACTCCCATCGCCTCAGTGGCACCATGGTGCCCTACTTTCGACAGACCGTGCTGAGCGAGGCTTTTTATATAGCGGGTGTAAGGCTCCGTATCTTCCGGATGGGTATCCGCGTATTTCCCAAGATATTCATCCTCTGCGAAAGGTGGAGGATTATCCCGCTCATAGTCCAGCACCTCCTGGTGATCCACACATACTTTCCCGTCAATAATGTACTCCCTGAATTTATAGAGCACCTCACTGTTGTTGTATTCACTTACGCCGGTATCTATCCGGTAATCCCAGTTGTGGAGGCCGCAGATGAGATTGTCACCATCAACAAAACCATCTCCCAAAATAGCACCACGGTGAAGGCATCTGCCATAGAGCACTGAAACATTATCTTCATACCGGATAACCACAAGGTCCGTCTTTGATACCTGGGCATGTCTGGGCACCCGGTTTTCCAGCTCATCAAATACAGCCACCTCGGCAGCATCAATCTTTTTGTGAACGTCACTCATACTATTAGCTTCAATTTGTCGAATCCTTCCTTAAAATAATCAATTATAGTCTCCTTTTCATGACCTTCACTCAGATCGGCAGCCTTCAGTACGCCTCCTGTCCAGCCTTCCCTGTTCCAGAATGCGGGAGGTGTAAGATCAAACAAAAGGCCCGGCTCAGGATAGGGCCATGGTGTAAGATAAAAGTAGGGTTCATCATAGCCTTCATCACCAGGAGAAAATCCAAAGCCTATGGTTTTCGCTTTTTCGGGGTTCTCATGAGCTATTAAAGTCACCAGTGTGGCCAGGTCATAGTGATGCGGCCAGCACCGGACCCCGGAAGCCTCCTTTACATCACCAAAAACGCCTTCAAGCACTTCTGACGACAGTTCATAAAGCATTGTAAGCGTATCAAGGTCCTGAGCATTTTGTTCTCTGAAGGGACCTCCCCGCTGTACAACAGCGTCAGGCAGCACGTAGGGCAGGTCGGTGCGCAGAGCCTCTCCGTTTTGCCCCTGTTCCGTCAGAGCCACTTTCAGGGCCTTAAAAACCTCCTCGTACGTACACCCGACTGTGGCAATCTTTTGGATCACCTGACCATTTCGGATCAAATGTATTTCCTGATGCGCGAATTCAAACCCGGCCACCAATCCATGAACATCCTGGGAAACAAGCTGACGCAAGTGTTTGTCCCATAGCAGGCTGGCTGTACCATCCGTAGGGTCAGGGTCAAGCAAACAACGCGGGACCATGGCCACCAACTGTACCGCCTTATGGGTCTCTTCCCTGACCTCACTAAGCTGCTCTTTGTTTATGTGTAATGTCATTCCCATTTATTTAAGTCTGGCGGCACTCCACAGCACGCCGTATTCTTCACAATGGATCAGCAGCGTTTTGAATGTACCAATGGATATGCTATTAGGAATATCAAATTCCAGCTTCCCCTTGTATTCTTTCAGTTCGCTTACCGGAACGGATCCTTTCAAAGCATTCTTTGAATTAATCTCATCTGCCGACAACGGAGAAAGGAATATCTTGAGGTCCGGAGCCTTTTTGGCACTGAAATCCTCATCCAAACGGAGCAGGTGCCCGCTTTCCTTTTTGATGATCTCCCACCGCCCGTTCACGGTATATGACTTTTTGATCCAGCTACCGGACCACGTAGTTTGGGCCATAGCTCCAAAACCGGATATGAGTAAAAAAAGCACAAGCAATTTTTTCATGATGGAGAAAGGTCAAGTTTTTGAACCAATGACTTTATACTCAGCCCCTGGACTACAATGGAAAACACTACCACGCCGTAGGTAATGAACACCAGCAGTTCACGATGTTCAAACACGGGTACAGACAGCGCCAGGGCTACAGATATAGCTCCCCTCAGCCCACCCCAGGTCAGTATCAGAACAGTCCTGGTGGGGTGTGGATCCCCTCCGGAACCTATCAGCTTGTAGGTGCTGAATACACTTAGCCATCGTGTGAACAGTGTAATGACAATGGTTAGCACACCGGCCACAAAAAAGTAATTTTCAAAACTGATGGTCAGTATCTCCAGCCCAATAAGTACAAAGAGAAATGCATTCAGCACTTCATCCAGTATCTCCCAGAATAGCCGGAGATGCTCCTTCGATGCCTGATCAAAGATATCTGTGTTGAGCTTATTGCCGATGAATAATCCAGTGATTACCATGGCCAGCGGACCTGAGACATGGATCAGGGAGGCCAGCGCATACCCTCCCAGCACGATCGCCAGTGACAGGAGTACCTCGATTTTCGGATCGTCCCGTATGGAGCGGATCAAAAGATATCCCAGGTAACCCAATGCAAGGCCATAGGCTATCCCACCCAGCGCCTCCTCGGCAAAGAGGGATAGCACCTCCGTGACTCCAGCACTTTCCATATCGCCAGTAAACCCAAGGATACTTACGAACACCACTACACCTACACCATCATTAAAGAGCGATTCCCCGGCGATCTTGGTTTCCAGTGATTTTGCCACGTTGGCTTCCTTGAGAATGGCCAGTACGGCTATAGGGTCGGTGGGGGATATGAGCGCCCCGAACAGGAGGCAATAGACCAGTTGAACCGGATAGCCTATGAACTGAAAAGCATAAAACAACAAAAACCCGGTAACAACAGTCGAAATGAGTACCCCTACAGTGGCAAAGGCGAGTACAGACGCTCTTTCCCTGCTCAGGTCCCGGATCTTCACGTGAAGCGCTCCCGCGAACAGTAAGGTACTCAGGATCACATCCAGCAGGAAAGTCTTAAAATTGATCTCTAAAACGATCTGGCAGGCCTGGTGGAAAACATCAGGATTGTAGATCTCCAGCAGCCCCATAGGCACGGCAAGGACCATGGCCATCAGCATCAATCCGATGGTAGTGGGCATCCTCAGCCATTTGTGGTTCACATAGCTGAACAGCGCTGAAATGGAAAGTATAATGGTGAAGGAATGGAACATTAAATTAAATTCACATCTGCCATTACCTCCAGCATGGCCGGCCCTTTGTGTTCAAAAATCCTTTGCATCGCTTCGTCCAATTCGCCTTTTTCCGTTATTCTAATGCCCAGGGCTCCACAGCTACTGGCAAAATCCGCAAAATGAGGGTTGTGCAAAGAGGTTTGCCAGACATCAAGTTGATCGGCACGTTGTTCCTTTGATATCTTCCCAAGCTCGGCATTGTTGAGCAGGATATGCTTAATGGGCATATTGTATTTCACGGCTGTACTTATTTCTGCCATGTACTGTCCAAAACCTCCGTCACCCGTAACCGCAATGACCGGGCGCTTGCCTTTCACTGCCATGCACGCCCCCATAGCTGCCGGATAACCAAATCCAATGGAGCCCAGGTAGCCCGACATAAGGAAAGAATGCTTTTTGGTTTCAAAGTAGCGGCCGAATGAATAGGCATTATTGCCCACGTCCACACACATGACTGCATCCTCCGGAGCCAGCCGGTTCATGGCTTCAAATACAGCAATGGAGCTTACTCCCTCACCGTGATCATCCTGCATCCGGCTTTCCTTTTCCTTCTTCCATAGCTCCCAGCGCCTTTGAATGTCGGGTCGTTGGTCCACGGCAGCAGGGTTGGCAATGCGATGTTTGAAAATGCCTGCCGTCACGCCTATCTCTCCCCAAACAGGCACTTCAATATCGTGGAACTTGGCAACAGCCAGCCGGTCATAATCCACCTGTATGGTAGGGATCTTGGAAGTAATGCCGGTATGATTCGAAAACGACGCGCCAAACACACACAGCAGGTCCGCCTCATTCATGACCCAGCTGGCAATGGGTGTGCCACTCCTGCCCAATACCCCACACCCAAGTGGATGATGATCCGGAATGAGTCCCTTGCCCTTGAATGTGGTGAGCACCGAAGCATTCAGGCTTTCTGCAAGCGCTGTGACTTCCTTCATACTGAAGCGTGCCCCATGCCCCACAATGATCACGGGTCGTTTGGCCTTGTTCAATAGAGCCATGGCATTTTCCACGGCGCTTTCCGGTGGAACAATCTTATCCTCCGCTACACGTTTTGTCATTTTCCTGATATTGGCTTCTGGTGCGGGTGCTTTTTGCATATCATCCGGGAAGGTAAGGTGGGATACATCCCTGTTGACAATAGCGTGTTTAACAGCCAGCAGCATCAGTTCACTGTGCTTGCTGTTAGGCAGAACACGATGATTAAAATCGGCCACGGACTCAAAAGCACGGATCAGGTCTACTTCCTGAAAGGCGCCGGTACCTACCACCTGTGACTGCACCTGACCGGAAAGCACCAGTATGGGAGCACGATCGTTTTTGGCATCCCACATGCCGGTAAACATATTGGTAGCCCCCGGACCGGCAATGGCGAAGCATGCCGCCGGCCTGCCGGTAAGCTTGCCGTAGGCGGACGCTGCAAAAGCCCCGGCGCCTTCATGTCGTATACCGATAAAGGTGAGCTTGCCTCGCTGCTCGAGTCGTCGCATGGCATCAGCCACTCCCAGGTTCGAATGCCCTACCATACCAAAAACTGTATCCACGCCTGCTTCCACCATCGTCTCCATCATTACATCGGAAATGGTAGTGTCATGCGGCACCTCTTCTTCAATGCCTACATAAACCCCATCAGCACGCTCCTCAACCGGAAAGGTTACAATGCTGTCATCATGAAATCCCGGGGACTGCCCGGTGTGTGGATCGAAATCCCAGCCGTGCCAGGGACAGCGCAAAAGGCCGTTTTCAATAGATCCCTCCCCAAGGGGGCCTCCCTGGTGAGGACATTTGTTATCCAAGGCGCACAGCTTTCCCTCATAATGAGTAAGACATATTCCAATATGATTGGCCGTGACAGTGGTAACCCTGCCCTCCGGCAGTTCATCCCTGTCATTAAGCACTTTATGCCAATGCATTTTTTTTTGATCCGACATGTTGCTAGTGTTATACCCCTATTCAAGATAGGGATTTTACCACGAAGAAAAAGGTTAGTTTACAACATTAATGTATTGCAGACGACACAGGTCCGGGATTGGAAATAAAGATGGGGTTTAGAAGTATGATGTTGTTCTCTGATGCAGATTATAACTACGATCAAGGAAAAAACACAAGTATCTGTACCACTTGCCGGTAAAGATAATAGTGCCAAGGCCTGACCGACTGCCTTCGATATTTGCGACCATAGTCACTCTTGTCGAACGCAGTCAGTATCAGGATCCCTGGACTTTACTCAAACTTTAAAAACTCAGTTATATTAAACGGTCAGTTATAGGATCCGAACCGGAGAAAATCTCCTAATACCCGGATGAACACGACCCAGGGACCTTTGAAGGAAGGTTAAAGTCACTCTGTGGACAGGTACAGGTTTTCCAACCCTGTACTAAGAGGCTTCTGTTTTTGCCGTTCAGTAAAACAGCTGCTGACAGTGCTAACTGATCTCCCACGTATCTCCGGCCATCAGCAATGATTGCATATCTGCCGGAGTTCCGTTCTGTTCTTCTATTCCTATCTGATGAAGAAGCTTGTCTGTATATTCAGGTTCTTCAACTGCCCGAAAGACTCCCAGGGGTTTGACCTCCTCCATCCGGGCCAGCATAAACGCCTTATTCATATCCTGTTCATTATGAATGACAATGTCCTCCGGTTTTGCATCACTGACATTTGTAATTTGCAGTGAACCTGCCTGGTAAATAATCGCTTTCTCCTTGTTTTTGCCGAAAATGAGCTTTTCACCGTGCTCCAGCTTTACAGTTTTGTCATCCCGGTTTTCCTTGCCCAAAAAATCATTGAACGCCTTGTCATTAAAGATCACACAATTCTGATAGATCTCCACAACAGAAGTACCTTGATGCGCCTCTGCACGGGCAAGTACCTTTTGCAAATGCTTAAGCTCGGAAGCTGTGGAACGGGCGAAGAAAGAGGCCCCTGCCCCCAAAGCCAGTTGGGCCGGTGAAAACGGCTGTTCAATGGTACCAAACGGGCTGGTTGACGTTCTTTGCCCCATTCTGGAGGTGGGTGAATACTGTCCCTTTGTCAGACCATAGATCTCATTATTGAAGATGAGTATGTTCAGATCAATATTCCTGCGCAGGGCGTGAATAAAATGATTGCCACCTATGGCCAGCCCGTCCCCGTCTCCCGTAACTACCCATACACTCAGCTCAGGATTATGCACCTTAAGGCCTGATGCAATAGCTATGGCCCTGCCATGAATAGCGTGCATGCCATAGGTATCCACATAATAGGGAAAGCGGGAGGAACACCCGATGCCAGAGATGAAAGCGATGTCTTCTTTGTTTTTCCCCGAATTGGCGAGAACCTGCTTCACGCTGGCCAGTATAGCAGTATCACCGCAGCCAGCGCACCACCTGGCATGCTGATCTGTATCAAAGTCTCTGGCGGTATAACTCTTTTCAGCTTGTGACATATTCTGTGGCTTTTAATTCTTTTTCAAAAACTCCAGTGAGTTCAGCGATCTTGAAAGGCTGTCCCTGGATCTTGTGGTATCCTTTGGCACCACACTGGAACCGCGCGTTGATCAGGTGAAGGAGCTGGCCGTCATTCAATTCGGGAATGATCACCTTTTTAAAACCGGAAATGATCTCCCCAAGATTCCGGGGAAATGGATTAAGGTATTTCAGATGCGCAAGACTGAGGCTATGCCCTTTGTCCTGCAGCTCTCGCACGGCAGTATGCACTGCACCATAGGTACCACCCCACGAAACGACCAGCAGTTCACCTTTTCCACTGCCTTCCAGAGTTTGCAGGGGTATATCATCCTTGACCTTTTCTACCTTTTCCGCTCTTATCTTCACCATCTTCTGGTGATTCTCAGGGTCATAGCTTACATTACCCGTGGTAAAATCCTTTTCCAGCCCGCCTATACGATGTTGCATCCCCTCCATCCCAGGTACCGCCCAGGGCCTTACCAGATCCATATCTCGGGCATAGGGTGTAAAAGTCCCTTCCGCCGTTCCCTGAACCAGCCGGTGAGGTATTTGACCAAACCGGGCTGAAAGATCGGGGATCAGCCATGGCTCGGAGCCGTTGGCAATATAGCCGTCGCTCAGCAATACCACCGGTGTCATATGTGCCAGTGTGAGCCGCGCTGCCTCAAACGCCATTTCAAAAGCATCATTGGGTCTTGAAGCCGCCAGCACTATGAGGGGTGATTCCCCATTTCTGCCATAAAATACCTGTAGCAGATCACTCTGCTCGGTCTTTGTGGGGAGTCCGGTAGAAGGTCCCCCGCGCTGTACATTCACCACTACCAGCGGTAGTTCGAGCATAACCGCCAGATTCAGCGCCTCCGATTTGAGGGCAAATCCCGGACCTGACGTAGTGGTAGCGGCCAGCGCTCCGCCAAAGGATGCACCAATGGCCGAACATATTCCGGCGATTTCATCTTCAGCCTGGAAGGCTTTCACCCCAAATCGTTGATGTTTGGCCAGCTCCTGCAAAATCTCCGTAGCCGGGGTTATAGGGTAGGACCCGAGGTAGAGTTTCAGACCTGCAGCCTGTGCTGCCTGCATAAGTCCCCATGCTACACCCGTATTACCATTGATCTGCCTGTAGGTACCTTTGGTGATCCGCGCTTCAGCAATGCGATATGTGGAAATAGAGGCCTCTATGGTTTCTCCGTAGTGATAGCCTGCATCCAGGGCGAGAATATTGGCCTCAAGCAAAACAGGCTCATCTTTGAACTTCTCTTTTATCCATTTCTTAGTGGAATTCCTGTTCCTGGAAAAGATGAAGTAACACAAGCCCAAAGCATAAAAGTTTTTACAACGCCTTTTCTGTTTGGTCGTCAGGTCCAGTTTTTCCAGCGCTTTTTCCGTTTGAGAGGTGATCTGTGCATGTATAACGCTGAAGTCCGACAACTCATCCAGCTCAGAGATAGAACGAATCTCATAACCGGCTTTCTTCATGCTCACACGGTCAAAGGCGTTGTCATCGACAATGATGGTTGCTCCCTTTTTTAATGACGGCAACTTGGCACGAAGCGCTGCCGGGTTCATGGCTACCAGCACATCCGGCTGGTCACCCGGAGTAAATATCTCCTCTGCTCCTATATTCACCTGAAAGCCCGACACACCGAACACAGTGCCTGACGGGGCCCTGATCTCGGAGGGATAGTCAGGAAATGTGGAAATATCATTCCCCATAAGCGCTGAGGTGTTGGAAAATTGTGTGCCTGTGAGTTGCATACCATCACCTGAGTCACCGGAAAACAGAATGATTACCTGATCGAGGGATTTCATAATGATTTCATTTATAGCTGATAGTTCCGATCATCACACTACTCATTGCCTGTTGATTGTCATGGGAGGCATATTACCAATGATCACTACGATCGCTGTCCCATGGCCGGACTAATATACCTGTCAAAATTGAGATGGCTGGTGACGGAAGTCATCGAAGAACCTGCTTTTTGCATCTTTTTATGAAGGAAAAATTGTAAATGTAATTGGCTTGGTTCATAAAACCCGGGCTTTGAGCTTCT
>LYSV01000115.1 GCA_001657315.1 Flammeovirgaceae bacterium BBD 1991-12 | reverse complement strand
CGAAGCCAGTGCAGCGATCAGAGAAGCGATGATAATGCCGATCAGCCCGACAGGCATCATCTCCTTAATAAGCTTTGGGTACACCTGGTCCGGATTTTCCAGGCCGGGAAACAGGTACTGTGCCCATACACCTGGAAAAATAAAAATGTACAATGTAAGGACCATAAGTACACCGGCAAGAAACATCCCTTTCCTGCCATGATCAACAGACCGGGCGCTCAATACCCTCTGCACCAATACCTGATTGTTACCCCAGAAGTAAAAGGCCAGTACCGGTATGCCTACGATCATTCCCAGCCATGGCACAATAGGATCATCCATGGGCCTTACAATGTGTAAGGTGAGGGTGTTTTCAAAATTCTGATAGAAACTTTCCCAGCTGTCAATAGCCATGTATGCCATAAACGCAAGGATGATCGCACCAAAGAGTAGCATAATGGCCTGGAGTAGCTCCGCATTGATAGCGGATGAAAGCCCGCCCGGGATGGTATACATAGCCACAACCAGGGCAATAATGATAATTACCCACTGGATACTGGCTTCCGGGTAAATGAGCTGCACCAGAAGCGCCCCGGCATAAAGGGTCACCGCAGCATCAGCAAAAACATTGCTGATAATGGTAATGAATGAAAAATAATACCTGGACCGCTTGTCGAATCTTTTTTCAAGAAACTCCGGCATGGTGAACACTCCGGAATTGATATAGAAAGGAAGGAAGAACCACGCGAAGAATATCATCACCAGCACTGAGATCCACTGGAAGTTAAACACCGCAAGGCCCGTGGCATAGGCCTCTCCCGACCATCCCAAAAGGGACGAACTGGATACGCCCGCAGCAAACAATGAGAATCCCACCACAGGCCATTTCATCCTCCTGCCTGCCAGAAAATAACTCTCAGAATCCCGGTTTTTTGCATTTTTTAGCGCCCACCATACCATTCCCATGACGTAGGCGATAATGATCATCAGATCGATCGTGCTTAGGTTGATATCCGCCATAAATAAGGTCAGTCTTTGATCGAAGTCAGCACACATACACTCGTGGGGATCAAATGAATGCTGAATCCATTTGAAAAATCGATCATCTGTGATCTATTCGTGATCTTAGGTTGGTTTTCGCGGGTATCATCACCGGATTGTTCGTAGCGAAGCATCTTAAATTCCAGCTCGCCCGGTAAATTCGGAATTTTCACTCTTATTTCACCTGGAGCATCGGAATTATTCACAAAGGCCAGGGTGATGTCATCGTTGATACGGGCTGCTACCATACGTATACCTTCAATGCCCATAGTGTCTGACTTTACGATGGTAGCTCCTTTTGGAAAATACCGGCATATCCAGCTCCAGGGATAGAACCAAGGTCTTATCTGTTCATCCGCCGGGTTATTGGTAATTTCCGTTCCTAGAATATTCCAAAAGCCCCATCTCTTGAGCGCAGTAGTGTCTCCTGTGTCCCCGGAGGTATGCATGGCATCGTCTAGATCCCATACGATGAGCCCGTCCACCCCATAGTTCATACATTGAATAGCGGCATCTACCATGTCTACGCCATAGTCAAAATCATAGACGCGCATATTGGAATCTACTCCGGAATGGGGATCATCTTCTATTCTTTGGTCATTCTCAGTCTTTAACCGGCCGGACTGTTCTTTCATACCGATCTCCCCCAGAAAAAATTGCTTTCCGGTATTGTCTACGGCCTTCATCACCTTGTCCAGGGACAGAAATTCCACCACCCCACCCTTCTTCACAGTATTCTGGTCCAGATAGGCATGTGCTTCATAAGCACCTATGGACGTATTGATATCGGAAATGGTCCGTGTAGTCCACTCCCAGCCGGAAAACGGCGTTTTAGGATTATTGTATTGAGGTACTGTACCCGGTCCGGTGATGGAAATGTATTTGCCGAGGCCTCTTTTGTTCAATTCATTATTCAACATTACTACCCCCGCTGACCACTGCTCGTAGTCACCATCTGTCGAGGCCCAGTTGCCATTGGGTTCATTGATCAGGTTATAGTATTGGATACAGGTATATCCTTTCCTGATGATCAGGTGCTCCAGATAGTCTCCAATCATCCGGATCCACCGTGGATCGTCAGCGCCTCTAATCTCGTTGGCCGTTTTCTCCTTCAGATCATAATTTGGGCTCCCCCACTCCCCAAAGACAACGGTAACATCATTTTCCTGGCAATAATCGAGTAACCTATAGAGGGTTTTCACTTCCTGAGTCTCGAAATCCACGATAGGATCCCCTGCGTCATCCATTCCTTTATAGTAGCGCCAGGTAGCCTGATCCATGATGCGTATGAATGAGGGCCTCAGCCGGTCCAGTCGGGCATAAAGCGTATCAAATTTCGCCGGGGTCATTAAAAACCCCCACTCAGCCTCCCGGGAATCAGCATGAGGATAGGCCGACCACTGTACACCGTTGCCCATATAGTTCTGACCAATGGGGTCATCAAACCATATATTAATAACAGGATCGTTGTTTTGTGGTGCACAGGCTACCCCTGTTAAAATGAGGAAAACAAGATATAGGTTACAGTAGCTGTGTTTCATATTTCACTGGACACCAGGGTTTGAGAGTTTGTCTTTATAAAGTTGATCAGCTCTTCCACCTTGCAGGTGGCTACTCCGCAGTACTGATCTGCAGCACCATAGTATACATACAACATACCATCAATGATCACATTACCCGTAGGGAAAACACATCCTTTGTAGAGCCCGTCGATCTCATAATCATGCTCAGGCTCCATAATGAAATCGGCCGTTCTGCCTATGACCTTTTCCGGGGTATCCAGGTCCAGCAGCAATGCCCCCACTCTGTAAATACCATCTTCATCCACTCCGTGATACAGTGTAAGCCACCCGGCGTCGGTTTTAAGTGGAGGGGTAGATCCCCCGATCTTCTTTTCCCATGATCTTTCTCCCCTGATCAGTAACCGACTGGTAGAAAAGTCCCAGTTCATGAGGTCGTCTGAGTAGGTGATCCATATCGCCGGGTATTCTGTACCAAAGGTCTTGCCCACCCACTGTTTCGGCCGGTTCAGCAATACAAATTTCCCATTGACTTTTTCGGGAAACAGGATCACATCCCTGTCGTCAAGTTGTGGGAGAGTCATTCTCCCCACCCTTTTGAAAGACATAAGGTCCTCGGAGAGGGCCAATCCGGTATTCGCTATATTCTTTGACAGCACCGAAGGAGCATTTTTTCCCAGATCAAAGGATCTCACTTCGTCGTAAGCCAGCTTCCAGTATTGTCCTGGAGGATAAGCCCTGTAAGCGTAGGTGATATAAAATCTATCATCAAATTTTACAATGCGGGGGTCTTCAACACACCCGGCATCAGGCCCGTCAGCACTGGGCGAAAATACTGGCCGGTCGGAAACCCGCTTGAAATTAATACCATCACTGCTGGTCGCCAGGCCAAAATGCACATAGTGTTCCTCATCATGGCCGGCTGCCCGATACAAAAGATAAAACATACCGTTTTCATACCATACACCCGGATTGCACACAGCCAATGACTCCCAGTCGTTTTCCGGGTTGGGCTTAAGAACAGGGTTACTACTGTCTTTTTTTAACTTCATGATGATGAACCTTGTAATATACCAAAGTGACTTCAGGAAAGTCGTAAAGGTATACGGGTCCTGACCTGTGAACTACCATTCATAGGTTAAAAAGTGATACAATGGTGAAAATCCCGCAGGATCGACACTTTGGATAGCCGGAAACCCATCCTGTGATCTTTCATGTATTCTCCCCGGCCAACAACGCACGGTAGTTACTCCGGGAGATCTGTTCAAGTAGTATCCTGCGATCACCTCTGTATTTATTGATCAGATCCTGTGTATAGTTTCGGATAGTGATCAACTGCAGCCCCGTATTGTACCAGATACGGAAGTCATCTTTCAGGTTATCGATCACATTTTCTACCTTGCCCAAGTCATTGTCCAGCACAATGGAAAACGAGATGGCCGAGTTTTGCATAATGTTTATCCTCAGGTCGGCCGTGGCCAGCTCCCTGAAGATCACGCTCAGGTTATCTTCATTCACAAAGGAATAGTCCATCACCTTGAAGGAAAGCAGGCACTGATTGTTTTTGATGATAATGGCCGGCATTTGTTCGTTGGTCTCACATTGGTGTATGACCGTACCAGGCTCCTCATGACGATAGAAGCTTCTGACATACAGTGGAATATTCTTATTGGCCAATGGCTTTATGGTTTTCGGATGGATCACCGAAGCACCATAGTAGGTCATTTCAGCCGCTTCCTTATATGCCAGTTCATGGAATAGTTCTGCCTCTTCGATCAGTTTGGGATCGGCATTGAGTATCCCCGGCACATCCTTCCACACCGTTACCGAGTCCGCATTCAACGACGAGGCAAAAATAGCTGCTGAAAAATCGGACCCTTCCCTGCCCAGCGTTGTAGTGAGATGGTCCGGGGTACCGCCAATGTACCCCTGGGTAAGTAAAATACCATTTTCAAAGAGCGCGGGAACAAACTCGGCGATCAGCTCCTCTGTACGTGTCCAATCCACATTCGCCTGCCGGAAGTGATCGTCCGTTTTTATCAGTTCACGGGCATCGACCCATGTGGTGTGAATACCTGCTTCATTCAAATAACCTGAAATAATGGTAGAAGAAAGTAATTCGCCAAAAGATACCGTCTGGTCATAAAGCCGGTCGTATTCATCTCCCTTTTCAAGGTTTTGAACAAGCTGATCGAAAAGCCGGCTGGCCTTTTTCACTATCTCCCGGCTGTCGGAAAACAGCTCATCGATCATGGTAAAATGGTATGTCTTTAGAGCCTCGAGTTTATCCTGAAAGTTTTTTCGATGAAAGCAAAGCCCTGCGATCTCCTCAATGGCATTGGTGGTCTTGCCCATAGCAGAAACAACGACGATGAGGCGCTCATTACGGTGTTTCTCAATGATTTCAGACATGTTCCTTACCGCCTTTGCATTTTTTATTGAGGCGCCGCCAAATTTGAATACTTTCATGCCTTGCAAACGTTTGAATGATCATTAAATTTGCCCCAAAGTAGCAGTTTAATAATCACAATCTAAAGCACAGCACTGATTTATGGAGGATTCGCGTATTGCCCTTCCGATAGGCATAACACTGGACCGTTTCATCAAAAACAAACAGGATGAATTTCAATATGCCACGGGAGAACTTTCCCAGCTGCTCAGGGATATCGCCCTTGCAGGCAAGGTGGTGAACAGGGAGATCAACAAGGCAGGCCTGATCAATATTGCAGGGGCCATGGGCACACAGAACATCCAGGGAGAGGATCAGCAGAAGCTTGATGTGCTGGCGAATATCCGTTTCATCCGGGCGTTAACCAAAGGTGGAGAGGCATGTGCGATAGTATCCGAGGAGGATGAAGAGATCGTGGACCTGGAAAATGATGGTAAATATGTAATAGCCATAGATCCGCTCGACGGATCATCCAACATAGACGTAAATGTGTCCATAGGCACGATCTTTTCAGTGTTCAGAAGGGTAACACCCGTAGGAACGCCGATAAGAAAGGAAGACGTGCTACAAAAAGGAATAGAGCAGGCTGCCGCCGGTTATCTCCTGTACGGTTCCTCCACCATGCTGGTCTATACTACCGGCCATGGTGTAAATGGCTTTACCTATGAACCTTCACTTGGCGAGTACTTCCTGTCACACCCCGATATGATCATACCGGACGAAGGCACGATCTATTCCATTAATGAGGGATCACACAACAGCTTTTCGGATGCTGTAAAAAGCTATATTGACCACTGCAAGGAAAATCGGTATTCAGGGCGCTACATCGGTTCTCTGGTAGCGGACTTTCATCGGAATTTACTGAAAGGAGGCATTTACATCTACCCTCCTACGGAAAAGGCTCCAAACGGAAAGCTCAGACTCCTGTATGAGTGCAATGCCCTGTCATTCATCATTGAACAGGCCGGTGGACGGGCTTCGACCGGAACACAGCGTGTACTGGAGATCCACCCTGAAGAGCTGCATCAGCGGGTACCACTTTTTATTGGCTCGAAGGCTATGGTGGAAAAAGCCGAATCCTTTTATAGTTAGTTCATAGTTCAAAGTTCTACGTTGAAACGTTGAACATGGAACTTTGAACTTACAACTCATCCGCTACCTTGCTCCCAAGATGCGGAAGGGGAGCATAAAAATAGCCTCGATAAGTCTGAATACTCCTCCCACCGCAATGCCTAACAGCCTGAACGGAAGGGAAAGCAACCAGATAACAGGGAATAGAAATAACAGCAGAAGCGCCACTGGCCAGCAAAGCACGAGTAAAATGCCCCACAGGATAACGGAAATAAAGAATCTCATAATAGTGTTTTTGACCTTATCTTAATCAACGAATAATTCCGTCAAAAAGATACCATTTGTTTTCCACACGACAGTCCCATTCACCCCTTTTATCGTAAAACATATAAAGCCTCTGAGTTTGGTGGTATGTGTGACTACAAAATGATAGGGTTGATCTTAATGGTGACTGCTCTTTTGCCTCTGCCACAAGGGGTTTCCCAGCAGATACCGGAACGAAACGGATTTGTATTGAGTGATCTGAAGATCCCGCTGGGTGAGATCAGATATGGTGGCCCTCCAGGGGATGGGATACCATCAATCGATCAGCCAAAATTTCTGGAGGCTTCAGATGCTTTTTATCTTAAGTCAAACGACCTGGTAATAGGTGTAAGTGTCAATGACGAGTCTAAAGCCTATCCTATCCGCATACTGAACTGGCACGAGATTGTAAATGATGAGGTCGGAGGGCTCTCGGTTGTGATCACCTACTGTCCACTCTGCAGGAGTGGAGTGGTATTTGATGCCTGTATCGATGGGGAATTATACACATTTGGCGTTTCAGGGCTGCTGTACAACAGTGATGTGCTGTTATACGATAGGGAGACAAAGTCGCTTTGGTCCCAGTTGATGGGCTCTTCCATATCAGGAGATCGCTCTGGCACTCCTTTGGAAACAGTCACCTCACAAATGGTGACGTGGGAAGAATGGCAACGCTGGCACCCGGACACGAAGGTGCTTTCCACTGACACCGGTTTCGCCCGGAACTACAATAGCACACCGTATACGCTCTACAGCATGTCGGAAGATCTGATGTTTCCGGTAGATCGCAGCAATCGAATTCTCCCCAACAAAGAGCTGGTGGTAGGTGTAGAACTGGATGGACAGTACATTGCTTTCCCCTTTTCCAGGCTTGGTCGTGGAAAAAAGGAAAAGACTTTCCGATCACTGAAAGTGGAGTTTGACAGGGCCAGAAAAACCGCAGTGGTCTATGATAGCCACGGAGATGTGTACCCAAGCGTCACTTTATACTGGTTCGCATGGTATGCCTTTCATCCCGAAACCAGGATCTACCCAGTCAAATAGTCCTGACCATCTTTATCCAGAAATACAATACCGGGAAATTGATCTGAGTTACTATTTCCATCAGTTCATTGATCAATGTAAATCAGCCATTTTTCGGATCATTTCCTACATAATTCAGGTTAAATGGTTACTTTCCCAAAAGCCGGAATATTCTGCCGGCTGACGACAGAATGAAAATTGATCTCAGGAATAAAGTTATTTTGGTGACCGGTGCCGGTCGTGGCATTGGAAAGGCCATTGCATCGCTGGCAGGAAGTGCCGGAGCCACAGTGGCTGTTCATGCTCATTCATCCTTAGAGAAGGCAAGCGCTTTGAGTAATGAAATAGGAAATGGTTCCAAGGCCTTTAGCACAGACCTCGCCGACATGATTCAGACAGAAGCTCTGTATCACGCTGTGTTGTCGGAGTTTGGCAAACTGGATGTACTGATCAACAATGCAGGTGTAGCCATAAGCTCACCGCCGGTGACCGATAATGTCCAGTGGTTGGAAGACTGGAATAAAACCATGGCTGTAAATCTTACGGCCATGGGATTGCTATGCAAGCTGGCTATTCCGGATTTCATTGCCCATCAGGGAGGTATCATTATCAATATTAGCTCAAGGGCTGCATTCCGTGGTGATACCGCTGATTACCTGGCCTACGCGGCTTCCAAGGGAGGTGTTGTGGCCCTTACGAGGTCCATTGCCCGGGCCTGGGGGAAGCAGAACATCACTGCATTTGGAGTGGCCCCGGGTTTTACACGTACCGAGATGGCGCAGGACTTTATTGATGCCTATGGTGAGGATTATGCCATCAAGGATCTTGCTCTCTCCGAACTCACTACGCCGAAGGATGTAGCCCAAACTGTAATATTTCTGGCCAGTGGGCTGGCGAGGCATGCCACAGGGGCTACTATTGACATCAATGCAGGTAGTTATGTGAGGTGACCCGATAATTCAGTACTCGATGATTTGGTCTCTTGAAAAGAACAAAAAGTCTGCCCCTCTTTTAAGGAAATGTACCAGGTTGGAAAGGTTGATATCAAATAGCTCCAGAAGTTCTCCATTCGGTAAATTCCCGAATTGCAATAATAAAACTCTTGGTGGAGTCCCTTTGAGTAAAAAGTTATCCAGAAAATCATTGTCTTTGCTAATGATTATTCTGTTCTCATCTATAGCAATTTTCACAATCTCCAGATCCTTCAACAAATGGCCTTCAGGAAAGAATGTGGTATGAATCGCATCAAAACCTTTTTCCTGCAGGAATTTAGCTAACCTGGGAGGTAGTTGCGTATCGACAATGAATTTGATCACTTAAGCCGCATTCGCAGGAATAATACTTTTTGCATTGGCCAACCTTGCAGCATACATCAAACAAGCCTGTATGTCTTCCTTTTCCAAATAGGAATAATCCTCCAGTATTTCTTCCGTTGTCATACCTCCTGCCAATAACTCCAACATCTGACTTACAGTAAATCTCATATTTCTTATTGTCGGACTTCCCTTACAAACTTCCGGATTCAATGTAATTCTTCTCAAAAGGTCCATAATATCATATTATTTTATGTCCTTTACATACTTACGTAATTTTTATAAATTCAGGTACAGGTATACTCCTCGATCCTGTATTCAATCTCAGATCTTACACCAAAGCATCTCGAAGATGCCTTGGTCGGATTGAAACTATATTATTTTCTATTTTTTCCCTTTATCCGCTCCTGGTTTGGCGATGCTCTCTCTCATATCCGTATCAGCCTGGATGTTTTCCATTTTGTAGTAGTCCATGATGCCCAGGTTACCGCTACGGAAAGCTTCCGCCATGGCTCTGGGTACTTCAGCCTCCGCCTCGATCACCTTGGCACGCGCCTCTTGTGCCTTGGCCACCATCTCCTGCTCGAGTGCAACAGCCATCGCTCTTCTCTCTTCAGCCTTGGCTTCGGCCACCTTAAGATCTGCAGAGGCCTGATCCGTTTGAAGTTTTGCCCCAATGTTTGTCCCAACGTCCACATCAGCGATGTCAATAGAAAGGATCTCAAAAGCAGTACCGGCGTCCAGTCCCCGTGAAAGCACCACCTTAGATATTTTATCAGGATTTTCCAATACTTCCTTATGAGTACCTGCTGAACCGATCGAGGTGACAATACCTTCGCCTACTCTTGCCAGAATTGTGTCTTCTCCTGCCCCACCTACCAACTGCTGGATATTGGCACGGACTGTCACTCTGGCAATAGCTACTAATTGTATACCATCTGCAGCCACAGCCGCCACCTTGGGTGTAGTGATGACCTTGGGATTTACAGAGATCTGTACAGCCTCAAAGACATCTCTCCCTGCAAGGTCGATAGCTGTTGCCTGGTTAAAAGACAACTCGATATTTGCCTTATCGGCTGAGATAAGGGCACGGATCACATTCGGCACATTACCACCGGCCAGATAATGTGTTTCCAGCTCTCGTGTGGTCTGCTGAAGTCCGGCTTTGGTAGAGGTGATCAGCGAATTGACTATAATGCTGGGTGGCACTTTACGGAAGCGCATCCCGATCAGCTCACCGAGTGTAACCCGAACACCCGAGAAAATAGCCGTGATCCACAGCCCTACCGGGATAAAATAGAAAAACAGTAGTAATGCTACTATCCCCAGGAAAATCAAACCTATTAAAAATATTCCTTCCATGTTTATTGTATTCGTTCTACTAAAATATTATTGATATCAATTTTTACAATTTTAATTCTTGTTCCAGGCTCCACATAATCACCAAAAGATTTCACCTCATACTCCTTATTGTCAAACTCTGCCTTGCCCACCGGTTTCAGTGTGGAAACGGCCGTGCCCTCATCACCTTCCTTAAGTTCAGCAGTAAGACCTTCATTTACCTTACTTTGCATGGCACTCTTCAGAGAAAAGCGCTCCCACGTCCTTGACTTAAAGCTGTAGTACAGAGTAATGGCAAAGAAAATCGAAGAGCCCAATGTGAACCACCACCCGGTAGAACTGCCAAAATAATCAAAGCTAAGGTAGATCCCTACCACGGTTGAAACAAAACCCAAAATCCCAACCACTGTGGTACCGGGTATGAAAAGGAGTTCGATCAGGACAAAGATCAGCCCCAAAACTACCAACGATATTACTGTGATCCATTCAGCCATAAAGGCGATTTACCAAAATCTAAAGCTAATGAATTTTATCAAAGCTCAGCCTTGACCCATGTGGATTTTTTCATGCCCAAGTAGACATTTTTAACCGCATCATAGATGAGCCGGTCATACAGAGCCGGTAGTATATCAACACCATCATTGGTGATAAGGCCATATTTGTTACGCTTTTTAATGATTACACAATCATTGTCCAAGTCCTGAAGGTATTGATATTTAATATTGATGAGGGGGCGACCATCCTTGTCGATCATTCCATAACGGCTGTCTTTCTCTACCAGCCATTTGCCATTCCCGAGTTTCACCAGTCGATCATAGTCTACAGTGCTGAGTTTTTTACCTTCTTTATTGATAATTCCATATCCCTGGCCGGTTTTGACCACTGCCAGGCCGTCATTGAAGGCATGAACCTCTTCATAGAGCGGCTGCACACGTATCCTTTCTGATTTGTCAATAAAGCCCCATTTTCCCAATAGCCTGAAAGCGGCAAGGCCTTCTTTAAAGGGTCCCACGTCCTCATAGCGGTTGGCGATCCTCAAACGGTTCCTGCTGTCGATAAATCCGTACAGACCATCAATTCTCACCGGATAAAATCCCTCTGAAGGTCTGCGTATTTCCTCAAAACGTTCGTCACGGGGATCATTGTTCTGGATCTGACCACTGAAGTCAATTTTCCAGATCCCTCCCTCCACCAGCTTTTCCAGCAAATAGTTTTCTTTTATTTCTACCTCGTTTTCCGTGAAATATATCGTGCCATTCTCTATGCTTTTCAGGGTGGTAAGATCCCCTGACTTCGAAAGATAGAGGTCATCCGTCAAAAGCTGTAACTCTGAACGCTGAGGATAGATCACCCAATCTCCTTTTTTATCTATGATCCCATTTTCACCATGGAAACCCACGACCACCTTGCCGTCCACGAACTCACCTACCTCATCATAGACACAACGAATGATCTCTTCACCGGATCGCTCTACAAAACCCCAGTATCCATTTCTCATTACCGGCCAGAGGTAACCTGTTTTTTCTCCGATCTGCTCATAAGGACGGGATGATTTTTTCACTCCCAGGGTGTCGAAGATCAGCCACTGTCTGTAGCTATCCCGTGCAAATACCAGTGCCTCATTCAACTTCAGCGAATCAAACCTCGCCTTCATGATGGTGGCAAAGGTTCTGTCCATTAGTCCCCACCTGTTCCGTACTGAAAAAAGGATGAAGCCATTATGGCCCATGACCAAACGTTTATAGTGTTGCGGGGTGAGGGCGGTGTCATTTTTATCGATCAACCACTGCCGTCCATTGGAAACTACCTTATAGTTCTCCCCATAGGGGATCAGTTCTTCATGGTAATACTTTTTCCCTTCAATCCTGTCGGTGCCAATTTCGGTCCATTCATTGAAAGCCAGCAGCTCTATTTCTCCGTCTACCAGGCGGATCTGCTGCCATGCGGGCGACAGTAGCATTTTACCCTCCTTACCGAACAGGCCATACGCATTTTCCTTTTTTACCAGCGCATACCCGGGTGCGAGAAAATCCACCGCATCAAATTCAAAAGCCGTGCGGGGAACACCTTCAGCATCATAAAGACCTGTTTTGCCTGACTTATCTTTTACCGCGTACCAGTGGCTTACTTTTTCAATCTCGTTGTACCTGATAGGGATCAACTCCTTACCCCCCATATCCACGAGGCCATAGTGTAATACGGAGCCTGATTTATTGCTCACAATCGCCCTCGAGCCGGCAATATCCACGGAAGCGTATCGGAAGGGAAGCACAACTTTTCCTTCGCTATTAATGGCTCCAAGAAAATCATACCCCGATATCCTGCCCCGTCTGGCAGCGAGAAACACCCGTGAATTGGCGGGATATAGTTTGGAATAGTCACAGCCGGTAATCTGCTTATTGCCTATCGTAATAAGCCCCCAGGCACTGGCCAGTCTGTAGCCAATGACACCATCAACAGGCTCATTATGTTCAGAACTCCATCCCAGGCCATCATACTCCGCCGGAATGAGCACATTGCCCTCATGGTCCTTCAGCCCTACCTTACCCTCTGCCCTGAATATCTTATAATCTACAGCATGAGTGGTAAGTAGCGTGAGATAAAAAAATAGGGTGACCCCGGCACGAAAAAAAACATTCATGATTTTGCACTCACATTCTGTGCTAAAATAACTATAATAGTTGGTATATAGTCAAATTTTTGTAAATATGGATCCGGTAGTCGCGGTCAGGTACCTCCATTTCATAAGTATCTTTGCAGTAGTCAGTTGCCTTGTTTCACAGCATTTGATCATTGAATCACAGCTATTAAGGAAGACCATAAAACGTCTCTGGGTGATCGATGCGGTTTATGGAGCTGGCGCTATTGTGGCTGTACTGGCTGGTTTGGCATTATGGTTCTGGGTTGGGAAGCCTGCCGAATATTATTCAAAAAACTGGATCCTACACACCAAAGTAGGCCTGTTTGCTGTGGTAGGTGTATTATCATTGATACCTACACGTTTTTTCAGGAGCAACAAAAAAGGCGAGCCGTCAGAAATGGTTTCAGTGCCGCATTATATCAAAACGATCATTCGCGTAGAACTGGCTGTGTTATTTATACTGCCACTACTGGCTGCCTTAATGGCTAACGGAAAAGGGTATTTCGGTTGACATCAAGGTTGAAGTTTTCAGGCGACGGCAATGACCCTACACTGTACGTAATCCTTCCTTTTTTGCTGCTATAGCCGCTCCTATGATGCCGGCATTGTTACGATTTTGAGCAGGTACAATGTTCGTATCCACGTCAATATATTCCCTGTAATGATCAAACTTTTTACTCACTCCTCCACCAAGGATAATCAGATCCGGCCAGAAAAGATCGGTGACCATATTGAGGTACTCATTCAGCCTTTTTCCCCAGACCTCCCATGAAAGCCCCTCACTTTCACGCACTGAATTGGCTGCATAGTGCTCAGCAATCAGGCCGTTCATTTTTATCTGACCCAATTCTGTATTAGGTAACAGCACACCATTGGTAAATATAGCCGTACCTATCCCTGTTCCCAGGGCTACCACTATCACCGTCCCATTTTCCTGCCTGCCTGCTCCGAATTTCATTTCGGCAAATCCGGCCGCATCTACATCATTCACCAGGTGTGTAGGACATCCGGTATCCTTCTCGATCTGAGCGGCCGCATTCAACCCTATCCACGATGCATCTATATTGGAGGCTGTTTTTACGATCTCGTGTTTAATGGCAGCCGGAAAGCCACAACCTACCGGTCCGTGCCAGTCAAACTCTCTTACCAACTGCTCCACGGTTTCAATGACCGCCCGCGGCGTGGCAGGCTGAGGAGTAGGAATCCTGTGACGTTCCGTGATCAACTCACCTTTTTTGGTATCAACTACTGCTCCCTTGATGCCGGTACCCCCAATGTCTATGCCCAGTACTTTCATTCTTTCGAATTTAGAATATTCCGGCCAGATAATAAAGCCTGACCTGACTGGTTAATAGATGTTTGTGGATCGTTGATAGCTGAGAGGAGAGAACGCAGAATTTCCAATTGCCCGGAAGGACCTGTTAAGCCAGCTTCATCAATGTGGATAGTAAATGGTAAGATTTTTTTAAAATTCTGAAACAAAATTAATGGAGAACAGTTTAAATGGTCAAACATCTATGTTTAAACATTAATTTATTAAAAATGACTTTCAAAGAAAAAACCCAGGACCTCTACAACATGATCGGGCAAGGCCAGCTCCTCGAGGCATTTGACAAATATTACTCCGAAGGTGTGGTAATGACGGAACCCACCGGCACACGCGAAGGGAAAGCAGCCTGCCGGGAGTATGAAGTCCAGTTCTTGAATAACATTCAGGAGTTTCACAACATGACGGTAGATGCTATTGCTTCCGATGAAGAAAACGGGGTGGTATTTGTGGAAACCGGACTGGACGTAACCTTCAGGGATGGTAACCGGGTAAAAATGGAACAGGTAGCGGTACAGAAATGGGAAGGTGATCAGATCGTGCATGAGAGATTTTATTATCATGCAGGGTAATTCTCTTTAAGCGCGTTGAAAAACCATGATCCGGATCAGGCAGGGATTCAATGCCTGACCGGGTCAAACTGATACCAACAGGGCAAGTAAAACCACCACCAGAAACCCCACCAGTGCTATCACCGTGGTAAGAAGACTCCAGCTCCGGAACGTCTGTTTTTCCGTGAGTCCCAGATAGCGGTTCACCAGCCAAAAGCCACTATCATTAACATGTGACAGAATGGTGGCGCCTGACGCTATGGCGATCACGAGCAAGGCCTTTTCCATGTCTCCGGTACTGTCTTTTAACAAAGAAGCGGTAAGGCCTGCCGCCGTGATCATGGCTACAGTAGCTGATCCCTGCAAAATACGTATGGCTGCGGCACTTAAAAAGGCAAAGGCAAGGACTGGTATACCTATGGAAGTCATAGACTCCGCCAGCAACTTACCTGCTCCGGTATCCACCAGTATTTGTTTAAAAACGCCTCCGGCCCCGGTAAGCAAAATGATGATCCCCGCAGGCCCCAGTGATCTGCTGCTTACCTTAAGCAACTCATCCCTCGTGATCCCCCTTTTGACCCCTAAAAAATACCACGCCAGAAAGTTGGCAATGATCAGGGCCATGAACGGATGCCCAAGCAGAGACATGGTATTGAGCACACCCGTACTGATATTCCACTCTGTAGCAAGAGGGCTTGAAATAACCGTGTTGAAAACGATCAGAACGATGGGTACAGCAATAATGCTCAGGATCAGGGAAAAGGAAGGGTAGTCCGTGATCTCATGCTTCTCTTGTTCCATATATTCGGGCAGCCCGATATCCATGCGTGCTGCTATTCTTTTGGAAAACCAAATACCGGCGATGGCCGCCGTAGGTACACCCGTCAGAAAGCCGAAGGCAATGACCCATCCGAGAGGGGCTCCCAGAATCTCTGCCACAGCCACCGGGCCCGGTGTAGGGGGAATGAAGGCGTGGGTGATCGCCAGTCCGGCAAGCAACGGCAGGGCAAACAAAAGCAGCGACTTACCGGTCTTCGCCTTTAAAGCGTAGATGATCGGTACAAGGATCACAAAGGCTACATCAAAAAAAACAGGTATGGCTACCACAAAACCTGTTAAAACCATCGCCAGTGGAGCTTTTTTGTCTCCAAACCTTTTCAGCAAATTAGTGGCAAGGGACTGTGCGCCGCCAGAATGTTCCAAAACCGCTCCAAAAAGCGCCCCAAGCCCCACCACAGTCGCTACAAATCCCAGAGTACCTCCCATGCCGTTCTGAATACTTTGTATCACTGAATCCGGTGGCATTCCGGCGACCAGGCCGGCCACCACGCTGGAGATAAGCAGCGCCAGAAAAGGCTGTATTTTCAGTTGAAGGATCAGCAATAGCAGCAGACCAATACTGAGAACAACGGCTATGACAAGGGTAAGCTCCATGCTTTCAATCGGAATGGGATGGCTCCGAAGATCTCAAGTTGTTCAAAATATCCCGGATGATCAAATCCGGTGGCTGAGAGGCATCTACCCGGATCCCATACTCAGGAGGCTCCAGCGCGTCGAATTGCGACCTTACCAGAGAAGCCGGCATAAAATGATCAGTCCGTTTCCTGAACCTTTCTGCCACATGCGCTTCATCGATCTCCAGGTAGATCCATTGGACCGGTGAGTTTTTACCCAGCAGTTTGCGGTATTCTTCTTTTAAGGCTGAACAGGCCAGCACAGCACCCCCTTCTCTATGCCACCCAGCAAGCTTTTGCGACAATAAGAGCAGCCACGGCTGCCTGTCCTGATCATTTAGGGGTACTCCCTGTGCCATCTTGCTTATGTTTGACGGAGGGTGAAAATCATCTGCATCAAAAAAGCTCAGATTCAGCTTTTGAGCCAGTAATTTGCCAATGGTCGTCTTTCCTGAACCGGAGACCCCCAACACAACAATGGATCCCTTCATCAACCTGAAGTTAAGGGATTTAACCAATAATTGGATTAATCGTACTATTATTGTGTTACCATTCGTTGTCTTTCGGTATTACTTATTATCCAAACAGTAAAGTCCATGTTTAACCGATCAAAACCAGACCCATCGGATAAAAACAGAAGTCATCTCAAAAATCTTATGGCTATTGCCATGGCGGACGGTCACCTGGCGGAGGAAGAGAGACATGTACTTATATCCGTAGCCCACAGAATGGGGATGTCGGACGAAGAAGTCCAGTTTGTTCAGGAAAATCCTGATTCAGTAAAATTTACACCCCCAAAAGAATACGACGAGAAGATGGAACAGATCTACGATTTCATCTCCCTTATGTCGGTTGACAGTGACATTGATCCCAGTGAGATTGAAGTATGCAGAAAACTGGCTCTGCACCTCGATCTGGCTCCAAGGATCGTGGATGATCTGCTTAACAAGTTTTTTGGAGACCACAAATAATCAACTCTTTCCAATCCATTCCTGTATTTTCATCCGCTTCGGACGTCATACCTCCAACCTGCCCGGGGCTATTTCACCATACCCACCGTTGAGGGGGTATTAAAACGCTGAACATCACGTCATAGGCTTCTTTTGTCAAAAAAACTGAACAGCGCTGGATATGTTCCGTTAATTAAAGACAAACCAATCCAAAGCATACCATGAAAAAAATTCTATCTCTATGCTGCCTGACGTTGGTCAGCGTTTGGGCTATGGCTGACAATAACGGCCCATCTGGCCTGAAAGCAGGATTTATCAAGGGTACTCCTCAGATCGAATCCATGAATGCGCTGGCCTTTGGCCCCGAGGGCATTCTGTTTATCGGTGACTCCAAAAGTGCAAAAGTCTATGCAGTCGACACTGAGGAAGAAAAAATTAAAGAAGCGAAGGAGGTGCGGATTGCCAACTTCGACCATGAAGTAGCCGGGGCACTGGGTACAACGGCAGACAAAATATCCATTCAGGATATGGCTGTTAATCCGCTTTCCAAGGCTATCTATGTTTCCGTTCATCACAATGATGGCACTCCTGTTCTCCTGAAGGTAGTGGGCAATGAGATCAAAGCCGTGAAGCTCAATGATATCGGATACTCTGAGGTGGCGATCAACAACCCCATAGACAAGGAGGCAAAGGACCGGCGTGGAAGGGAATTAAGAATATCAGCTGTTTCCGATCTTTCCTATTACAAGGGTAACGTTATGGTTTCAGGATTGTCCAATCAGGAATTCCGATCCACCTTCCGAAGTATTCCATTCCCATTTACACAGAAACAAATGCACTCATCACTGGAGATCTATCATGCAGCCCACGGACAATATGAAACATTTGCTCCTATCAAGGCATTCACTGCAACTGAGGTAGGTGATACACCACACCTGATAGCCGGTTACACCTGCACTCCACTGGTGGTATTTCCTCTCAATACACTCAAGCCGGGAGAGCATGTAAAGGGACGTACCGTTGCAGAATTGGGCAACTGGAACACACCTTTGGATATGATCACGATGGAAAAAGAGGGGAACAAATACCTGCTGATCGCCAATTCCAATCGGGCACTTATGAAAATAAAGGTGAATGACATTGCCTCATTCAATAGTGATCTTACCACTCAGGTGAAAGAGCGTTCCAGCACAGCCGGGGTCAATTTCATAGCATTGCCGTTTGTGAATGTTCTGCAGCTGGACAAGCTGGATAATTCCCAATTCGTTCTGCTTCAGCGAAAAGCTACTGGTAGTCTGGACCTGTTCAGCTCAGGTAACCGATGGTTATAGGCAGGCAGCCACACAGAAGTTTTCAAAAGCCGGTACTGATCATTTTTCTTATCGGCTTTTGTATTCTTAATGTGTCTGCCCAGGTAAGGCTGGTCCATGAGGATGGAAAAGCAACCCAGATCATTTTCCCCGCCCGGTTAATTCAGGGAACAAGTGAGTTTGGGGTCAGGAAAAAGGGGGCTCAAAGATCCATCCTTGGCGAGACCATCGACCTGGGGGATAGTATAGCTTTTCGTCCGCTGCTTCATTTCGAAGAAGGGATGACCTATGAGGTCTACTCACACCCTGGAAAATATAAGGAATTCACGGTGCCTGAACGTGACTATCCCCGCACCCGGATCTTGTCCATCTATCCTTCACAGGACACGCTTCCTGAAAACCTGCTGAAGCTTTATATCACCTTTTCGGCGCCTATGGCGGAAAATCAGGCCTACCAAAATATAATGCTCACAGACGATACGGGCATGGAAGTTAAAGAGGTGTTCCTGGAACTTACCCCAGAGCTATGGAATGAAGACAAAAGGGTATTTACCCTCTGGTGTGATCCGGGCAGAATAAAAAGGGACCTTATCAGAAATCAGAAGCTGGGAGCGGCGCTTCAGGCAGGGAAACATTATACGCTTACCATTTCCAGCCAATGGACAGACAAGCGGGGCAACCCATTACAAAACGCATGGGAAAAGCAGTTCTTCATCAGGAAAGCCGACCGTGAGCCACCGGATATCGGGACATGGAGAATAAACATGCCAGCCCATAATACCCGGGATGCATTGATCATAATACCAGGTGAGCCTCTGGACTATAGTCTCATTTTAGGAAATATGGTGGAGATATACCACCATGATCAGCGAATAACAGGGCAAACAGAGCTTACCGAAGCTGAGACCCTTATAAAATTTACACCTGACACTCCCTGGAATGCAGGGAAGTATCAGTTAAGCGTATACCATACCCTGGAAGATCTCGCTGGCAATAATTTAAACCGGCCCTTTGACCGGGATCTGGAAAAAAGTGAGGATCTTTCCACAAGAGAATACCATATCCGGTATTTTACGATCAATTAATGTCTGAGCTCAACTCTTATTCTATTGTCATCAGAGTGTCTGAAGAGCACCTTGATGACATGGATCACGTTAACAATGTGGTATATCTGCAATGGGTTCAGGACGCCGCCGAAGCCCACTGGCTGCACAAAGTTGATAAAGACCTTCTAAAAAACACCGCATGGGTAGTTTCGCGGCATGAGATCGATTATAAAAAACCGGCACTGTTGAACGATGAGCTGGTAGTAACCACCTGGGTGGAAAAGGCGCAGGGAGTAACCACCCACCGAAATACCGAGATCCACAACAGGACCACCGGAGATCTGCTCATCAGGGCCAAAACGATCTGGTGCTTTATTGATCCGAAAACCAAACGCCCTGCGAGACTGACAGATGCGATCAAAAAACTATTTCTGTGAGCCTGTAGATTGGTTGGCCGGTTCCTTTTTATCACTCGTAAATTCTTTTAGTTTTGAGCACGCCCCGGAGCTCGCCGGGGTTTTATGAAAGAACTACGAATTAAGTAACAAACAATCAATTATGTCCCATAAAATAGTTTCCTGGAATGTCAACGGAATAAGGGCGATCGTAAAAAAGGGCTTTCTGGAGAGCGTAAAGGAAATGTCACCCGACATCATCTGCCTGCAGGAGACAAAAGCTCAATTGGAAGATGCACAAAATGCATTATCCCTTTTGCCTGAGTATAACAGCTATATCAACTACTCCAAAGCGAGGAAAGGGTACTCGGGCACCGCTATTCTCACCAAAACGGAACCATTAAACGTTACCCAGGACATGAACATTGAAGAGCATGATCAGGAAGGAAGGGTAGTTACAGCTGAGTTTGATCAGTTCTATCTTGTGAATGTGTATACACCCAACTCGGGATCCGGGCTGAAGAGGCTGGACTACAGGGAAACATGGGACGAAGCTTTTCTCGGTCATCTTGCTGCGTTGGAAAGCAAAAAGCCGGTGATCGTCTGCGGCGATCTTAACGTGGCCCATGAGGAGATAGATATTGCCAGGGCCAAGCAGAATTACAACAAATCAGCGGGATATACCCAGCGGGAAATAGACGGTTTCAAGAAGTACCTTGCCAACGGGTGGGTCGATACCTTCCGTCATTTTTACCCTGATGAAGTAAAATACTCCTATTGGAACCAGATGTTTAACTCCCGTGCCCGTAACGTAGGATGGAGGATCGATTACTTTTTGGTAAGCCAGAAGCTAATGGATAAGGTGAAGGACGCTGCCATTTACAATGAATACGAAGGTTCTG
>LYSV01000114.1:7968-28602 GCA_001657315.1 Flammeovirgaceae bacterium BBD 1991-12 | reverse complement strand
ACAATATGGTTCCTAAAAGCACTGTTTTTATAACCATTTATCTAAAGAATTGAAACTAACTCATGTAGCACGTTTATTGACCACATGAGTTGGGGTTGGTGGATCAATATAGGGGATGAAATTGAGTGTTCCAAAGGGGTCCCTTCACACTCTTAGTAATTGACTGTCTGAGACTTGGCAAAAGGACAAGGCCTTTTAAGGTTGGTTCATGTGGTTTCCGGATGATCCATTTTACCTGAGTTCTGTTTCTTGTGACTTTTTATGACCATTTTATTTTCCATGGTTTTCATATTCATGGGGTCATTTGTTCTATACTTTAATTCATCTGTTCTAATCATATCCGCTGCAATGCCCGATCTTTATTGGATCAGGGCGGGCATTTCAGCCATCTTGTCTATGGGTACATCTGTCCGGGACGATGGCAAGACCCTGTTACAACCCCGGCCAGCCGGCTTTTCGAAATGGAAACAACTTAAACCCAAATAGAACGATGAAAAATCAAAGATCACTGTTATCGATGCTGTTGCTTGCATCAATATCAGCAACTGCCCTTGCTGATCCCCCCACCCCTCCTTCAGGCAAAAGATGGGAAAAGGTGGAAAATATGTCCGATGAATTTAACGGTTCGTCCCTGGACGCATCCAAGTGGGCAAAATCAGACCCTCAGTGGGCAGGCCGTGTTCCCGGAAAGTTTAAAGAAAATACCATATCCGTTGGGGGTGGCGACCTTAAGATCACCAATTACAAACTGTCCTCTCCGGAAGGTGCCTACACACACGGCTGCGGCTTGGTAAGATCCTTTCAAAGCGGCCTGTACGGTTATTATGAAACCCGGATGAAGGCCAGCAGAACATTCATGTCTTCTACCTTCTGGCTCTTCAACAAAAGAAATGAACACTCCGGCTGCGATGTGAGAACAACGGAACTGGATATTACTGAAACGGTAGGCGTTAATTCCAACGGTGCCAGTTGGGTAGATAACATGATACGAAGAATGAACTCAAATACGCACAGCAGGCAAACTACGTGCAGTGGCACACCGGTAGGACAGCAGGGGGGTCATGCAGACCTGGGCAGTCAGTCATGGGAGGCTTATCATACCTACGGTGTATGGTGGAAAAGCAAGGACGAGCTATTGTTTTACCTGGATAATGAGTATAAATTTTCCATTACTCCACCTGCCGATTTCAATCTGCCTATGTATCTGCGTATGGTCACGGAAACCTATGATTGGAATCCGGTGCCCGGCGACGGAGGTATGACCGGCTCCGCAGACTCACGAACAACGTACTATGATTGGACAAGAACATGGGAACTGGTAGATGACAACACCCCAGTGACCCAGCAAGCCTATCCCAATGGAATCCCCCACGCTGTTCCAGGTACCATCGAAGCAGAAAACTTTGACCTGGGTGGTCAGGGTGTTGCATACAACGATGCAGATGCTGCCAACAACGGACCGAATGTCATGAGAGAAAATGAGGGGGTGGATATTGAATCGCGGGATGGAGGTAATAATATTGGCTGGACTGCCAACGGTGAGTGGCTTGAGTATACGGTCAATACCACCGGCAGCACTTACACCCTTGAAGCCAGGGTCGCTGCCATCACTACCGGCAAATCAATTGTTGCCAAACTTGATGGTGCCACCCTGGGAACGTTCAACATACCCAACACCGGAAACTGGGGCACGTTCCAGACGATATCCATTAACAACATTGCGATCAGTGGTGGAAGCAACAGGGTTTTACGGCTGGAGTTTGTCGGTGGCGGGGTAAATCTTAATTGGATCAGGTTTACTGCTACCGGTGGGAACAACCTGGTGCAAAACCCGGGACTTGAAACCGGCAACCTGAATGGATGGTCAGGCTACGGCACCCGTCAGGTGGTTTCAGATGCAAGCAGTGGTTCCTATGCAGTAAAAGTGACCGGTACAGCCGGACACACACAGAACGTGACAGTACAACCCAATACCCAATATACCCTGTCTGCCAAAGCCAAAGCTCAGTCAGGAAACGTCATTCTGGGAGTGAAAAACTATGGAGGACCTGAAAAAGGCAATAACATCACCTCCACCAGTTATGTTTCATCAAGTCTTACCTTTACTACAGGAAGCTCCAGTACCTCTGCTGAAATATATTTATATGTTCCCAATGCGGGTAGCGTAGCATTTGGGGACGAATTTTCAGTGGTAGCAACGGCATCATCCGGCAGTACCAGAAAAGCCGGTAACAGCCTGCAGGCCAGCTTTCCTGAAACAACATATACTGTGCTGTATCCCAACCCACTCTACGGAGGGAACCTCACGCTGGACCTGAAGGGGTTCAGCAGCAATGTGGATATCACCGTTTTCGATACGATGGGCAAGAAGGTCTATGAGACGGTGACAAACGCTGAAGTATTGCGCCTCAATGCCGGTATATTCCCGGCAAGGGGACTATATATCTTCAATATTCAGGGCCCGGGAAATATCCAAAGGTATAAGTTGCTTGTTAAATAGACATTCTATAATGCAGGGCCGTCTGCAAACCAACAGAGGACGGCCTTGCCTGCAACTTTTCTTTTATTCCTGATCAACTGACAATTCCGGAAGGATCCATCCGGGTGTTTCTTTTGTTTTGAAAGGGAGTGCCTGTTCCAACCGACCGAATTGAAAAATCAAAACCTACCAAACAACCAAAAGCCGACACAAAAAACCAACAAACACCAGTTGTCTATTATTTGGTCTCACATAAACGACTGCAGCTTTTGTGTTGATTGAATTTCCAATCTCCACAGACAGGCAGCCATTAAAATCAATCCGTAATGTAAAACCAATTTCAATCATGAAACTGAAACTTCTATTTTCCATTTATCTGTTTATCACCATAATCTCTTATACAGAATCCTTTGCCCGCCAGTTTTTTGATAAGAGCAAAGACCTGTTACTGGCCAACTTCGATCTTAAACCAGACGAGGACGATGTAATGGCGGCGGCAGCCCTGGCCTGTATGCTTAAACACCCCGACCTCGCCGGAGTTGATTACTATGTAGTGGCCGGAGCTTACGGCATACAGGGAGGTACATATATTACCTCGGCCGTTCCCGGTTTTTACAATAGCCTTTTTGGTCCGGAAAATCAAAAGTGGACCCATGCGCATGGCGACTGGAATGGGTCAGTAACCCGGGTAAGAGATAGAGTGAAGGCTGTATTGGATGCCGGGGGAAAAGTGTTCGTGGCCGAAGCCGGCCAATCAGACTTTACCTATGATGTATTGCAGGCAGTGATCAATGCCGGAGTATCTGCTTCCACGGTGAACTCCAAAGTAATTGTTGTCCAGCATAGTCAATGGAACGAAGACCAGGCCACACAGTGGAAACTCAACTGGGTAAAAAACAATACAGACTACAACAAGATCGCCGATGGCAACAGCAGCGGCAACGGCACCCCTCAGTATAACAACGGCAACACAAGCTGGTTGAGTCAGGCAAAGTCAGCAAGCAACCCTAATACAGATGCCAGATCATACTGGACACAGGCAGATGATATTTGTGACAACTGGAATGCCTCATGGGAAAATCCGACAATCGCTGGTGGCGGGGTTGACTTTTCCGATAACGTAGAGATCTGGTGGATCTTTAACACAGGAAGCAACGCAGACAATCTGTCAAAGTTTTGGAGCAGATACGTTACCAACAACCCCGGGCCGGTCACTCAGGGTCCGTTCGGTGGAACTCCACGCTCTGTTCCCGGAACTATTGAGGCTGAAGAGTTTGATACCGGAGGTCAGGGTGTGGCCTATAACGATACTGATGCCACCAATAACGGCCCCAATGTGATGAGGGAGAATGAAGGTGTGGATATCGAATCCCGGGACGGAGGCATTAACGTAGGCTGGACGGCCAATGGCGAGTGGCTTGAGTATACGGTTAATGCTACTGCCGGCACCTATAACCTCGAGGCCAGGGTGGCCGCCATTACTACCGGTAAATCAATTGTAGCAAAACTTGACGGCGTGACATTGGGAACATTCAATGTGCCAAACACCGGAAACTGGGGTACCTTTCAGACAATATCCATTAACAATGTGACAGTTAGCGGAGGGAGCGACAAGGTGTTGAGGTTGGAATTTGTGGGTGGTGAAGTGAATCTTAACTGGGTCAGATTTACTACTACCGGAGGAACGTCAACTACCACCACACTCGAACCGATCCACGATGCTTACCTTCAGGGGTCAGCCAACAATAATAATACTCTCATACGAGTAGAACCCGGAAATCGTGTGGGCTACCTTATGTTCGATCTGAGCGGTATTAATGGTACTATCACCACAGCGCAGCTAAAAATGACCTGCAGCTCGGATGCAGGCAACGGAAATATCACCGTGGACAAGGGAAACAGCAGTAGCTGGACCGAAAGCAATCTTTCCAACGCCAACAAACCATCCTCTGCCGGAGCATTGGGTAGCTTAAATGGCAATTACAGTGTTGGGACCACCTATACATGGAATTTAACGGCTGGTTCATTAAGTGGAGGAGGTAACCTAAGCCTTATCGTTACACAAAGCAGTGGCAATGACGTAGCTTTTGCTTCAAAGGAAAACACTGCCACAGCTCCTCAGTTGGTGATTACCTACACATCTTCAGGTAGTGCAAGAAAAGCCGGCAGTAAACTGCCGATAGCTTCGTTTGAAACAAAGCCTGCTGTTCTGTATCCTAACCCGCTCTTCCAGGGGGACCTCACACTGGATTTGAAAGGATACAACAACAGCGTGGATATCACTGTTTTCGACACCAGGGGCAGGAAGATCTATGAAACGGTTACGAACACGAAAGCATTATATCTCAATGCTTCCGTATTCCCGGCTAAAGGGCTCTACGTTTTCAACATCCGCAGCGGTGGCGATACGTACAGGCACAAGCTGATCGTTAGATAGATCATATCAGGCCGTCCCGGGCTTCTTCGGGACGGCTTGATTCCTTTTATAACACATGCCCTGAGCCCCTTATAGTTACATCGAATCCAGACAAGTGTAATTCCAGGAACATTGCAAACGCACAAAATCTCCAGAGATACAGTCCTTTTGTGCCCTTAGGGTCATTTGTTCTAAGTTTTAATTCATCTGTTCTAACTACATGAGTTGTAATGCCCGTTCTTTGCCGGGTAGGTATGATGCTGGAAAACAAATAAATATGAAAAAGAAAGGGATCAATTCTATTTTACTGGTGCTGTCACTGATCGGCTGCAATACCCCTGACAACCAAAAGCTTAATGCCTCTCTGGGGGATGAAAAAAAATATGAGGCCAACTGGAAGTCCCTGAGTAACTATGAAGTTCCCACATGGTTCAGGGATGCCAAGTTCGGCATCTTCATACACTGGGGCGCATACAGCGTTCCGGCCTATGGCTCAGAGTGGTATCCCCGGCTGATGTATATGGATACAGCCACTTTTTCAGCACAACTGAATCCTGAAGGCGACGGTGCAAATGATGTTCACCTGCATCACCTTGCGAAATGGGGTGATCCCAAAGGGTTTGGCTACAAGGATTTTATACCAAAGTTCAGGGCAGAGAAATTTGACCCGGCAGAGTGGATAACACTTTTCAAAAAAGCCGGGGCCAGATATGTTGTTCCTGTGGCTGAGCATCATGACGGTTTTGCCATGTACAACTCCGGGTATACCCGGTGGAAGTCGACAACCATGGGACCACAGCGGGATGTTTTGGGTGAACTCTTTGAGGAAGGCCGAAGGCAGGGACTGAAGATGGGGGCTTCTTCCCACTTTGCGTTCAACTGGGCCTTTTTCAACAAAAAGCCGCACTTTGATACCATGGACCCGGAATACGCAGACCTGTACAGTAAGAAGGGACCTGTGCTGGATGAGCCTGTATCCTCTGAATTTAAGGACCTGTGGTGGAACCGTACCAAACAGATCATCACCGATTATCAGCCGGATATCATGTGGTTTGATTTTTTTCTGGATAGTGAGGCTTTTAAGGAATACCATCCCAAACTGGCTGCTTTCTATTATAACAAAAGCCTTGAGTGGAACAAAGAGGTAGTATTGCAGAACAAAAACCTCTTGTATGAATCCTTCCCGGAAGGAACATTCGTTCACGATCTGGAACGCGGTAAAATGTCCGGCATCCGCAAGGAACCATGGCAGACAGACACGTCTATCGGGGCCAATTCATGGGGTTATATTGAGAACTGGGAATCGAAAGAGGTAGACAAAATTGTAGATGACCTGGTGGACATTGTCAGTAAGAACGGATGCCTTTTATTGAATGTAGGACCCCGTGCAGACGGAACCATTCCCAATGATCAAAGAAACTTTTTGCTGGAAATAGGAGAATGGTTAAAGATAAACGGCGAGGCTATTTATGGCACAAGGCACTGGAAGGTCTTTGGCGAAGGGCCCACAAAAGTGGCAGAGGGGTATATGTCGGAGCTTAGGGAGGACAACAGGTTTACATCAGAAGACATACGCTTTACCACAAGGGACAATAAACTTTATGCCATAGCTCTGGACTGGCCGGACAATGGTAAGTTGAATATCAAAACGCTAAGGGCAGGCACTAAAACCGGAGATCTGGAGATCAAAGGGATCTCGCTGCTTGGAAGTGATGAAGAGCTGCAGTGGTCGCGCAGTGAGCAGGCTCTGGTGGTACAGTTACCCATGGAAAGATCGGGAGAGTACGCGCATGTTCTTGCCATCACGCTTTGATCACCTGGGACTATGATGAAAGGTAATGGAGCAGTTGTTTTACTTATTTTGTTCCTGAGAAGTGCATTATCCGCACAGGAACATTCCATCAACTATTTGAACTGTCCTCCCCCGCCGGCAGATTCTCTGGTTGTATTTGCGAAAGGTATTGTTTCGCTGGATCACAGGTGGGAGGAAAAGATATGTTTTACCAGAGATGGAAAAGAAGTCTTCTTCGGGATCAATGACGATGGCGGTGTAAATTATTTCAAGCCCAGGCTCATGCACGCCACCTACAGAAATAACAAATGGTCTACACCCGATACAGCAGCTTTTCCAAAAGACAGATTCGTCGGCTGGCCGGTTTTGAACCTGAAAGGGACCATATTGTTTATGGAAGAAGTGGTTGGAAAAACAGACAAAGGTGTAAGAGGACAGGTGGTCTTTTCCAGGAAGATAAACGGACACTGGTCCGAAATTGAATCAGTAGCTCCTGCTGTAGAGGCCCGGGAAGGATTTGGCCTTGGGCAGATCACGGATGACAGTACGTTCTACTTTTATGACAGATACGATCGCATAGCATATTTCTCCAGAATAGTGAAGGGTGAGCATACCACACCTGTGCCATTGCCATGCAGAATTAATCCTGCCGTTGAGTTTTTTGTGTCCCCTGGGAATGATTATATCATATTTAAACCTTTGGACTGGTCAAACCAATTCCACATTGGTTTTCATGAAGGTGAGAACGAATGGTCCATGCCTGTGCCGTTCAGCGCCTTTTTTACAAAAAAGAAGGGGTGGGACGGAAGTGATGGCTACGGCCCATATATTTCACCGGATGGAAAATATTTATTTATAGGTCATTTGGGAGATATTTACTGGGTGAAAACTGATTTCATAGAAGTTCTGAAGGAGAAAACCTACGAATAGTCTCAGTAAGGTGTGTGATATGCTCAGGCAAAAAAGATAAGTCATGCAGGTAAAACGGATATTATCATTGCTTCCTGTCATATGGATGATCTTCTCATGTCAGGAGTTTCATGATGCTCAACCTCACTTCACCCTGGTGGAGCAGGAACATTCCGGAATCCGTTTTTCAAATGATATTCCTGAGAATGACACATTGAACTACTATACCTTCCCCTACCTGTATATGGGAGGAGGCGTCGCTATAGGAGATATCAATAATGATGGCCTGCAGGACATATTTCTTACCGGAAACATGGTTCCGAACAGATTGTATCTTAATTTGGGCAATTTTCAGTTTGAAGACATTAGTCATACCGCCGGGGTACAGGGCGATGACCGGTGGTATACAGGAGTTACCATGGCAGATGTGAACAATGACGGTTGGCTGGATATTTATCTTTCCGTTTCCGGCATCTATGGTACTACGGCTAATCAGCTATTTATCAATCAAAGGGACAGCACTTTTTCCGAAGAGGCAGAGGCCTACGGACTGGCTGATGAGAGTCCGTCCATTCAGGCCACCTTTTTTGACCATGACAAAGACGGCTACCTCGACGTTTTCGTGGCGAACTACCCTCAATTGCCCGTAAGCCAGGGAAATCTGTACTACTACAACCGAATGAAAAAAAATGCGCTGCATGAATCCGGCCATCTTTATCATAATGAACGGGATGGTACTTTCAGTGAAGTCACAGAAGCATCAGGGGTACAGAATTTTGGTCTGACACTGGGTATAGTAGCCGCTGACTTTGACAACGACGGGTGGACAGACCTGTATCTTTCCAATGACTTCAATGTGCCCGACTATATGTATTTGAACAACAGAGACGGGACCTTCCGTGAAGTCATAAAGGAAAGCACAACCCATACGTCCATGTTTGGAATGGGTGTGGACGCGGCTGATTTCAATAATGATGGATTAATAGACCTGGCCCAGGTAGACATGACCCCTTCAGACCATAAGCGTTCAAAAACAAACATGGCCAGTATGAGCCCCGGCACCTTTTATCAGGCGGTGGCATTAGGCATGCATTATCAATACATGCACAATGTGATACAGCTTAACAATGGTACAAATGAACATGGGGTACCACTTTTCAGCGATGTTTCCCAAATACTCCACATGGCCAGGACGGACTGGAGCTGGAGCGCCTTATTCATGGACCTCGACAACGATGGATTGAAGGATATGTATGTATCCAATGGCATTCTCAGAGATGTAAACAATAACGATGCTAACCGGAGCTTTGAAAAGATATCATTTTTTGGCCGTGAAAATGACTACACCCAGCTCCCCAGTACGCCGCTGACCAACTACACGTTTCAAAACCTGGGTGATCTGACCTTTAAAGATAAGAGTTCCGAATGGGGGCTCGATCACGAAGGGTTTTCCAATGGTGTGGCGTACGGCGATCTGAACAATGACGGTACCATTGATCTGGTGGTCAATAATGTAAACGCTCCGGCATCTGTTTACAAAAACCTGCCCGTGCCCGACAAGCATTATCTTAGGATAAGACTTCTTGGTCCTGATGGGAATTTGTTTGGGCTGGGGGCAAAAGTTGCTATTTCTCATGATGATAAATATCAATTTTCAGAGCATACCCTCACCCGGGGTTTTCAGTCATCCATGGAGCCCCTGGTTCACTTTGGGTTGAGCCGATCCACGAATGTTCAGGAAGTGAAAGTGACATGGCCTGATGGCAAAGTCAACCACCTGCAAAATGTGACTGCCGACCAGGTGATAGATATTTCTTACAGGCAGGCGATAGATATGGAAGATAAAACATTGGGCAACCCTTTCTCACCGCTTACAAGAGTGGCAGATAGTTTGTTACCATTCCGGCATACAGAGGATGAGTTTAATGATTTTGTCAATGAACCTTTGCTGCCGCATAAAAACTCCAACCTGGGTCCGGCTACTTCTACAGGTGATATAAACCATGATGGTCTTGATGACATCTTCATTGGCAATGCGACCGGGGCGGTTGCAAAGCTGTTTGTTCAAAACGCCCTGGGGCAATTCACCGAATATCCGGGACCCTGGAAGGCAGACAGCCTTTATGAGGATACGGGAAGTACGTTGTTTGATGCTGACAACGATGGCGACCTGGACCTGTACGTGGTCAGCGGTGGAAATGACCCGGCCAAACCAGCTAAGTTCTATCAGGACCGGCTTTACTATAACGTTAATGGTATGTATCAAAAGTCAGAGAGCCTTCCGGAGATTGTATCAAGCGGCAAGGTAGTACTTCCGCTGGATTTTGATTCAGATGGTGACCTGGACCTTTTTGTTGGAGGCAGAATATTGCCGGGTAAGTATCCGTTTGCACCGGAATCCATGATGCTTGAAAATACGGGAGGCCGTGACGGTATGCTTTCCTTCAAAAAGGTCAACTCCGATCGTATGGGTGAATTGCAGTACCCGGGCCTTGTGACTGCGGCCATATGGGATGATCTGGACGGCGATGGAAACAATGAATTGGTTATGGTTGGTGAATGGATGGGCATAGAGATCTTCAGTTTTCAGGATAACAGGTTTATCAGATCTCCCTTGTTTTCTGAATTGCGAAACATGACCGGCTGGTGGAGATCGATAGAATTGACAGATATTGACAACGATGGAGATTTGGATCTGCTGGCCGGAAACCTGGGCCTGAATTATAAATACAAAGCTTCCGAAGAAAGCCCTTTCATGATATTTGCTGATGATTTTGATGAAAACGGTTCTTCTGACATTGTACTGAGCTATAAAAAAAGTGGTAAAAAACTTCCCCTGAGAGGCAGAGAGTGCTCATCAGAACAGATACCCATGATCGCCAAACGGTTTGAGACCTTTGAAGCTTTTGCTGACGCATCCCTGGAAGACATCTATGGAGAATATATGCTGGAAAACGCCTTACGTTATGAAGCCAATACTTTTGAGCATATCTGGGTTGAGAACAGGAACGGGTCCTTCATTCCTCATAGCCTACCCAGGTTTGCCCAGATCTCTTCCGTTCAGGCTATACTACCCTTTGATTACAATGGCGATGCATATCCGGATTTCATCATTGCCGGAAATCTGTATCATGCAGAAGTAGAAACCACGCGCAACGATGCCAGCCTTGGCCTGGTCCTGAAGGGAGCCCCGTCAGGAGAGTTCGTGGTAGTCCCACCTGCAGAATCAGGCCTTATGGTGAGAGGTGAGGTAAAATCTATCCACGAACTGAAAAGACGGGACGACCGGCTGTTGATTTTTGTTAAGAACAACGAGCGGGTTGAGGTGTGGCGCATGACAGATGGGTCACGCTGAGTTACTTGTCATGGCATCATCAGGCGAAAACGTAGGGGATACCGGAATAACTCTCCGTAATTACCTGTTTTGTTCAGATCAATGGCAATTCTCAGGGGCTGCCGTTTTTGTAGCAACCAAAATGCCAATAGTCGCCCTTTTTATTAGCTAATGGGTAGGATATGGTCTTGTTTAGGTTTTTCATGCAAAAAAACCATATGTCTTAGTCAAAAGAGCATTTGTACACTCTCCGCTGACATAGTTTTTGGATTTTTGATATAACATCCAATGTTTCTACTAAATCCAAAAACCTATGAGAATTAATTTACTAACTGTTTGTTTAACAAGATCCAAAACGTGGATCGTGTTGCTGGTTTTATCAGTGACATTAAGTGTCGCCCATGCCCAGACCAGGGTCACTGGAAGAGTCACTGATGCCGGCCAGGGGCTACCCGGTGTGAGTGTGCTGATCAAAGGCACCACAGATGGTACTACATCTGATATAGATGGCAATTTTAGCCTTGAGGTCAGTTCATCCGACATTTTGATATTCAGTTTCGTCGGCTATAAGACGCAGGAAGTACCTGTCGGGTCCAGGTCGGTGATTGACGTGGCTATGGAAGTTGATATTAAATCACTGGAGGAAATAATCGTCATTGGTTATGGTACACAAAAGAAAGCTGATCTGACTGGTGCAGTAGGCGTAATAGATGGTGATGAAATAGGAAAATACGCCTCGGCCAATGCTACTCAATTATTGCAGGGGCGTATTGCAGGTGTCAGATCAGAGGCTGATGGTGGAGCACCTGGAGCCAATGCCATTGTTACGATCAGAGGTACAGGAACATTGTCTGATAGCGGGCCACTATTTGTAATAGATGGTATGCTAACCAACAATATGAACACCCTGAACCCCTCGGATATTGAAAATGTGACTGTGCTAAAAGATGCTTCTGCACTGGCTATCTACGGTTCCCGGGCAGCCAATGGTGTGGTTATCGTTACTACTAAAAAAGGTCGTGCCGGAGAAATTGGTGTTGACGTTGAAGTTGGTTACGGATCCCAGGAAGTAATTAACACATTGGATTATGCCAATGCCCGTCAATATGCGGATATCAGGAACCGGGCGAATGAGAACGATGGTGTTCCCACATCACCGGCAAATGACTCAGAATTTGATCCCAATATTGATTCTGATATACAATCTGCATGGCTTCGTACGGCTCCTATTTTCACGGCCAATGCCAGAGTATACGGTGGAGGAGAAAACAGTACGTATAGTGTATCTGCCAATCACCTGGATCAGGAAGGTATTCTGCGGAACACTTCTTTTAAAAGAACCACTGTCCGGGCAAATTCTACTTTTACCAGGGGCAAATTCAAATTTGAGGAAACCATTGGCCTGACAAGAACCATTAATCAGAATCAGCAGGACTTCAATGAGGAAAGGGACCTGCTTCCAACCATTCCGATCAGAGATGCCAATGGAAATTTTACGGGAAGCACTGCTCCTGACGGCTCGACTGCCATTTACGGGGTTGGAAATATCAGAAACTCCCTGGGAACTGCGACATTGACAGAGCGGCACATAACCCGTAATTCAGTGCTGGGCAATGTTGCCGGATCCTATGAGATAACAGACGGGCTTACTTATAAGCTCAATTTGGGTTTGGAGTTCTTTAGCCAAACACATTTTAGTTTCGAGCCCACTTATTTCTTTAATGCTACAGCAGGGGGAAATAATGATGTTGCTGAGTTGAATGAAACGAATACGAACTTTTTGTCAACGTTGGTTGAGAATACCATTAACTACAAAAAGATAATTGACAAACATAATTTGGATTTTATTGTCGGCTATTCTGAACAAAAAACCACTGACCGGGCACTGGGTGTAAACGGGACAAATTTTGATAATAATGACGTTCGGGTTTTACAGGCTGCCGGTAGTGTCATCAGCAGACCAGATGATAATGGAAATCTTTCTTCCAGGGAATTAGTCAGCGGCCTTAGATCCTTCTTTGGAAGGGTTAATTATATTTTTGACGACAAATACCTGTTAACAGCTACCTTAAGGAGAGATGGCTCCTCTCTTTTTCGGGAAGGTCTAAGGTGGCAATCATTTCCGTCAGTCGCTTTGGGATGGAACATAAGCAATGAGTCATTCATGGAGAATGTTGCTGCCGTCAGCAATTTAAAGTTAAGAGCAAGCTATGGCGAGGTGGGTTCCAATAATGTGCGGCCCTATGAAATAATTCCAACATTAAACATTAATAGTGAAGCCATTCTTGGCGATGCTCAGCAAAGAGTACAGGGATATTCAATTACACGTGGCGTTGAATCGAATTTATTCTGGGAAACTACTACCACTCTTGATATTGGATTGGAATTTGGCCTTTTGGGTGGTAAAATACAGGTTGCCATGGATTATTTTTCCAAAGAGTCAAAGGATATCCTTGTTGGTCTGACTCCGGAATTTTATACAGGATATAGAGATAGGATCGTTCGAAATGCAGCCACCATAGAAAATACAGGATTTGAATTTTCAGGCTCTTACGCTCATCAGATTGGCGATCTGCGGTTTAATGTTTCAGCTAACTTCACCATCTTAAACAATGAAGTTACAGAATTGGGAGTGCCCGATCCTATAGCCGGCGGAGGATTTACTTCCAATGGCCGGGATGGTACCAGAACTGACGTAGGACAACCGGTAGCATCATTTTATGGCCATAAGGTTGTTGGTATATATCAAACGGACCAGCAAGCCATTGATGATGGCAGAACAGATGGTGCGGGAGCCGGAGATTTTATTTTCCAGGATACTGATGGTAATCGTGTTCTGAACGACGATGACAGGGTGTTTTTGGGAAGCCCTATTCCGGATTTCGAATATGGATTGAATTTTTCAGCGGAGTACAGGAATTTTGACGTAAGTCTGTTTTTTAACGGGATCTCAGGAAATGAGATCCTGAACGCCAATATCTATCGCGGATATTTCGATACGGAAGGTAACTATTTAGCTGATGCCGTAAATGCCTGGACTCCAGAGAACCCAAATACCAATATTCCTCGAAATACCCTATTGGACCCGGCGCTCAATAGCAGGATGTCTGACTTTTTATTAGAGAGCGGCAGCTATTTCCGTCTCCGGAATTTTCAGATTGGGTATACCATACCCGGACAGGTGACGGATAAAATTGGTGCAGGAAGGGTCAGGGTATATTCCTCTATACAAAATCTGTTTACAATAACTGATTACAATGGTTATTATCCTGAAGTCGGCCGGGGAGAACGGGACAGAGGTGGAAACAATCAAAACATTTTCAATACCGGTGTAGATGAAAGTGCTTATCCTGTAGCAAGAACGTATCGATTCGGCTTACAGGTTTCATTTTGATATTAATGGAAAAAATTAAGGAGATGAGATTTTTAAAATATAAAAGGGGCACGTTTTTAAATATTTTAATGATGTGCCTGATAGTATTTGGTTGTGACCCGGACTTGCTTGATGAAGATGTCAACCCCAATACCTTAACACCATCGACTTTCTGGCAAAAAGAAAGTGATGCTGTGAATGCGATTATTGGTGCCTATAGTCCTTATACAGATATCTGGTATTATTCGCGTGGGGAAATATTCCTGTCAGATTACAGGGATGATGTGACCAATCCTTTTGCTGTGTCTGACAGGAGCAATCCTGGTAGATTTGCGGGTACATCTGATCAGAATTTTATTGAATGGGTTTGGAGAGCGCAATGGTTTTGCGTAACAAGGGCCAACGAGATAATAGCCAATGTTCCTGGTATTGATATGGACCCCGATTTGAGAAATACTATTGTTGGTGAAGCACATTTCATCAGAGCTCATAATTATTTTAATTTATTAAATAACTGGCTTAATATTCCTTTAATAACGGAGCCGATCACTGCAATAGATCTGGAGGCAGTTGTACAGGCAGACCCTGGTGAGGTTAGAGAACTGATGATTTCAGATTTATCCAAGGCTAAATCTATGCTTCCGGACACATGGGATTCTGACAATACAGGAAGGGCTACAGCCGGTGCCGCTACAGCGTTGCTTGGCAAAGTGTATTTATACGGTGAACAGTGGGGTTTAGCTGCCGGCGAATTTCAGGAGGTGATGTCATCGGGTATGTACAGTTTAGTGGATAACTATGCTGACAACTTCAGTACATTTTCAGAAAACAACAGCGAATCAATTTTCGAAATTCAATTTATTGCTGATAATGACAGAAGATGGGGCGGTGATGCCCCCGGACGTGGCAGAACAAATTCCTTTACGCCTGATATAGCTCCTCAGGGCTTTACCGGCCAGGATGGAATGAGGATTAATGAGTGGGTACTGGATCTGTTTTTGGATGAAAGGACGGTTAATGATCAGATAGATCCCCGGGCTTTTAATACAATATTTTGGAGAACGGATGAAACAACTACTTATAGAGGAGATACTTTAGGAGCGACCATATACGAAGGGCAAACTTATCAGGAGGTGTATGAAGCTACCGAAAATAGAATTTTTGGTAAGAAATACCTTGGTCTTGATGAGGGGGTCACTACCGCTCTTTTTCAAAGATCCCCTAATAACTTAAGGCTGATCAGATATGCAGATGTATTATTAATGTACGCGGAAGCTCAATTAATGGATAATGGCGGAAATGCTACTCAGGCCGCGGTCGATGCGGTCAATGAAGTGAGAGCCAGGGTAGATATGCCCCCTTTTGGTTTGGAAATGACAATGGATGATATTAGGGATGAGAGGGTAAAGGAATTAACTCTTGAAAGAACACGTTATTTCGATTTGCTTCGATGGGATATGGTAAAAGAACGAATCGTAGATACCCCAGGCATTAAATCCGAAAGCGGAGGTACCGGCGCCTATCGACCAGGCCGGGAGTATCTGGATCTTCCACAGAATGATCTTAATCTTAATTCAAACTTTCGGCATAACCCCGGGTATGAATAAATGATCATCGTTTTTGGTAGTAAGAGGCTGTTTCAAAAGGATCAGCCTCTTCTGTTATTAAAACCAGTCTTACGTGTATTTTAGGGATGACAGACATTAAATAAATGAATAAGGCATTGAAATTACTTGTTTTTATTCTGGCCGGTGGCCAGGGATATGTTTTAACGTTACAGGACATGTATGCACAGTCTGAGCCTGTAAGGGAATCATGGATTTGTAAAAGCCTTGCTGATAGTGGGAAATTCATTCTTGAATCCCAGGCAGAAGAATACCGGGTATGGGGCTGTGCACCAGTATATGATGACGACGGTAAGGTGCACGTGTACTTTTCCAGATGGCCCCATGATGGACATTGGTTAAAAAACAGTGAAATAGCGCATGCCATAGCCGATCATCCGGAGGGGCCTTACCATGTAACAGGCACAGTTTTGAAAGGTAGAGGTGTGGGTTATTGGGATGCCCATTCAATACATAATCCTTCCGTTTATCGGGTAGATGATAAATATGTGCTGCTGTATATCGGAAATGATACTGCCAGGCAGGATACATGGCGTCATCGGGCTCCTGCGGCCAATAGCCAGCGGATTGGTATGGCCATTGCTGATACTCCCTATGGTCCGTGGCGCAGAAGTGCAAACCCGGTGATAGATGTGTCACCGGACACCATGGCGTGGGATGGGTATTGTGTTGTTAACCCTGCCTTCCTCAAACATCCTGATGGGGAGTACTGGATCTACTACCGGGCATGGGATCGGAGAAATGATGGTAGACGTAAAACTGGCGTTGCGATATCCGAAAAACTCCGGGGACCGTATATAAAATATAATAAAAACCCCGTAATTGACTTCCCGGAAAGGGGTGGTCAGACAGAAGACCCCTATGTTTTTTATTACAAAGGTAAGTTTCATTGCCTTATCAGGGATATGGGTAATTACGATTGGTTGAGTGGCTTGTACCTTCAGTCAGCGGATGGCCTTGGCTGGAGTAAATATCAGCGGGGACATCACAGAGGGTCCCATTATTTCCCGGTACCTGAGGACAGCCGGTATGAACGGGTACAGGTACTTTTTAAAGAAGGTAAACCGACATACCTGTTCAATAGCATCGAACATGGAAAAGATAAGTCGACAGGAGCAGTTTTGAAAATCCAGCTGACTGAATAAAAATACAGCAGGTAAATTAATGATAATGCAATGCCTATATCATTACGTAACCTAAATATTTACACATTTCTGATTGCCCAGCTTGTCATTCTCTGCCTCCGGGGTTACGGTCAGGGTAAGGTCCGGTTCGATCATATCACCACGGAAAGTGGCCTGTCCCAGAATGATGTAAACTGTATTTTTCAGGACAGCGAAGGCTTTATGTGGTTTGGCACGCACGACGGACTCAATAAGTACGACGGACATAACTTTACCATATACCGGCCGGACCCGGAAAATCCCGGTGCCATAAAAAGCAATCTTATATCAGCACTGGCAGAGGATAAGGAAGGTAACATCTGGATCGCCACTACTGGCAAGGGGGTGGCTCGCTTTGACAAGAACACCGAAGAATTTGTTCATTATCTTAATGCCGGTCATGAAAGGAACAGTTTGAGCAATGATCATGCACACATCCTGCATTTGGACCAGCGCAGCAGATTATGGGTGGGAACATCCGATGGATTGAACATAGCAGATCTTACAGATGAGACCACCCGGCAAGGCGGATTTACAAGAATAGCGCTGGAAGGGAATATTGGAGACAGATCACCTTCCAATGACATTATATGTATTTATGAAGAGCCCAATGGGACTATATGGGTGGGGACATGGGACGGGCTTTACCTGCTGAGAGCTACAGGCGATCCGGGCGATATCAGTATTGAGCGTGTCCCTTTGCCAGAGCAAACGATCTTCAGTATTGCCCAGGACGCCTCCGGATCACTTTTGCTGGGTACAGGAGATGGATTGTTTTTCGAAACGGGCAGGAAACCCCTGACTTTTAAAAAGGTCTCCGGAGGAGTTCACGTGGAGCTTTGCCTGGATGATGCCAATAACATATGGTCGGGGACGAATGACGGGATCTTTCTTTTTAAAAATCCGGGCGGAAAATCCCTGCCTCGTTTGGAAGCCACGTTCCATGAAAACGTCAGGGATCCCGGTAGCTTAAACAAGAATTCCATAAAGTCGCTATACAAAGACAGGATGGGGATCATATGGACAGGTATGAATGGCGGTGGTATTAACAAATTTGATCCGCAAAGAAAGAATTTTAATCATATCAAAAGAACACCAGACCCCCGTAGCCTTGTATACAATAAAATAAGATCGATTTTCGAAGACAGCAATAAAACGTTATGGATCGGGACCGAGGGTGGGGGACTCAGCAGGCTTTCGAAGGAAGATGACGGGACCTTCAGCAGGTTTGATCATTTTAAATGTGCGTTGAATATATTTGCCATTTCTGAAATAAGGCATGGTGGAAAACGGTTTTTGCTGATCGGTTCTGAGGATTTTCCTTTCCTCCACGTCCGGGATATTTCAGATCCTTTGGTCGATGCTCCCTTTATTCCTTTCGAGGGTGTAACCGGTGGCGCTTTTGCCATCATACAGGATGCCATGGGTTTTGTTTGGATCGCCACCTACTTCGATGGGCTCTTCAGATGGGACCCCTCCACGGAACTGAAAGGCAGTAATTTTTATCAAATAAATGTGGATACACCCGGTAACCATGGGCTGCCCTCCAACATTATTCGAAATGTTTATGAGGGCAGCAGGGGAAACATCTGGGTTGGTACCGGGGATGGCCTGTGCAAGCTTACGCCCCAGGAGGCCTACAGAAAACATCCCTCATTTGTGGTTTATCAAAATAACCCGGATGACCCCTCATCTTTAAGTCATAATTATATTTTACCCATACATGAAAGCCGGGACGGATCATTGTGGATCGGTACTTTCGGGGGTGGTTTGAACCGGTTTGATCAGGATAAAGGGGTTTTTAAGGCTTACACTGAAAACAGCGGCTTATCGAATAATGTGGTGAAAGCCATCCAGGAGGATGAAAAAGGGAACCTTTGGATCTCTACCAACCGGGGACTTACCAAGTTTGATCCTTCTGACGAGATTTTCAGGAATTACGATATCAATGATGGACTTCAAAGCTATGAATTCCAGGAACTGGCCAGCTTCAAAAGACCGGATGGTCAGATGATCTTTGGAGGGGTAAACGGCTTTAATTCATTTTACCCTCATGAGATCAAAGATAACCAGCAGAAGGCCAAAGGCATACTGACGGATTTTTACATCTTTAATGAAAGGATCAAACCAAGCAATAAATTCAACGGGCGAATACTGCTTGAAAAATCTATTTCAAGAACAAAAGAGATATACCTGAAGTACTATGAGAACAGTTTCTCATTCGATTTTGCTTCCCTTCATTTTGCTGCCCCCAATAAGAACCAATATGCCTACAAGCTCGAGGGATTCGACGAAAACTGGACCTATACCCATGCGGAAAAACCGTTTGCCAATTATACCAACATATCACCGGGCAGTTACGAGTTCAAGCTAAAGGTCTCCAATAATGATAACCTCTGGAACGATACCTATGAATCGTTGGCGATTACCGTAAATCCACCCTTCTGGTTAACCAACTGGGCTTACCTCTTCTATCTGCTTTTTGGAGTAACGTTCCTTCTCGGATTAAGAAGATACACGATCATCAGGATCACTGAGAAACACAACCTCCAGCTGGAGCATCTGGAATGGGAAAAATCCGAGGAGCTGCACCAGACAAAGCTGCAGTTTTTCACCAACATCTCACATGAATTCAAAACCCCGCTTACACTTATCATAGGCCCCCTGGAGGAGCTCCTCAAGACGGATGAAAATGAAAATCGGAGAATCCAGTATAAGCTCATCCGGAAAAACTCACACTATCTGTTCAAACTGATCAATCAGCTGATTGATTTCAGAAAGCTGGACCAGGGAAAAATGAAGTTGAACATCGCCGAAGGCCCCATGATCAATTTCATCGTAGAGTCCTGCTCTCCATTCCAGTTTCTGGCCAATAAAAAGAATATCGATTACAAGATCATTGTTCCTGCTGAGTCGCCTGTGACGTGGTACGATGCAGATGTTGTTGAAAAGATCATGAACAACCTGTTATCAAATGCCTTTAAATTCACACCGGAAAATGGCGGGATCACCGTAGAGCTACAATTTTCCAGGACAGCAAAAACCAGCACGCAACAGAATATTTTTTTCAACAGGAAAACGACTCCTTATGAATTTGTCAGGATCAGCGTCTGTGACACCGGGCCGGGTATTGACAGAGACAAAATACACAGGATATTTGATCGGTTTTACAATGAGGGAGATGAAGGGAAAGTGGCCGATGGGTCAGGCATTGGCCTTTCTTTTACGCAGAGCCTTGTAAAGCTCCATCATGGCGAAATAAAGGTGAGCAGTGAGCCCGGGCAGGGCTCGTTGTTTGCTGTGGAGATACCCTACAACCGCAAAGATTACAAAGGCTCCGAGGTGGTCAATGGGGAACAGGTATCCGGCAGGTTACATGCAGATCCGCTGGCGTATATTGAAACACTGGACGTTCCGGAAGTCAGTGAATCCGGATCCGGTACTGGGCAGAACTTACCTGTTTTACTCGTAGTTGACGACAGCGCTGATATCAGGGCATTCATCAGAAGGGGGCTGGGTAGTTCGTACCGGTTCATTGAGGCG
>LYSV01000114.1:0-7939 GCA_001657315.1 Flammeovirgaceae bacterium BBD 1991-12 | reverse complement strand
ATACCTGCCTGATATAGTAGTGAGCGATATCATTATGGCAAAGATGGATGGGATTGCGCTGCTCAATAAGCTAAAATCAGACAAAAAGACAAGCCATATCCCCGTATTGCTCCTTACCGCCAAAACAGCCGAAAACACTGAGTTCCGGGGTAGGCATAGTGGTGCGGATGGCTATATTACCAAACCGTTCAGAATTGATCTGCTGGAACTGAGAATTAAGAATATTATTTCCCACCGCGAGCAGCTAAGAAGGCGATTTGCCATTGATACAGCCATGCAGCCCACAGATATTACTGTGACCTCCGCCGATGAACAGTTTATTCAGCAGGCCATGGAAATCGTGGAGTCCCATATGATGGATGCGGAATTTACCGTTAATGAGTTCGTAAAGGAGATCGGGCTTAGCCGCAGTAATCTGTATTCCAAATTCAAAGAGTTGACGGGCATGTCAACCAGTGAGTTTGTCCGAAGCGTTCGTTTAAAAAGGGCGATCCATCTCCTTGAGAAAAGTGACCTTTCGGTAAAGGAGGTTATGTATAAAACCGGCTTCAACACTGCTTCATACTTTACCAAATGTTTCAAAAGGCAATTTGGTTTTACACCAAGCGAGTATGTATCGAGTCCTGCCGATGTTAAGAATATCATTGAAAGAGGCTTTACAAATGACACAAAAACGACGCCTGAAGAACATTCATTTTAGTTCTACTGTAGAACATAGGATTTTCTGCATGGTCCGTCTTTGGTCTGATATTGGTTCATCCCTGCCTCCTGAAGGAAATTAATTGAAGGCCGTGGTTCAATACAGTCTTTTTATTGCCATGCCCTTTTTAATGACCCCGAATTTCCCTAAGTTAGTCAGATATGAGCTGGAATGATTTCAAGGAATTGTCACTAACGGATAAGGCCCGATCCCTTTATCTGGAGGGCACTTTTATCATTTCCATTCGCTATTACCGGTATAAGGTTAATCTGTACCTGCTCAAGGACTATTATGTAGAGGTCTTCTATGATCCCAAACAAGACAGGGTCGAAAAAATAGAACGACTCGAATCCACACATTCACGCATGAAGTTCTATTTTGATCAGATCAAGCTTCCCATGGATCTTTGCGCATAAAAAAGGGCCTGAAAAGGCCCTGATCTGAAATTTTCCAGGTGAATACGCTAAACTAAGCTGTTGCTGCAGACTCTTCCTTTGAGGAAGCATCCTGCAACATAGCGATCTTGTAATTCTTTTTGGCTTTGTGACCACAGTAGCCACATTCGAAGTGCTTCAGCAGCTCGCCTTCTTCGGTGGTTGTGGGTGGCTTGAGTATTTCTTCCTTGTTCACCCTGAAGGTCTGATAATTACACTCAGGACACTGCAGTGCATGCAGGTGACCTGCATATTTTTCAATTTTGGTGTAACCGGTTTCCTCATCTACCCATACATCGTAATCCACTGAAAATATGTCTTCCTCAGCCTGCATACCTTCATCAAGGTAAACATCTTCTTCCTCTTCACTCAACAGCTTCATTGGTTTACCTGTTTTAGGCGAGATACGGGGCTTGTAACGTAGCTTTTTGAGCCTCTTCTCTATGTAAAAGGGATAGTAGAATTTCAGCAGGTTCTGTATGATCACACCTATGATCAGGCCCATGGAAATGGTAACGAATACACGTACAAAAAGCCACAGGGTAGTAAGCTCGGCAATAAAGGAGTTTGCATAGGCTCCGCCGGCCAAAATCAGGAGTATACCACAGGTCATCAGTATGTTTATCTCACTCCTGTTGATATAATCGTACTTGGTTTTGGAATCGCTGGTAGAACTAAGTTTGATCAAATGCCCCAAAAAAATTAGAACTGACAGCGCTGCCAAACCATACGCCACATATTGTGCCGAGGTGTTCCAGTTCTCATATGATTGTATTGAGGTGTCGTCCATGATTAAAAAATATTTAGATACAATTTGGTGAAATAGATATCTTCCTAATAAAAGCCCAATTTAAAAATTACTGTTAAATTTTAATATTGTTTTGGGAAAAAAGAAATGCACAATATACAACAAGCTTTTCTTTAGGGCAATATTTTAATTTAAATTTTGCCCCAAAACGGCCTGAATGAATATTTGAGTTAAAAAAATATCTGGTTTAAATGGAAACCCTGCTTTAAATACTATCAAAGGGTCCTTTTGCTTTCCCGCTCTTCATAGCTTTCTATCACGTCCCCTTCCTTTATATCATTAAAATTCTTAATGCTTATTCCACATTCATAACCATTCTTCACCTCGGTCACATCCTCCTTGAATCGTTTGAGCTGTCCCATTTCACCGGAATAGACCACGATCCCGTCACGGATCAGCCGGATAGGGTTATTCTTTTTAATATATCCGTCAGTGACCATACATCCTGCTACGGTACCTACCTTGGATATTTTGAAAACCTCTCTCACCTGTACGTTACCAACGATAACCTCCTCTACCTCAGGATCAAGCATACCCTCCATAGCATCTTTTACATCGTTGATGGCGTCGTATATTACCGAGTATAGTCTGATCTCAATCTCTTCATTTTCTGCGATCTTTTTGGCAGAACCGGAAGGTCTTACCTGGAAACCAACGATAACGGCATCAGAGGCTGATGCCAGCAGTACATCGGATTCGGAGATCTGACCGACGCCCTTGTGAATGATGTTCACCTGTATCTCTTCCGTACTCAGTTTCAGCAATGAATCTGAAAGGGCCTCAACGGAACCGTCCACATCTCCTTTCACGATCACGTTCAGCTCCTTGAACGACCCGATGGCCAGTCGCCTTCCTATCTCATCGAGAGTAATATGCTTTTTGGTGCGTATGCTTTGCTCCCTCAGGATCTGCTCTCTTTTTGTGGCTATTTCTCTGGCCTCACGGTCAGTTTCCATGATGTTGAACTTGTCCCCTGCCTGCGGAGCGCCATCCAGGCCCAGCATTAATACCGGGGTGGAAGGACCGGCTTCAGCCATCTTACGGCCTGTGTGGTCAAACATAGCCTTTACGCGGCCATGGTATGCACCTGCCAGTATCACGTCCCCTATTTTCATAGCTCCGTTCTGGACCAGCAGAGTGGCTACGTAGCCCCGTCCCTTGTCAAGAGAGGCTTCTATGACTGTTCCTGAGGCCTTTTTCAGCCCGTTGGATTTTAATTCAAGCAATTCTGCCTCCAGCAGTACCTTTTCCAGAAGATCCTCGACCCCCTGGCCTGTTTTGGCGGATATTTCCTGGCTCTGGTACTTTCCACCCCACTCTTCCACCAGTATGTTTATCTTGGAAAGCGACTCCCTCACCTTATCCGCATTGGCATTGGGTTTGTCAATCTTGTTGATAGCAATAACAATAGGCACACCTGCTACCTGAGCATGATTGATGGCCTCCCTCGTCTGAGGCATAACATCATCATCTGCGGCCACCACTATGATAACAATATCTGTAACTTTGGCTCCACGGGCTCTCATGGCGGTAAAAGCTTCGTGACCGGGTGTGTCCAGAAAGGCGATTTTATTGCCACTTTCCGTCATTACATCATAAGCCCCTATGTGCTGTGTAATACCGCCGGCTTCGCCCGCCGTTACCTTGGAGTTTCTGATATAGTCCAGTAAGGAGGTCTTACCATGGTCCACATGACCCATGATGGTCACAATGGGGGCCCTTTCCGTCAGTTCGTCTTCGCTGTCTTCTTCCTCAACGATCTCGATTTCATCATCGGCAGAGGTGAACTCTACGCTGTAGCCAAACTCATCCGAGATCACGGTGATGGATTCAGCATCCAGTCGCTGGTTAATGGAAACGAACATTCCCAGTCCCATACAGGTGGAAATAACGTCATTTACGGAAACATCCATAAGAGCCGCCAGGTCATTGGCAGAAATGAATTCAGTGACCTTCAGTACTTTGGATTGCTCCTGTTCCTGAAGCATTTGCTCCTCTTTAGCCTCCGCTATGGCCGATCTCTTTTCTCTTCTGTACTTGGCACCACCACCTTTTTTCTTGCCACCGCTTAATTTGGCCAGGGTAGCCTTTATCTTATCCTGTATTTCCTTATCTGAAGGCTCCTCCTTTTCAGCCCTGGCCTTGCCAAATGCAGGCTTGCCCTTAGGTTGCTCACCTGCTCTGGGTATACGTTTCCTTGGCCTTTTCTTCTTTTTCTGTTCTTTTTTGTCATCCGAGGAGGCAACAGGCTTGCTCTTCTCTTTTTCTACGGGCAGGTCTATTTTACCCACTACCTTCAGTCCCTTGAGCTTATCCGCACGGGCCTTGCGTACCTCCTGTTTTTCTTCCGGTGCTTTAACCTGTTCATTGGTGGGTACTTCGGCGGGTTTCTCTGCCTTTGGCTTTGGCTCTTCCTTCGGCTTTTCTGCCAGTGGCTCCACCTCAGGCTCAGGCTCTGCCTCTACCTCTGCTTCCGGTTTCTTCTTGTCAAGGTCTATTTTACCTACTACTGACAGGCCCTTGAGTTTGGGCTTATCCTGTTGCACCTTTTCCGTTTCCTTCTTCGCCTCGACTTCAGGAGTTTCCTTTTTGTCTACGGAGAGGTTTTTGATCAGTATGCTTTCTTCCTCCTCCTTACGCGGTTTTGGAAGGTCTGCAGGTGCTTCTGAAATTACCTCTTCTTCTATTTTTGTTCCTATGGTAAGTCCAGAAGCTTCCTCCTTGTCATGAGCAGAGTCGGCAAACTCCCTGGAAAGCATGGAAAACTGCTCCCCGGTAACCTTGGAGTTCGGGCTGCTGTCCACCTCAAATCCTTTCTCAGCAAGAAAATCTACGATCGTAGAAAGCCCAACATTGAGCTTTCTCGCAACCTGACTCAGCCTCATAGTTCTTTCTTCTGACATACTCAAATATCTCTTTTTTTTATGATTTAAAAAATTTGACTTATTCGAACTCCTGCTTCAGGATCTTCAAAACATCATCAATAGTCTCCTCTTCCAGATCGGTTCTGCGCTCCAGTTCTTCCTTGGTCAGGGTCAATACACTTTTGGCAGTATCAAGACCGATTCGCTTGAGCTCATCAATGACCCAGTTCTCAATTTCATCTCCAAATTCGTCGAGATCCACGTCCTCCTCTTCATATTCGCCCAGCTCCCTGAATACGTCAATCTCCTTGCCCACCAGCCTGCTGGCCAGTTTTATATTCTGGCCACCTTTGCCTATGGCAAGGCTGACCTGATCGGGTTTAAGATAAACAGATACACGTTCCTCTTCATCATCCATTTTGATACTGCCGATCTTGGCCGGACTCAAGGCTCTCGAAATATAGAGGTCCATATTGTCCGTAAAATTGATCACATCAATGTTTTCATTCTGAAGCTCCCGGACGATGCTGTGTATCCTGGAACCTTTCATTCCCACGCAGGCCCCTACCGGGTCAATACGGTCGTCGTATGATTCCACTGCTACCTTGGCCCTTTCACCGGGTTCACGTACTACCTTTTTAATGGTGATCAACCCGTCATATACTTCGGGCACCTCACTTTCAAACAATCGCTCAAGAAATACAGGGCTGGTCCTGGAAAGGATGATCTTGGGGCTGCCATTGACCATGTCCACTCTGTCAACAATGGCCCGTACCTGGTCGCCTTTGCGAAAACGGTCCTTTGAGATCTGTTCATTTTTGGGGATGGAGATCTCATTTCCCTCGGCATCGATCAGCAGCACCTCCCTGCTTAGGATCTGGTATACCTCACCGTTGATGATCTCACCCACCAGGTCTTTGTACTTTTGATAAAGTATATCTTTTTCGAGATCCTTCACTTTCTGGATGAGTGTTTGCCTGGCTGTCATCACCGCACGTCTTCCAAAATCTTCCAGTGTGATCTGTTCCGCCACTTCTTCACCTATCTCAAAATCCGGTTCTATTTTCTGGGCTTCTGAAAGGCTGATCTTGTCATGATCCCAGATATCTTCGGAATTGTCGTCTACAATTTCCCTGAATCGCCAAATTTCAAGGTCTCCCTTGTCCGCATTGATAATAATATCAAAATTCTCGTCTGTCTCAAATTTCCTTCTGATCATTGTACGAAATACATCTTCGAGAATTCTGATCATCGTTGGCCTGTCAATGTTCTTTTGCCTGGCAAAGTCAGCAAACGATTCAATTAATACTGCAGCATCCATTTTCTTCCTTAAGTTATTTAAATGAAATCTGAACTATTGATTTACTTATTTCCGAAAACGGGAACTCTACCCGTTCATGTTCCTTTTTCCTGCCCTTCCCTACTTCACGGTCAAGTATGATCCCGCTTTCGCTTACTTCCACGAGCTTCCCTTTTGTTTCCGTGCCATCATTCAGGGCCACCTTCAGCCCCCGGCCTACATTTTTTTTATATTGCCGGATCATGGAAACAGGATGATCCAGTCCTGGAGATGAAACCTCCAGCACATACCTGACATCTACCAGGTTATCCTCATCCAGCACCTGACCCACCATACGGCTCAGCCGGGCGCAGTCATCGATGGTGATACCATTATCCCCATCCACCAGCACCAGTATTTTTTTAGGTCCCCTGTGAGCTGAAATGATCACATCTACCAGAAAGTGACTTTCATCTTCGAAGCTGCCCTCTATGATTGATGTAACTTTACTTTTCAGGTCCACGTCCCTAATATCTTAGCTCTGGTATATAAAAAGAGGGGACTTGCGTCCCCTCAGAAACTTATTAATCTATTTCGATGCAAAATTAAGCCAATTTTGTTTGCTTTACAAACTTTAATAATGAACTAAGATTATGCAACGGGCCTTTTGTTTTCATGTGGTGAATAAAATGAAGTTGATTCGAACGCTGATAGCGCTGGCTTTTGTTGCTACCGCGATCTTTTCCTGCCAGGGCACCAAAGAAAACAAAGCTGAAACCGTACCTGAGCTGCCACAGGTAATCGTACCGTCTTTCAATAAGGATTCAGCCTATGCTTACGTGAAATATCAGGTAGATCTGGGACCAAGGGTGCCCAGTACTCCTCCGCATGTAGCCGCCGGAGACTGGATGGCTGCCAAGCTGCAGGGTTACGGCGCAGAAGTAGTAGAGCAGACTTTCGAAGCCACCAGTTTTGACGGGAAAAAGATGTATCTGAGGAACATCATTGGCACTTATGCTCCGGAAAAGACCAAAAGGATACTGCTGGCAGCCCACTGGGACACCCGCCCTTTTGCCGATAAGGATGACACGCGAAAAGATGAGCCTATTGATGGCGCCAATGACGGGGCCAGCGGAGTGGGGGTTCTGCTTGAAATAGCCCGGATACTGAATGCCAATCCATTACCTGAGGTGGGTATCGACATTATTTTCTTTGATGGTGAGGACTGGGGGAATGATGTGTCGTATCAAAAACCGGTGGCCTTACGTGACGGCTGGGAGTCATGGTGGTGTATGGGCTCACAGTATTGGGGCAAAAATCCTCACAAACCCAACTATTCGGCGTTCTACGGTATTCTGTTGGATATGGTAGGAGGGAAAAATGCTAAATTCTTTGTGGAGGGATATTCAAAACAGTTTGCCCCTTCCATAGTTGACAAGGTGTGGGACGCTGCTTCCCGTATCGGATATTCCAACTACTTTGTACGGAGGGATGGCAGCGCCATTACCGATGATCATTTTTTTGTACACAAGTACCGTAACATCCCAATGATCGATATTATACCTACTGATCCGAGTAATAATTCGTTTGGCTCCTTCCACCACACCCATGATGACAATATAGAACTCATCAGCAAAGAGACGCTGGAAGCCGTGGGACAGACAGTGCTCCACGTTATTTACAATGAGTTGTATAATTGACTTGTATAATATAAAGGCAAGTCACGCACCACTTGTATTTAATTGATCCCGTCCCTTTGGGTTAGGGAGCCCTTGAAAATTACATTTAAGTCAAAAAATGTTGATTCCGAGTCAAATGGACATGTTTTGTTAAGCTCCACGGTGAATGCAAACC
>LYSV01000113.1 GCA_001657315.1 Flammeovirgaceae bacterium BBD 1991-12 | reverse complement strand
ATGCTGTGCCAAACAGCGTTTTGAATAGCAAATATGAACAGCCAGATTTTAGGCACAACCCCGTTCCGATAGCTATCAAGGATTTTATAGCAGTTTTTTATTTTAACGTGAATTCGAGATAACAATCCATGAAAAAGACTCCCATCGTCACTACCTTTTTTGCAAGCCAGTACGTTGGAAAAGGCGTGGCTTCCTTCCCCTAAACCTACCCAAAAGCCTCGCAAAGGCGTATTTTGATGGTTTTGAGGGGTTTTTAAATGTTCCTTATCCCGAATTCACGTTATTTTAAATACATGATTGAACAAGTCGATGCCAGAGTGTTGATAACTCTGTGATTATCTTTAAAAAAGTGTTTATAACTACCTGCTTACAGTAGTTTCCTTGTGTGTAAAAGTTGTGGGAAACAAGGGCTTCGAAAAGTTTGCATACAAAGATATTATTCCGATCTTAGATTCATCAAGCGAGAGATAATCGCAACAGATACAAAAGAGTGTCAGAAGTGTACTGGAAAATTCGTGAGGTTCGAATGCAAGAGTTAAGGTCGAAAGGCTGATAGCTTGAAATGACTAGAGTCACGGTCATTTGGGTCTTGGAAGACAGTCTTACTTAAGAACAATTCGTTGCTTTTAAGTGAGATTCCACGAGGCTTACTAAAGGGGTTGGGGCTTCGGTTCACAACCTGAAACGGCTAAAGTCGCAGAAGGTGGCTTACGGGAGCTTGAATCTGGCGCAAGTCAGCAAAAGTTGTTTGAGGCTTTTTCACGAAGCTTCAGATTCCGAACCCGTATTTCGGTACGGATCATCGGATGAAGTTGCGAGAACTGTAACTTGACATAGAGAGTAGTTTCGGCTATTCCCTATGAAATGGGGATTTTTCTCTACCAGGAAAAGTCCCCATTTTTGTTTGATATCATGCGAAGAAAATGTATCTCGCCAATCAAAAAAATAAAGATCTGTCCGCGGCCAAAAAATAAACAAAACCAACAACCACTACAATTTGTTTATTGACTGAATGCGTAGTTTTGCACAGAACCAAATCTGACAGATCATCAAAAAGTTCGACATTCCTGAGTACTACCGGTCTTCCATCACCGGCAGAATTAAAGAAGCACGTAAGATCCTTGACCCCAGGAAAAAGGATTTTTCACCTACGGAGCTGGATTTCGGGCCGGTAAAGTTTTACATAGCCCGACATTTTGGCTTTTGCTATGGCGTGGAAAATGCCATAGAGATCAGCTACAAGGCTCTGGAGGAGAATCCGGACAAACGGGTATTTCTCCTCAGCCAGATGATCCACAATCAGGAAGTGAACAAAGATCTTCAGGACCGGGGTATCCGGTTTATCATGGATACCGATGGCACACAGTTTGTACCCTGGGAAGAACTGCGGCCTGATGATATTGTCATCATTCCTGCGTTTGGCACTACCCTTGAGATTGAGCATAGACTGAAAAATCTGGGTATAGAGGTACAGCAGTATGATACCACCTGCCCTTTCGTGGAGAAAGTGTGGAAACGCAGCGCAAAGCTTGGCCAGGAGGATCATACCATCATCATTCATGGCAAGCATAATCATGAAGAGACGAGGGCTACTTTTTCACATAGCGCCAGCGCAGCGCCCAGTCTGATCATTAAAAATATGGATGAAGCCCATTTGCTGGGTCGGGTGATCCGCAGGGAGCTGCCTAAAGAGGAGTTTTACCGCATTTTCGAAGGTAAATATTCTGAGGGCTTTGACCCGGACCTGCACCTCAACAAGGTAGGGGTGGTTAACCAAACCACCATGCTGGCCACGGAAACCCAGGAAATCGCAGATCACATTAAACAGGTGATGGTGGATATCCATGGGGAGGATTACAGGGGTCATTTTGCTGACACCCGGGACACCCTGTGCTACGCTACCAACGATAATCAGGACGCCACCTACGGGCTGCTGAAGGAAGAGGCAGACCTTGCTATAGTGGTAGGAGGATACAACAGCTCCAACACCTCTCACATAGTAGAATTATGTGAACAAAAATTCACCACATATTTTATAAACTCCGCCAGGGAAATCCTGTCACCGCAGGAGATCCGCCATTTTAACTATGAATCGGGGGAAAGTGTCCGGTCTTCCGGCTGGCTGCCGGATTCAGAAGAAGTGAAGATCGTTTTGACCAGCGGAGCCTCATGCCCCGATACATTGGTAGACGAGGTAATGCTGAAGATCCTGGAGTACTTCCCCGCTGCCATCAGCGTAGAAGAGCTCTTCGATCAAATGGATATTCAGGTATGACGATGACCCCTTTCTTTCATCTTCCTTCGCCCGCAAAAAATCCGTAGATTGCAGGCTGGATGCGAGCCATTCTTAAGAAACTGCCATCGCTCCCCAGACTCATGGCGGAGCTTTATAATAACCAACGGGAATACTTTCTGTTTATAGTGTCTCTGGTGGTGGCTGGAGCCATCGGCACAGTAGCGCTGGGATTTTTCCTGAAAATTCTTGAAGACCTGTATGGACAGGGTTTGCGACAATTCGATGAATCAGCCTTTGAAGTGATCTATAGTCTTAGATCGCAGGAACTCAACCAGGTGGTCACTTTCATCACACATATGGGTGGCGCTCCTGCCTATTTTATTCTTATACCGTTCATAGGACTTTGGCTGTACTACAGGGGACATAACTGGAAGATCCCGGTACAATCCACCATTATTCTGCTCACGGCCTTCCTGTTGAATATCGGGCTTAAGTATTTTATTGCAAGGCCGAGGCCACTGGCAGGTCAGAGACTGGTAGAGGTTTATTCCTACAGCTTCCCCAGCGGACATACTATGAGCGCTGTAGCCTTCTATGGATTTTTGATCTACCTTGTTTTCAGGTATATCAACAGTAAACGATGGAAATGGATCCTTACCGGGGTGTTGTCCGGTCTTACTGCGGCTATTGGGATCAGCCGGGTCTATCTGGGAGTGCATTACGCCACGGACGTAATGGCCGGATTTGTAGTAGGCCTGTTCTGGCTTATGATCTGCATTATAGCCATAAGATCCATTGAATTTTACCGTAAAAGGAAAAAACCGTCAGATCCTGATACCAATAATTAATATATCGTCGGTTTGCTCGTTTCTGCCCTTCCAGGTTTCGAGGTTTTCCTTTATTTGTGCAAGTTGTTTGTCCATGGGGCTGTCGACGAGTGAATGAAGTAATTCCCTGAGCCGGAAGTACATGAATTTTTTGTCTTTTTCACCACCAAACTGATCTACAATACCATCGGTGAACAGATACAGAACATCGTTGGACTGAAGCGTTACCTCGTGCTCCGTATATTCCCTTTTTTCTTCATAAAGCCCTCCCCCTACAGGATAGTAATCGCCTTTCAGAATGTGAAGCTTTTCACCGGAGAAATAATAAAGCGGCCTTTTTGCTCCGGAAAAAGTCAGCTTCCGGGTCTTTCTGTCATATAAACAGACAGCCACATCCATCCCTGAGTCAGATTTTGAGGTGAGGTCCGTGTTTCTGACACTGGCCAGGACCCGTTTGTTCAGTTCTTTCAGGATCTCTCCGGGGCCGGTTATTTCCATTTCATGAATGATCTGGTTCAGCAGTGAGTTGCCCATTACATTCAGAAAAGCTGCAGGAACACCGTGTCCTGTACAGTCCACAGCCGCTATGATCACCTGATCTCCGTTTTCCGCAAACCAGTAAAAATCTCCGTTTACCACATCCCGGGCCTGCATGAACACAAAAGCGTCACGAAAGATGCTTTTCAGCTTGCCGTTCTCCGGGAGTATGGCCTTCTGAATATTCCTTGCATATGAGATACTATCCATAATATCCCTGTTTTTCTGAATGATCTCGTTATTCTGCTCACGCAGGATCTCATTGGTGCGGCTTTTGTAAAGGTTTTTTCTGTACTGCAGCATTACGATAGCCCCTACCAAAAGAAGTATACCTCCCAGCCAGTAGATCACCAGTCTGTTCTTTGACAGCCTGAGGTCCAGTATTTCAGATTCTTTTCTTAGCAGTTCTATTTCATTTTGTTTGGTATGTATCTGATGGCTTTTTTCTATGGCTGCCATTTTTTCGGCCTTCTCAGTATCGTAAATCTCTTCCTGCATAGCAGCAAACTGCTCATAGTATTCCAGTGATCTTTTGAAATCTCCCAATGTGCGGTAAACAGTAGCCAAACCCCTGTAATTATTCTTGAGCAAAACCCTGGCATCACTCAGCTTCGCCTTTTCAATGCTCGAATTGTACTTTTCTATGGCTCTTTCATACTGGCCCTCCGCGGCATTAAGTCGCGCAAAATCTCCGAGGAAATGTGCCTTGTGAGATAGTTATTGTCAATTTTATTCAGATAGTTGGCGGCCTGCTCATAGTAATACTTTGAGGAGTCGTACTTTCCCTGCATGTAATAGTTTTCTCCTATGTTGCACATGGAAATAAAGATGCCCAGTGTATTGTTGAATTTCCTGTCGATTTCGAGCGCCCTCAGGTAATACATGTGGGCCTGTTTATAGTCTTTGAATTGTTCATGATAGAGCAGGCCCACATTGCTGAAGGTAGCGGCCAGCGCCGTAGTATCACCTCCCAGCTTCTCTTTTAGCCTTATGGACCGTTTGAAATAACGGATCGCTTCATTTTCTCTATTGAGATCCTTTAAAATAAGCCCCACGTTATTGTATACCCTTGACAGGCTTAGGGAGTCCTGTCTTTTTTCATAAAAGGCCTGTACCTGATAGAAATAATTAAGGGTCTGTTCCAGATCGCCGATCTCAGCGTACAAAATACCAAGGTAGTTGGCTGTTTCGGCTTCCAGTTTCTCATAACCGGTCTTCCTCGCAAGCTCTATCCCCTGATTGGCATAATCAATGGCCTTTGCTACATCAGAATGCCGGTACAGACGTGTGAGTTCGTACAAAGCCTCTATTTTCAGCGAATCAGAAGAGGTAGCCTGGAGAACCCTCAGCACGCTATCCTGTTTGGTGTCTTGTCCGTAAGAGTCTGATACCTGAACCAGACAAAGGAACCACAAGCTCATCGCACCAGTAAGCCAACTTTTTCTTGCCAGGAGCTGCATTCTATTTGGTTGGTAAGAATATATTTTTGTTATTTGTGCTAAAATAATCTAAAAATCGGATTCATCGGAATCATAAGGCATCGCATATGAGCACTAAGTCGGTTTTTCTTTAAGAAGTTGGCCTTAAGAAGGTTAGCTTCTCATTTCAGATCTAATCTTTTTCCACTTTTAAAACCGAAGCGATGCGTTTCAAAACATTTTTCAAAAATCTTATTAAGGCTGTCAGAGGTGAAGAAAAAAACTTCATCAATGGTAGTATCAACCGCGCTATTTTCATGCTTTCCATACCCATGATCCTGGAAATGGTCATGGAATCATTGTTTGCTATAGTAGATATCTTTTTTGTGGGCAAAGTGAGTGTCAATGCAGTCGCCACCGTGGCACTCACTGAATCCGTGATCATGATCATCTACGCCATAGCTATAGGACTGAGTATGTCGGCCACAGCCGTAGTGGCACGCCGTGTAGGCGAAAAACAAACCGATAAAGCAGCCGAGGCAGGTATGCAGGCTATATTTATTGCAGTATTCGTCTCTGTATTCTTTAGTATAGCAGGGATCCTTTTCGCAAAGGATATACTCCGGCTTATGGGCGGAGAGCCTTCACTTATTGAGGAAGGTTACGGCTATACCAAAATCATGCTGGGAGGTAATATAACCGTTATGCTGTTGTTCCTTATCAACGCTATATTCCGTGGCGCAGGGGATGCGTCCATCGCCATGCGTGTACTCTGGATAGCCAATGGCCTGAATATTATTCTTGACCCTATTTTCATTTTTGGTCTTGGACCGATCCCGGCCTTTGGTGTGGACGGTGCAGCTATTGCCACCAATACTGGTCGTGGGATCGGCGTGGTCATCCAGATCCTGACGCTGACCAGTGCCAGGTCAGTCATACGGCTGGCATGGCATCATGTAAAGGTGCAATGGGAAGTCATCCGCAATCTGGTGCGAATATCACTGGGCGGTATAGGGCAATACATGATCGGTACCCTGAGCTGGTTATTTCTCGTACGTATAAGCGCTGTCTTCGGCAGTGAGGTGCTGGCAGGCTATGCCATCGCCTTCAGGATCATTATGTTCACCATTTTACCATCATGGGGTCTTGCAAACGCCGCCGCCACACTGGTAGGGCAAAACCTGGGCGCTCAGCAACCGCTCAGAGCAGAACAATCGGTGTGGAAGTGTGCCTTTTACAACATGATCTTCCTTGCGGCCATATCCTTTGTGTTTGGTGTTTGGGCCGAGGAGTTCGTGAGGATGTTCTCTTCAGAAACCGAGGTGGTAAAGTATGGCTCACTGGCACTACGTATTATTTGCTGCGGTTATGTCTTTTTCGCTTATGGCATGGTAATCGGCCAGTCCTTTAACGGAGCAGGTGATACACGTACGCCCACGATCATCAATTTCTTCTGTTTCTGGATGTTCGAGGTGCCGCTGGCGTGGGTATTGTCAAGAACTTTTGACTTTGGCCCTCTCGGAATATTTCTGGCCATAGCTGTGGCTGTAGCGCTCTATGCCGTAGTGAGTATACTTATATTCAGGCAGGGCCGCTGGAAAACCGTCCAGGTATGATCATGGCGGTCAACAGGTAAATGACGGCAGGTAATGACAGATCATCGGCCGTCATTTATCCTGATTTATCAAATCGTCAATCTAAAAATCGTTAACTCTGATCATTTACTGGCTTTCAATCCACTTTCTGAAGTTGGGTGCATTTTCCTTGCTTACCACTACCTCTTCCGAAGTTTCAGGGGACAGGAGGAGAATGATCTTTCCATTGGCTGACTTAAACCGGGCTATAGACTCTATATTGATCAGATATTTTCTGTTGGCCCGGAAAAAATACTGACCATCGAGCTCTTCCGATAGATCACTGAGTGACTTATCGATGATGTAGGTATTGCCCTGCTCATCCCTTAGAAATACAAGCTTATGCTCAGTAAAAAAGTAGCGGATATTCCTGACGGCTATTGAAACATAGTCTATTCCCTTTTTGACCACAAATCTCTTTTTAGTCTTGCCTCTGGTAAGGTCAAACAACTGGCTCATGTTCCGGTGAACAAAATGTGATTGTAGCTTTTTTACTTTTTCAAGGGCCAGACTCAGGCGCTCTTCAGAAACAGGCTTAAGCAGATAGTCTATGGAATTCAGCTCCAGCGCTGGTAAAATATACTGATCATAGGCAGTAGTGAATATTACCGGAAATGCGATATCCACGGCAGCAAAAATTTCAAAGGAAGCATCGTCAGCCAATTGAATATCAAAAAAGCCCAGATCAGGTGCAGGGTTCTGACTTATCCACGGTACTGCCTCCGCTACACTCTGGAGTATGGCAACAATTTCAATAGCAGGCTCACATTTTTTCAGCATGTTGACCAGCCGGTCAGCAGCCGCCTGCTCGTCCTCTATGATCAATACCTTCATTTTCTTAGCTGGCCAGAGGAAGCATAGGCAGTTGTAGTTTAAAGAACCGTTCATCAGCCATAGTACCGATCCCTTTTCCAACGATGATCCTAAACCGCTCATCCAGGTTGTTCAATCCAATTTTAGAGGAATGTTCCAGTGACCTTTTGGCCCTTATCGGATTGGATATCCACAGGTCATTTTCATTCTTCCATATCTCTACTGCCATGGGGTTCCTCCGGGAGATCTCATTGTGTTTTACAATATTTTCCAACGCAAAAAAGACGGAAATAGGCGGGATAAGATACCTCAGCTTGTCTCCTTCCGTCAGGTCAAACCTCACCTGCAGGGTAGTATCAAAGCGTAGCTGAAGCAGTGAAATGTATTTGTTCAGGAAGAGAAGCTCGTCTTCCAGCATTACCAGTTTTTGATCTTTGTTGGATAAAATATACCGGTATACTTCCGCCAGATTTTCCGTAAAGAGTTTGGCACGGGTGGTATCTTCGTCAATCAGATGGGCCAGATTATTTAGTGAATTGAACATAAAGTGCGGGTCGATCTGATTTTTCAGTGCCTCCAGTTCTGCCTGTACCCGGGCCCGTTCCAGCTTTTCACTTTTGATCCTGTCAGACTCCTGCTGCTTGATCAGGAAAACGGTTTCATAAATGTGCGTGATAAAAATAACGCACACCACGCATACAATCGCTGTTAACCGGATCACCTCCCAGTTTACCGGGGCATCGGAGAGCGAGTACCATCCCAACAGCATAACAACGACCAACGGGGCTGTGTAAAATACATTGGCACCGAGGATCATGATCACCTTCTGAGCCGGATTGATAAACCAGTTGTATCTCGCCTCCAATCTGAAAAGCAAGAACCGGTTACCCTGCCATATGAAGAATGCGATAAGCATAAAGTAGCTGTATGCCGCTACCAGGTACAGAATGGAACGATCATCATGATCTACCAGGCCCGTAGCATTGGGGATCACGAATCCAAAAAACTGGATCCCGATGATTCTTACGAGCTTGTCGTTCATGTCTATTTTATCCTTCAGATCGTGATCTTTCTTGTTGAGCACCTCTTTTTTCCGGTTGGGCAATTCGAATTTAGCCGGTATCACTGAAAATACTAAATTAACTGATAATTATGAACACGGCCCGTACCCAAAGGCATCCCTGACGGGCACTCTATCATAGAGTATAAAAGTGACTACCATGGTTCAAAAAAAGCATATCCCGTTTAAAATCAAAGGAATAACCGTGGCTATTACCAACATGGAGGCCATGCTGAATTTCTATAGCAGTGTCTTTGGTACGGAATTCAAGGCATTGGACCAGTATAGCTCTACCCTGTATTCCGGAACCTGGGGAGGCATGGACATACTGTTCTGTCCGGCTACGGTAGCGGGAAATACCGCGGTTCAAAACAGGCATCAGTTTGATTTACTGGTCAACGATGTGAATGAATTTCTCCGGCTGGCCCTGTCTCACGGGGCACAGCAGATGGGCGAGGTTTCAGAGACCGGCAATGGTAAAACTGTCGGCATCTATGATCCTGACGGCAATTCTATGGTAATTATTGAAAGCAAAAACTCATAAAAATTATGAAAGTATTAAGTCTGATAACAACATTCCTCACATTTTCCATGGTGCTTTCGGCACAGGACAAGGATGGTAATCCTCCGGAAGAAATAGTAAAATATTATTTTGTGGAGCTTATCACCAATGCGGACCGGCCGGAGCTACCCAAAGATCAGGTGGACAGTATTCAAAGGGCCCACATGGCCTATATGGCAAGGATGGCTGAAAAAGGTCAGCTCATGCTGGCCGGACCCTTTGAAGGCGGTGGGGGTATTTTCGTTCTGAATGTACCAACAAGGGAAGCTGCCGAAGACCTAGCAGGCAGGGATCCTGCCGTGAGCGCGGGACGACTGTTCACTAAAATCAGGGCCTGGTATACCGGCAAGGGTGCATTCACAAGTGAGCAAAAACAATCTGAACTATATGAAAACATTGAAAATTAATCATGCCGCAGTATGGGTAGCCGCTTTGGTTGGCCAGTTTGTTCCACCTGTATGGTATGATACCGTTTTCTTTGGGATACGCTGGTCTGAACTGAACGAACTGACTGTCGCGGATTTTGAAAACTACAATATAATACTGGGCCTTTTCATTAGTCTGATAGCCTGCCTTACCGCTGCCTATACCATGGCGTTCCTTTTTTCAAGGCTTAATGTGAATACGGGGGTGAAAGGATTGCAATACGCCCTGCTGTTTTGGATTGGTTTCATATTTCTTGAAATGACCACACAGAACATGTTTAGCCTGAGAGCCTTCGAACTCACAGTGATCGATCAGTCCGTGGTATTGATAAAGTATGAGATAGCAGGTGTGATACTGGGAGTATGGAAGAAGTACAAAACTGAAGAACATGAAAACAGCTGAGGAACTCGAAAAGGAATTTATCGAACTGGCCAGAGAGAAAACGGGAAAATCCGTGCAGGAATGGATAGATGATCTGGAAACAACTTCTTTGACCAAAATGAAGGAGACCGTGGATTTTATTAAAACTGAAAGAGGTGTGAGTCATATGTACGCCACTTTTATCGCCGGAATATTCCTCAATGATGGCAAACCTGTTCATGACAGTGCCTCACTTTTTGAAGCACATTTCAGTGACCGGGGGGATAAGAGGCCGGTTTATGACAAACTGGAAAATGTTATCCGCAACAGTTTTCCTGGCGTACAGATCGTTCCGACCAAGGGTTATATTTCTTTTCGGGACCCTAAGGAATTTGCCATAGCCCGTATCAACAAAAAAGAGATCCGTGTAGGCATGGACTTGGGTGCGATGGAATTCGACGACTATGTGGAAAAGGCCCGGTCCTTGGGCACTATGCCCAGAATATCACATATGGTACAGTTATATAATGAAAGTGAGGTGAATGACCGCCTCAAAGGGTATGTGTTAAAGGCCCATCAAATTGTAAATGAATAACCAAAACCTGATAATATTATGGACGCTTCATCTTTAAACTGGTTGGCGATCATTGTCGCCACACTATCCACCTTCGTGATCGGGGCCATTTGGTACGGCCCGGTATTCGGAAAAGTATGGATGCAGGAAAACGGCTTTTCCGAGGAAGACCTGAAAAATGCCAATATGGGCAAGATCTATGGAACTGCCTTTGTGCTGGAATTGATCATGGCCATCAACCTTGCCTTTTTTCTCAACGGGGTGAGCATAGGAGAAGGTGTATTCTACGGTTTCCTTACCGGCTTCGGATGGATAGCTATGGCCATGGGCGTGAATTATCTGTTTTCCAGAAACTCCGTGAAGCTGTGGTTTATTGATTCTTTTTACTTCGTGGTGAGCTTTGTACTCATGGGGGTTATACTTACCGCATGGCAGTAGAATGATAACCTTCTTCTAAAAGGCGAAAAAAGTAAGAGGAATTCTTCAACGCTGTCTTACTGTTCAACCTTACTAAGCCTCAGAGGCTTAGTAAGGTTCATTTTAGGCTGAATGGACGAGATACATTGGTTATGAGACTTCTTTTAAATGAAGTCTGCCGTCTTCTTGCTGAATCCATTTAAAATAAGTAAAGTTGAGATTTTTAATGTGGCAGTAAGGTAAGACGACCAAATTACCTTTTATGGTATGTAGATGTGTATCATCTGTGCCATTCATAAATTTGCGCTTTGTACCAATTAAAGCTATATGTTCCAGTTCTTGGTTTTTTGAAAGTTCATAATCTGCCAAGGAGCCTTGGTATAACATTGAGCCTGAATCCGTTTCTACGAGGGCATCTACGAAAACAAATTCTATTTTCTCCACTGTATCCTTTTTCAAGGATGGGAATCTTGGAAAATCAAATATTTCACCTTTGATAAGATAATGCCAAGAATTTTGGAACCTGAAAAGCTTAAACTTTCTGTCAAGCTTGTTTTTTCGGATTATTTTTTTGAAACCATATCCTAACACCCCAGACATCACAATTATTGAAGCATTATACCAGAATATAGGCGTTATATTTCGCTCAATATTTAATACGGCTTTTTCGGGGTAGCCCCTAGCTGTTAAGAGTTCTCCAATTACACCTAGGTCTACAGGATAGTTTGTATATTCGACTAAATAGTACCATCCTGTTTGTAATAAAACACTTGGAACAAACGAAGTTGTGAATGTGTCAAACAGATTTGCGGTAAAGTATTGCTTGGAGAATTCTTCCGTGTAATAGAATCTTCTGAAGATGATACCGGGCAACAAAAAAATGAGAATTACGAGGGTAGATAAAGCGATATTCATTAAAACAGTTCGCTCTTACTCCTCCATCTCAGCTTTTTCTAATTCTTCTCCTGCATGCCTAAGTGCATCAATTGTAGACTCATCTATTTCAAGAAGAGCATCTTTACCTTTCCTGTATTTAGCAACAGCATCAGATATAGCTTCTGCTCCCTAAGAATTATCCGAACTCTTTCACTAAAAAGAGGTAAATCTGTACTTAGCCAATTGCTGTAATGTCTACGACTTATATCTTTTTTACTTCTACCAAAAAGAGACATAACTACTTCTTCTTTAAGTAAAGATGATCATTACTTTAATCAATAGCAACATTAACTAAACATACTTATCCTTTGGTATCTGCTTCTGCAGAACGTAGATCACTAATTGATAGTTTGTTTTTCGTAAATTCTGGATAACCCATGTTTTATTTAACACATGAATCTTCATGGCTTGGGATACCTTATTATCTATTTCGTAATTTGTTTACACAGGTGAAAAAAATTAAGCACCAGCATATAATAGGTTTTGTACTTATAGAGCCATACTTACCGCATGGCAGTAGACTTCCGAAAGGCGAATAAAAGTAACAACAGGAATTCTTCAATTCTGTCTTACTGTTCAACCTTACTAAGCCTCAGAGGCTTAGTAAGGTTTTGGGAAAGAGTCAGTTATTTGGCTTTTACCACCAGCGTGCCAGGGATTATGTCATGTAATGCCTGTTTTTTCTCAGTAAAGCCAGCCATAATATAACCGATCAGCAATATGGCGTAGCTAATAAGTTTGGAAAGCTCTCTGATCACTGCCTTGCCAAAGTCTATTTTTTCACCATTCATGTCTGTGACTTTTAGCCCCAGGGCCATTTTACCCAGTGTGGCCTGCCGGCTGCCGGATTGTAAAATCGCAAAATACAGTATCTGCAGAATGAAGGTCAGCAACGCTGCCGAGCTCAACGTGGAAAAGAGTGTAACCATCATGGCCAGCGCTTCTTCTTCTCCGATATCACCGGCCTGCATACCCTCTGTGGCTGCAAAAAAGCCAAAGCCTAAAGCCCCGAGAATAGGGATGATAATGAATGAACTGAGCAACTGGAGGATGACATAGTCAATAATGTAAGCCACGAAACGCAGCCAAAAGCCGGCATACTCCCTGACTTCCGCCGTTCCTGCGGTGGTAGAAACTGTTTCCATAGTTGATTTTGATTTTTTGGTTGAATGTGTAATGTATTAATTTATTGGAAATGTTCAAAACGTCATTTCTTTTCCATTACAAGCACTCCCATGGAACGTTGATCATTCACCACTATGGATTTTGGCAATTCCATAAAATTGAGAGGATAAAGCTTATCGATATTGTAGAGCTGCTCAGGTTCAAGCAGATACGTAAAGCCGGAGTCCGGTTCCTCGCGTGAGAGACCTATAGTGGTGGCCATCCTTATGAACAGCAGCCCGCCCGGTTTCAATAACCTGATCAGTTCGGTCATCATGCTGTGGAAATGATCATAATCCCTGGCAAAGTGGAGTACCGCACTGCATATAACAGCATCAAAAAAGTCGTTGGACCAAGGCAGGCTTTCAATATCACCGGCAGACCAGTTTCCTTTCGGTACCGACCTGTAGCTCATCATGGCCATCACCACCGCTTTGGGATCAAGGTCCACGCCATGGACTTCATAGCCGTTATTCACAAAATAAGGCAGGTTTCTACCTTCACCACACCCGGCATCCAGGATCTTCGTCCGTCCTTCGAACCTTCCTTTCAATATCTGGTCCAGAAGGTAAAGATCAAGATTGCCTATGGCCCTGTTCAGATCTCTGAAGTTCATTTTTTATAGCCTTTCTGGTCACTTCCCTGCCATATTCGATCAGCTCCGCAGAGCGATAGAATTCAAAAGTAGAGCACATCTCCCTGGACATTTTAATGACAAGGTGCGGATTGTTCTGGTCAATGATATAATCGGATATTCTGTCCTGCATCAGATCTATAGAGCGGGCGAAGACCTCAAATATGCCCAGTCGTTTGGTTTTGTTGCTATTGCCAATACCCGGGAAAATACTACTCCATTTTTCAAGCAGGGGAGCAAATCGGTTTTTGTCTTCTTTTTTGCTTTTTGCCATATGATCAGGTACATCAGCATTTACGTCAGACACCACCAGCACATCTTCCGGCATACGCTTTACATGATGGATGGGTATGGGATTCAGAACGCCACCATCTACCAGCTCCACATCATCTATAATGCTGGGCTTCAAAACGGAGGGGATCGCTGCCGAAGCCCTTAATGCGGAATACAGACTCCCGGAGCTGAAGACTACCTCCTTTTTGTTTACAATATCCGTGGCTACTGCGGAAAACGGGATGTCGAGATCTTCAATGTCACGGTCCTGAATGAATTTCTTCATCTCATTGAATACGCGCTCCCCGCGCACGAATCCCTGCGTACTCAGGGTGAAATCCAGCAGCTTAAAGACATCCAGTTTATCAAGATTACATATCCACTCCTTGTATTCCTCCAACTTGCCGGCAGCATACACGCCCCCCACCACAGCACCCATAGAACTCCCCGCTATGGACGTTATGGTATAACCTTGTTCCAGCAGGGCCTCTATTACCCCCATATGCGCTACCCCACGGGCGCCTCCGCTGGACAGTACCAGTGCCACTGACTTACTCATAACCCTCTACATTACCGGCACACAAGTTAACAAGGTTTCTGAAAAGACCTACTATGAAAATCATGGCAACATTCGATACTGTGCTTATGCTCCCTGACCCGGATAGTCGTGACACCACTTGCAAGAAGTAAATAAAAGGGTAAAGATTGCCAAATAGTACCCGTTGAAGTAAAAAGCAGAACAAAAACCGGAGCTTTAGCGCCACTAAAGTTTCATTCTTTGCCATCTGTAAAAAATCGGGTAATAATGATCCCGGGGCTATTGATCCAAGGAGCATATTGGGTATATTCATAGGCTTTATGGAATCAGACCAAACCACGAAATATGAAAAAACCTAATTTCCAAACCCTCTTCATTATTCTATTATTTCTACTATCAGGAATAATTTTTTCATTTAAGAGTATGACCCGTCAGCAACAATCAGAAGAATATGCCTTGGTGTATGTGGAAGACAGAGGCCGGCAAAAGACACTATCTGTCAGCAGAGACGGTTCGGAAATGGAAATGAGTATTCTGAAAGTACTAAAGAAAGAAGACTACAGTGGCGTAGCAAAAGCGTTGCAAGATCTTAACCGTGAGGGTTATTCATTGGTCAACAGCTCAGTAGCCGCCATGAATGGATACCTGTTTTATTCTTACACCCTGAAAAGATCCCTGTGAAAAAGATACCGGCAGTTACGGATCCGTCTGGTATCTTAAGTTGTAACATTTACTGAAACTTTGACTTATCCTATTATGATGAAAATGGATAAGTTACTACACAAAAGTTTCATCAACCATGAAAACTGATCTTTACATATGAAAAAAAAGCTTTTTGTTCTCCTTTTTATGTTTGCTGGTGCTGTTCACGCCCAGCTTAAATCCCCTGATGAATTTTTAGGCTATAAACTTGGCGAGAGATTTACACGTCATCATAAAGTGGTGGAATACTTTCAGCATATAGCTGAGACCACACCCAATGTGAAATTGCATCAGTACGGCGAGACCTATGAGCACCGTCCGCTGATCACAGTCATGGTCTCGGCACAGGAAAACATAGACCGGTGGAATGAGATCAGGGAAAACAATCTTAGGCGCGCAAGAATGCTTGATGGTAACGCAACTGACGATGATATTGCCATAGTCTGGCTTAGCTATAATATCCATGGCAACGAGGCTTCTTCCATAGAAGCCTCCATGAAAACCATTCATGAATTGGTGGTGAGTGACAGAGCTCAGGCGTGGCTGAAAAATACCGTGGTGGTCATAGACCCGTGCATCAATCCCGATGGCAGGGACCGCTATGCCAATTTCTATAATCAATTTGCCAATCAGCGTTTTAATCCCAATGGTGATGCTATGGAGCATCGTGAAACATGGCCAGGAGGCCGGCCAAACCATTATCTGTTCGATCTCAACCGCGACTGGGCGTGGCAGACGCAGCAGGAGTCCTTACAAAGAATGCGTCTTTACAACGAGATCCTGCCTCATATTCATGTAGATTTTCATGAACAGGGTTACAACAGCCCCTACTACTTTGCTCCTGCAGCTGAACCTTTCCATGAAGTGATCACCCCGTGGCAAAGGGAGTTTCAGACTACTATTGGTAAAAATCATGCGAAATACTTTGACAGGGAAAACTGGCTTTACTTTACCAAAGAAAGATTCGATCTGCTGTATCCTAGCTATGGAGACACCTATCCTACCTATAATGGCGCCATTGGAATGACCTACGAGCAGGCAGGCCATGGCTTTGCTGGCCTGGGTATCATAACCGAGTATAAGGATACACTTACCCTGAAGGATCGCATCGACCATCATTTTACCACGGGCATATCCACAGTAGAAATATCGGCGCTTAATGCAGACCGGCTCACCTCGGAATTTGCCAGCTATTTCAGACAAAATGTGACCAATCCTTCCGGAAGATACAAAACCTATGTCGTCAAGGGTTCCAACGGCCACGATAAAATTGAGATGATCATCAATTTTCTTGACAGGCAAAAGATCCGTTATGGCCGGGCCGGTGCAGGAAAGGTACTTAACGGATTCAGCTACCGGAAAAACACGGCTTCATCAGTATCCATAGCCAGCAATGATCTGGTGATCAGTACCTATCAACCCAAGTCAAGGCTGGTAACCGCATTGTTTGAGCCGGTAGCCAAACTTTCCGACACCCTCACCTATGACATCACAGCGTGGTCGCTGCCCTATGCCTACGGACTGGAGGCCTACGCTCTACCGGAAAAGGTAAATGTATCGGGGCAGTATGTGCTACCGGAAAGCGCTACGGTGAACACGGACAGGAAACCGTATGCATACCTCCTGAAATACGGGAGCCTTCAGGACGTGAAATGGTTGGGAGCTGTGTTGAAACAGGGTATTAACACCCGGGTGGCACACCGGCCCTTCAGGCTTGAGGGTAATTCCTATCAAAAGGGAACGATTGTAATAACACGACGGACCAATGAGAAATTCGGTGACAGCTTCGACCGGATACTCCTGGACGCCGCCAAAAAATATGAACGGTCACTGATCCCGGCTCATACCGGTTTTGTTGATTCCGGAGTGGACCTGGGTTCCGGCGAGATCGCCAGGATCGAGATACCGAAAATTGCCGTGCTTTCCGGGGAGCAGACCTCTTCCCTGAGTTTTGGTGAAATATGGCACTTTTTTGAACAGCAACTGGATTACCCGATCACAGCCATACGAACGGATTATTTTGGTCGTGTTGATCTGGACAACTATGATGTGCTGATCATTCCCAATGGTCGCTACCGATTGTTTTCTGAAAGTGTATTGAATGAACTTTCAGATTGGGTAAAAAGTGGAGGAAAGGTTATAGCCATCGGCGCAGCGCTGAATGCCTTCAAGGACAAGAATGGATTTTTGCTGAAGGAGTTTACAAAAAAGGAGAAGGATGCCAATAAAAAAGACACACCAAGTATCGAAGATCAGTTAAAACCCTTTGAGGCTTATGAACGCGACGGCCTGTCCAGCTCGATCTTCGGAGCCATATTCAGGGTTTCACTGGACAACTCTAACCCTCTGGCCTATGGCTATGACAATGAATACTTTTCCTTAAAGACCAACAACCTGCGATTTGCCTATCTGGAAACCGGCCAGAACGTAGGGGTATTAAAGAAAAAATCTACACCTGTCAGCGGTTTTGCAGGATTCAAGGCTGTCGATAAGCTGGAGAACAGCCTTGTCTTTGGTGTAGAACAAAAGGGTAGCGGCCAGATCGTTTATATGGTAGACAATCCCCTCTTTCGGGGCTTTTGGGAAAACGGCAAGCTGCTTTTCAGCAATGCGGTGTTTCTTGTAGGGAACTAGATGGTTCAATGTTCTACGTTCTACGTTCAATGTTCTACGTTGCCTTGCCTTGAACGCAGAACATTGAACGTAGAACTATTCCCTATGTCCATGTATTCACCAGTATGTACGGCAGTACCTTCTTCTGGATCAATACGGATCGATCGATTGTAAACTCCTTTTCGCTTTTCTTTTTCAGTGAGGTCTGTTTGATGATATCGTCTGCATCCCATTCATCGTTCAGCATTCCAAGGGTGTCGTCCTTTGAAAATATCTCTATGATACCCTTTATTCCAAATACTATCCCGGTGACCCAGAGGGCTCCCACCAGGCAGGCTGTCCCTCCGGTCACTACCTTATCGCCGACAAAGGCATGGAAACCTGAGGGAGGATTATTTTCATCATAGTCATCACCACCCTGCACTATACCTATACCCAAAACACACGCTCCTACACCGATCAGACAGTCCCGGGTGGCATGTCTTTTTTGAATAAATTCATTTTTGCGCGCTACCACCAGCAATGACCTCAGAGCAGAATTCTCGTCAGGCTCTTCAAATTTGATAAGCGTAGGGAAGCCCTCCAGCACCTCGCTGAGCTCGGCCTTTAATTTTGGGTCTGATGACTCAATGATCAGATAGGATTCCCTGGGATTATCCGGGTTTACTGCCTTTACAATTTTCAAATTTGGAGCTTTATCAGCAGCATGTACAAAACCGCCGGAAAGTGCAAGGAAGAACAACGGTAGTGATGCAAAAATTCTGATCATTTTCATAACAGGGTATTGATTAAATGGATACGGGATTGGATAAATTCCTCTTTCTTTTTTCTGTTGTAGTTGAGGGCAGCTTCAGCACTGCCTCTTATTGTACCAATATACCATCCGAGCCCGAGGATGCCGGTGGTGGTAAAAAGCGCATATCTCCCGGCGTTAAAGGCCTCCACAGACGTCCAGATAAACAGCCCGTTGATCAGCAGTGCCATGAGCGCTGTACCTTTCCTGCCTGCATAGGCATATCCGGCTCCGGGCAGTACAGCGCTGGAAAGTGCCGCTGTCCAGATACTTTTCCGGTTCAGGTTTTCATAGTCCTGCTCCAATGATGTCAAAGCCTCAAAAGTTAAAGGGTTCTGTTTAACACCGGGCACTGAGCCAAAAGTGATGGAAGCTTCGCCGAATCTGCTGTCTGCCAGCTGAACGAGTCCATGTAGCAACTTCGATTCTTCTCTGCTGTCGTTAACCAATGTCATCAATATGGCGTTGGCATTTTTGTGGTCTTTTTGAGCTACGAATGCCTTTACCTGCAGGACAGAGACCCGGTAAAACAGAGAGTCACTGTCTACCCCTTCTGTCATCAGCGTATCGTATACTTCGCGAACCTTGTCATATGCCTCATTTTGGTAGTGACATAACGCCATTTTATATCGAAGTGGCTGAGCAATGTGCAGTCGCTCTTCATGAAAAAGCTGTCTTTGGTATTCCAGCAAGGCCAGGTCAAACTGGCCCGAATGGTAAAGCCGATCCGCAAAGCTTTGATCTGTAACCTGATCATTGACCTTCAGTATAAGCGTATCCATATCGGTAACAGCAGGTAAGGGATCATAATATAAATACCTTCCGTTCACCAGCTTCAGGCTGTAATGGTGCGTATCCTGACCACAGCGCAACAGGCGGTCCACTGTTCCAAACCACGCGTTGAATGCTCCCGTGTTGGCAAAGGCTTGTTTGGCATACTGCGAGCATGAAGGGTACATGGAACACAAATGCCGCCCCTTCACCGGAGATATGTACTTCTGATAAAAAGCAAGCGGGCCTGACATTCCGGAACCATAGGATGCTGTAACCCCATAGCCACTATCCTGACCCTGAGAAGTTCCAATGAGCGTAGCGAAAAGAAGTAAGAGGGCTGAGGGCTTGATCAACGGTTAAAGCTATAGACACAAAATACAGCTAAATCTACATTAATAAACGTTGTGATACAATCGTTCCATGTTCAAAGTTGAAAGTTCAAACATGGAACTTTGAACATTGAACTTTGACCTCTTAGCTCAAAAAAGTAATCAGAACCCCGGCCGCCACCGCTGAGCCGATCACCCCGGAGATGTTACTTGCCATGGCGTACTGCAACAAGTGATTTCCTGGATCATGCTTCAGCGCCAGCTCATTAGCCACCCTGGAGGCCATAGGTACTGCGCTCAGGCCGGTGGCTCCTATCAGCGGGTTTATCTTTTTTCTGGAAAAAAGGTTGTAGGCTTTTACAGCAAATATGCCCCCGGCTATGGATATGGCAAAAGCCACAAATCCACCGACTATGATCATTATGGTCTGTACGTTGAGAAATGCGCTGGACGTCATGGTAGCACCTATCGCCAGCCCAAGGAATATCGTGGCGGTGTTCAGGATGGCCCCTGAGGCAGCTTCATAAAGTCTGCCGGTGATGGAGCCTGCTTCTTTTACCAGGTTACCGAACATGAGCAATCCTATCAGCGGTATGGCGGAAGGTACCATAAAGGCCACTACGGCCCCCACCATGATCGGGAAAAGCACCTTTACTGCTGCCATGTTTTTTATCGGTCGTCTGGAAGGGTACAATCGGTCCTGCTCCTTCATGTTGATCTGCAATTCTTTTTTTGACACGGTGAACCGCACCACCAGCGGAATAATAACCGGTACCAGCGCCATATACGAGTAGGCAGCAATGGCGATGGGCCCCAGCAGATGAGGGGCCAGAATTATCGTAGTATAAATGGCGGTAGGCCCGTCCGCACCTCCTATGATACCGAGAGATGCTGCTTCTTTCAGCGTGAACCCTATGGCCACGGCAGAGATCATAACTGTGAAAATGCCAATCTGTGCTACGGCACCAAAAAAGGCCAGCCTCAGGTTACGAAGCATAGGTCCAAAATCGGTAAGGGCACCAACACCCAGGAAGATTATTGGTGGCAGAAAACCCGTTTTGATCAACGAATAGTAAACGAAGTTCATGATGCCATGCTCGGAAGCAATGTCCAGCAGGGTCATGTGATCCCTGATCTTGACTATGCCAAGGTTGGAACCCGGAAAGTTGGCCATAAGCATACCAAAGCCAATAGGTACCAGGAGCAAGGGTTCATACTTTTTCTTTATGCCGAGGTAGAGCAGCAAAAAGCTGATCAGGATCATCAGCAGACCGGCCGGCTCCTCAGCCAGGCGGCTGAAGGCGGTCATTTCAAATAGCTTTTCAAATAAACCCATAACCTGGCCGACAGACTTACGGTTTCAGCTTGAAAAGTACATCATCATCCATCACTTCATCACCGTCTTTGAAATAAATATCCACTACGGTCCCGCTTTTGTCCGCCTTCACAGCATTACTGACCTTCATGGACTCTATGTAGCATACCACGTCCCCTTCTTGCACACTGTCGCCAACATGTAACGCCTTCTCTCCGGAATCCTTACTTCCATAAAACTTCCCCTCCAGCGGCGCTAAAATTTCCTGATATATGCCATTGGAAGAAGGTACTGGTTCAGAAACTGACGGTGTTTTCTCTGCTGCTTTCTGTCCTGTCCTGTTCCCATAAGCGATCTCCACTTTAAATTTCTCCCCATTCACGGAAATATCAAGTGCTTTGGGCATAGTGTCGGCAACAGGTGCAGGGCTTATAGCTTCCGGGGTGGCAACCTTGTTTTTCCTGCGGTTGGTCACATCAGCTTCGAAAGCTTTTTTCGCCTTGCCTGACTTGTAATCCTCATATTGCTGGGGATGCATGGCGTATTCCAGCAGCTCTTCGTCATCTTCACCATGGTCCCACCCCTTCTCATTCATTTCCTTACGCACCTCATCCAGAGCGTCCGGGTAGAGATCCTGTGGGTCCTCTTCAAAAAACTCCCTGCTCTGAGCTACTGCCAATTCCCGCAGTTCATTTGCAATGGGCGCGGGCAGCCTGCCTGATTTACCCAGCATCATGTCCCATGTATTGTCATCAAGCAAGGACCACCGCTCCTTGCCTTTCATCATTTGCATTACGTTGATCAGCGCTGCATTCTTTACGTACTGACTAAAGGGCGTTACCAAAGGCGGATATCCCATCATCGGCCATATCTGCTCTACTTCCTCAAACAGCCTGATCATTAGCTCATCCTGAGTAACAGCAGGCCGATCATGTTTCTCCATCCATTTGTTCAGGCTTTTAAGATTGTTCTCGAGGTCGGCCATCAGGCTTCCCATCATGCCCCCTGGCAATCCCGGGCCTATTAGCAGGGCATTCATCAGGCGGTTGTACGGGTTAATGTACAGCCCAAGGAAATCGTCGATGAATTCCTGAGTAAGGGAACGGGCCTGCATGTAGGCCTTCATATTGATATCAGGAATGGAAAAACCAGCATCCTTTAGCATGGCATGCACTGTAAGGAGATCGCCATGAGCTGTGCCATAGGACAGGGGTTCCATAGCTACGTCAATGATCTCAGCACCCGCCCTGGCAGCCTCCAGAGAAGAGGCAATTGAAAATCCCGGTCCTGAATGCCCGTGGTATTGCACCAGAATGTCCTTCTTTATTGATTTTACCCCCTCCACAATTTTTCCAATGGAAACCGGACGTCCGATCCCTGCCATGTCCTTAATGGCGATCTCTTCAGCTCCCATATCGATCAGCTCACCAGCCATATTGACGAAGTAATCGACAGTGTGAACCCTGGAATAAGTGATGCAAAGGGCTGCCTGCGAGATCATACCGCCCTCTTTGGCATAATCGATGGAAAGTTTGAGATTTCTTGTGTCGTTCAGCCCGTCAAACGACCGTGAAATATCCGTTCCCTGTATCTTCTTTACCTTGAACATAAGCCTGCGCACGTCCCCGGGAACCGGGTACATCCTTAGTGCATTCAGGCCACGCTCGAGCATTTGTGTCTGGATACCCGCGTGGTTAAAAGGCTGGGTCCACTGCCTTACGGAATGGTTTGGGTTTTCACCATAAAGCAGATTGATCTGTTCGAATCCACCGCCGTTGGTCTCTACCCGACGGAAACATCCCATATCTACAATGGGTCCTGCCACTCTTACCAACTGATCTACACGTGGCATGTATTTACCGGAAGATTGCCACATATCCCGGTATACGAGGCACAAACCGATGTCTTTTCCCATGGTATTTAGTACTTTATCATTTATATCAAATTTTGGCTGGATACTTATTTAGTTACTGAGCTAACGGGTTATTAAGTTACCAGGGCGTTCTGTAAGCCTGATAGCTCAATAACCAATAACCCATGAACCTACCTTGGTTCACCTGGTAGGGAGTCTATCTTTTCAATTTTTTTTACTGAACCCTTGCCTTTGGTGATCGCTTCTACTGCTGCGGTGATCGCTGCAATTTTTCTCGGGTCTGTTCCGTCATTGCCAGAGGACAATACCTCATGCCCTTCCGGAACAGATCGGTTCACCAACCAGATCAATACATTTCCTGACAACACGACAAAAAGGAGTACGACAAAAACCGTGATCATTCCTACACCGAGAAGTGTAAGCGCAGTATTTAATGGATCTGACATAGGTGTTTGGTTATATGTTCAACGTTCGAAGTTCAAAGTTGGGTAACGTGGAACTTTGAACTTCGAACATATAATGTTGAACTGTCAAAGGCTTTTCAACGTAGCGTCATAGTCCGGTTCGTCCACAATTTCGCTCACCAATTGAGTGTAAACCACCTTTCCGTCTTCATCGAGTACTACGACAGATCTGGCATCCAGTCCGGCCAGGGGGCCATCGTCCAGCCTGATCCCCATTTTCTCCGCAAATTCAGGATGTCTGAAATCTGATAGTGTTACTACATTCTCAATACCTTCAGCCCCGCAAAATCTGGCCTGTGCAAAGGGCAGATCTTTGGAAATACATAACACTACTGTATTGTCCAGCGAGGCCGCTTTTTGATTGAACGTCCTCACGGAGGTAGCGCATGTAGATGTATCTATGCTGGGGAAAATGTTAAGAATTACTTTTTTGCCTCTGAAGTCGGAAGCACTGACTTCGGACAGATCGGATTTTGTGAGTGTAAAGTCAACCGAAGTACCCGCTGACGGCAGTTCGCCATTGGTATGAGCCGGCGTGCCCTTTAATGTTACTTGTGCCATTATGTTTATTGGTTAGTTATTTAGTTCTATACCTAACATTTCGTCCAGCGTATTGGTTGCCACAAAATGGTAGTTTGGCCGGGCCTTTTCATAGATCCGGAGAGCCATCTCCCTACCACCGTCCATATTCAGCAATTCCTTATAAATGGGACTCAAAAACTTCCTCCTACCCGTACTGATCAGGAATCTTTCCAGTCGGTCAAAGGCCGGAGTATAATTATGCCGGATCGCCTGTACCAGCCATGCTGTTAAAACCTCTGAATTTCCGGAAGTGGTAAACCCAAAGGTATTGTCCAGCTCGGAAAGCTGCCCGGAGGTAATATCCTCTGGCACAGATCGTACAAAATGCAGCCACTCATGGGAGGTCCAGTCTCCGGTATTCAGTTGAGCCGCCGTACTTCCCTGCCTGTATTTTTCCAGTTCCTGATCCACAGTCATGAATTTACCAGAAGTGGGCAACCGGACATTAGCCGGCAGTCCGGGCTGGTAGATCCATGCTTTCAGGTCTGGCTGTGACTCCCCGTCAGCTGTGAATTGTTCAAACTGCCTGATAAATTCCTCGGTAGTCATAACGCTGAATGCATTTTTTTCAAAATAGCTCTTGAGAAACGCATCAAATTTTTCTCTGCCCAGAGTTTCTTCAAGGGTTCTCAGCAGTAAGTACCCTTTATCGTAGGCAATGGTCGTCACGCCATCATCGGGATTTCTGCCGGCGAGATCGAGTTTGAGTTTGGTATCATTACCGTTACCTCTTTTGGTCATACTTTCGATCTCTTCAAGCAGGTCCTGCGCCGCGAGGGAGGCCAGCATCTCACTATATTCCCGGCCGTAGAGCCGCTCCATGATGCGCTGTTCGAAGTATACAGTAAAGCCCTCATTCAGCCAGAAATCATCCCACGTGGCATTGGTCACCAGATTACCGGACCAAGAGTGAGCCAGCTCATGAGCCACCAGAGAAACAAGTGATTTGTCTCCCGCGAGGATAGTTGGCGTTGCGAAAGTCAGCCTGGGATTTTCCATACCACCGAAAGGAAAGCTCGGAGGAAGCACCAGCAGATCGTACCGGTCCCATTGGTAGGGGCCGTACAGCTCTTCTGCCGCACTGATCATGGATTCCAGGTCTTCAAATTCAGATGTTGCCTTCTCAATAACGGAAGGCTCTGCATAAACGCCGCTTCTTGTGCCCAGTGACTGAAATTTCAGGTCACCTACGGCCAGCGCCAGCAGATAGGCGGGAACAGGTTGCGCCATTTGAAAACGGTAGATACCGTCTTCGCTCACCTCCATAGGATTTTCCGCACTCATCAGCGCCAACAAGCCCTTGGGTACTTTTACTTCTGCATTATAAGTGAAGCGTACCCCGGGAGAATCCTGAATGGGTACCCAGCTTCGTGCCAGTATGGCCTGGGACTGTGTGAACAGGAATGGATGCTGTTTGTCAGCGGTCTGCTGAGGGGCAAGCCACTGGAGCGCTTCAGCGCCTGGTGAGGTGGTATAATAAACATCCACCTTTTTCGCATTGGGTACGATTGTAACGTCAAGAGCGCTGCCCATGTGCTCATCCGGGCCGCCCAACGTATAGGTTGCAGAGTCCCCATCCACCAGTACATCCGTGATGTTGAGTGCCTTTGTATCCAATCGTAACTTCTGAGCATTACTGCTGTTTTTAAGTGTCAGTGTGGCCTGGGCTGTTATGGTCTTCGATCCAAAATCTACTTCAGCCTTCCAGTCCAGGTGAGTGACTACCGACTCATCAGGTCGGGCGTAGGTATGTGGGTCGGTAAAGGTCATTTCTTTTTTTTCAGAAGTAGAATCTTCCTGTTTGGCTGTCTGACAAGCCAGAGTAGAAATCAGACTTAACCAAAACAAATATGTTCTCATTTTTCAGATAGTTTCAAAAGTCTGCTACTTATGATTCCCGAAACAGTATGAATTTTAAGTATATACAACCCTTTTTCCAGTGCAGTTAGATCGAGTCTGTTTGTCCACTGGTTAAATTCAAGCAAAACCTGGCCCTGAAGGTTATTTACAACTAATTTCCTGCCTTCTTCGGGCTGAATACCATCAATATTAATGACTCCCATGGATGGGTTAGGATAGATCTTTATATCCCGACCTTCTGTATACATCAGCGAAGTCACATTGGGAAGCTGGCTTTCTGCAATTCCATATATTGAAAAACGAAACTCACTCTCATTCTGGTCGTTGCTAAAAATTATTATTTCGCCGGCATGTTCACCTTTCTCCTCAGGTTTGAACTCAATATTCAATTTAAAATCTGACTGAGGATTGAGCTTTAAAGGATATGAATCAATGAAGAATGGCGTGCCAGAAATAGATATCCTCAAGGTATCGTTACCGGTATTGGACACCCGGTAAGTTTTGAAGATTGAAGATCCTGCCTGAACAATACCCACCAGGTTATTATCATTTGCCTCAAGGTGAAGGTCATTATTGCGGATTCTGGCATTTCCATCAAATACCTCAAGTTCAGGAGCTTTATCAGAAATATTTCTGATCAACAGAATCTCTAATCCATTTACTATAAGTAAATCATCAACTGAATTCTGGTCCAGATCAAAGGCCGTTAAAAAGCCTGTCTGACGATTAATATTAAAGAGTACCGGTTCTGTAAAGCTTCCATCCCCACGTGAGACAAGAAACGAGATCTTATGCCTGTCAAAAGTGACTATGTCCATGTTCCCATCATTGTTGACATCAATTTGTCCGGAAAATTCGAAAACGCCCAAATATCTCGTGTTTTTGCATTCATCTGTGATCCCGCTTTCACTGCCACTGATCACAGTAATTCCTCCATTTACAAAAACCAGCAAATCCTGATCGAGATCCTGATCTACATCTAAAAGCTGAATTGATCCCAATATTTCCTTGCAAAAAATGCTGTCAGTTTCTTCAAAGAAGTTGGACGACGCACCATATAGAACCACAGGTTCATAAGTATCCCGACCAACGATCAGATCCAAACGCTCGTCATTATTTAAATCATCGACTATCAATTCATCAGGAAGTATGACATCGATATTTTCATCAATAAGGAAAGACCCATTTCCCTGATTCACAAAGACAGAAATTGTGTTGTCTGATGTATTGGCCACTATGATATCATTCAAACCATCTGAATTGAAATCACCTGCCACTGCTGCACCTGGTGAAAGACCAGTAGAGTAATTGATCCTGTTTTTAAATGTGTTATCACCATTATTAAGCAGAATAGAAATACTGTTTGATAACAGATTGACAGAAACGAGATCTGGAATAGAATCATTGTTGGCATCAGTAGCAATGACCTGGACAGGACCGCTATCAACGGAAAATGTAAATTCGTCGCTAAAACCTTCATCATAGCCGTAAACCACTCCTATGGCTCCCGAGGCCTTTGGGTAGGCAATGTCAGGTTTACCATCTCCATTCAAATCAACTTTAATGACAGGCCCGGCTGTTTCATAGGGTAGTACTTCTATACCACTGAATGATTCACCTGTTATATTATTAAAAATGACAACGGAGTTGTCGTCATAATTAGAAACAGAAATGTCGACAAGGCTATCACCATTATAATCCTTTATTTCAATTGATCTTGGATTTTCACCTGTGGCCAAAATAAGTTTTTTAGAGAACAAACCCTCATCATTCTCATAAACTACCAAGTATCCTTTGTTTTCAATAAAACAAAAATCAAAGTCGTCGTCATTATCAAAATCCAATTCTTTTATACCTGAAATGTTTTCGCTGGAATACCGGGTAACTTCTGAAAAACTCATGTCTCCATTTCCTTTGAAAAAGATCAATGCGGACGGTGCTCTATCAGCGACCAAAATATCATTGATATCATCATTATCAAAATCTTCAATGCAGAACGTAGAGACATCAATATTACTGATCTCACTCGCTAATGAGAATTTACCACTTCCATCACCCGAAAGAATGGTTATTTTGCTGGCGCCATCATTAGCAACTATTATATCTGGAAAATTATCACCATTCATGTGATTCAGACTGATATATGAAGGTCCGGGTCCTGAAAAAAAAGACTCCCTACTCTGAAAAGAACCCTCCGCTTCTCCAACATAAACCCCAATAGAATCCGTACCAGAGAATGTCACTATTAAGTCCTGAAATTCATCATTGTTAACTTCGCCTGCTACAATTCCGTACGGACGGCTACCACTTGCTATATCCATCCTGTTGGAAAATTCCCCTGCAGTATTACCAAAAAGTATCGTAATCAGGTCCTGATCAAAACCTGTAGATGCAACATCAATCAAACTATCTCCATTGAAATCAAACAGCACAAACTGCCTGGGGCTGGCAGAAACCGCATAGTTCTTAGGTTCTCCAAATGACCCATCGGCATTACCCAATTTTACGGAAAGTGAATTATCTCCCTCATTTAAAAGGACAAGATCAGGAATGTTATCTCTATTGATATCCTGCAATTCATGATAAACAGGTTGGTTACCTGTGGGAATGTAAGTCGGTAATTCCAATTTCAGTTGGCTGAAACACTGAAAGTAAAATGTCAGAAAGAACAGAAAAGAAAAGCCATAGGATCTCATATTGTAATGGTATTAGGGGTATATAAATTCTCCTTTTTCACTTCGTATCGTCACCTGTTTTCGATCTGCAGCCTCCACATGACCGATCACCTGTGCTTCTACTCCAAAGCTTTGGGAAATGTCGATGATCTCCTGAGCATGATCTTCATCCAGATACACCTCCAGGCGATGGCCCATATTAAATACCTTGTACATTTCCTTCCAGTCCGTACCGCTTTCCTCCTGGATGATCCTGAAAAGCGGTGGGATCTCAAAGAGATTGTCCTTCACCACATGGAGGTCATCGATGAAATGCAGCACCTTGGTCTGAGCTCCTCCGCTGCAGTGGACCATACCACTAATATGAGGTCTCAGCTGTTTCAGAGCCTCCGTGATCACGGGAGCATAGGTACGGGTAGGTGACAGTACCAGCTTGCCCATGTCTACCGGTACATCTTCTATCTTGTCTGTGACCCTGTACTTTCCGGAATAAACCAGATCATGGGGTACTGATGGATCAAACGTTTCAGGGTACTTATCCGCATATTCCCTATGAAAAACGTCATGACGGGCAGAGGTAAGGCCATTGCTGCCCATACCTCCGTTGTATTCCTCTTCGTAATGGGCTTTGCCACAGGATGCCATGCCCACGATCACATTCCCGGCACTAATGTTGCTGTTATCTATAACGGCCTCTCTCTGCATACGACCGGTCACCGTACTGTCCACCACTACCGTGCGCACCAGATCACCCAGGTCCGCCGTTTCACCACCGGTACTCAGAATATTGACCCCGTTTTCCCGCAGCATTTGAAGTACTTCCTCAGTGCCGTTGATCAAAGCAGCGATCACCTCGCCTGGAATGAGCGATTTGTTCCTGCCTATGGTAGAGGAAAGCAGGATATTATCTACTGCACCTACGCAGATCAGGTCATCGATATTCATGATCACTGCGTCCTGGGCTATGCCTTTCCAGACGGACATATCACCGGTTTCTTTCCAGTAGATATAGGCGAGAGAGGACTTGGTGCCCGCTCCGTCAGCATGCATGATGTTGCACCACTCAGGGTCGCCACCCAGATAGTCCTCTACGATCTTACAGAAAGCCTTGGGGTAGAGTCCCTTGTCAACATTTCGGATGGCATTGTGCACATCCTCTTTGGAGGCTGAAACGCCTCTGGCGGCATATCTTTCGTTCATGAGCTGCAAAAGAAGAGGTTCAAAAATAAGAAAAGTCGCACGCCGGTGACAGCGTGCGACCTTTCTTTGCAGAATTTTATTTTAACGGTCAGTTTTCCCCACTGTCCTCCTCATCATCAAAATACCGGTCTTCATCGAATTCTTCAGGGTTCACCGGTTTTTTCTGGCCTATCTCAAGGATCTTAAACTCCGTTCGCCGGTTGATCTGGTGTTCTTCCTCGGTCTTGGCATTGGGAATGATCAGCCTTGATTCACCATACCCCCTGGCTACCAGCCTGTCGCCGGTAATCCCCTGGGAAATAATGTAATTCACAGCAGACTGCGCTCTTCTTTCTGACAATCTCAGGTTGTATGCGTCTGTTTGGCGGTCATCTGTGTGCGAACTGAGCTCTATCTTCAGTTCCGGATTGTCAGTCAGTAAGGTCACCAGCTTGTCCAACTCAATGGCGGCGTCTTCCCTGATGTCCCATTTATCCAAATCGTAATAAACGTTTTCCAAAACAAACCTTTTGTCCTTTTGTATTTTCTCCAGAACCAAAAGAGTATCAAATTTAATGTCAGTCACCAGTTTTTTCAGTGTGGTACGGTCCACTGCCTTACCTACTGTGGTAAACTGCTCCCTCGTCACAAGATACTGTTCAGTGCCTCCTATCTTATCACCTATCAGATTATAGTGCTCATGCTCGTATACCCTGAACAGAAATTTACCATCATCACGTGTGGTAGTTTCATCCAGCACCTCTCCCTTGTAGTCACGTAACTCAACTTTTACATTGGGTAGTATCACCAATTGGTCATTGCCATCGTGTGTCATGGTAACCCCTTCCAGGAAATAGTTTACGACCCTGAGCTCAGGGTCTTCATTGACAAAGGTGTAGACGTCGTCATCGCCCTTACCTCCATCACGGTTGGAAGTAAAAAATCCACGGTCGGCCCTGAAAAGGTGTATGCCAAAATCGTCAGCATTGGAGTTAACGGGTTTTCCCAGGTTTTCCAGCTCAATCTGTCCGTTAACCCTTTGGGCCACAAAAAGGTCCAGTGCCCCAAATCCGGGGTGCCCGTCACTGGAAAAATACATGTGACCATCATCCGAAATGTAAGGGAACATTTCATTGCCTGAGGTATTGATCTCCGGTCCCAGATTCTTTACCTTGAAAAACCTGCCTCTGGCATTTTGTCTTGCCGAGTAAATATCCGTACCTCCATATCCTCCGGGCCGGTTGGAAGAGAAGTAGAGTGTTTTGCCATTGCGACTGAAAGCTGGTGTTGAATCCCAATAACCCGGATTGTTGATCCTGAGCATTCGGGGTTCTGTCCACACACCATTCCTGTTCCTTGTAATATAGAGGTTTACATCGGCCGTACCTTTTCTTTTCCCGGAATTGCCCTTGGCAAAGATCATCGTTTTACCATCCGGACTGAATGTAACCGAACCTTCATTGGTAATGGGACTGTTGATGATGTCGTTAAGCGCTTTAACACTTTCCGTTTTTACTCTGGCGCCTTTGGTATCGGCAGAATAAATATTGGTGAAAGGGGTACCCGTACCCAGGTAGATCTTATTATCTCCACGGGAAGAGGAGAAGTACAGTTTACCATCATTGTATACAGGTGCGTATTCAGCGAAGGAAGTATTGACTGCCTCCAGGTTTTTGACCCGGTAATAGTTCTTTTTGGTCTGGATCTTTTCAAGGTTATCCAGGTTGTTAAACTCTTCCTCAGCCCGTTTTACATACTTCTCATTTTCCGATTCCCTGAGGAATTTGTCAAGCTGATCACCGGCTTCATCGTACTTGCCCTGAACCTTTAGTGCAAAAGCATAAAAAAGCCCGACAGAATCATTGCTGATACCATTTGTCATAGCTTTTTCGTAATAAGGAAGCGCTTTATGCAGGCGGTTGGAAAGCCTGTAGGATTCGGCAATGAAGTAGTTGGCCTCGGCATTTTCCGGATCCTTTTTCAACACCTTGTTGTAAACATCGATCGTGTACTGATACTGAGCAAGGTCGAATGATTTGGAGGCCTTCTTTTCCACGCTGCAGGACACCAGCAGAATGATCAGGAATAAAGGGCCGTATTTACTGATGGTTTTCATGGTGTTCATTTGGTTAAATTTATGAAGAATTAACCCGAAACAAATAACGAAGGCCCATTTTTAAATGTTGTGCGCTACTTAAAATAACGGCCCAGCCATGTCTGCTCCGCAGGGACAAGCCATGCCTCTTCCAGCTCTTTTTTACTCTGGATAAGGTTGTTAAAGGTCAGTGTATTTTTATGTATGGCACCTTCCGCTACTTTGTTTTTCAGGCTGCTGACAGATTCAAGAAAGACCTCATCATTAAGAATGAAGGCCACTTTGGTCCGGTCAAAGAAATTTACACCGAGTTCTTTTTCCATGTGTTGAACAAAGTGGACTGAAGCGTCTATGGAGCATCCGCTCGCGGCATTGTACCCCTCATCGACAAGGATAACAAGAAACTGCTGGTGCAGGACTTTAAAAGAGGCCTGAAGTGAAGCCCCGTGAGCAGCCCAGGAATTGATAAATTCGAGGGTCATTTGCTGCAGAGACTCTTCCTCCTGACCGGTAAGCTTTCTGTTTGCCTGGTAGATCCAGACCCTGGCGCTCTCCGGCATATTTTCAAACGCTACGAACATATTACCAAATTTAAGGAATAAACTAAAAATGAATAAAATTAGTTCTTTCAGATCAGCAGCTGTCATTCATGAGTTCCAAGAACTGATGAGTACAGTCGTGGCACCACTGGTGCTCTGGTTATGAGGTAAAAAGATTTAAAGTGCTGCCCTCACTTCAAAATGAAAGAATAAAAGCAGATCCAAGTGGTGCCACGACTCCTGGTTTTTGGCAGATAATGCTTATTTACGATACTGAAGCAGTGCGAAAGTCATGAAACTGACTTTGTATTGCTACCTCTTGTGATATTTTCGTGATACTTAGTATTTACATTTGTTAAATTATGAAGAAGATTCTTCTGATCGAGGACGATATTCATATCAAAGAGTTGCTGGAGCTCCATCTTAAGGATCTGGAATGTCAGTTGATGTCCTTTTCCAATGGACAGGCAGGGTACAATACGGCCCTTTCAGAGCATTTTGATCTTATCATTCTGGACATCATGCTACCGGAAAAGGATGGGCTGGAGATATGCCGTGACCTGAGGGCCAACAAGATCAAAACCCCTATTCTGATGCTCACAGCACGAAGCGAAGAGATAGACAAGATAATGGGACTGGAGACCGGGGCTGATGACTACCTCACCAAGCCTTTCAGCGTACGGGAATTCATTGCCCGCGTGAAAGCAATTTTCAGAAGGGTGGACATGCTGAGAAATCAAGAGCCCTCCACCCAGATCCTTAGACATGGAAACCTTCAGATCGATCAGGGAAAAAGAAAGGTGATGATCGGTGAACGGCGGATTGACCTGACGCCAAAAGAGTTTGACCTGCTGTACCTTCTGGCTTCCAATCCGGGCAAGAACTATTCACGGGACAAGCTGCTGTCTCTGGTTTGGGGTTACGAATTTGAGGGCTACGAGCATACGGTCAACTCGCATATCAACCGGTTGCGTGCAAAGGTGGAGCAGGATCTGTCCAATCCTACCTACATTCTCACTACATGGGGGGTGGGCTACCGGTTTAATGACGATTTCCCAATAAACAATATATCCAATGAGCAATAAATACTCATACAGCGGATTTTTCTGGAAAATAGTGATCACACTCACCGGACTGCTGGTAGTAGTCGGTTTTGCCTACGTGTTCATCACTGTTAATCTTGCCGAAATGTATGTTCAGGAGCGTAATCAAAGACTGAATGCTGACATCGCCGAGCATATCATCAGTGAAGTAAAACCGTATGTGGGAGGTAAGCTGGACACAACAGCTACCGATGAGATCATGCATCACATGATGGCCATTAATCCCAGTATTGAGGTGTACATACTGGACGCAGCCGGAAAAATACTGAACTACGTGGCTCCCTACAAAAAAGTGAAACTGGAAGAGGTGGACCTCGCGCCCGTCAGGGAATTTATAGCTTCCAAAGGACAGCAATACGTAGTGGGGGACGACCCCCGTAACCCCGGAAAGAAAAAGGTCTTTTCGGCCGGCAGTATAGTTGAAGAGGGACAGACCATAGCCTATATCTACGTTATCCTTGCCAGTGAAGAATACGAGTCCGCATCGGAAAGTGTACTGAACAGCTACATTTTCAAACTGGGTGGCAGGGCTATGCTGATCGCTCTGCTTTCCGCACTGGCGCTGGGCATACTGGCTATCTGGCTGATCACCAGAAACCTTAACCGAATCATAGCCACAGTAAAGCGTTTCCAAAATGGTGAGATGAGCACACGGATACCTGTGAAGGAAGGCGGCGGCATCAATGATCTGGCCCTGGCCTTTAATGAAATGGCCGACACCATTGTAGGGAATATCGAAAACCTGAAATCCATGGAAAACCTGAGACGGGAGCTGGTGGGCAACGTCTCCCATGACCTCCGCACCCCGCTGGCTGTTATTCAGGGTTATATTGAAACACTGATGATGAAACATCATCAGCTATCCGAGGTTGAAAGAGAAAAGTACCTGAAGATCACATTGGAAAGCACTCAGAAATTAAAAAAGCTGGTGGAGGAGTTGTTCGAGCTGTCCAAGCTGGAGGCCCGGCAGGTAAAGCCGAAAAAGGAACCCTTTTTTATTCAGGAGCTTATCAGCGACATGTGTCAGAAGTTTGAGCTACTGGCCAGGCAAAAGAACATCACGTTAAAGAGTGCTACAACGCCCAATAAATCACTGGTATATGCTGATGTATCACTGATAGAACGGGTACTTCAGAATCTGGTGGATAATGCACTCAAGTTCACGCCGGAAAACGGACAGATCATCGTGGAAATAGACAATACAGATCAGTATGTGGAAATCAAGGTTTCCGATAACGGTCCGGGTATCCCAAAGGACCAGATCCCTTTTATTTTTGACCGATACCACATAGGTGACAAGCGTATTAGCCTTGATAACAACAATACCGGGCTTGGGCTGGCCATTGTGAAAAAAATACTGGAAATCCATAATGCTACCATTGAGCTCTCAAGCAAGCTCAATCAGGGAACTACTTTTTCCTTTCAACTACCACAATATGAAAATGCTTAGATTAAAACCGGATACATTTATCCTGCTGACCGTAATGACCCTCACAGGCTGTATCGGCACGGATATTCTTGATGATGAGATCAGGCCTGAAGTACTGGAAATTGACCTGCAGGGGGATGACGCAATTGCCCTGCTCATAGGCGAGAACCGCAAGCTGGAGTTCGTTTACCTTAATGAGTTCGGTGTTGCCGAGGACGTTACCCCGGTATGGAGGGTTGGAGATATGGCTGTCGCTACCGTTTCTATTGACGGGACTGTCCTGGCGATAGGTAAAGGGCAGACCACCGTCACGGCCATGGTAGGGGGAGTTGAGAGTGAGTCGGTTCCCATTAATGTAAGTGAAACCTCCAATGATGTGAACAAGGTACTGGTCGAATCGCCTAAAGAAGTGATCCAGGTAGGTGAAATGGTCCAGCTCACAGCCACGGCATGGAATGTGGAGAGTATGCTGATCGAAGGTAAGCAGGCCACATGGGAGGTTAATGACACCAACATTGCTGAGGTCAGCCAGGCAGGTACGCTTACCGCTTTAGCCAATGGTGAAGTATTGATCACGGCCACCATTGACAATGTAGCCAGCGAACCTTTTGCTGTACAGGTAGGAGGCAGTAGTCTAACAGCTACTTTCTCCGGACGAAGCGGTTACAAGGCCAGCGGAACGGCCACACTATTCATTGCGGACAACGGGGATCTGAACCTGGAGTTAAGTGACGATTTCGATACAGACTTTGCACTGGGCACTTTTATTTATTTATCCAACAGTACATCGGGGTCAGCCACACGTTCTGCCGGACTGGAGGTGGCCGAAATAAGTGGTGATGGCGGAGCACTGTTCAATGTAAGTGAGATCGATCCAAACGCAGGACTTGACACCTACCGCTATGTGATTGTATTATGTAAACCTGCCTCTATCACTTTTGGGGTTGCTGACTTTAATCCTTAAAAAAATGAAAAGAATTATCATCCTTATACTTCTCGTTACATTTTTCAGTCCGGTAGTCAGGGCCGGAGGTGGATGGCCTCAGCCCAAAAAGAAGGGGTATTTCAAGCTGGGTCAGTCAGCTATTATTTCAGATCAGTTTTACGATCTGGATGGTGAACTTATTGATCTGACCACTATCAGCCTGTACACCACAAGTATCTATGGGGAATATGGCTTTACGGACCGGCTCACAGGTATTCTCTACATGCCTTTCTTTGTGAGAAGTACCCTGAATGAGGTAGAAAGAAGGCAGTCCGGTACCATAGAGCCCGGAGATGCAGTTAATTCCTTTGGTGATACTGACATAGGATTGAAATATGTGCTGATAAAAGACCGGAAGATAGCTGTGGCCGCTACGCTCACTTTTGGCTTGCCTTTTGGTAAAATAGCTGAAGGGTTTTCCGATGCCGGTGAGCCAAGAATTCTACAGACGGGTGATGGTGAGTTCAATCAGCTGCTTACCCTTGAGGCCAGCACATCGTTTTACCCGGCTCCATTCTATGCTTCCGTGGGTGCAGGTTTTAACAACCGTACGAATGATTTTTCCGACGAATTCCGGTATTCCTTTGAATTGGGATACACCGGTCTCAAGAGATTTAACCTGGCCCTGAAGATCAATGGAGTGGAGTCACTTCGTAACGGGGACCCCGGAGGCGGGGCCGGCAATGGTATCTTTGGCAACAACGTGGAATTCCTGGCCATAAGTCCCGAAGTCAGCTATAATCTGAACGAAAAGCTGGGGGTAGTCACATCGGCCGGATTTGCCGCATCCGGCAGTAATATTCTGGCTGCACCGAATTACAGTCTCGGACTGTTCCTTAAACTTTAACAATACGTTAGACTTCTGTGATACTTCCGTGATATCTGATCAGGACTTTTGTCAGACAATCAAATCTAAATCTGACAATAGTTATGAAAAAGTTATTATTTCTGTCTTTAGTGGCGTTGATCACCAGTTGCAGTGATGATGACGATGGTGGTACCCCCGCAACACCGACATCATTCACGGTAAGTATTGAAAACGTAAGTACAGCCTATACCTACACAGCAAGTGGAGCATTTTCCGTACCCGACGGCGCAGCCGGCCCCGGACCTATCATGGAAGGTGATTCCTACTCCTTCACATTCTATGCAGGGCCCAGTGTAACCCCCGGTACAGATACCAGATTGTCTTTCGCAACTATGCTCATTAAATCGAATGATCTGTTCTTCGCTCCTTCCGGGCAGGGCATAGACCTGTATGATGAAGACGGCAATGCGCTCGAAGGTGACATCACCAACAAGATATACCTCTGGGACGCTGGTACTGAAGTGAATGAAGAGCCCGGAACAGGACCCAACCAGCCACTTAATGGCGGCACTCAGGGAATGGACGAAGGAGGAAATGTAACAAGGATCGTCGATGGCATGGCAGACGCCGAGGGGTTCACTTATCCCAATGTGAGCGACCTGATACAGGTGACCATAGCTAATCCGGAGCCATCCAAATTTAAGGTAACCATAACCAATGTATCTGAAGGCTCTTCGCTGCCGGGTCCCCATTCTCCTGGCGTGTGGGTAGTACACACCGCTGATCAGCCTCTGTTCGCTGCCAGGTCACCGGATTTTGACTACGGTCTTGAGGCTATTGCTGAAGATGGCAGTCCAGGTGAACTGGAGATGTTCCTTGGTGACAGGTCAGGTTTTACCATACCCCTTTCTCCAGGAGCATGGGCAGTACATGCGGATGGTGCCCGTCCCTTGTTCACGGATGGCGCCCCGGATACGGAAGGTATGGAAGGAATTGCCGAAGATGGTGACCCTGCACCGTTGGCTGCATCACTATCTGCCAATGCTGATGTTTCCTCCAGTGCTGTGTTTAACACACCGGCAGGTGCGGCCGCTCCCGGACCTATTGGCCCAGGCGCCCGCTATGAATTCACGATTATGGCAACACCAGGTGAGTATTTCAACTTTGCCACCATGTACATACAGTCAAACGATCTTTTCTTCGCGTTTGATGACGTGGGCATTGCGTTGTGGGATGATGACGGAGATCCCATTAGTGGTGACGTGACCAGTGAAGTAGAATTGTGGGATTCCGGTACAGAGGTGAACGAATTTCCCGGAGCAGGTTTAAATCAGGCAGTACGTCAAAGCGGTCCGGACACGGGCATGGAGGAAAGTGAGAATGTAGGGTTGGTCAATGACAGCTTTGATTATCCTGATGTTTCGGATGTAATTCGTGTGACGATCACTCCGCAATAACCATAAATAACTATTGCATGGTGTGAGGCCCGGGCGTTTTCAACGTTCGGGCCTCTTTGTTAACATCCTACGACTCAGGTAACAACCCGTCACCATTTCCAGAAAACCGTTGAATTTCATTTCGCTTTTGGATATCCTGTATATCCGCTCAATTGACAATTAACGGATCATTTGCTTACCTTAATTGTCTGAATCATATTAAAGTTATCCATGATCCGGGAATTGCGTGGATATATTTCCACTTTAACCGGGCGAGGATTTAAGTTGCAAAACGGTTTTAATTAACATCCTGTGTCCTCCAAAACGCTGATAACCAACCTTGCGCTGATCTGCCTTCTTACTACGCTTTCAATGTCGGCAGTACCTGGGCAATCCCCTGTCTCAGGTGATAGTATCACACTTTATTTACGATGGACGCATCAGTTTCAGTTTGCGGGTTATTATATGGCGCTGGAAAAGGGGTACTATGCGGAACAAGGACTGAAGGTAAGGATAAAAGAGTTTGACAATGATAATAATGTGCGAAGGGCAGTGGCCAAAGGTATGGTCCAGTATGGAAGCGAGCTGGCAGGATTGGTACTGAGCGATCCTTATAGTTCTGAATTATCAGTATTGGGTGCAGTATACAGGCGCTCTCCTGTTATTTTACTGACTATCGATCCGGCTGTTGAATCACTAAAGGATCTGGCGGGGAAAAGAGTTATGGGGCATACAGAGGTGCAGGCCATGCTAAAAAGCGCAGGACTGCTTGATCAGGTGGATTTCCACAAAGGATTTACTGGCCTTGAAAGTCTTCTCAGCGGTGAGTTTGATGCCATTGGTGCCCACATTGCCGACCAGCCCCGAAAACTCGATAAAATGGGTATCTCCTACAAGATATTCAGACCTGAGGACTATGCCATAGGCTTCTACGGAGAATGCCTTATTACCAGCCGAAGAGAAACGGAAAATAACCCCGGGAGAGTGGAAAAGGTGCTGGCGGCTTCCATAAAAGGCTGGAAGTATGCTATGGATCACCCACGGGAGGCGGTGGACATTATTGTAAACAAGTACAACTCAAAGCTGTCAACCGATGACCTGCTCTTTCAGCACAGGATTCAAAAAAACCTGATCATGCCGGACCTTTTTGAGATTGGCAGTATGAATACTGAAAGATGGACCATGATGTCCAATGTGCTGATAGGACTGGGTCTGCTGGATAATGACTTCAGCATTGAGGGTTTGATCTACGAAAGAGGCAGTCCTCATTGGCTGGAGCAATGGTTCTGGTTTATTCTCGGAGGCCTTGGTGTAGTGCTTCTGGGCTCTGGCACACTTCTGCTGTTCAATTTCAAGCTTCGCAGGGCGGTTGCCGGGCAGACCAACAGCCTTAAAAAGATCAATCATGAGCTGGACAATCTGGTGTACAGCCTGTCTCATGATATAAGGTCGCCACTGGCTTCCATTCAGGGACTGATCAATCTCTACCGCGTAGACCCACAGGAAAGAGGTGAATGTATCGACCGCATCGAAAACAGTGTTAAACGGCTGGACCAGTTCCTGAGAGAGATCGTTGACCACTCGAAAAACATAAGAATGGGTATCGAACTGGCAGAGGTAGACATGGATCTGCTGTTGGAGCAGGTATATGAAGAGCTGAGATATCAGAAGGGCGCCGAAAGGGTAAGACTTATAAAGGAAATAAACGTTGATGTTCCCGTGATGATGGACCGGCGGCGTATGATCGTTCTGCTTCGGAATTTTATCTCAAATTCCATACGATACCACAATGAAGAGGCTGAAGATCCTTTTGTAAAAGTCATGTTCAGCGCCACACGCAATGAGTTGCTGCTAAAGGTAGCTGACAATGGTCAGGGGATCCCGGCTCCTCATCTGGACAAGGTATACAACATGTTTTACCGGGCCAATGATGCCGAAAACGGATCTGGCCTTGGGCTTTATATCGTAAAGGAAACCGTTGAGGGAATGAAAGGTTTTATATCGGTAAAGTCGGAGGAGAATGTTGGAACGGAGTTTACAGTAATATTGCCCAATTACCCTGAAGGTGAGTAATATACGGAGAGCGTTAAACGCTCACAACCAGGAAAAACTATAGGGTAAATTCGTGAATTTATCCTACAGTTTTTCGGCCTCGGCAATCAGTTCTGCCAGATCCCTGACCTTAACAGAGGATTCCTTTTCCTTGTTTTTTACTCCGTCGCTCATCATGGTCATACAGAACGGGCACGCTACGGCAATGGTGTCTGCACCGGTCTCCAGTGCCTCTTCCGTGCGTTCAATATTCACCTCCTTGTCACCAGCCTCGGCATCCTTGAACATCTGTGCTCCTCCCGCGCCACAGCAGAAACCTTTTGTCTTACAGCGTTTCATTTCTACCAGCTCTGCGTCAAGAGCCTCCAGCACCTCCCGGGGAGCCTCATAGATATTGTTGGCCCGGCCGAGATAACATGAATCATGATAGGTGATCTTTCTTCCCTTGAATTCACCTCCACCTTTCAGGGACACCTTTCCTTCATTGATCAGCTGCTGAAGGAAGGTGGAGTGATGAACAACTTCATAGCTTCCGCCCAGGGCCGGATACTCGTTTTTAATGGTATTAAAACAATGTGGACAGGCTGTTACTACCTTTTTTATTCCGTACCCGTTCATTACCTGAATATTGGCGATAGCCTGCATTTGAAAAAGGAATTCATTACCCGCTCTTCTGGCCGGATCACCGGTACATGTTTCCTCCGGGCCCAGTACGGCAAATGACACGCCTACCTTATTGAGAATTTTAACAAAAGCTTTGGTTACATTTCTGTACCGGTCATCAAATGATCCGGCACAGCCTACCCAAAACAGTATTTCAGGCTCCTTCCCTTCGGCGGCCATCTCAGCCATTGTCGGTATTTTTATTTCAGTCATATATCGTTCGGTCTCGGTTTCTGGAATATACAGGTTTATGAATTCGGTCCCTCCTTTAATTCCTGCGACCAGTTAAACCGGTCGGTAGGGGCAAATTTCCATGGCGCAAAATTTGTCTCGATATTCTGGAACATGCTGTTCCACGAAGCCGGCGAGCCCGACTCTTCCATAGCCACATACCGGCGCAGCTCCAGAATGATCTCCAGTGGGTTAATGTTCACGGGACATGCTTCTACACAGGCATTGCAACTTGTGCAGGCATTGATCTCTTCTTTGGTGATGTAGTCTCCCAATAAAGATTTGCCGTCATCCGCACCGTTGCCACCTTTGGTCATATTACTCCCCATCTCTTCCGCCCGGTCACGGGTGTCCATCATGATCTTTCTGGGAGACAGCTTTTTCCCGGTCTGATTGGCCGGGCATTCCGCCGTGCACCGGCCACATTCGGTACAGGCGTAGGCATTCATGATATTCAGCCATGTCAGGTCGTTCACATCTTTTGTTCCGAAGCGACCGATCTCCGCGGGAGGTGCAGTACCCGGGTCAGTCTGTATTCCCAGCATGATATTCACCTCATTGGTGACTGACTCCATATTGTTCATCTCTCCCTTAGGCTTCAGACTGGCATAGTAGGTATTGGGAAAGGCCATAAAAATATGCAAATGCTTGGAGTAAGTAACGTATATAGCAAAGGCCAGAATACCTACGATATGGAACCACCATGCAAACCGTTCAATCACGATCAAAGTGCCCGTACTCATGTTTTCGAATAAAGGGATCATAAGACCGCTGAATACAAGAGGCCCCGTAGCCACATAGTGTTCATCCCTGGCCTGCAGCACCCGGTCTGAGGCGTTCATGGTAAGGATGGCTACCATCAGAATGATCTCAATGATGAGAATAAGGTTTGCATCAAGCTTTGGCCAGGACGTCATTTCCGCAGATCGGAATCTCTTTATGGAAAGAACATTTCTTCTGATCAGAAATACCACACATGAGAAGAGAACACCAATAGCCAGAAATTCAAAAACATTCATCAAAACATTATAAAACCCACCCAGCCATGGGGCAAAAAGACGGTGAGTACCCAATATACCATCGAGAATGAACTCCAGCACCTCTATATTGATCACCAGGAATCCGACATAGATCAAAAGATGGAGAAAGGCCGGAATCATTTTTTTGAACATTTTCTGCTGCCCAAAGGCCACCAGAAGCATGTTTTTGAGACGTTCGGAAGATGACGGATCACCGGGATCCACAGGCTTGCCAAGCTGAATATTTCTTTTGATCCCCCTGATCCGTTTCGTCAAAATATAGGCGGCGGCGATCAAGGTTAAAACAAATAAAACTTGTTGAATATAGGCCATCAGTGTCTGTTCTTGGTCGTTATAATTTTAAACTTTTATTTGCACCATATATAAAATTACATAGTTTTGCATCCACTTTTGAAGGTGCTGTAGCTCAGTTGGTAGAGCATCGGACTGAAAATCCGTGAGTCGGTGGTTCGAGTCCACTCAGCACCACCCGAAAAATCCCAGAAGACAACAATTCATCTGGGATTTTTTTATGCCCATACTGCAAACGTTGGCATAGCGTCAAAAGTAATGGTTATCTATAAAAAATAGTATGCAAGCATACTATTTTCTTTTATTTATAATTTTTCTTAACTAAGCTCATGGCGCCAAAGTCAATACCCCTAAAATAAGTTATGATTCTTAATTAATAAATTCTATTTTAAAAGAATGGATTCAGAGGAGGGATTGATAGTACGGCTGATATCTGTTTATGTCGTTCAGATGGCTCTCGCCCTTATTTTTGCTTCCGGTTTCTTCTACTTCAGCAGATTGTATGCACGTCCGTTCCTTTCGCGATGGGCAGTAAGCTGGGTAGCGTTCTTCTTCGTGGGTCTGGGTATGGTTTATTCCACATTACCCGCAGCCTTCAAATGGGATTCCACATGGGTCAGTCTCTTAGGCTCAGCCACTTATATGATCGGGGGTTTTATGCAAAGCGTCTTCCTGCTGATAGGGACATATGAGTTGATAAAGGAAACACAACTCAGGAAACGTACGGTCTCTCTACTCATCATTATTACCCTTATAGTTGCTACAGGTCTTACTCTGCTTTACGCGTTCGATCCATCCCACTTCAATGAGCGATATTTCATCCGCATTGGCCTTCGGTGCCTTATTACAGGCATCGTGTTCATCTACTGTGGGTCGATGGCCTTTCTCAATCTTCATTTTGGCACATCAGGTTTTGGCAAAAAGCTTCTCGGTATCGCCTTTTTTATGTACGGTCTGGAGCTGTTGGTATATTTTTTAGTAGTATGGGCAAACATAGTGGGGTATAATTTTTCCGTGGTACTTTCCTTTTTCGGTGTCCTGGACCTGTTTTTCATCACTATCATGGGGCTGGGCATGGTAATGTGGCTTCTTGAAGATGAACGTATGAAACTTAAAAAAATGAATGCTGACCTCGATAGCTTCTTCTACAGTACATCCCATGATCTGAGAGCGCCTATTTCCTCGATACTCGGACTGACCCATCTGGCCAGCATGGAAACAAAGGACAAAACGATGATCCAGTATTTCAGCATGATCGAAGCCCGGATAAAAAAGCTCGATGAGGTCATCGGAGATATTCTTAACTATTCCAAAAGCTCTAAACTGGAAATAAAAAAGGAAGAGATAGACTTCAATCAGCTCCTTGAAGAAATCAGATCAGACGTGAAATTCAGTGAAACCGCCACCAAAATACGTCCTGTCTATGAAGCCAGTGAAAAGAATATTGTAAAAACGGACGCCAGCCAGCTCAGAATCATTTTGAGCAACCTTATATCCAACGCCATCAAGTATCATGACCTGAGTAGGGATGATCCCTACATTAAAGTAACGTTTTCAAAACAGGGTCCGGAAGTATCCATATCCGTTTCGGATAACGGAAAAGGTATTGAAACAGAGCACCTGGACAAGATCTTTAATATGTTTTACCGGGCATCCACTGATTCGGAGGGATCTGGCCTCGGCTTGTTCATAGTGAAAGAAGCTGCTGCCAAAATAAACGGTGAAGTAACTGTACAGTCAGAACCCGGCAATGGGAGTACATTCACACTCACATTCAGGGAATCCGGCTGACTACCCGAGGTGTTTCAGACGTATGATCTCTTTTTCACTGAGAAACCTCCACTTTCCGCGGGGAAGGTTTTTTTTATCAAGGCCCGCATAGACCACCCTGTCGAGCTTTAACACATCATAGCCCAGGTGCTCAAAGATCCTGCGCACGATTCTGTTTTTTCCTATGTGTATTTCCATGCCCAGTGTTCTGTTGTCCGTGGAGAGCATAGCTATCTGATCTACATTGGCCGGACCGTCTTCAAGCATGAGTCCATTGGCAATTTTTTGGATATCATCCTTTGTTATCCTTTTATCCAGCTCCACACGGTAGATCTTTTTCACATTATGGGAAGGATGCGCCAGCTTTTCAGCAAGCTCACCATCATTGGTCAACAGTAATAAGCCGGTGGTGTTCCTGTCCAGTCTTCCCACCGGAAAAAGCCTTTCGTTTCCGGCCTGTTTTATCAGATCCATCACCGTTTTCCTGCCCTGCGGATCATCTGTGGTGGTAATAAAATCCCTTGGTTTGTTGAGCAGTACATAAACCGGTTTTTCCAGGGTCAGTGTCTTACCCCTGTAAACCACCTTGTCATTGGTACTGACTTTAAGACCCAGCTCGGTAACTACCTTGCCATTCACTTTTATCTGCCCTGAGGCAATAAGCTCATCAGCATCACGCCGGGAGCAGATGCCGGCATTGGCAATGTATTTATTCAGTCTGATAGATGGAGGTGCCGGGGCCTTACTCTTTTTTTGACCTGAATGCCCTTTTCCGGGTTTCATAATCTTTGTTTGAAGTAAACTTACTGATCCTGTTCCTCTCCTATCACGTTTTCATCAGCCTGGGTGAAGTCTTTGGGAGTAGGGAGCTCATTGAGATCGTTGATCCCAAAATACTCCATGAACTTTTCGCTGGTACCATAGAGCAGGGGCCTGCCGATACCGTCCGACTTTCCCTTGATCTCTACCAGACCCTTTTCCAGTAGTTTCTGAACTACATAGTCGCAGTTAACCCCTCTTATACTTTCCATATCACCCTTGGTGATGGGTTGCTTATAGGCGATGATCGAAAGGGTTTCCATAGCTGAGGTGGAAAGCCTTCTTTTGGATTGTTGCTTAAGGAGTATTCCTATGCTTGTCTGGTAGGCAGGTTTGGTTAAAAACTGGAAACCTCCTGCCGTATGGCTCAAACCAAAGGAAAATTGATCGTCCTCATATTTATCAGCAAGCCTCTGAATGGCATCCGTTACATCTTTTTCAGGCACATCCGCTTCAAACATCTCACTCAGACATGCCTTTATTTCTCCAGCTTTTATGGGGCCGGGTGAGCAGAATATCAGCGCCTCAATATGATTCTGGAGAAAATCCAACTCAGTTTTGTTGACTTAATTTGGCTTCAATGGATTGCGTGGTATGTGGAACAGCTCTCAGGCGCTCCTTTGAAATAAGCTTGCCGGTAACTGAACAGATGCCATAGGTACCATTCTTTATTCGTACCAGGGCATTTTCCAGATTTATGATAAACTTCTGCTGACGCGCTGCCAACTGGCTCAGGTTCTCCCTTTCAGCGGTATCCGCGCCGTCTTCCAGCACCTTTGTATTTCCTGAGGTAGCGTCTGTTCCCTCGTCATTGCTTTTGTTAAGTGTCTCTTTCAATATTTTTAGCTCGCCCCTGGCCTTCTCCAGTTTTTCGTTAATGAGCTCTTCAAACTCCTTTAATTCTTCATCTGTATATCTGCTCTTCTCTTCGTTACTCATAATCTTACATTTAATTAGAAGGGTTTAAAAAAACAATTTCAGACCACTGAAACTCAGAAAGTTCATTCAGAGATAAGTGCCAATCAGTTTTTGGAGCACAAATGTGGTTAAAAAAAATTGATAAACATAATTGTATGCCAATGAAAGCCAAGGAGACTGTACCTGATATTGTACGATCCGGTCCTTCAATCTATCACAACCACTGTGTTATGTGAACATCATATTTGTAAAGCTGCAACGATAGCATAATTCAGAAAACATACGGCATGATCTCGTGTCACCTGGACAAATAAAGACCGTGTCACCCTTTCCGGGAGCAACAGGAAATAAGCAGAAATTCAGGTTATAAGCAGCATCAAAGGGGCCAGATATACCGACAGGAGCATATCTGTGACATCGGCTTACAGGTCTGGCTTCATCAGGTTAGTTCCAACTGGTTGTTGGCCAGATGCTTGATCCGTTCCTTGAGTGATCGCAGGTCCATATTTATGCGATATTTCATACGGATATAGCGCCTGATAACTTCAGTCCTTTTTCCCTTTTTCAGTGAGTAGGAAAGCGAATTATTAATTAAGCAGTTCATTACATCAGCACTTTTCTGTAAGTAATATAAACAAAAAACGAGAGAGATTAGTTTTAGTTCCCGGTTGATTTTCTCCTGTAGCCGAAAGGTTAAATTTTTTCTGGAAATTGGTTTAAAACCCAGGGTTGTTGTTCGTTGGTGGTTGGTAGACGATGGTCATAGTCTTGATTTATTGGGTTTTTGTTTAGAAATGCAATTTGTCAATTCTCAAGGAAAAATGCAGAAATCTGAGATTACCAGTGTCCGGATAAAATGATGGGGCGTTTTTTAATCTGTAAAAAAACGCAAAATAGACGTTGGTTTATAGCCCTGGTGACTATATCGGCGGCTGGAGTCTTATTAGTCCTTGACCCACATCCTGGAAAGCGCCTTGATCCCATGAAAAGATAACTGGAAATAGTACAACTTCCTTTGCTTAACCTAAAAAGGGAGGGGCGTTTTGAAGCCACCTAAAAATTCATCCTGAATTTAAAGCAGAGCTTTTTTTGGTGAAATTTTAAATTATTCAGCTACAGGTAAAATATATTTTAAAGCAGATGAATGGAGATCCTTTCGTGAGTTTTTTATAAGAATCTCATTATCAAATTGTTATCTTCTTTTTTAAAACAATAGTATATGGTTTTTAAACAATAGTATAATCTATAAAACAATAGTCCAAAGGTTAAAAACAATGGTGAAAGCATGTTTTTGCCAAACCCCCTTATCTTTGTCCTTACGACAAGTAAAAATTTTTAACCGTGGAAAATACAACGGAACACAATGACTTTGGATCTCTCAAAGTAAATTCCCGCAGAGTAGACGACAATACCTTCACTACCTGGAATAAAAATGTGCCTGCCTTTTCTTTAAATGTATATCAGTGCCAATAATGAAAGCTTTTGACACTGACCTGGAGTCCAGGTTGCACATACATGCCATTAATCTTAAGCAAGAACTTGAAAGAGACAGCCTGCGTGTTTGGCAGATCACCGAATTGATCGAAGCCAACCTTTCCACTAATTAATATAACAGTCACACTGAGATCTCGCAAAAAACAGTGGCCTAACTTAAAAAGGATTTAATTATGAATAAAAGGTATCTGATAGTGTCTATTATTTTCTTTTCTGGTTTTTGGTCTTCCTGCTCAAACGACGATGAAGTCATGGAATCCTCATGCATTGAGGGAGAATGGGAATATGAGGGAGAATCCAATACTGCAAACTGGGGCACATGCTATGCGCAATGTTCAGGACAGTTACAATCTCCTGTAGATATTACAGGTGTGGTTGTGAGCCCAGGTTTAGTGGCACTGGAGACACAATATGAGTCTGTACCGATTGACCTTGTAAATAATGGCCATACTATAGAATTTGAATATGAGGCAGGAAGTAAACTAACACTGAATGGAAGAGATTATGATCTGGTACAGTTCCATTTTCATACGGATTCAGAGCATACCAGGGATGGGCAACGATATCCGATGGAAACACACCTGGTTCATAAAGATGAGATCACAGGAAACCTTGTGGTGGTAGGGATACTTTTTAAAGAGGGTAAGGAAAATACTTTTTTAGCAAACTTTATAGATAATTTGCCCGAAGATGACGATGCTCACTATACCTCCCAGAGCAAGGTAAATATCAAAGATCTGCTGCCCCAAAGTACCGCATATTATACCTATACCGGCTCTTTGACTACCCCGCCGTGCTCAGAAATTGTCACGTGGTTTGTCATGAAAAGTCCAGTAGAGACTTCCAGTGATCAAATAAGTAAGTTTCATGAAATCATCAAAAATAACTACAGGCCTCTACAGCCTTTAAATGACAGGAAAATCTACGAGTTCAACTAGTCAAAAAATCAGCTTTGAAATGAATTAATGGAAATATTGCAAACCGTCAATCCTGGAATAGTTTAATCAGTCAGGTTCAACCCTAAGCCAGGTTTGCCGCGTGTAGATATTTTCCGATTTTTAATGTCTGACTCCGGTTTCTTAATCTGACAAGAGGAATGGTTACCGCATTGTTTTATCGATAACCAGGAACTTTTGAGGCCATTGACCGAATACCATCGACTACAAATCAAAACCTGTTGCCCACCACCACCTTTTCAGTATGTTTGGAAACGTTGCCCCGGGCATCAAAAACTTCGAAGTATACCAGATAGTAACCAGTTCTTACTTTTCTTCCTTCAGCGTTCGTGCCTGTCCAGGTGTAAAATCCGGCGGCTGCCAGGATGTCATTGTTGGCCAATACGGCGATCTCACGGCCCTGTGGATCAAAAATACGCACGTTAGCTACGTTTCCTGGGGTTTCAAACTGATATGCAATCGTGGTAAAATCATTCAGGCCTGAACCGTCAGGTATGATCACCTTCGGATCCACCGTAATACCACCGGAAGGCACGGCATGGCGGCTTACAAGCTGAGAGTTGCGATAGCCCGGAGTGGCAAACCCGACAGTAGAAGCGGCTGATTTCCAGTTGTGTTGTTCATTCGTTTCCACATCAAAAGATACCCTCTCAAGCGAAATCCCTTCCTTATCGGCAAGGAGCTCAAAATGAAAGTCTTCACTGTATTCAAAATAATCGATCAATATGTGTTGGGTATCCGACAGGGCTACGGAACCATCCTTGTCCGGAAAAGATGGCAATCGTGATACCTCAAGGAGGTCATCAACCCTGGATAGTGGATAATGGTTGGCTATGTTTTCTATGTCAGTAGTTATAGCGAGGTAGGAATTTGGCGGAAATGCCCTGTTTTCGGCGGTGACAGACCTCGAATTAATGATCTTTGGATTACCGGCACTATCAATTTCAAAATTGCCGACGCTAATATTCCCAAGATTGATGTACTTGTCTGAATTGTTGTAGAGCTCAACAAAATCGTGTCCTCCCGCTACAGGATTGAATAGTATCTCATTGATCAGAATATCATTTTTATCAGGTTCCTCCAACAGTGCAAACACTTGTGGTTCAGTCAGGTTTTGATTCCCGCTACAATCAAGCAGGCCGGTGATGGTAAGTTCATACAAGACCCCTGACAAAAGTCCTTCTGACATGGTCAATGTTAACTCCGTACGGTTTTTACTTAAAAGAATTTCATTGATCCCGACCTCCGGTTTGAAGAGAAAGCTGGCAGCCGGTACAGACTCTGGTTCCACTTTTTCATTCAACCTGACAGTGATAGTATCCGGATGGGCCGCCAGCACCTCCACCACTTCGGGGCCTGACAGATCCGGTTTTTCAGCAAATATTGAGTTCTGGCTCCCGGGTGTACCTCCCCGCTCATCTTCTGAAACAGCCCAGTTGTTACTGTCACTGCATGGATTGGCCGGGTCGATCAATTCCAGCGTCCAGCCCTCCGTTCGGGAGGACCCCCGATACCAGGAATTGTCGTAGCTGATCGAATCCAGCAGCATTCCGTGGTTGTCCCGGAGCACAAGTACATCCCCGGAGTCGTTTAAGGTGGGAAATGAGGCTACACCAATTGTCTGGCCAAAATCTGAAAATTGTGACACAAATGCCAACGGGCAAAGTATAAGGTATTCACCGGGGAAAAAGAACCATTCCTCAAGCCCTCCTGTTCTCACCCGATCCTCTATGGTCCAGTCTGTTAATCTAAAAACTTTAGTACTGTTGTTGTATAGCTCAATGAACTCTGATTCGGGCAGGTCATTGGGAGGAGTCGGATCAACCATCAGCTCTGTAAAGATCACATCCCGCCATCCAGCTATGACCTCTTTGTAATACAGGAATTCCGCTTTTTCCTCACCGGCTATGTTGCCTGCATCATCCTTCATATTGACAACCGTTAGCTCATGGATGATCCCGGAAGCAAACGGAGTTTCAAAGATAAGCCGCACCCTTGCCGGATCAGTAGTATCCCTTATTGCAGTCACCGGATGGCCTACGCCATTGTTTACATTGTAATTGGTAACATCTGAGGCAACGGACCTTTCAGGTGGTTCTGAGAAAACAAGGTCCAGGGTAATGTCGTCAATCACCTCTGCCTGAAGCAACTTCGGGGGCTGATTATCCACAAAAGTCACCGAAACATCATCAAAGAAAAAGCCCTGCCGCCTTGTAGTAGTGTGATTGACCAGAAACCCAAAATAATCTCCGGATACAGGTGTGGTATCTGTACCGGTTCCTATCAGCAAAAACGACCCCTGACTACCCGGGTCGGCCTCAAGGGTCCATGTCCCGTCCCCATCACGTATAACCCGGATGGTAACATCGATCTCAGATGAAACAGTGGGGTTGGCATCTTCTACTACCGGGGTGGATGAACCAACTCTGTACAGGTCAATGCCGTCAGCGGATCCGGATTCTCCGAGTCGTATGTAGTACCCCTCAGTTGCGTTCGTGAGATCGGCAGCGTTACTCAGCAGGTACACCCTAATGTTATTCGAACCACTGGGTGCTGAAAGGTACCGGCAACTGAACTGCCAAATGGTCTGCCCTGTTTGGTAATTAGTCATTCCCGGCGTACTTATCCACAAAGTGGTCGAAGATGAGGGGCCATTGCTGTTCAACTCTTCGTTGATAATCTGAAAGTCGCTCCCGTTCCCGGATTCATTGGAGCTTATCCACGCCGGACCGGCGATAAAGTCTCCGTCTGAAAAATCGTCCATGATCTGACCATGAGTCGTTTTGGCTGAAATGTGCCAGAGTATCAAAGTTAAAAGGGCAGGCAACAGGAGAGACAGGACGGGGGTTTCTGTTTTGGGGGTCATTGGAATTAAGCTTTATACCCACGTCATCTCTAAAATAAAATGACTTGGGGGGTATGTACACATATCACGAGTATATGGCTTGAAAGCGTAAAAACCAAATATATGATCCATTTTTCATCGTGTGGAGCGCTGGAGCCATCTGTATTCACTCACAACAGAAAAAACACGACCTTGAGAGCCGTGTTTTCATTCAGTGGAAATGTTCTGACTGAATTCGCTTGCTACTTCACCGTTATTTTATACTGTGGCGTGGGATTAAGCGGGCAGAAGTATACATATTCACCCTTCTCCAATGTTACTTCACCCGACTTTGCCGACTCACCGTCCTTGATGGTTTTTGACAGGTAAGCACTTTGAATGTGATGCTCCTGATCGGTTTTTCCTTCAGGCGCGATCACGAATCCTACGGCATGATCGACACCTTTGTTATTAACTTCAAATACATAGGGAGTCCCTGACTTCAATGTTAGCTCCGTAGTGGCAAATTCACCGGGCGTCTGCTCCAACTTAATGGTTTTGGCTTTTTGAGCAAAGCCTGCTATGCTTGATGCCAGCAATAGTCCTACTATAATCGCGGGAATTAAATTTTTCATAATCTTTCTCTTTTTAAGTTTTGTTGTGGATAAAAGATCACCTGATACGATCTTTTAGGTCATCCACGATCGTATCAGGCATTAAAATTTATTGATCAGGCCGTAGCCTCTTCCAGAGCAGGGGCAGCGGGAAAGTCAACAGGGACCTGCGTAGTGCCATGAATGAAGTTACTGATGATCTTGTCTCCGATAACAATGATGGTATCCACCAGATTGGCCTTGTCGTATCCGGCGGCAAGGAAGTTATCTACGGCTTCCTGGCTGGGCTTACTTCGGTTGATAGTGATGTCTTTCACAAATTTTGCAAGAGCATCCAGTTTGGCATCAAATGAAGCCTGCCCTGAACGGATCTCCAGGATCTGCTCGTCAGTAAAACCGTTCATTTTACCAAGGGCAGTATGGGCAGCCAGACAGTACGCACACTCATTAACCTGGCTTACCACCAGATTAATAACTTCTCTTTCCTTTGCCTTAAGCGTGCTCTTTCTGTTTTGCAATGCGAGGTAATCACCCAGCGCTGTTTCACTGTAGGCATAGGTAGCGTAAAGGTTGGGCACAAAACCTAATCCTTTTTGTAAGTTGTCAAAAATAACCTGGTTGTTTTCGCTTACTTCTTCTCTCGTGGGGACATTAAAAGTTGCCATAATCTGTATTGTTTTTTTGTTTTCTGTTTTCAATTACAATACAATTTTACGGGCCTGTCTCCGGTAGGTAAGGGTCCGTATTTCCCTTCGGGTTGTCGATTTTTCCTTTTGTTCACTAATTCCGGATTGTTTTACTGTAGTTGATGGGAAAGCCGGTATACTTCAGGGTAGATCTGTATGCTTAAAATCAATGGGTGATTTGACCAGACAATACCTTGTTATTGTTCATTGGTAAATTGCCCTCTGACCATGTTCAAAGACGTCAGGCACCCATAGCTTCAGTAACCATACCCCATGAGTCTCACTATCCCCGTATTTCCTGCTTGAACTGCTGGGGAGTCTGCGCCGTTACTTTTTTAAAAAGCTTGTGAAAGGAAGTAACTTCTTCAAAGCCCAGTTCAAAGGCTATTTCCCGCGCGGTTTTATCGGTATACATCAAAAGCCTCTTAGCTTCAAGTACGATCCTGTCATGGATCATCTGCAAGGGGGATTTCTGCTTGTATTTGGCAAAGAGGTTGGTGATGGTCTTCGGGGATTTAAAGAGCATTTCTGCATAGTCACTCACTTGTCGTTTTTCGCGGTAATGCATATCTACAAGTACGTTGAACTTTCGGATAATGTCCACCTGCTTGTCATCAAGCACCTCAGGTATCAGCTGTTTTTTTGCCAGTCGTGTAGTTTTGATGATCAGTCGTTTCAGCAGCATTCGCAGCATCTCTCCCTGAATGTTATCCCGGGTTTTGAACTCATCAACAAAAACCTCATACAAAAGATCAAATTTGCGTTTCTCATCCTCATCCAGGGTGATCACAGGAGTCTGCTGAGTGCCAAAGAAAATGATCCCGTTGCACGATACCTCATGATCATGATCCTGTATGCAGTAAAATGCCCGGTTGAAAGTAAAAGCTGTTATAGGTCCGGCCGCTTTGTCGAAACTTACTTTTTGCAGGTAGGTGCTGGTCGTGATCTGATGGGGCTTCAGCACATGCGGCAGAGCATCGATATAAACCGTATAATCAGCCTCTGATCTGTTCCACAGAATATTGATCAGCCCCTCATGCTGATTGAACTCATGCTGATCGACCGGGTAGTGGTCTGTCATACCGAAATATGACCCAAACTCTTTGCCTTGAAATGAGTAGATCATGCGAAGTATTTTGCAGACCCAAAAATGTCAAAAGCCCCTTTAACCACAAAGTGTATGCTACGCCATAAGAGTTAATGTCATTTGGTTTACTATTTGGTGTAACGCAGTATAAAAAAGGGCCGGTCCCTCTTACAGGTCCCGGCCCACGCTATTGGATGAAAAAATCCAGAATTGAAAAAGTCATTACAGCGTTTCAATTCGCCGATCCAATGAAATTAAAAAATAGCCTTTACGAAATTATGTTTCTTATTCAGTCACTACCAGCGGATAAGAAAGGTGCAGCTATCACCACCTTTTGTTCTTGTTTCCTTTTCTTCATCCAGTACCACCTGCTGGCTGACGGAGTCGGCTGGTTTAAATTTTCTGATCAGTTGTGTGATAATACCCTCATCAAATTTGCTGGGATACGGACTGGTACATACAATTACCGCTTTTCTTTCCTTGCTGTCATATTCAGCCAGATTGTAATGACCTATACCATCGGTTAAAGTACCTGAGGCCGGATCAAACATTACTTTTCCATTTAACCTGTGATTCATGTGGTAAGCAATATTTATTGAGTGCAGGGCTTCTTCCAGGTTTCGCATAGGAGGGAAACTGGCGTTCTTGATCACAGCCTTACCGATCAAAAACAAATTCATTTGTCCCAACGAATCGGATACTTCCCTGTAGGCGTCCAGCCAGACCTGCTGCCTGTACCACAGCTTGGAATTTGGCTCAATGCCATGATTTTTGAGTATTTCCCTGCGGGTTTCCTTACCACGCTCCATTGAGTTCATGAATGCCAGAACCGTATCTCCACTAACCTCCACATCAGGATTAATAGCAATAAACTGAGCCATAGTTTTAAATTTTTGAATTGACAGAAACAAAATTCTTTCAATTATCCTTCAGATTCAATGCCATAATTATGGTATATTCAGGTAGGTTTTTTTACTCAGATATAGCTCTGTTACTGTTCCAGGGAGAGTAAAAAACAGTTGGGCAGAAGGCCCGGGCAAGACGTATGATAACTACTGATACCTCAACGGAAGATGCTCCTGTCGAAAATCAATATGATCTTTTTTATCCTTTCCCTTTCAATTTCAAAGGTCTGAGCCATGAGGGTAGCGATGCCCGGTTTTGAAAACTCATAAATGAGGCAAGCTGATGAATCCCGTTCGTATGTCTGCAGGATTCGATAGACACATTCTTTTGGTGGATCGTCCAGCAGGGAATTAATATAATCATTGGCATTGTCAAACCGGAAAAGAGGGCCATGGAATTGGAGATCGGTATGAAGTATTGATCTCATTTCTTCCAGGTTACTGCCTGAGAAAAAGATACTCATGTATTTGAGAGCAAGTTCAAGGGGTTTCATGACTATTCAATAATGTGGTAGATTCGATCATATTAGACAACAAAAAAATTCCGGGTTGCCAGAATTTAGCTGTACTACTTAAACAGTATGGATTTGTGTTACTCATTCACTTTCTGAATTTTTTGTCATACATAAATTGGAGCTCACGTGCATTTCTGATCTGCGAGTAACCTTTACCTATAAGAGCTGCTCCCGCGAGTACTCCTCCATACCACCAGATGATAAATACTCCTGATATAATGGTTAGGATGATCAACGCAATAGCCGCTGTTGTAATTAAAATACCTGAAATTAAAATCTGAGGACCTCTCCTTTTATAGTAGCTGATATGTCGCTCCAACTCATCTTTTTCCTGCTCAACAAGAATTTCTTCACGGGATTTTCCGGGTAACTCAAATTTGCTTTTGCCACATGCCGGACAAATTCCACTATCAGGGAACACAATTTTTGTTATACAATGGGAACATTCTGTCAGAGACATTTCTACAAGCTATTGTTTGTACTGTTTATAATTAGTGCAATAGATTATCCCGGGAGCAGGTCTGTTCTGAATGACTTAACCATTTCACTACACCCATTCCAGCACCAGGTGGATCAACAGAAAAAACAACGCAGAAGTGCCATAAACCCTGATGATCTTCCTTCTGTTCTGGGTGTCTTCCCACCATAGCATCAACCATGGTTTATACAGGCCAATGGCCATGAATACAAAGCTTAACATGGACACGGCCGCTGTCAGGTCAGAAAGAAGTTGCATACCGTCGAGTCAATTTCCGGGTACTCTAAATTACATTTAAATTGATTTTCCAGGTAGGAGTAGGGAGAATCAGAAAATATTATTTTTGAAATACAGACACATTACACTATAAATACTGATCTGAATGCCGGAAACGGATATATACGAAGATTTCAGAGATCATATTTCTCAATTAACCGTATTTTCAGAGGATGAATGGAGAGACTTTGCTTCCTACTGGCGTCCTTTGGCAGTAAGCAAGGGTACTGTACTGACCAAAACTGGCCA
>LYSV01000112.1 GCA_001657315.1 Flammeovirgaceae bacterium BBD 1991-12 | reverse complement strand
CCTCCTCATTGTCCTTCAGTTGGTTCCACACCCAGCCATAGGTCTGGTATTCGATGTCAAAGAATTTGGCAGAATTGAACCAATGACCGGGATGATAAGCGGTTTTATTGCCTGTGATCGTCTGCGCTACGGTTTCTCCCATCATCCGCCCCGTGTACCACACCTGCTCTATGGGCCTGCGATTGGGCAGAGGTTCCCTGCGCTGAGCGCAGTCCCCGATTGCATAGACGTTAGGCTGGTCGGTCTCCAGGTATTCGTTGACCAGTATACCCCGGTCAGTCCCTATTCCGGAGGTCCTGGCCAGATCAATATTGGGATGAACGCCCGCGGTGAGCCCCACAAACTGACAAGGTATCTCGTCACCTTTCCCGGTGATAATGGCTCTTACATGACCCTGCTCATCCGCCACGATCTCCTTAAGCTCTTCTCCCAGTCGCAGGTCTACATGATGCTCGACAATATGCCGGCTGATGAGCGTTGCCTCCTGCTCTGGTAGTACATTATTCCAGAATTGTTTCTCCCTCACCAGGAAAGTAACATCAATATTCCTCGATCTCAGCATTTCGGCCAGCTCTATTCCTATAAGTCCACCACCTACGATCACACCGCGGGAGATGCCCTTTGTATGCTTTTCAATGTATTGCAGGTCCTGATAGCTTACCATACCACTCACCCCCTCAAGGTCCTGACCTGGCCAGCCAAACTTATTGGGCCTCGCTCCGGTAGCCAGGATCAGCATGTCGTAACTCATGGTACCCTGCTTTGTAAGCTGCAGCACCTTGTTTTGAGTGTCAATTTTTTCCACGTAGTCGTTGACCAGATTGATCCGGTTTTTTTTCCAGAACCAGTCTTCATAGGGCTTGGTATGCTCAAATTTCATATGACCCATGTAGATATACATCAGGGCTGTTCTGGACCAGAAATGGTCTGTTTCTGCTGAGATGACGGTAATTTCAAAATCGCTTTTTTTGCGAATATGACGGGCCGCTGTTATACCAGAAATGCCATTTCCCACAATAACCACGTGTTTCATGCGAATTTATTTCGTGCTAAAGATAAGAGTGTATTACGGGCCTTCAGTTTTGTTGGTTAAACAAAACCTGGCAATTGTCATTAGTTTGACAATGGATTCATAAGATACAACTATTTGCAGGAGTATGTGCCGTGGCCACCAAAAAAGTAGGTAGAAAAGCGGAAAGGTTTTGGTGTTTTTTGCCGATTGAATGGGGTTGAAACTTCAATAATTTTGTTAAAACATATTCGCAGCAGTGCATGTTCTTAGGCTGTAACAGAAGGTTTTATGATATGAGAAGGGCGGTATTTTTATTGTTGATCTATACTTTTTTTGCAAACACTGCATTCCCGCAAAACCTGGATGATTACTTTTCGCAGGTTAACTCATTTTTGTCGTTGCATGTTGAAAATGGAAAAGTGAATTATAAGGCCATTGCTCAGAATTTTGATGAGATCAAGGCCATATACGTATCTCAGTGCCACATCGATCTGCGTTCAACCCCTGAAGGCCAGAAAAAGGCTTTTTATATCAATGCCTACAACATCATAGTGATCTATCAGATTGCCAGGTATTATGAGTTCAACCAAAAATCACCCATGGACCAAAGTGGCTTTTTTGACAGGATAAAGCATAAAGTAGCCGGTGAAATGATAACGCTGAATCAACTGGAGATCAAAAAGCTGCTGATGACCTACAAAGACCCACGTATCCATTTTGTGCTGGCCTGTGCCGCAAAGAGCTGTCCTCCCTTGGCCAGTTTTGCCTACGTACCGGAAAAACTTGAGCGTCAACTGGATGAAAGGGCATGGCTTACATTGAATAATGACAACTGGCTCAGGCTGCTACCGGGCCAGCAAAAGGTGGAATTGTCCAAAATATTTGACTGGTACAAGCGTGATTTCGTTTCCGGGGGAAATACTCTTATCCAGTATATCAATCAATACCGAAAGACTCCAATACCCGGCAACTTTGCGATTGAATTCTATGAGTACGACTGGAGTTTAAACGAAGGGTAGCAACCTTATATGTTGTCGGTGCCGGTGCCATTGAGTGTGCATTCTGGTTGGAAATAGTTCTGATCTGTTATTGGATTTTTATCTCGGTACTCTCATTGCAATTGATGAATTTTTACGATATTAAGCCCAAAATCGCTGGAAGCAATAGGTGATGATCATTGTATAAGAAACTCACAACAGAAGCCGAAATGTAGGGTAATGTCAAGTCTGTGACAAACTGACAGATGCCTGCTTCCGTTAGTCCTACAGGTTTGAAAAATAAAAAGTTATGAAAAAAGCTATCTTCATTTTACTGGGTGTACTGACGCTGGGTAATGCATCAGTAGCCACAGATCTTCCGGCCTTTTTCTCCCTTGCAGATGCTTTCCTGAAGAAGAACGTTGAAAACGGGAAGGTACACTACAAGGAGATCAACGCCAATTTTTCGGAAGTAGAGAGCTTGTACAAGGTCATTGAAAAAATGGACCTTTCCTCTGCCAGTGATGCATCGAAAAAGGCCTTTTATATTAATGCGTACAACATTATAGTTATATATCAGGTATCAAAATACTATCCGCTAAAATCTCCGCTGGACAGGAGTGGCTTTTTTGACAAGGTCAAACATACCATTGGCGGCGAAACCATGACACTCAACGCTCTGGAGATCAAAAAGCTGGTATTGACCTATAAGGATCCACGCATCCATTTTGTGCTGGCCTGTGCCGCCAAAAGCTGTCCGCCGCTGGCAAGCTTTGCCTATCAGCCAGATCAGTTGGACAAGCAACTTGACACTCGCACAAAACTTTCCGTCAACAATAAGGAATGGCTTAGATTAAGCGCAGGCAATAAGCAGGTGTCACTATCCAAGATCTTTGACTGGTATAAAAAGGATTTTACCATGAACGGGGAAAATACAGTGCTGGAGTTTATCAACAAATACAGGGCCTCTCCTATACCGGGCTCCTACACCGTTTCCTACTACGAATATGACTGGGGGTTGAACGAAGGGTAGAAGTTTATTCAGGGGGTCTGACGGTTCAAAACCGTCAGACCCCCTGAATAAGCTGATCAAGATAGTTGATCACCTCTTCAAGGGAGTTAAAAAGAGCTCCCTTATTTGTTTTCCATTGGATTTTATCATGTTCTGACAGGATCTCAAGCTTCAGGCCGCCGTCAGCGCCGGTACCATAACCGTTCCTTTCCAGCGCATTCTTAGTCCAGAGTAGGGGATACCCGTCACCGACGACAGAAACATTCTGCTTGTAAATGTTCTTCTCAAGATGACCAGTTTTAAGATCAAAACCCTTGAGCTGAAACACCTCGTCGATCTTTCCGCTAAGCACAAGATCTTCCGGAAAGCCAATTTCCAGACCGGTTTCAAAACCTGCCAGCCAGAGCACGTCTGCAGCCTGAAGGGCCAGGTCCAGCTCATGGGTGGCCATGAGTACGGCTTTATTGGTCTTTCGTGACAGCCCTTTTAGCAGATTGATGATCTCCACGCGATTGTTCAGGTCCAGATGGGCGGTGGGCTCATCCAGGATGATCACCGGCGTGTCCTGGCACAATGCCCGGGCGATCAACGCCTTTTGCCGCTGTCCATCGCTCAGCTCTGTTATTTTCCGATCCTGAATAGTTTGCAGGCTGGTTTCATGGATAGCCCGTTCAATTGCTTCATGATCTTCGGGGGAAAAGTTAATATTCCAGCCTGTGTAGGGGTAGCGGCCAAAGGAGATCAGCTCGCGTACCGTGATGTTACCCACACTCACAGGGTCAGTCAGCACCACGCTGATGTTTAAGGCCAGTTCCATTCTGGTAAGTTCATGAAGTTTTTTGTCCTGAAAGAAGATATCTCCCGCCAGTGGTGCCTGTGCTCCTGATAGTGTGCGTAGAAGTGTGGATTTTCCTACACCATTTGGCCCCATAAAACAAACCAGCTCGCCAGGTTGCAATGAGCATTTGAGTCCCTCCATGATAATGGTAGAGCTCTTTTTATGCCCGTAGCCTACCGCCAGCCCCTGGGTGTGCATAAGCATGTTATCGGCCACTTTCATCTTCCAAATGAAGTTTGTATTCCACCTTTGGACAGGATCAGCCAGATAACTACCGGTGCACCTATCAATGAAGTAATGGCATTGATGGGGAGAATGTATTGGCTGCCGGGAAGCTGTGAAACGATATCACACAGCAGCATAATAATGACCCCTGACATTGATACTGCAGGTATAAGCACTTTGTGATCGGATGTATTGAAAAGCAGACGTGTCAGGTGCGGTACAGCCAGTCCTATAAAGGCAATGGGACCGCAGAAGGCCGTCACCCCTCCGGCCAGTAAACTTGTGCTGATAACAATGAGTATGCGTATTCTCCTGATATTAACTCCCATACTTTGTGCGTAGTTTTCACTTAGCAGGAGGGTGTTGAGGGGCTTGATCAGGTAGACGGAGAGGAGCAATCCCACCACCAGTAGTATAGAAAGAATATAGAGTTCATCCCAGTTCAGTCCGCTCAGGCTGCCGAATGTCCATATGAGGTAGATCTGTAGTTGTTTGGCTTCACTGAAAAACTTGAGCACACTGACCACTGCACCTGCCACACTACCGAACATAAGACCAATGATCAGTAACGATATACTGTCCCTGATCCTGGTGGAAAGGGCGATCACCGCAAGTAATACCAAAAATGAGCCTGTGCTGGAAGCCAGTACTACTACCCAGCTGCCCATACTCAGCTCTACAAAGAGGCCCCCCAGCGAATAGCTGGCCAGCACTACCAGAGCCACCCCAAGACTGGCGCCGGAGCTAATGCCCAATACATACGGTCCTGCCATGGGGTTTCTGAACAGGGTCTGCATCTGGAGACCACTGATGGCCAGTCCGGCCCCTGCCAGTAAGGCGGTGAGTGCCTTGGGCAGTCTGAATTCCCGGATAATGTGCAACCAGCTGGCCTTTTCCGTTTCTCCCAAAAAGATGGCACTCATGATCTGCTCCAGAGGAATACTCACACTACCCAGCGAAACATCCAGAATGAACAGGACCATGATCATGCAGGGCAGGAGTATCTTCAGCCTGAAGTTCCATTTTTTATTATGTTGGAAGGCACTGCTCAATGTCGACTACTCCAGTTTTTGAAAGAAATACAGTTCATGATCAGGCAGTAGGTCGGGGTGAAATATTTTTACCAGGTCCTTTAATATAACATCGGGCCTGGCGATGCCCGATTCATAATAGTCATTACCACCCTGTGCGGTCATCCGTGCATTGCTGTTGTACACGGAGCCATTTTGAAAAGCCCTGAACCGTTTGTACCGGTCATCGGTCTCACCCAGATGCTCCAGGCTTTCAAAAGAGTGGGCGTTGATCCAGAAATCGGCCTGCCACGCACTGTCATATACGGTTTCAAAGCTCAGCTCAATACTGCCGGTACCCGGGTCCGTGGACCAGAAGTAACTGGTGCCCGCGTCTTTAAGGTATTTACCCATCCAGCTACTGCCACCGGGCATGTACCATACGCCCTGATAGTCAATACCACAAAAAACGGAAGGTCTTTTGTCCGACCCGCGTGCGAGGTCCTGCACCCGTTGATAGTTGGCCACGATCTGATTAAAAACCGAGTCGGCTTCCTTTTCCTTGTGGAAAAGCAGGCCAAAAAGTTTGATCCATTCGGCCCTTCCAAGGGGAGTATTCTCCAGGTAGTCTGCATTTACAATGATATTAACCCCTGATTTTTTTACCGGTGCCAGGTGTTTGTAATTTCCGTCCATAGTAAAAGTCATCAGTACTTCAGGGGCGACATTAAGTACCTGTTCGGTATTCAGGTTGAGATCTTTCCCCAACTCCGCAATATGGCCGGCATCTGCTCTGGCCCTTACGGCCGGTGAAGATACAAATTGAAGGGAAGGGAACCCTACCAGACGATCCGCGGCATCAAGCAGGTCCAGCGCCGGGAGATGTGTGGTAGAGGTACACACGAAACGATTAACCGGTGTACGGATAACCGTCTCATGCTGCAAGGAATCAGGTACGCTCAAACCTGCCGGCACCAGATAGTAGGTCAATCCCTCCATGGCACCCTTGTAAGGTTCACGTATTATTACTTTCACAATGTCCTGCTGATAACCGATGTCCAGTTTTTGTGCATACCCGAGTTTGAGCTGATGCCGTTCTTCTGTGCTGCTGGTAACAGCAAGGCCCTCGGCATCCCGGTTTTGTTTTGACTGACACGCTGCAAGTATGATCAGCACCCATGTGCCTGAGAGAAACAGTGTTTTCATGGATCGAGTGGCTACGTTTTGTATCGAAGTAATATTTGCCTGGCAATATTAGTAATTTGTTTTGCAATGCTTAAACTTTACTTACCTTTACAGCCGAATTTTGGTTCCCGGAGCCGTACGGGCCTTTCGGGATTAAAAGGGAACCCCGTGTAAATCGGGGGCTGTCCCCGCAACTGTAAGCTCCACGAAGCTTACCGGCTATCTTTGCCACTGCTCCGATAATTGTCGGGGTGGGAAGGCGTCGGTGAAGGAGTAAGCCAGGAGACCTGCCAGATTTTCACAAGTTTCGAGCTTTCGGGAGTTAAGGCTTGGGTTAAGATTGCTATTCGATCTTATCCAATTTTATTTTCGATAAGCTTTGACGTAATGTGTTTGTGTCAAAGTATGACGATGAAAATTTGTATAACGGCTATTTGTAGCTTCTTGTGCATGGGGCAGATTCTTGCCCAGGAAATTATGAAAGATACGCTTGTGCTGACAGGCGTAAACATCTTTTCCTCACGGCTAAAGGATTATGGTACGGCCAATAAGGTGGTGGAGATCAAAGGACCATCTGATGGTTTTGAAAATCAGGTGGACCTGGGGGAGGTATTATCACGGTATTCTGGTATAAATATTCGATCCTACGGCCTTAGTGGACTTTCCACGGCCTCCTTCCGCGGTGCAGGTAGCAACCAAACGGCGATACTTTGGGAAGGGCTGAACCTTCAGAGCCCTATGAACGGCAGCGCTGACCTTACCCATGTACCGATCTCCTTTATCGATGATGTAGCATTGCAATATGGCGCGGGGAGTTCTTTTTTTGGCTCCGGAACGGTGGGAGGAGCGGTCCTGTTAGGTTCAGGACCAGTATCTTTTGACGAAAGGCCCTTTTCGTTGACACTCCAACAGCAGGTAGGGAGTTTTGATAAACGCTACACCGGCCTGAACCTGACATCATCCAATAAGAACTACTCCATCAGGATAAGAGGGTTTTACCACGGGGCTGATAACGATTATGATTTTGACAATCCATTTTCAGGTGAAACGGAGCAAATGGCCAATGCGGCAATTGAGCAAAAAGGGATGATGATAGAGCCTACACTGCGTTTCGGAGAAAACAACACCCTGGCTCTGAAATACTGGTATCAGGACAACCGTGTTGAAATACCGGCGACAGCAGGGCAGACTACGGAAGGAGATGACGTGCAAAATGATAAATTCAATCGTGCGGTACTTACGTTTCACCGGCAAACTCAAAAAAAGAAGATAAAGGCGCTGGTTGGTTGGGTAAACCATGAGCTGATCTTCAACCAGGTGGCTCCTAGCACATCCAATTCGTGGGTATCGGAACTACAGATAGATCACAACCCTGACCGGAAGTCACGGGTGCAATGGGGTATCAACCATACCTATGAAACTGCTGAGGTCCGGAACTACGGTGGGCAAACACCGGACCGAAACCAAACAGCACTCTTTCTTATGGGAAAAAGACTTTTCTTCGAAAAACTTGAGCTATCCGTTTCAGCCCGTGAAGTGTTGGTAGATGGGGAATTTACACCCTTCGTGCCTGCGATTGAAGCCAACTACCAGCTCATCCGGTGGTATGCTTTCAAGGCCAAGGCTGCCCGCAGCTTCAGGGTGCCTACGTTCAATGATCTCTATTGGGTTAGCGGCACTGACAGCGGTAATCCGGATCTAAGGCCTGAAAAAGGATATAATCTGGAATTGGGACAGGTATTCCGATTGGGTCGTAATGATGATTTTGTGACTGAACTCACGGCTTACAGCAATTATATCAAGGATTGGATACAATGGCAGCCAAATGCAGAAGGGAACTGGTCTCCGGTAAATGTGATAGAGGCATGGTTAAGAGGTGTCGAGATCTCCAGCCAGTATGCCTACCAGCTTAATAAACATGTAAACTTTAACGCTCAGCTCAACTACACCTACACGCAGGCTACACAGGAGGAGATAGCAGAAGTTGGAAATCAGGCTGAGCGGGGGAAACAATTGATCTATGTGCCGGAGCATATGGTTTCGACCAATCTGAACATTAATTACAAGGAATTATCACTTAGCCTCAATCATACCTACACCGGCGAACAATTTACAACGGGGGATAATAAGCCCAGATGGATTTTGGAGGCGTATGCACTTACTGATATTACCCTTGCATTTGGAAAAAAACTGGATGGCCATATGTTCAACCTTGCCTTCCGCCTGAACAATGCTTTCGATCAGGCCTACGAAGTGCGCAGAGCCTATCCCATGCCCGGAAGACATTATAATGTTAGTTTGAAATATACCTTTAACTGAATTTAAAATGAACCGATTTAAACTCTTGAGATCACTTAGCTTAGTTTTAATTGCTGGATTTTCCCTTTTGTTCTCTTGTTCCGATGATGACAGTGTGACGCCTTTTGTTCCCGGGCAGGAAGGCTTTTTTATAGTTAATGAAGGAGGGTTCGGCAATGGAAACGCCAGTCTGAGCTTTTTTGATAGAGAGTCGGGACAGATGCAAAATGATGTTTTTTTTAACGCCAACCGCGCTATATTGGGAGATGCAGAAGCTCAGCTTGGAGACCAGGCCCAGTCAATGACCATTATCGGGGATCGTGGCTATATCGTTGTACAAAATTCGAACGCCATTAAAATAATTGACATTGATGATTTTACGCTGATCGAAACCATTGATGCGGATGACGGCATAGAGTCGCCAAGGTATCTTCTGGCTGTAGATGACAATAAGGCTTACATATCTGATTGGGGCACTACGGGTGACGTAGGTACGGTGAAAGTACTGGACCTGGCAACGAACCAGGTGACCAGGACCATTCCGATAGGATTTGGGACCAACAGGATGATCATGGTCAACGAAAGTGTGTACGTTACCAATCAGGGTGGACGTAACAAACAGACTTTTGAGTTTACCAAAGACAATAAGGTGAGTGTCATTAACACACAAACGGATGAGGTGGCTGCGGAAATCACAGTCGGAGATAACCCAAGCACCATTGAGTTGGATGATGAAGGTAACCTCTGGGTTGCAGGCCCCGGTAATGTTGTATTCAATGAAGATTGGTCCGTAAACCTTGATGAGACCACAGCAGGGTTTATCTCAAAAATCGCACCTGACAATACCGTTATTTTCACTGCACAGCTTCCGGAAAAAAACTCCGGCCCTAAAAACACGGCGATCAGTCTGGATGGTAATGTATTGTATTTCAATTATTTGGGAGATATTTATACATTGGATACGGATATCGCTGAGGGTGAATCGTTGGAAATAAGTCAGTTTATTGATAAAGACTTCAATGGGTTTTCTGTGGATCCGTCAACAGGCGAATTTATCGGTGCTGAGGCTCCGAATTTCATCAGCGCCGGTATAGTACATGTTTACAGTGTTACTGGTGAGCTTCAGAACCAGTACGAAACGGGTATAGGTCCCAATGGAGCTACTTTTAAGTAAATGAAAGCGACAAGGATTGTCAGTCTTCTGCCCAGTAGCACAGAAATAGCCGTATCACTCGGCTATGGAGACAAACTGGTGGGAAGGTCGCATGAATGCGATTTTCCTGCGGGTATTGACCGGCTTCCCGCATTGACAGCCCCAAAGTTTAATCCGGAGGGCTCCAGTTTTTCCATCAACCAGGAAGTCAGTGAAATTCTCCGCTACGGACTGTCCGTTTACCAACTGAATACCGAGTTGCTGGAGGAACTCCGGCCAGACATTATTATTACCCAATCGCAATGTGAGGTATGTGCCGTAAGTATGAAAGATGTGGAAGAAGCTGTTTGCCAGCTTGTCTCCTCCAATCCTGTCATTGTTAACCTTGAGCCCAACAGCCTGCAGGATGTTTTCGACGATATTGGCAGAGTCGGCGACGCACTCAAGGCCAACGACAAGGCAACGGAGCTCCTTTCAGTTATACGGGAATGTTTGAGGTACATACAAAGTAAAACATCCCATCTTGATCGCCCACGAATTGTCTGCATTGAGTGGCTGGACCCGATCATGCTGGCAGGCAATTGGGTTCCCGAAATGGTGGAGATAGCCGGTGGCAAAAACATCCTGTCGGAAAAAGATGAGCATTCACATTATTTTAAGTGGGAAGAGATCAGGTTGGAAGATCCTGAAGTGATTGCCATTATGCCCTGTGGGTTTAACATTGAAAGAACGCTTGAAGAGATCGACCGGCTGACGGGTCTTCCAGGCTGGCATAGTCTGCAAGCCGTAAAAAACAACAAGGTGTTCATTACGGATGGTAATCAGTTTTTCAATCGTCCAGGACCAAGGGTGAAGGAATCTGTGGAGATACTGGCGGAAATTTTACATCCTGAGGTGTTTCCGGAAAAACATTTTGGCACAGGTTATATCAAACTATAACTCATGATCCATCTGATCACAGGAGGTGAACGGTCCGGCAAGTCGGCATATGCTCAGAAAATGGCAAGAGCATTGTCCGACAGCCCGGTTTATCTGGCTACGGCAAAAGTGTGGGACGAAGATTTTGAGGCTCGTATCGAACGCCACAAAGGAGATCGCGATGGAAGCTGGGAAACTATTGAGGAACAAACGGCACTGAGTAATGTTCTACCCCCAAAGCGTGTGGTGGTCATTGATTGCATTACTTTGTGGCTAACCAATTATTTTGCGTTGTATAAGTATGACAAGGAGCAAAGCCTGAAAGCAGCGACAGCAGAATATGACAAGGTCAGGGATTACAATGGTACCCTGTTCATTGTTACCAATGAAACAGGTATGGGAGTACATGCCACAACTCGCTCAGGACGTGACTTTGTGGAACTACAGGGCTGGATAAATCAGTACATTGCGAAAGATGCCGATCAGGTCACGCTGATGGTGGCCGGGCTTCCGATGAAAGTTAAATGAGGGCTATGGAAGGTAAAAAAGAAAGAAGAAAAAGGAGTGGCCAACTTTTCTATATAGAAAACGGACTGTACGTTTTCACGGAAGAATATCATCTCCGACGGGGCTACTGTTGCAAAAGCGGATGCCGCCATTGTCCCTATGGTTTCAAAAAAGATCAATAGTGTTAGATAAGATCCCATCAGTGGAAACAGGGCTGAGAGAGGCGCTGCTCCGGAAGATCAATAACAAGACCAAGCCCGCTGGCTCTTTAGGGGTTCTTGAAAAGCTGGCAGAAAAGATCGGCCTGATCCAGCAAACCCTTACTCCTGAGCTTGTCGCTCCGCATATAGTTGTGTTTGCCGGTGATCATGGCATTGCGCAGGAAGGAGTGAGTGCTTTTCCTCCGGAAGTAACTTATCAGATGGTGCTCAATTTCCTGAATGGAGGGGCAGCCATCAATGTTTTCTGCACGCAAAACGGGATTGACCTGAGTGTGGTGGATGCCGGAGTGAATGGCGATTTTGAGCAGAACGGCTCACTTCTGGACTATAAGATCGCTCCGGGTACAAAGAGTTTTCTTTCGGACCCGGCCATGACCATGGAACAATGCAGGCAGGCGCTGCGCTCCGGTGAAAAACTTGTGAATACTCTTCAGCAGCAGGGGACCAATATCGCGGGGTTTGGGGAGATGGGCATCGGCAACACCTCCTCGGCGAGTATGCTGATGAGTATATTTTGTGGCCTTCCTCTGGAAGAATGTGTTGGTTCCGGTACGGGGCTTACGGACCAGCAAATACAACATAAGCTGTCCGTATTGCAAAAAGCGATGTCTTTTCATGATTTGGAAAAAGATGATCCCATTCAGGTACTGGCGACCTTTGGCGGTTTTGAGATGGCAATGATGACCGGTGCCATGCTGGCCGCTGCGACACGAAGGATGATTATATTGGTAGATGGATTCATAGCCACGGCTGCTTTTTTGGCGGCCTTCGAAATGGACAAAGATGTTCTGGACTATGCGGTTTTCAGCCATGAGTCCGCCGAGCAGGGGCATAAAAAAATGCTGCGTTACCTGAATGCCGAAGGTCTGCTGAAGCTCGACCTGAGGTTGGGTGAAGGTACCGGCTGCGCTCTGGTCTGGCCGCTTGTTCAGTCGGCTGTGGCCTTTTTGAATGACATGGCGTCATTTGAGTCCGCCGGGGTGAGTAATAGATAATTGGTTAATGGTTATTGGTATATTGGGTTTTAAGGAGGCGGGTTCTGATTTTTGGCTATAACTCATTCCAACACCTGATCTAACCCATACTTGACAATGAGCATAATCAAACAGGAAGTAAAAATATTCTTCACCGCCATGATGTTCTATACCCGTCTGCCATGCCCGTCGTGGGTCGATCATTCCGAAGATATGCTCAATAAAGCTACCCGCTACTTCCCGGTTATGGGCTGGATAGTGGCGGGAATAGCCGGGCTGGTGTTCTGGGGTACGGTACATGTATTACCGGTATCAGTCAGCGTGCTCCTGTCCATGGTCGCCGGTATTCTGGCTACCGGGGCTTTTCATGAAGACGGCTGGGCGGATGTCTGCGATGGATTTGGAGGTGGCTGGACCAAAGAGCGTATTCTCACCATTATGAAGGACAGCGCTACAGGTGCCTATGGCGTGGTGGGTGTTGTGCTAATGTTGTTGTTCAAATTTTTCCTCCTGCTGGAATTGGCGGAAACAGTAACGATTATTATATGGCTGCTGGTATTATTGTCCGCTCATAGCATAAGCAGACTAATGGCGGTAACTATGGTATTCTCACATAGCTATGTAAGGGAAAATGAGGATAGCAAGGCAAAACCTTTGGCGAAAAAGCTTCCTCGTGGTGCTTTGATCATAGCAGGTATATTTGGTGTTTTGCCGTTGTTTTTATTCTTAACATATTGGGTGTGGTGCCTGCTGATCCCGGTTTTTCTTGTAAAGGTCTATTTGGGCTATTACTTCAAAAAATGGATCGGAGGTTATACCGGCGACTGTCTGGGAGCCACCCAGCAGTTGTGTGAAGTGGTGTTTTACATGAGCTTCCTTGTGCTATGGAAATATATCTAGTACGTCATACTACCCCAAAAGTAAATAAGGGGATCTGCTATGGACAGTCGGATCTGGAAGTGACGGATTCCTTCCAGAGCGAGTATGAAAGACTCCTTCCCCACCTTCCACCGGGTGACCGGGTGATCTATACGAGTCCGCTGCGGAGGTGTCACCTGCTGGCAAAACAGTTTACCTCTGATCTGTCGCTGGATGACAGGCTGAAGGAGATGTCTTTTGGAGCATGGGAGCTGAAGGACTGGACGGAAATACCGGACAATGCCCTGAATGAATGGATGGAGGATTTTGTAGGTCAGAGGCCTCCGGGAGGTGAGTCTTTTCTGGACCTGCACAAGCGAGTGCTTGATTTTTGGGACGAGCTACAGCAGAATCCATATGATACACCCATCATAATCTCCACACATGGTGGAGTCATCCGGGTGATTGTATGTCACTTGTTGCAGGTGCCTCTGACCCATGCGTTCCATTTTCACCTGGACTATGGCAGTGTGACTAAAGTAGCAACACATTCGAAAATATTACGTCTGGAATATATCAACCGATGAGTATAAAAAACAAACCTCTGATCACGGTATCGTGGAGTGGGGGGAAGGACTCCGCTCTGGCCTTGTACCGTATCATTCGTAGTGGAGAATGGCAGATCGACCACTTACATACTGTTATTAACGTAGATACCCGGCGTGTGGGACTGCACGGTATCCATGAAGATCTTATTGAGAAACAGGCCGGATCCATAGGTCTTCCACTGAGGAAACTCTACCTGGACCCGGACAAGACCAACAATGCCTACCAGAAAATGATGCAGGCCTATTGTGATGAATTGAGCAGCAAGGGGATAAAACATGTGATGTTTGGCGATATTTTTCTTGAAGACCTGAAGGATTACCGTGATACCATGCTGAAATCGGCGGGACTTACAGGTATTTACCCGCTCTGGAAGGAGAATTCTGCTGATCTGTTGAAAGAGTTCCTGTCTGTGGGGTTCCGGTCGGTGCTATGTGCGGCTGATGCCACTAAAATCGGCAAGGACACGGTGGGCCGGGAACTGGCTGAAGAAATGATCGACAATGAATTCAAAGCGATCGATCCCTGCGGCGAAAACGGGGAATATCACTCATTTGTAGTTTCCGGACCGGTCTTTCAACATCCGATATCCGTGGATTGCAGGTCTGTTACCTCACGTGATTACACGTTCGAGGCACTCAATGAAGGTGGTGAAAAAGAAGAACATCACAGTTCGTTTTGGTTTGCAGATCTTCAACTGGAATAAATTAACCAAACTCCGGAGCGTTGTTCTTTAAACCTGATCGATAAGTTGCCGGGCGGCTGCCAGCGGGGTGATCCTACCTTCCTCCACGTCTCTTTCCAGTTGTTTCATATGAGCTTTGACATGGCTGTCTGAATAGAATTGCTCCTTTAGCAGAAAGCCGATACTTTCGTGCATCCAGTCCAGGTTTTGTTGCTTCCTGTTGGAATTGATCCCTTTTTTACCCACCAGTTCGTAATAATCATCCACCAGTTTCCATGTTTCAGCTATACCGGTCTTGCCCGTTGCGGAACAAAGCTCCACTTTGGGTACCCAGCCGGATCCGGTAGGGGGGAACAGGTGTAATGCACTCTGGTACTCTGCTTTTGCGGCCTTAGCCGGTTTGATATTGTCTCCATCTGCTTTGTTGATGACCAGAGCATCTGCCATTTCCATAATACCTTTTTTGATCCCCTGGAGCTCATCGCCGGCGCCGGCAAGCATAAGCAGGAGAAAAAAATCAACCATACCTTTTACGGCCGTTTCCGATTGACCAACACCCACAGTTTCAATGAATATCGTATCAAAACCTGCGGCTTCGCAAAGCAGCATGGCCTCACGCGTTTTATTGGCCACTCCACCCAAAGAAGAACCTGTCGCGGATGGCCGGATATAGGCATTGGGGTGGTTGGAAAGCTGTTCCATCCGGGTTTTGTCTCCCAGTATGCTTCCGCCGGACCTCTGGCTGCTCGGATCAACAGCCAGCACCGCCAGTTTATGCCCCTGCTCTGCGAGATGCGTTCCCATGGCTTCGATGAAGGTACTTTTACCTACGCCTGGCACTCCGGTTATGCCTATTCGTCTTGAATCACCCGTGTGGGGTAGCAGACCATTAAGTACTTTTTCGGCTAACTGTACATCTTCGCCTCTGCTGCTTTCGATAAGGGTAATGGCCCGGCTAAGAATTATCCGGTCATGATCCAGAACTCCGTCGATATATTCTTCAGCGGTTAATCGCGTTCTTGTAGTGGTCAGCATGGTGCCCCAAAATTAGTAAGCCTTACTGCAATTAGACTTTAAATTGTGGAAATTTTGAGATAATTATTATTTTGAGCTATTGCCACCCCCGTTGTATATTGAGCACCTTGTTGAAAACGCTTTTTAAGGGTGTTTCAAAATCCATAAATATCAGAATTATATAAGGATCAATTCATAGTCAAATGGCCAAGAAAATACGAAAGGGAAATGTTTGGATAGACGGTGTGTTTGCCACGCTTTTCATCTATCTTTTTATGTACCTGGTGTCTCTGATCCCCGCCTTTGGTATTTTCGATGCCTTTGACGCAGTTGGACAGGCGCTGGAAGACATGGAAATGACGGACGTGGCGTTTAGTAAGCTTCGTGAGCCGCTTCCCCCGGATACCACCATTGTGCTGGTGAATATAGGGAATCTGCCCCGCGCTGGTATTGCTGAGCAGATCCGGATCGTGGATAAGTATAACCCTGGTGTAATCGGACTCGATAGTTTTTTTAAAGGCTATCTTGACGATACTCTTGGTACACTAAGTCTGGCCGGCGCGATCACGGAAGCCAAAGCGAAAGTGGTAATGGTAGGCAGGATCGAGCAGACGGATTCCCTCGCAAAGATCCATCTCGGGGAGGAAATTTATGATCACATGTATACCTCCGACTCTATATTCATTGGTAATACTCATGTGGCGATGGCTAACCTGGATTCTGATGCTGCTTTTCAGGATGATGTAAAGATATGCCGGAGGTTTCCTCCAAAACGCACCCTTACCAGTGGTGAGACGTATATGGCTTTTGCCGTAAAAATAGCGGAGTTGTACAAACCCGGGATCACTGAGGAACTGTTCAAAAGGAACAATGATTTTGAGATCATTAACTACAGAGGGGATTTTGTTAACTTTTTTGAGGAGGATAAGTTTGCCACACGGTTTTATGCGCTGGATTGGGATCAGGTACTTAACGAAGACTTTGTGCCGGGGCTTTTGAAAGATAAAATTGTGATCTTGGGTTTTTTGGGTGCGCAATTCGGCGCTCCGGAATGGGAGGACAGACTCTTTACCCCTCTGAACCCAAAAATTGCCGGTAGGGCAAATCCTGATATGTTCGGTCCGGTTATACACGCCAACATAGTATCCATGATACTCAACCGCGACTATGTGGATTCCTTCAGCAGGGCAGTAGAGATAATTTTGGGGGTATTGCTGTGCTATCTGAACGTATTGCTGTTCTCTTACGTGTATAGAACAAGCGGGGTGTGGTACGATGGAGTGTCCAAGCTGATCCAGGTCACGGAAGTCATTTTGATCTTGTTTTTCATTATCCAGATATTCTCTTCCTTTAGTTTTAAACTGGAACTGACTTACGGTCTTATAGCACTGGCGCTGGCAGGGGACCTTTTGGAGATATACTTTGGAGTGGTGAAAAATCTTTATACGCGTGCCGGCAGGAGGTTAATGTTCAGAAAACGAAAACCGGTAAGCGTGTGACAGGACTTTGGAGGCTGATGGAAACCTGAGGATCAGGGGCTTGACAAATGATCGCTATGTAGCAGGGTCTTTGAATTTGTAATACTATGAGAATGAATATGAGGGAATCCAGTAATTTTAAAAAATAGAGAGATTCCTGTTTACCTCACTACCGCATCATGTATAAATTAATATAATATTTCTAAAATATTATTCAATATTGGAATTGTTAAATTAGCTGTGAAAACATCATGAAAGGAAATTGGATTGTATTATTAGTGCTGCTCCTTGCAGGAGAACTTTCCTACGCACAGAGTTACACATTTAAGGTTTTGGCTAACAGGGGTGATAATAAAATCAAGACAGGTGAAGAATGGAAACCTCTTAAGACCGGCGCTTCTCTTAAGGCGCAGGATGAATTGATCGTATCAAATGATGCCTATCTGGGCCTTGTCCATGCCAGTGGTAAGACCATGGAGCTAAGGGATGCAGGCAATCACAAGGTGTCGGACTTGGCAAAGAAGGTCAGCCAGGGAGGCTCGAGTGTAGCCAGCAAGTATGCAGACTTTGTACTGAGTAAAATGTCCGCAGAAGGTAAAAAGAACAGGCTAAGCGCTACGGGAGCGGTACACCGCGGCCTGGGTGACCCCATTAACATCTATCTGCCCAACGCCATTGCAGAGGTTTACGGTGAAAAAACCATTGTAAGGTGGGATTCTGCTGATGCAGGGCAGGTCTACAAGGTAACGCTGAAGAATATGTTCGAGGACACGATCCTTGAAATTGAGACCAACCAGAGTAGCGTAGAACTGGATATGACCGATGAAAAGATTGCCAAAGAAAACGTGCTGCTGATCGAAGTAGTGGATAAAAACGACCAGACGGCAAAACCCAAGGCTAAGGCTATTAGAAAACTCAATGCTGACAAGACCACCGCGGTAAGGACGCAACTGGAAAACCTGATGGAAGGAGTGGAAGACGAGAATGCCCTCAATAAGTTCATTCTGGCCGGTTTTTTCGAAGAGAATGGACTTCTGGCAGATGCTCTGACCAGCTATGAGGAAGCTATCGGGCTTGCTCCGGAAGTGGATACGTTCAGGGAAGCCTATGAGGAGTTCCTGTATCGCAACGGCATGAAATCTGTAAACAATTAAAAAAAGCGGCTTTTGCCGCTTTTTCTTTTTTCAACATGTTTTCGAATTATTTTACACTGATCACCTTTTTGGTGTCCGCTTTTTTCAGTAAAGGCAATTCGATCTTCAACACGCCGTCTTCATAATTTGCCTTGATCTTGCCCTGGTCAATGTCTTCGGATAACCTGAAGGATCTTTTGAATGCCCCGTAATTGGATTCATTCTTCTGCAACTGATCTTTCAGATCTTCTGCCAGCTTTCTTTCACCGCTTACCGTCAGTCGGTTGTCTTCGAGGTCAATGGTGAAATCTCCCTTTTTAACACCGGGTACGAAAAAGTGTAATTCAAACTGCTTATCATTCCTGAAAACATCCACTTTGGGAACATACGCATGGGCTCTTGATCCATTATTCAAGGCACTTTCCAAAAGGCTTCCAAAGGTGGTAGGTACAAAATCATTTAATGGGTTGTATCTCACAAGTGTCATAGTTATTTAAATTTTAGTTTCTTTACCTTCCTCTATTCAATATCGTACCATATCCTCAACGCTTCATTTTTGATTGATTTTAGTGACAAAATGGCTCAATTTAGTGATTGTCAGGCAATAAAAAATGACAAAATGGCGCAATTTCTCTCTTTTTGTATTGGAGTATACTCGCCGGGGGCTTTAACCAGTGACGAGTAGCCGGATAGTTTATATTTTTTAGGGTGTGTCACGAGCACATTGACAGGATACGCAAAACAGGAGCAACAATTTGCAGATAATCTCTAATTTAGGCCTCAGAATCACGAGCTTATGAACACCAGCATTAAAAACTTCATCAAAACACTGGGTCCCGGGATTGTTTTTGCAGGTATGTGTATAGGTGTTTCGCACCTGGTACAATCCACCCGGGCGGGTGCTGATTACGGATTTTCACTTCTGCTCGCCGTGATCGCCGCCAATTTGTTCAAGTATCCCTTTTTTGAGTTTTCATCACGTTATACCGGAGCTACCGGAGTCAGTATTCTTGACGGCTACGCGAAAACCGGTAAATGGATCCTGTGGGTGTATGGTGCCATCACCTTTATAAGTATGTTCATTGTTACGGCGGCAGTCACTTTTGTGGCCTCAGGGTTGCTGAGCAATCTCATGGGCATCGACCTTTCTACGGATATCTGGGCTGCCATTATATTTTTATTCTGCGTAATTCTGCTTTCCACCGGACGGTACAATGCATTGGACGGTCTGCTGAAGATAGTCAGTGTGGTACTGCTGATCTCCACCGTTACCGCTGTGGTCATTGCCTTTTCACGGGGCAGGGTGGAACCGGCAGCAGATTTTGTTCCCAGGGAAGTAATGGGTGCTGAGGGTATCCTGTTTTTGGTAGCGCTCATGGGGTGGATGCCTACGGCCGTGGATATGAGCACATGGACCGGGCTGTGGGCAGAGGCACGTATCGCCCAGACGGGCTACAAACCCAGCCTGAAAGAGACACTCCTGGATTTTAATCTTGGCTATGTGATCACTTCCATTCTGGCGGTCGTATTCCTTTCACTCGGCGCCCTGGTGATCTATGGGTCGGGCACTGAGCTGTCCAATAGTTCTGCCACATTTGCGGGACAACTGATCGGAATGTACACCGAATCCATTGGCGAGTGGAGTTACCTGATCATTGCAGCAGCAGCATTCAGCACCATGTTCAGTACAACCATTACGGTATTGGACGGCTACGGACGTGCGATGGAGCGGATCGTAAAGCTTCTCACCGGGCGGATGTACAAATGGAATTATACCTTCTGGATCATTTTGGTCAGTATGGGTGCTTTTTTGGTGATCTCACGGTTTTTAAACAATCTGAAAAGTCTGGTGGATCTGGCCACGGTACTCTCTTTTGTGATAGCGCCTTTGGCCGCTTACCTCAACTATAAGGTAATATTTTCTCCTGAAGTGCCCGTGGATCTCAGACCTCCCTTATGGTTAAAGCTGCTGGCAGCAGCCGGCCTTGTTTTCCTTATGGTTTTTACTCTCATCTATTTTTTCGTACTGATCAAGTAGCTGGTAAATTTTTCGAATTCATTTATTGGAAAATATAAAACCAACCTCTAATATTGCAGACCATTTGAAAAACACTCCCCCTTAGCTCAGTTGGTTAGAGCGGCTGACTGTTAATCAGTAGGTCCTTGGTTCGAGTCCAAGAGGGGGAGCTTGATGATCAGCCAGTTACATTAAGTTACTGGCTTTTTTATTTTTAGCTACGGGATTTCTGCGGGAATTTTTTGTTTTAGTTTAGTTTCAATACATTGGAAGTTCTTTTTCCTAAACTACATATTGAACCATTAGAGACCAGGCTCATAACCCAAAGGTCGCAGGTTCGGGTCCTGCCTCCGTTACAATGATAATCAGGAAGTTACGTTAAAGTAGCTGCTTTTTTTATGCACCAGGTAAAACATAGCCAAAACAAATGGCTTTTTTACACCCATTTTCTCATTTGCTCCAATCGATCAATGAATGAGTTTTTCCTTCGAAATTTTTCCTGGATTAAATTGGGAAACTCTTCCCATCTTTTGAAAAGTTAGGAAATGGATGGTGAAAACTACCGGATCGCAGACAAGTATTAGGTTAACCCTGTACAGCTTTCACGTAAAGGTATTTGATAATATAATTTATGGAAAACGTCTTCTTACGCTATGAAGTAGTAAGATCATTGAACAAAAGTTCCCGAACAAACTCAGCCATCTTTCTGGTCAATAACAAAAGACCATTGTGTTCTTCGTTATTTAGTAGCGCTCCACGCATAGCAAATGTTTTTATTTCCGGCGAAGGTTGACTAAAATTTGCGGCACTACCATCATAATGAGCTGTTAAGGAGGCTATCCTTGAAAATTCTGTTGACGGGTGGAGGGGGGACGTCCACGAAGAGTGTGGGCCATTTGAGGCCCCGTGGGTAAGCGGCCTATA
>LYSV01000111.1:21083-28462 GCA_001657315.1 Flammeovirgaceae bacterium BBD 1991-12 | reverse complement strand
GGGACAGTGGTATTTCAGAAGGTATATCAGAGTACTGCCTAATGCCGGGGAAATCGTCTTTTTTGACCGGAGCTGGTACAACAGGGCTGTAGTGGAACCTGTTATGGGTTTTTGTAACGACGAGGAGTACCAGCAGTTCATGCGGCAGGTTCCGGAATTTGAGCACATGCTCTTTGAATCCGGTGTACATATGACCAAGTTCTGGTTTTCCATAGACAAGTTTGAGCAGGCCCGGCGGTTTGCCGCCAGACGTAACAATCCCCTGAAGCGCTGGAAACTAAGTCCCGTGGACGAAAAAGGGCAGGAGCTGTGGGAAAAATACACCTATTACAAGGAGCAGATGTTCAGCAGAACACACACTTCCTACAGTCCGTGGATCATAGCAAAAACCAATATTAAGAAAGAGGCGCGTTTGGAGAGTATCCGGCATCTGCTTTCATCCTTTGAATATGAAGGTAAGGATGAAGCTGCTACAAGGGTTTTACCCGACCCCAACGTGATCATGAGATTCCATCGTTCCATTTACAATTCACAGTAGCCATGTCAAACTACGAATTTACGGAGCGCGAACTTTCCCTGTTAAATTCAAACCGGGCGGTAAAGCTCATGCTGGAAGATGAACACAACATCCAACCTGAACGGGCGCTGAGGTATGTCCGGTATGAATATCAACTGGAAAAACATCAGGTAGAGCTGATCAAGCTTCAAAACTGGGTAACTCAGAACAAAAAACGTGTTTGTATCCTGTTTGAAGGCCGTGACGCTGCCGGGAAAGGCGGGGCTATCCGCAGGATAACACACCATCTTAATCCACGGCTGTATCAGGTGCATGCACTACCGAAGCCTACAGAAGAGGAAAAGGGTCAATGGTACTTCCAGCGCTACATCAGTAATTTGCCGAATCCCGGAGAAATTGTTTTCTTCGACAGGAGCTGGTATAACCGTGCCGTAGTAGAGCCTGTCAATGGTTTTTGTACCCAGGAGGAATACCAGCGTTTCATGAACGAGGTGAATTACTTTGAATCCATGATCACCGATGACGGCATTATTCTGATCAAGCTCTATTTTTCCATTACCAAGGATGAACAGGCCCGGAGGTTTGAAGAGATCCGGAACAATCCACTGAAACGCTGGAAACTGACCCCGGTGGATGAGCGTGCCCAGGAGCTATGGAATATCTACACTCTTTACAAAGAGAAGATGTTTGAACGGACCAATACTGAAAAGAACCCATGGATCATTATAAAGGCCAACAGAAAGACCCGCGCCAGACTGGAGGCCATCAAGCAGATCCTCAGGATCATTCCCTATGAGTGATCGGGTGGCTATTTCAGCAAAAAACCGATCTTTAAGCGGGCAGTAAAAGCAAAAGGGGTCTGGTTTATACCAGTAATAAAACCATAATGAAAGTTCCTGATCCTGTCCACATCGCTGCCGTATCCTGCACCTACGGACCAGTCTATTAGAAAAGTATTGTCATAGACTGCCTGCTGGCCGAAGCTTAGGATGATTGCGCCGGCCAGTATGTTCTGTTCCGTCTTTTCCGCCACTTCACCGATCGGTACCTCCCCTTCCTCCTGAATATTCCGATAGGCTGATACCAGCACCTGTGGCTTAAGGTAGGAGCCCTTGAGAATGTGTGCATCTTTTCCCTGCAAAACATAAGCCTTTGGGGGGCGGATCAGCTTGTAGCCAAGTGAAATATAAAGACCCGTGCTGGTGTTGGTTTCGTCATCGAGGCTGTACCACTCCCTGGTGTTAAACCCAAGGCCGATAACTCCAAGTTCTACCTCGTAAGCAGCGCCAGGCCGGATACTTTTCTCATAAGCCAGGCCCACGTGTTGTGTGAGGGGGGATAGAAAATGCAGCTTTACGGCCCGGGTTCTGTTTTCTGAATAGAGCTGGTCAGTGTTGGCAGAATCTGTATGAACCATATGTCTGCCACTGTCCGTCATTCCTCCGGCAGCAGCTTTCATCACAATGATGTTTGTGCTGTCCTGCTGCTTCGGACCGCGCCTTGTTTCTTTGATCTCAGTTTCTGTGAGGATACAATGAGTCGATCTTTTATCACTTCTACTGTTCAGATCCCGGCCAGGGGACAATGTGACAAGGAAGAAAGACCAAAGGGCAAGAAGATATATCTTTTTCATTAGGGGTAGCTTTCAGGCATATAAGTTTTAAAAACCTAACCGAAAATAAACTTTTGTGAACAAGAAGGTTTAACATCCATGTTGTAATGTTTTAAGCTTATGTTGTACATATAAAAAACCTCTGCCCTTTGATTACATTAAATGGTCTGCCTTCAAAACACTGACAGAGGATTTTCCGGCACTCAATTGTGAAACGCGGATAGTCCGGCTTTGAGCAGAAAAATCAGTATTATCTGAGTAGAAGTCCGATCTTCAACCTTGCATTAATAGCTATTGGAATTTCATTGTCACCAGCTACAAAACCGTAATGGAAGGAGCGGAACCGGTCTATATCTCTGTCCGTGTCGTTGTCCTGATTGCTGAAGCCGTAGCCTATTCCCACAGAATAATCGATCAGGAAAACATTGTCATAAACGATCTGTTTACCAAAGTTGAGTAGAAAAGCGCCGGCTATAATATCCCGCTCGATCTTCTCAGGGCCACTTCCGAAAAAGAAGTCCTCCTCGTGTTCGTTATGGTAAATAGATAGCAGGAGCTGTGGTTTAATATAGGAACCCTTCAAAACGTGAGCATACTTCATCCGTGAAGTATAAAAATCAGGGGTCCGGATAAACTTATATCCTGATGAAGCGTAGAAACCGGCGCTTTTGTTAACGTCATCAGTGTTAAATCCCAGGCCGATGATCCCCAGCTCAGCCTCAAAACTCCGGCCCGGTTTGATGCTTTTCTCGTAGGCAAGTCCAAGATGCTCGGTCAGGGGGGAGAGAAAATGCATCTTAATGGCCCGCTGTCTGTTTTCGGTATATAAGGAAGGGTCATTGAGCGGATCCTTAAATTCTATTTCTCTTCCACTGCTCAGCACAATTTTTGACACTTCGTTCACAGCAATGGAAATGATGGGTGAGTTCCGCATTTCATCCTCTGAGAGGTAATATTTGATCTCTTCAATACCTATCTCAGTAACAATACAATTGATCACTGTCTTGTCCCTCTTGTGGATCTTGTCCTGAGCGAGCGACAGCGTTACACAAAGAGTAGCTAACAGAGTAACACAGATCTTTTTCATGTTGGGTAAGTTTTTTACAATGTAATTAAATTTACCAACAGATGCCACCGGCGGGCCGGGTCATTCTGATGGAGTCAGGAAGCACAATAATACGTTAATAATAGTTTTTTGTATAAAGCAATGATTATGCCAAGGCTGAATTGTGATCCTGAGAAGAGATTGTCACGCCATGTTTATGTCAGTGGGATCTGACTGCTTTTATGCCATCTGCCTCACGGCAACGATCAACAAACAACTGTCGGCTAAATCCAGTCCTTAAACCAGGCCGTTATAGGCGTTTTCCTTTAGTTTCTGAACATGATATGAGTCAATTTCCGCTACTGCCCTAAGGTTCAGCTTATGAAAAAGGCCGTACTTTTCCGCAGTCTCAATAAGATCCTTGTCCTTGGAGGCCAGTAGTACATAATAAAACTGTATCAGTACCTCCTGCTCAGTAAAGTGCGATCTCAGGATGTTGAAATAAAATTCCGGATCATGGCTTTTGGATCTGATCAGGAGCACCAGGGTCCGGTAGTTTTCCAGATAGTGCTGAAAAGTATTTTTATACCCTTCGTATACCGTTTTAAAACACATTTCAAAGGATTCGTCATCAGGAGATACGTTGCCGCTGTCCTGTTTTCTACGTTTCTTCAATGCATTTACCTCCTTTTTGAAGTCACTATACAGTGCATCAAAGGGATTATTGCTCCGCCCGTTGCTGCTGGTGGCCAGATTGCGGATCGTATTTGAAGCGTTGATATGAAAATTCAAAAGCTGGAAAAATGTGTTTTCAAACTGCTGTATGGCAATGGTGGCAGACTGGTATTCCATGATCTTGCGGCTTTCCTTCAACTCTTCACGCTGCAGTACCAGCTCACGTTTTTGATAGATCAATGCCAGAAAGAACAATATAACTCCAGCCAGGGCCCATATCGAACCTACTGTTCCACCCAGAAATTCACCTGCCACACCCAAAGCGTCCGCGTCCTTCCAGAAGTCAGGATTATTTCTTGACAGGGAATAAAAGAAAAGATAAGCTACACTGATACCAGCCGCAATCGCCATGATCGCGCATATGGCTAAAATATTGGCCACCAAGACATTAAAACTCAAGCGTGGGGCTTTCATAAGTATCAAAGTTGGAAGAACAAATACAAATTTGCAATTATTGTTGAAGTTTCGGAAACGTATGTAAGAATGGGTGCTGTAATGTACCATCCTTTTTGTGTGGACCGGACACTGGTTTGATACTCACAGAAATGGCCTGGATCATCCCACCATTGCGGTATTGGACAATTACAGCCTCAAATATTCAGCCAGTAGGTGACCTTGAACACCAGGGCCCGGTTCTTTGCCTTGAAATTCAGGTTATCCGAAAGCTCTTCCGTTCCATAGTTATCGGTATATACCAGAAAAATGTCCGATACAGGTTTAAAGCGCCACTGGAGCCTTGTATTAATGTTTACGTTCTCGATCTGACTGTTGTATTGCAAAAAGGTAGTGAGGAACAAACTCCTGGTCATGGTAAGGTCAAACCGGGGCCCCACAAGAAAGAGGTCAGCATCATTGTAGGGGTGGGGAAGTTCGATTTTATTGTAATTGACATTAAGGGAAAGAGCGCCGTAAGGCTGAAAACGAATATTCAGCTCACTGTTCAGGTTGTATCGCCGGCCATTGAAAAATTCACCGAAATAGCCCTCAAGTGAATATCCCACTCTTTTCCTGAAATCTGACTCATAACCGAACTCGAAGGAGCTATAGGTGTAGCTGGTCTGGGCAGGGAGCTCTTCCCCACCCGTTCGGGTCGGATCGAAGGGGTTGAACAGTAGAGTAAAGCGCTGATTAATGGAAGCCCCAAAACTGGCAGTATTTTTAAATTGAATATCATAGCTGGCAGAATACAGATGGTCGGTTTTATCTCCGTTTTTCCAGAAATACTCTACTTCCAGATTGGGGCCGTGCTGGTTTATCCACGAAGAATTTGGGAAAAAATTATAACCCAGCTCAGGATTGATACGGAAAAAATCTCTTCTTGGAGCAAAGCCTACTTCTGCATCATATTCATCACCCACCATTACATGTGCCCATACAAAAGTCCATGTTTTGGAGTCGTAGACGAGAAAAGCCCCGTGGGCAAAGTTACCATCCTTCTGATCAGCCTCAAGCTCCTGCTGATAAAACACTTTGCCTATCCATTTATTGTCCATGGAGGCCAGGTTGTAGTCTACCCCGATGATCCTGGAGTAGTTATCATTATCCAGCGAGAACTCACCCGTACTGTCCTCAACAGCCTGACGATTCACAAATATCGCGCCTACATTTGACCGGCCGAATATTTTTCGTTGTATTGCCGCTACTGTATAGTTGGTGGAAGGCAGATTGATCTCTTTTTCTTCCGCTGCCTGCATATTGAGTAGTCCAATACGCCAGTTGTTATCCAGCTTGCCACTGAGCCGGGCGCCAAAATGGATCTTGTTCTGCACATTCTGGCCGGTAGAGCTATCTATGGCCACCCCAATACGCCTGGAAAAGAAAGGCCTTGCCAGCGGATGGCCAAATTCGGCAAAGAGATCTGCATTTTCCAGGAAAAATTGTCGTCGCTCAGGAAAAAAGATCTCAAAACGATCAAGGTTGGTCACCTGCTGATCTACTTCTACCTGAGAGAAGTCAGGATTGATGGTCAGGTCCAGGTTCAGGGAGGGGCCAATGCCAATTTTTGCGTCGCCTCCCACGGACAGATCCCTCTTGGTACCGGTCTGTTCAGTATCCTCAAAGTCGCGGCTAAGCCCACTGGCTACAAAGGGGATAAGCGCGACATTGGTGGTAGGCTTTTTCAGAGGACGGTCCCAGACGAGTTCACTCATAAATGCAAGGGAAAAGATCCTGAAGTTCTGGGGTGTAGGTACAGAAACTGTCCGTTCTCCCGTTTCACTGTCTATGCGATAGAATTTGATATTCCATTTTTCTGAACCTTCATTGTAGCGAAGACTTTTAAAGGGGATTGCCCCTTCTGCTATCCAGTAGCCCTCATACTGCCGGGCTTCTACCTGCCATTTATTATCCCATGAAAGTGAAAGGTCATCACCCTGAGAGCCTCCGTTGGCGATGAGCCCCTCCCGCTGTACCCCAAATGGGTTTACACCAAACTGAAAAGCATTGGTATTGTCCAGAAAGGTGTCAATATTAAAAACAAGTGCATCATTGGCAGCGCCTCTGAAATCTCTGCGCAGAGAAGGGGTGACATAGGTGTGGTCAGGGCGTTGTGTGTACATTTTGCCGGAAAAATACAGGAACTGTTCATCATAGGTGAGCCGTATTTCGGTTCCTGACAAAGCGGGTAGTGAATCCGTTGGGAACTGCTGTATAAAACTGTCCAGAACCTGTGCCTTTAGCCAGTCCTGCTCGTCAAGGATACCGTCGAGTGAGATCTTGTGTACGCTCTTTTTGATATAGTAAGCTTGAGATTGGGCATATAAATTCAGAGAGATGAGAAATGATAAAGTAAAAAAAAGACGTATCACATGAGCGAAAATAAAGTAAATTGGAGGAATGACCGGGAAAATTTGATGAGAGGCAGATTGGTGATTTGGGTTTACTGCTTCGGGTTTCTTGTTTACTGTTTTCGGTTACCCCTACAGGCTCAGGACTAAGGACTTAAGACTAAGCGCAGTGGCTAAACAATCGCAATATGTACAGGTGGGCAAGCGAAAGCTGGAGATCTCCAATCTGACAAAAATGCTGTATCCGCAGGCAGAGGTGAGTAAGGCGGAGATCCTTAAATACTACCTTACCATTGCTCCCACTATTTTGAGCCATATGAAAGGGCGTCCGCTTTCACTGGTGCGCTTTCCTGATGGAATACATGGAGAACGATTCTTTCAGAAGAACAGACCCGAGTGGGCGCCAGACTGGCTGGAATATGTGACACTCGGTGGCGAAAAGAAGGATTACATGATGGCTACGGAAGAGGCCTCACTCGTGTGGCTGGCGAATCTGGCATGCCTTGAGCTACATCAGATGCACTCCAAAAGGCCTCATTTTGACCAGCCTGATTACATTGTTTACGACATTGACCCGCCGGAAGGCTATGATTTTAAGAAGGTGGTCAAAACAGCCGTCAGTCTTAAAGAGCATATTGAGTCCTATGGCTATTCTACTTTTGTAAAAACCACCGGGGGCAAGGG
>LYSV01000111.1:0-21063 GCA_001657315.1 Flammeovirgaceae bacterium BBD 1991-12 | reverse complement strand
CTTCCGCAATGGTCGTTTGAAGAGGCCTTCCAGGTGGCAAGGGATGTAGCGAGGCCTTTTGTGGAGAAAATGTCCGAGACCACCCTTCATATTAAAAAGGAAGCACGAAAGGGGAGGGTGCTGATCGATATCTACCGGAACAGGAGTGGCCAGACGATCATTGGCGCGTATAGTCTCCGTGGTAATCCCGGGGCACCCGTTTCCATGCCCCTGACCTGGGAGGAACTCGAAGGGGTGGAAGACCCGGGTATTTTTACGATAGCCAATGTGCCTGACAAAATATTAAGCGAAGGTGATGCGTGGGAAGCTTTTGCCTCATACGCCCTTCCGCTGCATACCAAAGAGGCGAAGTCAGTAAGAGCGCAGAGGCTTAAGACCAATGCCCGCAGGAAAACCCCGGAGCAGCTTGATGAGTACAGCAAAAAACGCGATTTCAATAAGACCCCCGAGCCCAGAGGGCTTTATGCCGGTGGTGACGATACAGGTTTTGTGGTTCACCGGCACCATGCCTCCCATCTGCACTATGATCTGCGTCTGGAACAGAATGGTGTACTGAAGTCATGGGCAGTACCAAGGGGGCTCCCGCCCCGCCCGGGAATAAAACGTCTGGCCGTGGCTACTGAGGATCATCCTATGAAGTATATCACATTCGAAGGGGAGATCCCAAAAGGTCAGTACGGGGGTGGAATGATGTGGATCTATGCCAACGGGAAATATGAGATCACCAAAGAAAAGAAGGATGGTTTCTATTTCAACCTGAGCAGCAGAGAGATCAATGCTGAGTACCGGATGCATCTGATGAAAGATAATGAGTGGCTGCTGGAGCGTGTGGATAACCCTCAGATTGACTGGGTAAAGGATGAAATAGAAACCATGCTGGCTGAAAATACGGATAATGTACCGCTGGGTGAGAACTATGTGTATGAAATGAAATGGGACGGTATTCGGGCATTAATTGCGCTCGACGAAGGCGAACTCAATATCTGGAGCCGAAGGCATAAAAACCTGAACCGTCAGTTTCCGGAATTGATGATCCCCGAAAAAGCGTTCCGGGTAAATTCTGCTTTGTTTGACGCGGAAATTGTGTGTTTTGATCCGGATGGCAAGCCAGACTTCAAGACTGTAATACACCGTATGCAGCGTCGTGGTGAGGTGGAGATCGAACGGGCGGTAAAAAAGTACCCTGCGTTTTGCTATATTTTTGATTGCCTGTATCTCGATGGCCGGGCGCTGATCAATGAACCGCTCCTGCGGAGGCGGGCCTGGATAGCGGATTCTCTCAGGAAGGAAACCTCCTATCGGATCAGCGAGGTGGTGGAAGAGGGGCAGGAATTTTTTGATGCCGTAAAGCAAATGGGACTGGAGGGGATCATTGCCAAGGACAGGAACAGCCGATACCTGCCGGGCAAAAGAAGTACCAGCTGGCTAAAGGTGAAGGTAAGGCATACAGCTGATGCCCTTATCATTGGCTATACAGAAGGTAAAGGGGACAGGGAAATGCATTTTGGAGCGCTGCACCTTGGAGAATGGGAAGACAATGACCTCGGTTACAGGGGAAAGGTAGGAACAGGCTTCACTGACGCCAACATGAAAGAGGTGATGAAAGAGCTCGGGAAACTAAAAAAGACAGACCGTATGATCAAAGAAAAACCTCTTGACCATCATAAAACCACCTGGATAGAACCTGTGCTCTACTGTGAGATACAATTTGCTTCTATCACAAAAAACAACACTTTCAGAGAACCGGTCTTTGTTCGTTTACGACCGGATCTGGGTTATTGAGTTGTGGATTAGTAGGTCACCGAGGAAGCTGGCTATTCTCTACTATGTTAAAACAACCCGGGCCTTCGTGAAAGCCGGAAGCCGGAAGTTAGAAGTCGGATATTACTTTCCCGCTTCCTGCTTCAGACTTCCACCTTCCAGTCTCCACTTCTGATCTAATTCTACAACTTGATGAAAATCAACATATTAAATTTTGACTGAATGAGAATTACCAAATCCCTAATAACCAATAACTCAATAACCTAATAACCCAATAACTCCTTCTCCTCAACAGCAAACAAATGAACCGTTTTCGTTTTTCCCTTGAAAAGCTCGGAACCAATGGGACGGACCTCGAGATGTTCCGGGATATCCAGCCTTGAGATCAGGCTTTGTGATACGACCAGATTGCTTTGGTACTTGTTGCATACTCCCTGTATCCTTGAAGCTGTGTTGATGGTATCACCGTGGTAGGCAATCTCCTTTTTGATCTCACCTACTTCTATGGCCGTGACCTCTCCAACATGTATGCCTGCCTTGAACTGAGGTACCAGACCGTATTTTTCCATGTAATATGCCTCTTTGGTTCGGAGTGAACGTACAAAATCGAAATAATACGTAATACAGCGAAGTTTGAAAAGACCGGCATCTTCGCGCCACGTAATGACCACTTCGTCTCCCACATATTGATATATTTCAGCATTGTGCGCCACGAGTATCTTGTTGGCGAGCAGGAAGCAGTCCCTGATCATTTCACTGTATTTCAGATGGCCCAGTCTTTCTGCATAGGCTGTGGAGGATTTGAGGTCCATAAAAAGAAAGATCCTTTTTTCAACAGAAGGATTTTGATATTTCCCCAATAGCAGGGGTAGCAGGATACCGGGGCCGAACTTATTGTTCACCTGTTTGACATAGCTTAACAATAGGTTCAGGACCAGGGTGTAGATGAACAATGACGTGGACATGTGGCGCTTGAATTCATGTGAGAACTGTATCTCCTGTCCGTTCCAAACGTATTCAACCATATACTGGCTCCAAAATAAACTCATGATCATGAACAGCACTACGAATGCCGCAAAATACAGGGAAGCCCTGACCAGTACGCGGACCCCGGTGGAATACCAGCCGAAAGCTGTATGGGTGGTAAGCAGATCAATGCTGCCTGTGAAAAGACCATACACTATACCACCCAGTACTGAAAGCATTATCGAAAACCAAATGTTGGTCACTTTAACTGCCGGAAAGAGGTCCTTGATGGCAAGACTAAAAAAATGAAAGATCACGGTCAGAAATATGAAGGCAAATATCCAGAAATTAACCTGTGTAAGTACAAAGGACAATCTGGGGAATTTGAACGCTATTCTCCTCGCTCGCTCTGTGTAATTTTCAATGAATCTGTTCATAGCCTGTTCAGGTGCTAAAGATATGGAATCCGTATTGACAAAATTCTGTTTTCATGGTTTTAGACGCTCAATGCTGGTGACTGGTTGGAAACAGGTAGTGAAAATCGGATTCTGGTAGCCTGCAAGACCTGGTATCTGCCCACGCTGGAAATACCAAACCAGAAAGAAGAAACAGTTATACTGGCTTGATTTTCTGATGATTAAATTATTATCTTTATATCTGTGCTTCAATTTTTTAGACTGATTTTGAATAATTGACCGAAACATTTTTTGAACATTGAAGGTAAATACCAGTAACGATGCGGGCAATCTGGAAAGGACATATCCGGTTTTCACTTGTAACCATTCCTGTAAGGATCTATAATGCTGTAGACTCCGGTCAGACGATTAGGTTCAATCAACTTTCGAAAGAGACGAAGAATCCGGTAAAGTATGAGAAGAAGGACAAGGTGACCAATGAGACGCTCAGAAATGAGGATATCGTTAAGGGCTATCAGTACGAGCCTGGTCAGTTTGTGATCATCGAGGCGGAAGACTTCGAGAAGATTAAACTTAAAAGTACGAAGATCATCGAAATTGAAGGATTTGTGAATGAGAGTGAGGTTCACCCGACACTGTTTGATGCTCCCTATTTCATAGGTCCGGATGGTGATCTTGCTGCCAGGACCTATGCGTTGCTTATGCAAACCCTGAAAGAGACCGGAAAGGTGGGTGTTGGTCGTGTGGTACTGCGGGATAAAGAAAATACAGTGTTGCTCACACCGCATGAAAAAGGCCTTATGCTGTACAAGCTCCGGAATCCCAGAGAGCTGAGAGGCATGGGTGAAGTGCCTAAGATAGAAGAGGTGGGCGATGTAGATGAAGACCAGCTAAAGCTGGCACGTACGCTGGTTAGCTCCATGTCGAAACCCTTTGCAGACATTGATATGACTGACCACTATCATGAGGCACTGAAAGAAATGATCATGGCCAAAATAGAAGGTAAGGAGGTTATCTCCATTGTAGAAGAGGAGCCGGAGGTAGTGGATATTATGACGGCATTGAAAGACAGCATAGAGAAGGCAAAGGCAGAGAAGAAGCCTATGAAAAAGGCTACTGGCCAAAAAGCAACGAAGGCCAGAAAAAAAGCAGGATAGGTTTAGGCGCCTGAGCCGATCGTGATTAGTTATTGGTTATTGGAACGACAGAACGTCTTAATAACCTAATAACTCAGTCACTAAATAACCAAAAAGAAATTGATATAGTATTGACATGACCCGAATTGTAAAATTCCCTTTGAACTCTACCTCCAAACTGGGATTCAAGAAAGCCCGAAGGAGGAAAAAGGTTGACCTTGAGAAGCATGGTCAGCTAAATCTGTTCACTGCTCAGGAAAAGGAAGCAAAGGTAGTCAGCCTTTCCAGTCGTGAAAGCTCTTTTGAACGGGCATTGCAACTGGATGAGGCGCATAATTTCAGTCTGGCAAAGGAGTATTACCAAAAAGCCATTGAGAACAAGGAATCTGTGGCCGATGCATGGTGCAATCTTGGCGTGATCCAGTCGGAAGAACACGGGTTTTCACAGGCGATCGATTCTTTTACCCATTGTCTGAAGGAAGAACCACGTCACTTTGAAGCACACTATAACCTTGGCAATGTATATTCGGAAGTTGGCAATCTCGGGCTGGCAAAAATACATTATGAACTATGCATAGCTATAGAGGCTGATTTTGCCAGTGCGTATTATAATCTTGGTCTGTCACTGGCACTGGCCAACGATTACCGGGGAGCTATAAACGTTTTGCTGAAATACATGGATCTGACCCCGGAAAGTGAACATGACAATCTAAACAAGCTTATCAAAAGCCTTCAGGAAACATTAGTGAACAAAGCACAATAGAAATGGATTCAATTCATAACCTGGCATTAAAAGGACATTTCGAGCAGTTGAGGTCACAGGTAAATTCAGGTTCTCTGGATCAGATCACTACCAGACGACTAACTGCCCTGCTGGAAGAAGTCAATACCTATCTCCTGAAAAGGCAGCAATCCGGCAATCTCGATGATGAGGGTATACAGCTGTTGTCAAAGATCAACAGGTACATTTCGGGTGGTGACCTAAGCATTCCGGAGCGGATACCCATGAAAAAGGCAGGAGGGAAGCAGCGTAACTCAGGGTCCAGAAAGACCGGATCTTAGTTCAGCGGGAGAGTAATGGTAAACCGGGTGCCCTCACCGTACCTTGAGTCCACCGAAATCTGACCGTTTATTTTCGCCAGCGTGTCCTTCACAATATAAAGACCCAGTCCCGAGCCATCTGAATTGGTAGAGGCCCTGAAGAACATATCAAATATTTTGTCGAGGTATTTGTCTTCTATCCCGAGGCCATTGTCTGCCACGGTTATTTTAAAATGATCACTTTCGCCGGAGGCACCTATTTCTATATGGGGTACGCTTTGGTTATAATTGTGGTACTTTATTGAATTGGTGACAAGGTTGCTCAGCACTATTTTCAGCCGCTCGGGATCGGTAGCAATGCATACTTCACGATCATAGTTTTTGATCACTTTTACGCGATCAGCATTGTCGAAAAATTTGAGTTCATTCAGGATATCCTCAAGCACCTCGTCAAGATGGATGGTCTTCTTCTCTATCTGCTTTTTCACATTGGTGGAGTATTCCATAATGCTCTTTATAAAATCCTCCAGCTTCCATATGCTGGACTCCATCATTTTCAGATAGGTAGCCTGATCACCGGTAGGGCCGTCATGTTTTGCCAGATTTACCAGGCCCTTCAATGATTTCAGGGGAGCCACCAGGTCATGGGAGGACCGGTAGACAAAATTATCCAGCTCGGTATTGATAATAGTCAGTTCTTCGTTGGCCACCCTGAGCTGTTCTTTTTGCATCATGAGTTCCCGGGTACGATTCTCAATAATGACTTCCAGGCGTCTGTTGAGCTTTTTAAGTCTCGTCGTTCGATACCGCACTCCAAGGAATATCAGGGTTGAAAGCAGTGAAAAACCAAACAGGTAGGTCCATACGTTCTTGTACCACGGGGTGGGTACCACAAAGGAATAGACGATCTCTTCTGTCTCGAAACCACCTGTTGTCCGGGCCTTTACATGAAATTCATATATTCCGCCATCAAGGTTGGTGTATTCCTTTGCCACAGCATCTGTCCATGGCAGCCAGGTCTCTTCAAAACCCTCAAGATAAAAGGAATATTCAAGATCGGACTGGTCATACCCTGGCGTTGCAAACTTAAACTCAACCGACCGGGTGTTGGCGGTGTCCATAGAAGTCAGAAAAATATTGCGCAGTACGGTTTTTGGCACATAGCTGTCATTATAGATCTCATTCCACTTCAGGTAGGAGATGCCGTAGAGCGAGCTGATCCATATATTCCCGCGCTGATCCTGGAACAGGGAGCGAAGCTGATTAGTGGGTAATCCGTTTTCTTCATTGATCAGCCCTTCGATTTTGGGGTCCAGCTCATCAAACAGTGTTTTGATCTGGTCATCGGTGTTGGAAAGTTCCTTATCCTCGCCCAAAGCCTTTTGTACCCTGCCGTTCCGGTCAAGAAAGACCAGCCCGGCAGACAGCGTGCTCAAGGCATAGAGGCTGTCCCTCCAGATGATCACATCAGCAAGGCCTTCTTTCTTCAGCAGTTCGTCTATCTCCGTGGGCCATGGCCTGGCACTGCCCACCTCAGAATTAAACAGAAAAATGCCATTGAATGCAGTGATCAGTAAGTAGTCATGGTCTGTGTCAGGATCCGACCCTATCATGGGATAAGCATGGAAAGCTCCATCGTTGGAAAAATTGAAATCAGGGTCAACCAATGAATATGTGTCGCTTTCTACCCGAACGAGGCCTTCATTGTATACCGAGGCGTAAAGCTTGTCTTCAATGTTAAAAATATAGCCGTCAGTCATTCGTATTTCATGGGCCTTTTGGCCATCGTACCGGATTATTTTTTCACGGCATTCGAAATAGATATCGTTGCCCAGTAATATGATATTCCATATCTCGGAAATGGGATCTTCGGTATCTATAAGGTGACGAAGTGACGAATAGGAAAAATTATTCAGGCTGTCTTTCTGGAGATATCCGAATTCATTATTCCCTCCCGTATAGATCCTGCCATCGGCTGTCTCGCATAATGAATGCACAGATGAGTAGTCTTTGATCGTGATGAGGTTCCATGCACTGCCATCATACTCCAATACGCCATTCTCATTGGCAAAGTACCATATGCCTTCCTGGCTTTCTATGCCATAATAGTTGTCAGAAGCGGCCCTGTAATTGTTGGGGCCGAAATTGTTGATCTCAAACTCCTGGGCAAACGATCCCAGCCCCACACAAGCCAGCAGAGTGGCCGTAAGTGCGATCCTTACAATCTCCCGTGTTTGACTGATTTTGGCCAGGGTATAATGGGTTTGATCCTTAAAAATAATTAACTGCCTGAAAACTAACAGGATACGATCGAAAAAACGTACAAAGTTAACATTCCTTATCCAAATAGTCTATACTCTCACCCTGGATATTACTCTTTGAAAGCCTTGGGAAGAATGTAATGACGTGGACAGAACATCATTATTTTTCATAAAAATATAGTATATTTTTATAATACAGAGAACATATTGAAATTTAATGGGAAATCAGGAGATCCATACTATTGGTCAACCTTTAAAAAATGTTGCTTTTCTCCACAGCATCAAACATGGATGCATAGTCATTGTTGGTACAGCTCACAAAACCTTCTGTGCCATACAGGTCGGTGAGAATGGATTTTCCCTCCGGTGTTTCTGCAAATTTCCTTACAGCATCACAAATAGTTGAGATCAATTCCTCTGACAGATCCTTGCGAAATACCAATGGATCGTTGGGAATGGACTCTGTTAGCTGAATGATCGCAACCCTCTCGGCTATGTCAGGATGTTTATCCAGTAGCTTTGCACGTGCATCCCTTATCTCTCCATTTTCACCGGGAGCGGCATAAAAGGTGGCCCCCGCATCGGCCATGCCCCTGTACACCATCTCTACCACACGGTCATGCTCTTCCGCGTAAATTGTCTTTTCAGGTTTTATGCCATGTTCGATCAGTATTTTTGCCGGATAAAGGAATCCGGAGGTAGAATTTTTGTTGGTGAAAGCGAATTTTTTGCCGTTCAGGTCCTCCAGGCCATCAATACCACTCCGGGTATTGGCAATGATCTGACCCTTGTAACTGTCCTTGCCGTATTTTATGGATTTAAGCCGGGCTGTAGCTCCAAACTTTTTGCTGACAGACACAAAGCTCAGCGTATTCATAAGGGCCATATCAGCATTGTCCTCGCCGAAATCGTCGATCATGGCTTCATAATCCCCGGGTATAACAGGTACGAAGTTCATATCTGTTCTTTCACTAAGAAATGTAGTGAATTCATTGATCTGGTCTTCCATTCGGTCTTTTCTCAACGAAGGAGTGAAATAGAATCGGATGGTATTCTTCTCTTTGGTTGACATGGCTGACGTTGCCTTTTCCGTACCTCCTGTTCCTGTTTGAGAACCGGAATTGTTACAGGTCAGAAAGGCAGGAGCTAACAAAAGGAACATACATACCTTGCAGAAATTCATTGGTTTAATGTTCTGGGTTTAAAACGGCGGTCAGTATAGTTATTATAAGGTAAATTAAAAAGTTATTTTGCTGAAATTCCGCATAATTGCCTCTTTGACAGCCATAAAGGGACGAATTGGGAGGCCTTCTCCTGGTCAGAACTTCTTTGTATTTTAAAAAGTAAGATAAAAGCGTGTGCCCGCACCCAACTCCGAATGAACACTCAGATTACCTTTATGCGCCCTCATGATTTGTCTGGAAAGGCTTAAACCAATACCGGACCCCTCTTTTTTGGTGGTATAGAAGGGAATAAAGATCTGCTCAAGGGTTTCCGGGTCTATACCCGGGCCGTTGTCTTCTACACTCAGGGTTGTTTTACCCTGATCCACGCGACACTTGATCTCAATGGTAGGCTGCTTCGAACCCTGCAGGGCTTCCCGGGCGTTCTTCAGCAGATTGATGAGCACCTGCTCCATCAGCTCAGGATCCGCTGTTATGCTGATCGACGGATCAATGAACGCCTCCACTTTTATGCCTGATTTTTTCAGGTCATACTGAAGCAATGACAGCACGTTGGTCACCAGGTCGGACACCTTTACACGTTCTATCCGGGGCTGAGGGATCTTGGCCAGCTGACCATAGGCATTGACGAAGCTTACCAGACCCTGACTACGCTTCTGTACGGTCCTTATGCCTAGCTTGAGGTCCTCCAGGTCTTCCTTATCCAGTGTGGAAAGGTTTCGCAATTCCCCGTCTTCACCGGTTATCATTTGATTTACCACTTCTGTCAGTGTGGAAATGGGGATGGCAGAATTTTTTATTTCATGGGTTAATACCCGGATCAGTTTTTGCCATGAATCAAGTTCTTTCTCGTCCAGTTCGGCCTTGATATTCTGGAAGGAAACCAGCTTATACAGTTGTCCGTCCAGCCGGAGCTCTTTGGCCATTACCGACAGGCTCAGCAGTTCATTGTTGATCAGGATCCTGGCCAGCTCTTTTTGTCCGCTTTCCAGCTGTAGTACCTTTTCTCCCAGTGATTTGTCTATTCTGCCTATGGCTTTTGCTGTTTTCAGATATGGTTTTTTGAACAGGTCTTTGGCCGCTTCGTTCATAAGCGTGATCTCAAGGTCATTTTCCCTGTAACCGATCAGCGGCACGGCCGAATGCTCCACCACGGCCTGCAGAAAGTGATAGTTGGATTCCTTTTCCTGCCTCAGCTTCCGGAACTCATCTGTAATGGTAGTATAGGCATAATGTAATTCATAGTCCCATTTGTCCCACGCTTTTGATGAATAGGTATTGGAAAAATCGTTCTGCTGAATGCTGAGCAGAAAGTTGCTCAGCTCCCGCTTTGACCGTTCGATGTGCCGGATCAACCCAAAGAAGGCGATGAACATGAACAAAAAAAGCCAAACGGACACCAGCCAGAAATAGGTCTGAGTGAGAACATAGATCGCGCCAAAACCAAACGCAAGGATCAGTACAATTCTTAACAGTATCTTTAGACGCGATGTATTCAAAAGACGGTTTATGTATTATCTCTAAATATGGTCAATAAAAGTCTGCACTGCAAGCCCTTGCCCCTGGTACCGGATACGGGAAATCGTATTATCACATTCAGTGGCCAGGAGCAAACGGATTTTAGTCACATCCAAAGGCAGGAAAGTCAGAAGCCGGAGCTTACCGCCAGCCTCCAATAGTTGCCCGATCAGCAAAGGCTTTGAACAAAACAGACTGGTTTTTTATTAAATTGGGTTAAATAACCAACTAATTATGATGAAACAGAAGACAATCCAACCGATGATCCTGCCAGTGTTACTAATAGCTGGTGTAGCCTGTACCACTAAACCTGCTGAACATACCTCTGGTGAAACTGAAGTGGAGACAGAGGCGACTGTGGCCACATCAAAAATCGTGGGTAAAGAGATCACATACGCCACCGATACCACTACCATGAAAGGGTATATTGCCTATGATGAGGGGATAGAAGGTAAAAGGCCGGGCATACTGGTGGTACATGAATGGTGGGGACATAATGCATACGCACGTAAAAGAGCGGAAATGCTGGCAGAACTTGGGTATGTAACCCTGGCAGTGGACATGTATGGTGAGGGACAGACCGCGTCGCATCCGGATGATGCAGGAAAATTTGCCATGAGCGTGATGTCCAATATAGAAGCCGGCAAGGCCAGATTTGTCAGAGCGATGGAAGAACTCAAAAGCCACCCACAGGTGGACAGTGCCAGGATAGGGGCTATTGGCTACTGTTTCGGAGGCAGTGTGGCACTGAGCATGGCCAATATGGGGCTTGACCTGGATGCCGTAGCTGCTTTTCATAGTGGCGTAAAGCTACCGGCTATGCCTGAAGCCGGTAAGCTCAAGGCCAAAGTGCTGGTGTGCAATGGAGCCGAAGACTCATTCGTTCCTCCGGAGTCAGTTGAGGCATTTAAAAAAGCCATGGACCATGTGCAGGCGGATTACCAATACATTGCCTACGAAGGTGCAGTGCACAGTTTCACCAGTCCGGACGCTGATTCGCTTGGGAAACAATTCAATTTGCCACTGGCCTACAATGCGGAGGCTGATCAACAGTCCTGGGAGGCAATGAAGTCACTGTTCGAGTCTGTGTTTGAATAGTGGTTCCCTGCTGTATTATCGAGTGTTCCGGAGGACCGGGTGGTACAGGTTTTTTCGGACCTGCACCCATCTGCAAAACCAAGAGGGAATACCGGTGATGGAAGAAGAATTACATTGGTTTCTCAGAGATATGGATTGAAGTGACAACAGATTTTCCGGTACCTTTTTTGATGTCTCTATAATCCGTATCTCGTCAGCTTCCTGTACAGGGTACTCCTTCCCATACCTAGCTCTTTGGCTGCCTGGGTCAGATTACCTTTGTATTTCTCCAATGCTTCCTGGATCACCTGCTTTTCCACCTCTTCAACATTCAACGACCTGTTCTGTGGAGAGGCCTTCACAGGTTTTCTGATAAGGAAATCCTCAGGCGCCAGTGTATCTGACCCTGTCATGATGACGGCGCGTTCCACTGCGTGCTGGAGCTCCCGTACATTACCCGGCCATGCATAGTTTTCCAGTTTCTTTAAGGTGTCTTTCGAAAGCTTGAGGCCTGGTTTTTCATACTTTTTGCCATATACCTTCATAAAATGTCGTGTAAGTGTAAGAATATCACCGGAGCGGTCAGCCAGCGGGGGCAATTCGATTTCAATGGTATTGATCCTGTAGAGCAGATCCTCCCGGAAACGCTCCTCCTCCACCATCCGATGGATACTTTTGTTGGTAGCACAGATCAGGCGTATATCCACGGGAATGGTCCTGTGATCGCCCACTTTACTGAACTGCCGGTTTTGCAATACAGACAGGAGCTTGGACTGAAGACTCATAGGGATGTTGCCGATCTCATCAAGAAACAGTGTGCCGCCGTCTGCTACCTCAAATCTGCCAACACGATCTTCCCTGGCATCCGTGAATGCACCTTTTTTATGACCGAACATTTCAGATTCAAATAGTGATTCTGTGAGGGAGCTAAGATCTACCTTTACAAAGGGTTTGTCTGCCCTCCTTGAGCTATTATGGATAGCCCGTGCCACCAACTCTTTACCTGTACCGTTCTCTCCCAGTATCAGCACATCGGCATCTGTGCCGGCTACTTTTCCTATACTTTCAAAGACCTGCTGCATAGCCGGGGACGAGCCTATCAGTTCACCATGGACCTTTTCCAGATCCTTAGCCAGGGTTTGTGAGGCTCCTTCCAGACGGGTGATCTCTTTCCTGCTCTGCTTTAGCTCAAAAACATTCTTTACTGTGGACAGCAATTTTTCCTGTTCCCAGGGCTTTACCAGAAAATCCGTAGCTCCATCCTTCATACACTCTACCGCCAGTTGGATATCACCGTAGGCGGTGTTCATGATTACGTGGACCTCCGGATCCAGTTCCCTGATCCGGCGTAGCCAGAAAAGACCTTCATTGCCGCTGGTGGCTCCTGTTTTGAAATTCATATCCAATATGATAATGTCGATGTCGCCTGCTTTCAGCATAGACTCCAGCTTCTTTGGGGAAGATTCCACCTGTACCTTCTCGAAATGACCCCGCAGGATCATTCGGGCAGTGATCAGCACATCTTCATCATCATCCACAATGAGTATATTACCTTTCTTTTTCATTTTTTAAGCTTTATAAAATCTAACTCATCGCTCTTTCTGATACACCCTGGAAGAAAGAGCCTGATGTGAATTTAAAGGTAGAAGTTGTATCATTATGGCACAAATGAATCGTATCATAATGATACAATAAAGTGAAAAGTTACTTGTATTGTAAACATAATAAATTGATAATCAGTGTTTTGCATCAATGGCATGAGTATTGACATCTCACTGGTACAACCCTCAGGTTTATCTACACAGTATCTAAAACACCATAATCATGATCCAAAACTACCTTAAAGTCGCGGTCAGGAATTTACTGAAGAGCAAGGGATATACATTGATCAATGTGCTTGGTCTTTCGACCGGGATTGTCACAAGCCTGATGATCATACGATATGCCGGTTTTGAGACCAGCTATGATACCTTTCATACCGATGCACAGGATCTTTACCGGGTAACGACCATCAATGTCAAGGGGGAGGAGATCGTCTATTCAGATGCCATGTCCTTTAACCTCGCCGGAAAGGTATTGACCGAGGAGTTTCCCGAGGTGACAGATCATGCCAGAGCTTTTAAGGTATCCAATGGCATTGTATTCAGGGTGGGAGATGATCTTTTTACAGAAAACAAGGCCGTGCTGGCAGACCCTTCCTTTCTGAGGTTGTTCAACTACCGGATGATAAAGGGAGACTCCAAAGGTTTGTTGTCAAAACCCTTTTCAGTAATACTCACCAGGTCCACAGCCCAGAAGTATTTTGGTTCCGAAGATCCACTGGGCGAGATGATCACTGTTCCCAACGGACAGTATGCGGGTACGTACGTTGTAGAAGGGGTAATACAGGACCCATCGGAAAACACACATTTCAAATTCGACCTGCTTATTGCCTACAATACCTTTTTTCAACTGGGCGTGGAGGAAAACTGGGAGGGATTCAATGACTATGTATACATAAAGACTGTACCGGACACTGACCTCAATGCCTTACAGGCCAAAATGCCGGCCATAACTAAAAAATACCTTGGTGAAGAGACTACTCTGCAGTTTCACCTTCAGCCCGTGCTGGATATTCACCTGACATCCAATATGTCTTATGAGGCAGAAGTAAATGGTGACGAAGATCTGGTGGATTTTTTGATGCTTATAGGTGTCTTCATCCTTTTCATAGCCTGGGTGAATTATGTGAATTTGTCCACGGCAAAATCATTGGAACGTGCGAAGGAGGTAGGCCTGCGAAAAGTCATTGGCGCCCGGAAAAAGCAGCTGGTGTTCCAGTTCCTTACAGACTCAGCACTTTTTAATTTACTGTCTATCGCTGTGGCACTTACCTTTATCCAATTATTGTCATCCGGCTTTAACGAATTTGTTGATAAGCAACTGCCTTCCATCTGGACCGATGCCACGTTCTGGAAGGCAGTGGTGGCCATCTTTTTTGTCGGCGTCTTTATATCCGGACTTTATCCTGCCTTTTTGCAGTCCTCCTTCAAGCCCATCACTATTCTCAAAGGCAGTTTTAAAAACAGCAAAACGGGGATGTTGCTTAGAAAGGGGCTGGTGATCTTTCAGTTCCTGGCCTCCACTTTTTTAATTGCAGCCACCATCATTGTATATCATCAATTGGAATTCATGAGGAACCATGACCTGGGTATGGACCTCGGGCAGGTGTTGGTATTAAAAGCGCCTCCTTCGGACAATGATTATTCACGTTTTCCATACATAGCCACCGAACGGTCGCAGCACTCGCGATCATATGAAACCTTTCGGAATGAGCTGATCAGACGAACGGGTGTAAGTAGCGTGTCTGCATCAGGAACCATACCTGCAGGGGGTATTACCAATGTAGGATCGCTCAGCGGCGGTGTATGGTGGGACCAGAGAAGAACCGAGGAAAGACTTACCTACTACATGGCGTCTGTTGATGAGGCATTGTTTGATGTTTACTCTATGCAGATGATTGCCGGCAGGACCTTTTCCAATGAGCTGATCTCGGACACTGCCGCTGTGGTCATCAACGAGTCGGCGTTACAGATGCTTGATTTTGATAGCCCCGAACAGGCCATAGGAGAGAGGTTGATACGGAATACGGAAAGACCTGACAACTGGTTCAGGATAATAGGTGTATTGAAGGATTTTAACCGGCTTTCACTGAAACATGCCGTCGAGCCTACCATCTACTATTACAATGGCTACAACAATACGGAATATTTTGCCTTAAAACTTGTCGGCAGTACTGTAGAAGAACAGATCGATAAGATCGGGGACCTGTGGATGGAGCACTATCCTGATGCCCCTTTTGAGTATCATTTTGCTGATGATGCGTTCAATGCACAATACCAGAGTGATCAGCGCCTGAGTACCATATTTCTTGTTTTTGCTATGTTGGCCATTTTTATTGCATGTCTCGGTCTTTATGGTCTTTCCTATTACATGTCCGTTTATCGCATCAAGGAAATAGGAGTACGTAAAGTGCTCGGCGCCAGCGTGATGAACGTATTGCTGCTTTTGTCTTGGGGTTTTGTACAGCTGGCACTGATCGCCTTTGCCCTGAGCATACCCCTGATCCTGCTGATCATGGACCAGTGGCTCGCCTCCTATGCCTATCAGATAGCCGTAGCCTGGTGGATGATTCTGCTGTCCGGGATGCTGGTACTGGTGATCGTACTCCTTACAGTCAGCTACCATGCCGGTAAAGCGGCACTGGCCAATCCGGCCCTCTCGTTGCGGTATGAATGACATGTGTCCCCTAACCTTACTAAGCCTCTGAGGCTTAGTAAGGTTTTCGATCGGATCCCTGATAACATTAACTCATTTAAACCCTTGTACCCATGTTAAGTAACTACATCAAGGTTGCCCTTAGAAATCTGCTTAAGCACCAGGTTTTTTCCATTATTAATATTTTCGGGCTTGCTTTCGGTCTGTGCTGCGCCCTTCTTATCGCCTTATGGGTCCATGATGAATACAGCTTCGATAAGTTCCATACCAGAAAGGAGAGGATCTTTCTTATCGTTGCCGAGATACCCTCAAACATGGGCAGTAATTTCTGGAACAACACACCCGGTCCCCTTGCAGATGTGTTGAAAAAGGATTTTGCCGGCATTGAGCGTACGGTAAGAGTGACACATGCCAGTACCAACCTTTTTAAATATGGGGACGAGCGGATAGAGGAACGTGGAATATACGCTGACCCTGAGATACTGGAGGTATTTGATTTTCCATTAGTCCAGGGTAGTAGGGAGAAAGCACTTAACGACCCACATTCGCTGTTGCTGACGGAAGAGTTTGCCCACAGGATCTTCGGTGAGACTGAACCCTTAGGGCAGGTTGTGACGGTAGGAGATATGGAATACTTCACTGAATATACCGTGACTGGTGTGTTGAAAGACATCCCCGCCCAGTCAAGACTTCAGTTTGATTATATTATGCCTTACGAAATTCATTTGAAACACAGACCATGGAATAATGAATGGATAAATTACAATGAAACCACCTATGTACTGCTCAGGGAAGGGTCATCACGAGGTGCTGTTTCAAAGAAGATTGAAAACCTGCTGTCAAAACACGCAGACAATTCAAACAAACTGCATCTCTATCCCATGAAGGATCTGTACCTGGTCTCGAATTTCAGTGAGGGGCTTGAGGCAGAAGGAAGGATAAAGTATGTGCGTTTGTTCAGCACCATTGGAGTGATCATTTTGCTGATCGCCTGCATCAATTTTATGAACCTGGCCACGGCGAGGGCAGGTCAGCGTGCAAAGGAGGTAGGGATACGCAAGGCTACCGGAGCATACAGAACGTCACTGATCGGTCAGTTTTTGGGAGAATCAGTTTTGATAGCCGTGATAAGCGGCATACTGGCCGTTACCATGGGTGATCTATTGCTGAATGCCTTCAATACCCTCACAGAAAAGTCCATTGTAATGCCCTATGCTGATCCTTATTTTACTGGAGGGATGTTTCTGGTTTGTGTAATAACAGGGGTAATAGCGGGTATATATCCGGCATTTTACCTGTCGGCATTTGAACCCGGCAAAGTGCTCAAGGGAGCACAACATTCCGGCCGTTCGCTTTCAGGGCTAAGGAAGGGGCTGGTGATCGTTCAGTTCACACTATCGATCATTTTTGTGATCACCACACTTTTTGTCCATGATCAGATGCTGCATATGCTGAACAAGGACCTGGGGCTGGACAAGGAAAATATTGTATACCATAATCTTCATAGTGTGATCGACAACAGGGAGGCCTACCGGCACGACATTCTTAGCCTGCCGGGTGTACGGGAGGTAAGCCTTTCCAATTCAAACCCGCTATGGATAGGCAATACTACCTATTCCGTAAAGTGGAAGGGGAAACCTGAAGGTGACCAGACCTTCTTTCATGCGATCAATACCGGTCATGGTTTTGTGAATACTTTTCGAATCAGGTTGCTCGATGGAAGGCACTTTCCCGAAACCTACGACTCCACTAAAGTAATGTTCATGGTCAATGAGCAGGCTGCCCTGGCTATGGGCCTGACGGACCCCGTAGGAGAGGTGATTGAGTTATGGGGTGATGAAGGTGAGATCATTGGTCTGATGAAGGATTTTCATCACCAGAGTATGTTCCAGAAAATCGAACCGGTCATTATCTACTACCGTCCGGAGAACACCTGGCGAAGCTACATAGCTTTGGACGGCCACAGTGTCGAAGAGTCCATAGCCGGTATAAAATCCGTTTATCTGAAATATGAAGAGAACTACCCTTTCGAATACGACTTTGTAGATGTCAACAATGAGAAGAGATATGGCAGTGTAGCCAAAGTAGGTACATTATCAGGTATTTTTGCCATGGTGGCCATCTTCGTTTCATGTCTTGGTCTTTTTGGATTATCCTCCTATATGACTGAACGGCGCAGAAAGGAAGCAGGTATACGAAAGGTATTCGGTGCTTCCGTAGCCCAGCTAGCCGGAATGTTTTCAGGTCAGTTCCTCAGGCTGATCATCATTTCGTTTGTCGCGGGTGTACCCGTTGCGTGGTACCTTGCAGACCAGTGGCTCAGCCAGTTCGAGTACAGGACCAGCATGGATCTTGTTCCTTTTGTTTTAGGAGGGGCATCTGCCTTGCTGGTCTCTGTTGTCACGGTGAGCTATCATATTATTAGAACCGCTCTCGGGAACCCTGCCGATATTTTGAGATATGAGTAGTTATAATTACTTTGAATTAAAATAAAAAATTGATAATCAGTTATTTATGTTTTTTAATTATTTAAAAACTTCAATAAGGAGCCTGCTGAAAAATCGTGTTTTTACTGTGATCAATGTAGGTGGACTGGCACTGGGGATGGCTGCCTGTCTGAATATTTTCTACTATGTGGGCTATGAATTCAGCTACGATGAGTTTTTCCCGGATAGTGAGCAGGTATACAGGCTTTATCTGGAAAGAGATGATCAGGATAGAACGCGGACCTACTTCTATCTGGCCACCGCGTTTCAGCCGTTACTCATGGAAATGCCCGAGGCAGACGGGGCTTTTCGGCTTATACAGATTGATTATCAAAACAACTCACTGGTGTATGATGAAGAAGGGGATAAGAAAACCTTCCAGCAGCAGGGTATGAATTTTGCGGATGGTGACATTGGCTCAGTATTGGGGCTGGATGTACTGGAAGGATCGTTTGAGGCTATGAATGAACCCCTGAAAGTGTTCATTAATAAAACGGTGGCCACGAAGTTTTTCGGCGATGCGCCAGCGGTTGGAAAAACACTCACTGTAACAGGAAACGTTGGAGCTTATGACTACGAGGTGGCAGGTGTCATGAAAGACCTGCCGCAGAATACACATTTTGGTTTCAACGTACTGCTCTCACTGGCCTCGCTGGATGTAATAGAGGGCGAGGGTAGAACGGAAAGCTGGGAAGGATGGAATGCAAGGGTCTATGTAAAAAGTGCATTGTCAAAACAGCAGCTGACTGCAGCAATCGACCACAATATGCTTGGTACACCAGCCTTCAGCGAGGAGGAAAGTACCTGGCGGTCTGGCCTGCTGCCATTGGAGGAGCACTACCTGACAATAGTAGAAGACGATGGAAGTATCAACAAGTCCGCTGAGCGTACCCTGTGGGGGCTTGCGGCTATTGGCATGTTCATACTTGTGATAGCCTGGATCAATTTCATTAACCTATCCACTACAAGGGCTATCGAACGGGCCAGGGAGGTAGGAGTTCGGAAGGTTCTTGGGTCCCATGCATATCAGCTCAGGCTACAGTTCATGATGGAGTCTTTCATGGTCAATGTTTTGGCGGGTGTCATGGCTTTTACTTTTGTACAGATCACATTACCTTACCTAAGGATCATCGCTAACCCTATGATCATACCTGCAGATGATCAGCTTATGTTCTGGGGTATTGTGCTTTCGCTTCTGCTGGGAGGTTCATTGCTGTCTGGTCTGTATCCTGCCTTTGTGCTATCCGGTTTTAAGCCCGTTGCAGCGCTCAGGGGCCGGCTGTCGATGGTAGGTTCCGGCGCATTTCTCCGAAAGGGTCTGGTGGTGTTTCAGTTTGTTGCTTCTACCTGCATGATCACCGGTACCTTCATTGTATACACCCAGATCATGTACATGAAGAATAAGGATCTGGGACTGAACATCGATCATACCCTGCTGCTGGACGCACCTCCGGGATCACTCGTTGGGGACAATACCAGCTTTTTCCGATCTGTAAATGCTTTTAAGGAAGAGGTAGTGCAGTTAAATGCTGTGAACCGAATAACGGCCTCCAGTGTGGTACCGGGTGAGAATATAGGCTGGAATGCTTTCATGAAGAGACCGCAGGATGATGATGAAGCACGAAAAAATGTGATGCTCATTGCCTGTGATCATGATTACATGACAACCTATGGTCTTGAACTGATGGCCGGCCGATTCTATGGAGAAGGCGACGGTACCTTTGACAAGGGCAGCTTTGTGATCAACGAAGAAGCCCTGGGCTATTTTGGGTTTGCGTCTGCTGAGGAGGCTATTGGTCAGAAACTGATAGAAGGAAAAATGTTTCCGGAGTTAACGATCATTGGAGTAGTAAAAAATTTCCATCATCAATCACTGAAAGCGAGCATAGAGCCCTGTGGTTTTGTGCTAAGTCTGTGGAGTAATTATTATTCACTGGCGCTTAATATCAGTGAAGATGAACCCTCACATGTTCGTGCGGAAATGCTGAGATCAGGTATGGATGAAATAGAAGCTGTATGGAAGAGATTTTTCCCCGAAGCTCCTTTTGACTATAGCTTCCTCGATCAGAGGTTTGATGCACAGTACCGAACAGATCGGCAGTTCGGAATGATCATTACTCTTTTTGCCATTGTATCTGTAGTGATAGCCAGCCTGGGACTGCTGGGGCTGGCGTCCTACTCGATTGTACAGCGCACCAAGGAGATCGGTATCCGAAAGGTCTTAGGGGCGTCACTGGCAAGGATATTTTTACTACTTACCCGGGAATACGTCACGTTGATCGCTGTTTCGGCATGTCTGGCAATACCTCTTGCATTTTATGGCATGCAGCAGTGGTTGTCTGACTACGCTTACAGGATTGATATAAGCTGGTGGATGCTGGTGTTGCCCATACTACTCATAGGGAGTATCGCCATTATTACCGTAGGCTCCCAGGCACTAAGGACAGCCGCTAAAAATCCCGTAGAAAGTCTGCGTTACGAGTAGGGGCGATTCATGAATCGCCCCTACCAAATGTGTCAGAATGAAACGTTTTATTGTGCCATAATGATACGTTTTGGAGGTATTGAAGGGCAATTTTTGATTGTAACTATTTGATTTTCAAATATTTGCAACTATGGCACGTGTCATGCATTTCAACAGGACAAATGGATGACCCATGATCTTGAACTATTTGAAAATAGCGTTAGGGAGTTGTAAAATGATTGGCTTTTTCATGATATCGTCTTTAGTCTCAAGTCACAGGTCATTGTTGTCTGAAATGATCAGATTCGCTATAAAAACGAACAACGAATAACCAACAGCAAACAACAATCATCAATCAACGAACAACCACAATCTGCTCATGCTGAGAAACTATTTTAAAACAACATTCAGGAACCTGCTTAAGAACAAGGTTTTTTCCACCATCAATATCATGGGGCTGGCGATAGGGATAGCTTCCACACTGCTGATAACGCAC
>LYSV01000110.1 GCA_001657315.1 Flammeovirgaceae bacterium BBD 1991-12 | reverse complement strand
ATGGATATCTCTTTTTTCAGTTCAAGGTTCTCCTGTTCCAGTTGTTCCATTCGTTCATTCTGAGATTTCACTTGCTTGTTCATTTCGATCACTTAAAGTGTTAATTCTTCGATCTTTTGGAGAAGTTTTGAGTCCTTAAACCTCTTCAGTCTCTCGCAGAGGACTCTGAGCAAACAAAACGCAAGCTAAAAACGAAAAAAACCTTGTCCATCCATACCCAACCTACCAAAAACTTTGAGACGTACTTGTGTATGCGCACATGGTATAAGTGGCTCTTACTTTTCGAAATAGCGAATTTCTACGATGCGGTATACAATAAATCCGGTCATTTGACAGCACCTGGTGACTATCTATGGGGTTACGTGATCGTGCCCGGTTATTTAGCATGTTTTATTATGTTCTGGCCATGGGTCGTGGGTCGAAAAGAGTCAAAGGTAGCTCAGAGTCCTCTGCGAGAGACTCTGAGGAGGGTGATCGATAATAATTCCATAAAATCTGGAAATTTCTGGCATAAACTTTTATCGTAAATGTAGTTATTGATTCGGTCTGAATCAATAACTACTCAACCTATGATCAGTCTTGGACTTCCATTTTTGTAAAGAAGTATTTAAATGACCAGTAAACCCAATAAGGAAGAGCGATACCAAAAGTTATCACTGAAAGGAGCAAGAGTCCTAGTGACATGATGAAGTACTCACCAAATCCACCTGTGAAATTCACTCTCTTACCATCAATTTCCAGTTTGGTAAAGAAGTATTTAAATGACCAGTAAACCCAATAAGGAAGGGCAATTCCAAAGGTTATCACTGATAGAACAAGTAGTCCAAGAGACATGATGAAGTATTCTCCAAATCCTCCCGTGAATTTAATTTGTTTACTCATAAGTTAGAGATGTTTAAGTTAAGATATTGCCTACTTCCATTTTAGGTCTGATTCGGCATGTTCCGACCGCTATGAAATTGTCCATAACCCTACAAAAGCTCCGAAACCATATGGATTTTCTCTCTTGCAATAATCATCACCATCACAGGCATCATCATCTAAGGCGATATTATCTGTACCCCCACCTCCTCTTATAATTTCCAAAACACCACCTACAAATGGAGGGATGTACTCGCGAGAAAATCCTGCAAAAAGCTGCACGTCAAAAACTGCCAAATACTAATATTCCTCATGCAACACCAAGACTTCTTCCTTGTGAAGGTCTACTAACTAACCGGAAAGAAAACTAGCGAAGAGGACGTCCGTTGGATGTGCGAAATTCTCCAATGTATGTGCTAAAACCTTCAATGTATTGTATACCGGGGATGAATAGGTAGTCACTATTGGAATTCCCGGTTTTTAACGCATCTGTAAGCCTTGTTTGGATACCAGCGACCTGGATATAAGCTCGTCATTTTTTTAAGAGGTCACAGCATTCCCCAGATGTTCAATGCAGCAAACGGAACTAAAATCATATAAGCTATTACCTCAAGAGGTCTATTAAGTGAATGTCTATAGTTCAAGAAAATGAAACTTATTATTGTAAGGATTACCAATGAGATATTTAACGGGGCGACTGATTCTAAGAAAGGCCAGTACTTAAGAAAGTATGCCACCCGCTCACTTTGCTCTGTGAACTTGTTGAAAGACACTATCCATAGAACTTCGGTATAGATACTTACTAGTAAAACAATGCAAATAAATGCTGTTCTTAATTTCTTCATATTGTATCTCATTGGCTTTGTGAGGGCTTGCATGTAACGTACAGATATTGCATGTGCCTCTACTTATTCAATATCTGTTAAAGTGCACCTACAGTTTTTCTTTGAGGGCTGCATTCAAGGAAGAAAAACTGCAGGCTTTCCAACGGGTAAAAGATCCGTTGATACACCAGCTTTACCGCCCCTTCCACCAGGGATTTATCCTGGGGTTTGTAGGCCCTGGCAGGCAAGGCGGTGGTGGTGTAATGCAGGCCAAAAGCGCTCATGGTTTTGTTTAACACCGGCTCATAGATACTGCCTCTGGTGACCGCTGATTTTAAATTATCACATACAATCGCCTGGCTGACGCCACCTGAAAAATCGGGGAGAGCGTCCGCTCGGATGGTTTTGAATATCTCCTTTTTAAAATTTGATGCCAGGCTACATTGGTTTTTAGTCCAACCACCTCGTTTCAATTATCGGTCACGTGCTTTCTTGTGGATACCTTTTCCAAGTGAATTTATATCTCTCCTGGCTTTTGTAATGTCGTCTACGAAGAAGCCCGGGCGAACACCCTAATTGATTTCGGGCCAGGGGACCGGTGCGTTCAACCTCCGGCAAGTGCCAGTGAGGTTTTGGTTAGGGAGCCACGTCCCTTGTTTGGTGCTGCTTTTAGGGTAGTGTTGCTTAGAAAATTCATGTTATTTAACAATAAGGATCCAAAAACAAGTTTAAAGCATTTATTTTGGTTTAAAAGATGTAGAGGAGAATAAAGTACATAATGTACTTTCTCCAGATGTTGTAGGGAACTCCACATGGGTCAGAAGAATTAAGAAGACCTATATTTGCTAAGTGAAAAAAATGTACATCATAGCAGGCCCTAATGATGTAGGAAAAACTACCCTTTCCTACACAATTCTGCCAGAGATATTTGAGTGTGATGAATTCGTAAATGCCGATGAAATTGCAAAGGGCTTATCTCCCTTTAAGCCTGGAAAAGCATCAATAAAGGCAGGTCGACTAATGTTGGAACGAATAAACGAACTAATAGCCAATGGAGATTCATTTGCATTTGAAACAACTTTAGCAACCAAAAGCTATGTAAAGCTTGTAGAAAAAGCTCAAAATGCTGAATATGAGGTAGTATTACTTTTTCTTACGTTAGACTCTGTAGACCTTGCGAAAGAAAGAGTATCCATAAGGGTCAAGGAAGGAGGCCATAATATTCCAATTGAAACAATCGAAAGGCGATATCGAAACGGATTGAAGAACCTATTTAATTTGTACCTTTATAAAGTTGATAAATGGATTCTTGTAGAAAATTCCAAAGAAGAATTCGAATATATAGCCGAAGGTGCAAGGGGTGAAGTAATCATCAGAAGTAAAACTAAATGGTCAAATTTGAAGAATGAATACAATGGGAATTAAAGAAGAATTGATCGAACTTGAGAAAAAGGTAGGTCTTGGATTACAAAAAGCTTATGAGAAAATGGTCGAATTCAAAAAGCAAAAAAACAGCCCATTGATTGTTTCGCGGAATGGAAAGGTTACTTCAATACCCGCCGAAAAAATACTCCCCACAACATGCGCTATGAATCCATACCCTGCAAACCAACCACAAAATCCAAGTACGGATCATAGCTGATCGTTGCTCATAGGATATTTTTACACCGAGTGTCTTAAATCTTAGGCTTTCTGCGGCTTTGCTCAAAAAAAACAGAGAAGTACCTTGCTGAGTAGTTTCTGACCAGTCCTTTAGAACGTCAAGTGCGATAGTCTTACCATGAAATTTGGCAACCATCTTAAGACAAGCCGGGCCACAGTCCATTTCATCTAATTGACAGAAAAAAGGGAATGGCATAGGAAGAGTTAGTCTATAATGCTTGCTTCAAGCCTTATAGCCCAATTAAAATCTCTAGTGGTAAGCCATTTACCAAAACTGGTAGGCCTGACAAAGGCCTTAGAACCGCCTAAGCCAATCCGAGGATGTTTTGAATTACTATCAATCCACTGAAAAGATATGAAAAAGGGCTCGCTCATTACGATGCTATGGCTACTTAAATCAACCTCCAACCAGCCTTTTTTTATTTCACCTATAACCTGTATCGGTTTTCTTAAAAGGTTTTTATCTGGTAATCCACTAAGGGGGTCTAAACTATAAACATTCAACATTAATTTAAATGAACTTTCTTTTTTATTTAGAACGAATATGCCTGCCTTATTTAAAAAGATATTTTTATTCTTTGGGTCCATAAGTCTGGCGGCCTCGGCTCCGGCACCTTTGCCCTGTACAAAACCAAATTGATTACCGGATCTTTTTGAACCTAGAATGACTTTTTTTGACAATCTTGATTCAGTCACTACAACTTCATCCAATTGGATAATTTCCTCTTCAAGATAAATAGAAATGCTTTTCTTCGTTAATTGTGAAAGTGGTAGTCTGAGTTCTTTGTACCCTACACAAAAAAATCCTATTGAATCAGTGCTAACGTTATTTGGTATTTCAAGTGAAAACTTTCCATCCTCTCCGGAAACCGTACCTGTATTGGAGTTAACGAGTCCGATGCTAACATACGGAATTGGGATATCGTTTAAAGTACGGACTACGCCAAAAGCTTTATTAATGTTAATGTTATTTTTATTTACAATTTGCGGTGGATGTGATTCAACATTGTGAGTATTTTGAATGATTACTCCTACTCCAGAAAGGTTTATAAGAGATTTTTTAAATATATTTTGAAGCTCCTTAAGTCTTTTAAAAAGGCTCTCTTGAGTGTTCTTTCCAGTTTCAATAATATCAGCTAAATAAAGACCAGCATATGTTTTTGAACTTGTATTATCTTCAGTCGTGGCTAGCCTGATAGTATCTAACCTTATCGTTGAACTTGTATTAGCATAATGATCAAGCACTGTTTGAAGATAAACACTATCAATATGGCTAAATTCAAAAACCCACTCAAGCTCAGAATCAGTATCTATTCCTTCATTGTTTAAATTATAAAACAAATCAATGACAAGCGCCTTGCTAACTTTCATGCCAGTAGTAAAGCGATCCTGCTCTTGTGACTTAAGCTCAAAAGCGGAAAGAGAGAGAATAAAAAGTATTATGTACTTCAATATTTAATAATAAAAAAAGGCTCGAAAACAGCCATTTTTGTTTAACATATAAGAGCTATGGACTATCTATATTTATTAGATCGTTTTATTTTTTTATCGATAATTTTTATATACCATTTGCCATCTCCATCAATATCCAGTTTTTCGACAGATCGGCCTTCGACGATTTTTTAAGCCTGATTTTCAGATAGTTGTAAAGATTGTAATTTTTTCATTTTACTGAATTTGAAGTGTATTGATAATATAGTAATTGAATGTACATATTGTTTAGAATCCAGCCTTTTCTATGTTGATGTTAACTTAGTTCTGAGTATAAAAGAGAAAAAAAAGTGAGTTGTATTCAATTCCCTGAAGTTGTAATCTCACAACCATTTGGTTGTAATTTCCCCATGAGCCGGCAGCCATTGATTTATGCCTTCTCATGAAAAAAAGTCAATAAGGCTTCTGTGATGCCATATTAGCTAAAAATCGTATTCATATTTTTTCAAGTTTAAAAAGAGCCTAATCAAATTGTCTGATTCAGAGATTAAATTTTAAACACCAATGGATCATTATTGAAAGAAAATGGATCGTTTTTGAAAGAATCAGCTCAGGCTCAGACAATATGATTTTTTCACGTTACAATTTTGCCTGTAATTGAGAAATCTTTAATAGTACTTCAGCACATTCATCACTTTACTTTGCATTGTTCTTTGGCTTAATATTTAATTATTAAGCTATTTTTTATAATATTTCAGAACAACTTTATTATTAACTAAAAGAAAAAAGCATGAAGAACTTTTGCAAGTATTGTATTATCAGTCTGTTGGTCTTAATAGGTTTTAGGACCCACGCGCAGGAACCATTGATGGTTTCAGGCCATATCACCGATGAGAAAACCAACGGTTATATCCCTGGGGTGAATGTATCGGTCAAAGGTACTACGCTGGGTACCATCACGGATGCACAGGGCAATTTCAAACTGTCTGTGCAAAAGGGGGCTACCCTGATTTTCTCATTTATTGGGTACAGGACCAAAGAAATGGTCATCAACTCCGCCTCGGTCAATGTGCAGCTTTCTGAAGAAGCGGAAAACCTCCGGGAAGTAGTAATTGTGGGTAGCAGGTTTAACCCAAGGTCTGTAGCAGATTCTCCCGTGCCTGTAGACAACATTGAGGCTGCTAATCTGATAGCAACCGGTCAGCCCACTTTTGATAAAATGCTGACCTATAAGCTCCCTTCTTTCAATTCTACTCAGCAGACCATTTCCGATGCCACCGGTCATTTTGACCCGTTTGACCTGAGAGGGCTGGGTCCCAGCCGTACACTGATACTGATCAATGGAAAAAGGAAAAATCAGAGCTCCCTGGTTTACATCAACGATACACCGGGTAAAGGTGAAGTAGGTGTGGACATGAGAAGTATCCCCGCAGCCGCTATTGGCCGTGTGGAGGTTTTAAGGGACGGTGCCTCCCCGCAGTACGGTTCCGATGCCATAGCTGGCGTTGTCAATGTTGTACTGAAGGAAAATACCAACTACAGTGAGATCACTGCTTTTTCGGGCGTTACCACGGAAGGTGACGGGTTACAGGTAGGAATAAGGGCCAACACCGGTTTCGAGGTTGGTAATGGCGGATTTGTGAACGTTTCTGCTTCATTTTCAGACGAGGAGCACACCAATCGCGCAGGAGAGCCAGGGTTTGACCTTCTTTTCGGTCAGGACGAATCCAATGCATTTATTCGTGAGAACCCGAACCTTGGCATGACCATAGGCCTTCCGGATATGACTACAAATGACTTTTTCTACAATGCCGCAGTACCATTGAAAAACGGGACCTCGGAGGTTTATTCATTTGGCGGACTCACCTATCGAAGGGGGCTCAGCTTTGCAGCCTACCGTACTCCCTACTGGATACCCGATCCCTTTAATCTGTTACACGCTCCCGGGACTACCTATAGCGGTTTTCAACCGACTTTTGAAACGGATATCTTCGATAAAACCCTCGCGTTTGGGCTGAGGGGTACAAAGGGGGACTGGAAATTCGATATCAGCAGCACGAGAGGCAGTAACAGTGTGGACTATACCATTGGCAATACCCTGAACGTAGACCTGGGGGCCGACAGCCCCACACGATTCAAGGCCGGTGGTTACGAGTTTGAAAACATTGTGAACAACGTTGATCTTTCCCGCAACTTCAACGATAAACTAATTCTGTCATTCGGGTCTGAATTCAGAACGGAAAACTTTGTAACCAACGCCGGGGACAGCAGCTCCTATTCCGGTAGCGGTGCACAGTCCTTTCCAGGACTTCAACCAGGAAATGAGGTAGACGAAATGAGATACAACATCGGCGCCTACACTGACCTGACCTACAACCTGTCCGATGACTTTCTGATAGGTGGCGCATTGCGTTTTGAAAACTACAGCGACTTTGGCAGTAACTTCTCCTGGAAATTCAATGCCCGTTACAAGTTGTTTAACGATCAACTGTATTTCAGAGGATCAGTGAGTACCGGCTTCAGGGCGCCTTCACTGCATCAGATCTACCTGAGCAATGTCCAAACCACATTATCGGGCGGTACAGTTTCAAACCAGGGTACTTTTAACAACAAAAGCACTGTACTCAGGGCCCTGGCCGTACCGGAGTTAAAGGAAGAGGAATCATTCAATACCTCAGCCGGTATAGCCTTCAGATCCATTGATAACCTGTCGGTCACTGTTGATGTGTACAGGGTAGAGGTAAACGACAGGATCGTATTCACCAGTAGCCTCGCTAATGCTGATGTGAATACTCCGCTGGGACGTGTACTGGACGACTTTAACATTACCAGTATTAAATTTTTTATTAATGCTGCCAATACAGTTACTAAAGGTATTGATTACGTGGCCAGCTACAGTAATCTTGGAGTAGGCGGGGGAAATTTGAATGTAACCCTGTCCGCCAACTTCAACGAAACAGAACTGGACGGCAAAATAGATACCCCGGAACCCATTGCCTCATCGGGCAACGATATTTTTGACAGAAAGGAGCAGTCCAGAATTGAAACGGCCCGGCCCCAGAGTAAGTTCATACTGAATCTCAATTACAATATAGGAAGACTCGGGCTTACGTTGAATAATACCCGTTTTGGAGAGGTGACCTGGTGGCATGCAGACAATGGATTGAACGAGCCTCTCGGCATGACAGATGAGGAATTCGATCAAACATTTTCCGCAAAGATCGTGACAGACCTCAGGATAAACTACCGTATTACGGAATTGATCGATGTGGCGTTCTCTGCCAACAATCTGTTCAATGTTTACCCGGATGAAATTGACAATAAGGGAGATTTTGTAACCAATCTCAGTGGAAGGTTCAGGTATCCCTGGGAAGTGAATCAGTTCGGTTTTAACGGAACCACTCTGCTCGGAAGTGTAAACTTCCGATTCTGACAGAGTAAGGGGGGTACGATGGCCGCAGGTCGGTGAACCTGTCGCATTGATCCTGTCGGTCGTCGTGCCATTCCCGAATCAAAATCTGCTACATGGCAAATCCGGGGAGCTGTATGAAGACAATTTTATTTCCTCACAGGCTTTTTCTTCCTGCCCGTTGGCAAAATAAGCTCTGGCCAAAAACAAGTGTCCACGATCTATGTATGGATCCATCTTCAGGGCCTGTTCAAGCAGACGGACCGCCTCCTGATATTCCTGCGTATGGAAATAGTACCACCCCTTGTTGCGGTAAGCCCATGCATTGTCCGGGTCAAGGGTAATGCTCCGGTCAATATCGGAACGAGCCTCGTCAGTATCTCCTTTCATCAGATGGACAAATCCGCGGTTATTCAGGAAATATGGCTGACCTGGTTCAAAGTCCAGTGCCTTATTTACCAGCTCAAAGGCTTTTTCATAGTTTTTTCGCTCTACCTCTACCAGCGCCAGTGCATTGTAGGCATTGGCTTCAAAAGCATCCAGCTTCAAAGCTTTGTTTAAATCATCTTCGGCTTTTTCAAGGTTGGATCGATAATAATAAACCGTGCCCCTGTTGATCCAGGTTTCGGCATTCAGGCTGTCTCTGCGAATTGCGCCGTCAAAAGCCGTAACAGCCTCATCATATTTTCTCATTTTGGTGAATACAAGCCCTTTCATAAAATCTACTACGGAGGAGTCGGGAAGCAAACGTTCCGCATATTCCAGGTCATCCAAAGCCCTGTAGAATTCATTCAGTTCATAAAATGCATTGGCCCGGTTGATGTAGGCATCCGAGTGGTCCGGGTCACAGATCATGGCTCTTTCATACTGCAACACCGCCTGACTGTAGGACCCTTGCTCGAAAAGCACAATGCCCAGGTTATTGATAGCTGGAGAATAGCAGGAGTCCAGGTTAATGGCTTCGTTGTAAAACCTCCTTGCCTCACGGTAGTTTTGCTGTTTTAACGCCTCATTGCCTCTTATAAGAAATCGTTGTTTCTGTGTTTCCTTGTTATTGCTGCAGGAAAAAAGCATCGCGCCCCACAGAATGCATACCCATTTTTTCATGTGGCAAAGGTAAATATAATCAACCTTGGTGCCATCCCTGACCTTGTTTGTTCTTATCGTTGGAATAAACTCGGATTTGTCCTTTTATACTGTTGTTACCAACCCATACATCAGGATGCCATGCCTTCTTCAGGACAGGCTTCAATACATTTCATTACATTTTGCATAACAAATACAATACATTTTTCGTAAGTTCGTTATTAGTTATGCAAATAAAGAACTAATAACTGTGCATCCACTTGTATTTATATCCACATTCCTCTTTCCAATACTGTAAAACCTATGAAAGGAACTAATCTTGGCGAATTTGAAGAGCTTGTACTGCTGGCTGTAGCGGCGATGCAGGAACAGGCCTACAGCCTGGCCATCACAGATGAGATCAACAGAGTTACCGGGCGCAATATCACCTTCGGTGTGGTACATTCCTCTTTGAACCGGCTGGAAAACAAGGGTTTCGTAGACTCCGAAATGACCGGAGCGACCAAAGAGCGTGGTGGACGCAGAAAAAGGGTCTTTAAGATCTCCGAGGCCGGAAAAAAGGCTTTGGTAAAGACCCGGGCACAAAGAGATGAGTTGTGGAGTATGATCCCTCAGTTTGTTTTTGAAAAATCATGAGATCAACGGAACGTACACCACCTGCGCTTGCTGACCGGTTACTGGAATGGTACTGTCACCCGGACCTGTTGGAAGATCTGCAAGGCGATCTTTACGAGCGATATGGTCGTCACTGCACCAAATATGGCCCCAACAGGGCGGCACTACTCTATTTACGTGATGTGTTGCGATTCATAAGACCCTACACCGTCAAAAGAAAACGGAATGGATCGAACCTCTCTCCTTTTCTTATGTTTTCAAACTATTTTAAAACCTCCTGGAGAAGCCTGATAAAGCAACGTGTAAATTCATTGGTCACCATTTTTGGTCTGGCACTTGGCTTCTCAGCTTTTATTCTGATAGGCCTGTATGTAAATGACGAACTGAAGTACGACCGCTACCTCCCCAACGCCGACCGTATCTACAGGATCACCATGAGCTACACCTCAGAATCTTCAAGTGAACATGCGGCATGGAGTGAGCCTACTGTAGGACCTCAGTTAAAGGAACGTTATCCCGAAATTGAGGCCCATACTGCCCTGGTAAACGAAAAAGTGACAGTTCGGAGTGCTGACAGGCTTTTTCGTGAGGAAAACTTCTACTTTGCCTCAGTGGATTTCTTTGATGTTTTTCCCTATGAGTTCATAGCAGGCAATGCTGAGACCTCCTTCACACCCGGCTCCGTAGTAGTTACGGCACAGACGGCGGAAAGGTATTTCAGAGATTCCGACCCCATGGATCAGATTCTGGAAGTAGCCGGTAAGGATTACAAGGTCAGCGGTGTACTCAGGGACCTGCCTTCTCACACCGACCTTAAATTCGATGCACTCATTGCAGTAGAAGACATGACAGGCCACGGCTGGACTTTTAACTATATTCTTTTCCGGCAAAAAGGGGATGCGAAGGAATTCCAGCCTAAGCTGGACAAGACATTCGAGGAAACCCTGCAGGTGGAGTTTGATGAATTCGGCACAAAAGGTCAGTATCATATGGAGGCACTACCCGATGTTCATTTCGGATCAAAAAAACTATTTGATACACCCAAGAGCAGCAAAGCGAATCTCTACATTTTTTCAACCGCCGCGGTGCTTATTCTTATTATAGCCGGGATCAACTACATGAATATATCACTGGCCAATGCCGCCAGGCGGCAGGCGGAAGTAGGCATCAGAAAGTCAGTAGGTGCACAGAACGGCCAGCTCAGAACACAGTTTATGCTGGAATCAGTGATCATTTGTACTTTCAGTTTCCTCGCTGGTATGGCACTTGCCATATATTGCCTCCCTTACATGAACCTGATCACCGGAAAGCAGATCCACTGGTCGGAAGTAACATCATTGCCTATGTTCTTCTCTCTGGCAGCCGTTACATTGATCCTGGCAATATTTTCCGCTGCCTGGCCGGTGGTTTATCTGACCTCGGTAAGGCCTGCTGAGATACTTAAGGGGAAAAACCTACGAACCGGGAACGGCCTTCTTCGCAAGAGCCTCATAGTGGTACAGTTCTCTGTTTCAGTTATGCTGATCATCGCCACATCCTTTATCTTCCGCCAGCTTGAACTGATCCAGACCAAATCACCCGGCTTTGACCAGGAACATATACTGATCATCGATGTGCCGGGAGAAAAATCAGTGTATTCCAGCCTTCCGGCCTTAAAGAATAAGCTGCACGGGTATCCGTTTGTACAATCCGCCTCAGTGGCAGGCTTCAATTCGTGGCCCACTGCAGATATGGATATCGATGTCTACGAAGTATACTCCGGCCAAAGCTGGCAGGTAAAACCATTTAACAACATAGAGGTGGATGAGGACTATTTCGGGCTGCTGGATCTGCAACTCCTGGAAGGACGAACGTTCACATCAAAGGATATGAACGGTCAGCTCAATGTAGTAATTGTAAACAAAGCGCTGGTGGATAATCTTGGCTGGACAGATCCTTTAAAGCAAACGGTGGCTTATGAAAATGGAACAGAATCCCAGGTGATTGGTGTGGTAGATGATTTTCATTTTAATTCCATGCGGGATGAAATAGAGCCCATGCTGATCTTTCCGGATAACAGATACCCGGAAAAATTACTGCTGAAGGTCAACACTACCAATTGGCTGGCCAATATCGGACTGGTCGAGTCAGAATGGAAAGCCAGCATTGGTGAACATCCTTTTGAATTCAGGTTTCTGGACCAGTATGTCGAAGCACAGTATGAAAGTGAGCAGACCATGAAACAAGTATTTACCTACTTTATGATCATTGCCTTGGTCATAGCTTGTCTGGGATTGTTTGCATTGATCGCGCTGGCCACTGGTCAGAGGCTAAAGGAGGTGGGGATCAGAAAAGTATTTGGTGCCCGTAGTTTTCAATTGTTTGTGACACTCTCCAAAGATTTTATTGTGCTTGTATTTATTTCCATTGGTATGGCCTCTGTCATTTCCATATGGGGAATAAGCCTGTGGCTGGAACGTTTTGTTTACAAAACGGCTATTTCAGCTGATATTTTTCTCATGGCTGGTGGCCTGACCATCCTCATGGCAGTGATCACCATGTCATTCCACGTGATCACAGCTTCACGTACAAACCCATCAACTATACTTAAATACGAATAGTCTATCAACATGGCAATGAGCAGGATTTTTATAATAGCAGTTTTATATACCTTGTCACACCCAATGAACGGGCAGGAATATTTCACCATACGCGGGCACGTGGCAGACGAAGAGAATGGAAAGAATCTTGCCTATGCCAGCATAAGCGTAAAAGGAAAGCCGATTGGTACCATCAGCAACTCAGAAGGTAATTTTGAATTCCATATTCCGGCCGGCCTGCTTCAGGACACACTCGTGATATCTTTTGTAGGTTACAGGAATTACCGGCAGCAGATCAGCAATCTTACCACAGGCATGGATCACACGTTTGGCCTGAAGCAAAACGTCCTTATACTGGATGAGGTCATTGTGAATGACCAACGGCTCACTGCCAGAGAGATCGTAGAAAAAGCAGTGAGAAATATCCGGCATAACTATGCAGACGAACCCTTCCGGCTGGAATGCTTTTTCCGGGAGATTGAACAGGAAAATGGCCGTTATGTACAACTATCAGAAGCAGCCATCCAGCTCTACGATAAAAATTTTACCACCAAAAGAAGAAGTATCCGGGAATATATCAATGTTAAAGCCGTCAGAAGAAGTCATGTATTTCGCCAGATTAAGGGGTTTAACAATATCGGGAGTGCGTTTGTCGATCTGATTGAAAATAATGATGTGCGCTACCAGCGGGGCATGCTTAATATAAAAAGGAATCAGTACCAACTGGATAGTGTCACCTTTTACAACGACCGGCCTGCTTATGTGATCTCTATGACCAACAGACTGGACAGTGGACAAATGCTGATCGACACCAAAACTTTTGCCTTTGTAAGTATAGGATTGGAACGAAGGGTACGTCAGCAAAAAAAGGATCCGTACTATTTCAAATGGGAGTATCAGGACAGCCTGACACTGGGACGGACCATGTTTTCATTCCATGTGGAGTTCAAGGAATACCTTGGCAAAATGTATCCGATACATATGACGGAACGTGAAATTGTTCATATCTACGACCCTGAAACACTGAAAATACATATTGTAAAAAAGGAGAGGCTTGAATTGATCGTAAATGAAATCATAGTCGATAAATCGGCCGGTGATTTTCCAAAACGAAAGCTCAGGCGCTCCTCATTATTCGATATCGGCGAGTACGATGAGGAATTCTGGCGCCATTACAACGTACTGGAACTGACACCTTTGGACGAACAGCTTGTAGCAGACCTCGAGAAGGATATCTCCCTTCAGGAACAATTCAAAACATCAACAAAACAAAAGTGAGACTATTTGCGATCGGATGGGTATGGTTCATTTGCTTTACCTGTTATTCACAGGAAAATATGACCATCAAAGGGATAGTGGTTGATAATGCAGACAATACACCTCTCCCCTTTGCTTCTGTAGGAATAAAAAGCAAACCACTGCCTACGGTCACCAATCAGGAAGGTGAATTCGAGTTTCACATCCCGGAGAGATACAGTAAAGATACTTTGACCATCTCCATGCTGGGATACAGGACGGCAGAGCGATTAGTGAGTACGTTTGACTCCGTGGAGCAGATCACTTTCCGGCTTATTCAGAGTGAACAGATACTGGATGATGTTGTGATCACGGATACCCTTGCAGCCGGTGAAATAATGACGCTGGTCCTGGAGAGGATGTCAGTCAACCATCCGGACTTTCCCGTTTCCATGAGTGCATTTTATCGCGAAACGCAGGAAGTAGATGGTAGTTACGTATCCCTGCTCGAGGCAGCTCTTACCGTCTATGACGAGAATAATGTCAAGAAACGACGGTCTCCTTTTAGGACCAAAATAAAGATAGACCAGTTAAGAAGGAGCTTTAGCTACAGGCATGAGTTCAATGAATGGTGGGATAACAACAATCTGATGATGCATGCACTCAGTACAAACCCCGTACCCTACGGGTACCATGACCTCAAAAAAGGCGATTACAGGAGGTTAAACAGTATCCTACAGAATGGAAAAACTGTGTACGTAGTCACTGCAGACAACCTCGGCTACTGGAGCGTCTGCTTTTACATTGAAGCGGGCACATACGCCATTCTAAGGATCGAGGAAAAGTATGACACTAGGATTGACGGTGAAAAAAAATGGGAAGTTGACCATAAACAACTATCCATCATGGCATATCCTCAAAAGAGAGATGTAGTTATAGATTTCAGAGAATTCAGGGGACGCTACCATATGAGTTATTTGAAATTTGACGGCTTGCTGACCTACGTCACAGACAATGAAAAGAAGACAGATTTTAGGGTAAAACAGGACATCATTGTCAACGAAATAAATACAGATGATCCCGTGAGGGTCCAGCGAAATGAGGCGACAAGGATCCACAAAACACTGAAGAGCTACAAGTACCGGTTCAACGCTGACTTCTGGGATACCTACAACGTCATCAGGGAAACCCCATTGGAAGAAAAACTGATCAAAGACCTTGAAAGAAAAGCATCACTCCAGAGTCAGTTTCAATCACATAGCACAATAAACCGTTGATCATTCCTATGAAAATGCTGTCTGGAACTGTATTGTTCTCCTGCCTCAATTTGGCGGTGGGTTTCAACACAACGGCTCAGACTATTCTGAATGGAAAAGTTACCGGTAGCAGCGGTCAACCCATTTCGTATGCCAACATCGGTATATTGAATTCTTCAACAGGCACCTTATCCAATGCTGATGGGAGTTTCAACCTTATCGTACCGGATTCCCTGCAAGAAAGATCCGTCACATTTTCAGCCATAGGATTTCATAGAACAGAGCTACCTGTAAAATCCCTGAAAAAGAAACCTTCCACTGTTCGGCTAAAGGAAAAGGTCTATACGCTAAAGAATATTACAGTTACTGCAAAACGAAAGCAACGCAGAAAATGGCTGGGGAATGCCAAAAAACATCTGCTCGGGTTAGGGCAAATGCACTATGATTCAAGCTCAGCAGGTGGCGCTTCAGCATTATTGATCCAAAATGACAACCCTGAATTACAATACGTTGAGGAGGCCAGGCTGTACATTATGCGAAATACACTACCCAAGTTCAAAATCCGAATACGGCTTCTGGAAATAAATGAAAACGGCCTGCCTGGCGATGACCTCATCCATCAAAGTATAGTGGTAACCTCAGGCATACGCAAGGGCTGGCTCACTTTTGATCTTTCGCCATACAACATAAAAATAGAACAGGAGTCGTTCTATCTCATGTTCGAATGGATCTATGAAGATGCTGACCGCCACTACATTGCCCGGCAGTATAAGGATTTTATGGAACAACATCCTGACAAAGTCAACCGTGATACGGTCATAGTAGATGGTGAAAAGCTGCCCACGGTACATATTGCCAATTTTATTGTGGGTACCTTCTTTGGAGTAACCCGTAGCAAGAGGGATCTGATCTCCAAAAAGTGTTACACCAGAGAAAGCAGCTTCGGTGCATGGGAAAGAGATCACGTCATCATTTCAGCGAAAATATTGTTAAGTGACTGATATGGTTATTGAGTTACTGTGTTAATGAGTTACAAGGGAGTTCTGTGACTCCAATAACTAGTAACCAATAACTATTCGCCTCAGGCGGCTTTCAGCTTTTTTCTACCTGTCCTTACCTGCGCTTTCAGTTCGTTTAGTAGATTGTAAAGGCCGAAATAGGTACGGTTGATGTAGAGGCCATGCCGGTTGCCCCGTGCGGATCTGGAATTTCTTACCTCCTTCATTTTGGAGACCCTGTCCCCTACTTCATATATTTTATTAAAGTATTCATCATCCCCAAAGTCAAAGGAATCATTTCTAAAGGGTCTTCCCAGCAGTTCGATCATTTCCCTGAAAATGGTCATGAAAAGTGTCTTTTCCTTGTGAGTATCATCCGAGGTCAGGAATCCGAGCTTAAGGAACAGTCCCTCCAGATCATAGTTCTTATCGAGGATATCATGCTCCATAAGCCTGAAATACTGCTCATAGAAATCATGTGGAATGACTTTCACGCAACCAAAATCAATGATACCCAGCTTATTGTCATCGGTAATGATAAAATTACCAGGATGTGGGTCAGCATGCACCTCTTTCAATACATGGATCTGATGATCATAAAAATTCCAGAGCGCCTGACCAATTTCATTCCTTGTCCTCTGATCAGGTCCAGTGGCCAGCCATTCCCTGATGTGCAGGCCATCAAGCCAATCCATTACCAGTATCCGATCTGTACTCAGCTCAGGATAGTATTTTGGAAACGTGACCCGTTCTATATGGCCGCTCTTTTTAGTGAGTTCTATGGAGCGGGTAAGCTCCAGGGTGTAGTCTGTCTCTTCAATGAGTTTCTCTTCTACCTCACCGATGTACTGCTCCAGTTCGGAAGTACTTATCCTGAACATTCTGGCGGCTATTGGGCGCACAATTTTCAGGTCGGAGCTAATACTGTCTGCTACACCGGGATATTGTATTTTCACCGCAAGCTTTTTTCCATCCAGTGTAGCCTGATGCACCTGCCCGATAGAGGCAGCATTTACTGCTTTTTTGCTGAATGAATCAAAAAGAGCGTCCGGCGACTTCCCAAAATGCTTCTGAAAGGTTTTTACCACCAAAGGATAGGATAAGGGAGGAGCGCTGTATTGCGACAGCGAGAATTTACTCTGATACGGTGCCGGCAGGACATTCTTGTCCATACTCAGCATTTGGGCCACCTTTAATGCGCTACCTTTGAGTTCACTGAGCGAGGCATAAATATCCTCGGCATTATCCTGATCCAGTTGATCCCTCGACAGATCCGGATTAAAAAGCTTTTTACCGTAATGTTTTATGTAGTTGCTGCCTACCCTGGCGCCTGTTTTAACAAACTTTGTTGCCCGCTGTACCTTGGACGTAGGTATCCTTATCTGCTCTTTCATTCTCTCTTCCCCTCAACGATTTTGATATAAAAATTTTGCAAAGTCCACCATCATGTCCAGAGGTCCCCTGCCCATAAGTTCAAACGACAGATTGACCGATTTTTCGATGGCGGCATCGGTTTTCTCAAAGTTGACACTATCATCCTTCAGCCAAAAGTTGATCACAAATACCAGTTGCAGCCATAGCGCATCATGATATCGGTCGGTGATCACCGGGCGTTTTACTATTTCCTCCGATTCCAATCCTTCACCAATCAACTGCTGCACGTAGTTATTGAACTCTCCTTTAAAGCTTTTCAGGAATACGGGTGTGAGTTCCGGCCTTTTAACATCCCTGAAGGAAAGCAGAACATAGCTTCTGTCCTTTTTAAGGATCTCCATCAAGGTATAATAGAAGGACAGCAGCTTTTCCCTGATGGAGTATTCCGCATAGAGCTTATCCGTATGCAGCACATTCAGGGTTTCCGTAATATATCTTATCCATATATCGCGTTGCATGGAGCCAAAGGATCCGTAATATTTATAAAAATCTTCTTCTGTCATCTTCAGCTCCCTCACAAACTGAAAAACTGAAGGCGGTTCACCGCCGTTCAGCAGTACAAACTCCTTGTAGGCATTGACCAGCTTCTCACGATGGTCATCATTCTTTGTTTTGCTACCTTTGCCTGCAGCTTTTGCAGTTGCCATATATTTCGTTCGTTATGTTATCACTGTTTCCAATTACTATAACGTATAATTGGCCCTGTGTTCTCAATTGAGAGAAAATATTTTGAAAAGTTTTATGGAATACAGGAGGCTCCGGCATCCATAATTAAAATGACAGAACTATGAAAAGTATACTTTTTTTAGCGTTGATCGCCATGAGCTGGTCTGTCAGCGCTCAGGAACTCTTTAAAATGCACAAAAAGAAAATTGAAGTCAGGGGAACTGCTGAAAAAGAGGTGGTACCTGATGAAATATACCTGCGGATCACCCTGAAGGAATATAAGAGTGGTGGCAAAAAGGTAGAGATGAACCAGTTGGAAGCAGGCCTTTTACGGGCGGTAAGGCAATTAAAAATTGATGAGAAAGACCTTACAGTTGACAATATATTCGGATACAACTGGAACTGGAGAAAAAAAAGAAGCGATGAATTCCTCGCCTCCAAAAGCTTCAGGCTAAAAGTAAACGACCTGAAATTTGTCAATGACCTCGTGGATAAGATGGACTCTGAGGGTGTAAACCAAATCAATATTGCAGAGACCACCCATTCTAAAATAGATGAATATAAAATGGAGCTAAAAGCAGTAGCCCTTAAAGCAGCTAAGGAAAAGGCCGGTTATCTGCTTGGTTCCATTGACGAAAAGCTCGGAGGCGCGTTGGAAATACAGGAGATAGAATATGGGTACCAGCCACAACCGATGTACAGAAATGTAGCATTTGACGCTGTTTCGGCAGAATCGAAGGTAGGTTATCAATCTGAACTGGAGTTCAAATCCATTACCATAAGAGCAGAGTTCAGAGTGGTGTTTGAGATAGATTGATTAGCCAATCCTACTCACCTCTTGAAGAGTGGGGGCCAGAATGTTGGAAGCTCGCATTTTCAACTCTTTCCCTACTCTTCGACAGGTGATGTACTGACAACCCGCCACCCTCTGTCCGATCATCTCCAACCAATCTTAAGATGTATGATAAAACGGACGTATTTCAAATAATGTCAATAGTACCACATCACGCATCTTCTGTTTTGATGGATATGGTGCCGCCCCTGCTTTCCTTAATATGTGCTTAATATTGGGATCGTCCACATCAAGACTCACCCTATCTGAGGTAACATTTCGTCGTATAGATCAGATCTCCTCTTTAGGATTAGAAAAATATGTATTAGAGTCCTATGTCAAATTCATCCATAAAAGACTAAAAATCAGGCCATTGAGCAAAAAACGCATTATATAAAACACCCCTTTACCAACCTAACAAGATGCTCTTGTTACCTAACCTAACAAAAACGTATATATCTTTATACCTGAAAATTAACCCAAAACTCCCTTATTCATGGCTTTGAAAGAACACATATCTACTTTCATTATCCGTGTTTTTGCCAGTTTTTTAGTGATAATCCTTGTTTCAGCCACTACTCTGGCACAACCCGGTTCGGGCAACGCACTTGAGTTCGACGGTACAAACGGTACCGCAGTAGTCGATTGCTCCGATATCCTTACCACGTCCTACACTAAGGAAGCATGGATCAAACTAACGGCGTTCAACTCTGCCGGAAACATTATATCCGGTGATGCCAATAACGGTCACGCATTTTGGGTCAATAACGGCCAGCTAAGTGCCGGTCATGATATTGACCTCAACTCTGTACAGGATGGTGATCTTTTGGTAGTTGAAAGATGGTACCATGTAGCGGTAACCTACGATGCACCATCTACAACTCTGAGATTGTACAAAAACGGCGTACTAATAGACACGGACAATACTATTGCAGCTAACACAGATCTTACTGTATTACTTGGCCAGTTTACCAATAGATTCAACCTGACCGGTCATATGGACGAGGTCAGGATATGGGATAAGGCCTTAAGTGAAACAAATCTGCAGAACTGGATGTGCAAAAAGCTGACTAACAGTCACCCTGACTATGCCGATCTGATCGCATATTATTCAATGGATGCAGTGGCAGGATCAACGCTAACCGATGACGGGAACTCCAATGACGGCACAATCGGGTCAGGAGCATCAAGTGTTACATCAGGAGCAGCTCTCGGAGACGAAAGTATGGCCGATTATACCACCCCCACATCGGTGAGCATTACACATGCAGATGGTGATTCCTTCACCATAAACAGTCTTAGTGGAAATCCTGATGGAGTACAGGTCTATATCGTCAATGAAGCACCCAACAGCACTGCTGTTCCCTCCGGTTATTCCGGTCTGGAAACTTCACGCTATTTCGGGGTCTTTATTGCTGGTGGAAGTTCCGTTAGCTATACGGCAACCTACGATTATACCAACAACACCAATATCAATGGAGTGGCTGATGAAAATAATGCCCGCTTCGCCTCGAGAATTGATAATACCGGAACATGGATCAGGGAATCCACTGGTAATGCCCTCAATACAACCACTAACGTCCTTTCCAAATGCCTTTCCTCCACGCAAAAAGAGTTCATTGTAGGGTTTCAGTCAACCACACCTGGTGAGGAACCCGGAGCCGGATATACATTGCAGTTCAACGGATCCACCGATATCGTTTCCACCAGCCTCAGCCTCTCTGCAAGCTACACAAAGGAAGCCTGGATCAATATCGATGGCAGCAGCAACTCAAACAATATCGTCTCCGGAAACGGCAGCGGACATGGCTTTTTCGCAGCCCTGAACGCCGGCAGTTATGATCTCAGGGCAGGCCACAGCGGCGCTTTTAACGATGTAGAAGCCGTGCAGGCCATCAGCGCCAATCAGTGGACCCATGTGGCCGTCACCTACAGCAGCTCCTCACAGACCATGACGCTCTACATCAACGGAGTACAGGTAGATCAGCAAACCCTCGTAACCCCTCCGTCTGCCAGTGAGGTGATCATCGGTGCTTTTGGAAGCAGTTTTTACTTTGGCGGACAGATCGATGAGCTCAGAATATGGAACACTGCACTCTCACAAAGTGATATCCAGAACAACATGTGCCGGAAAATAAGCGATAACAATCCGTTGTTCTGTAACCTTGCCCTCTATTACCGCTTTGATGAAAATTCCGGTACACAGATCACTGACTGGGCTGGTTCCAACACAGGCACCTTCTCCGGAACGCCCAACTGGAGCCTCTCCGGGGCTGCCATAGGCGATGAAAGTACCGCCAACTATGCCTCCC
>LYSV01000109.1:0-27500 GCA_001657315.1 Flammeovirgaceae bacterium BBD 1991-12 | reverse complement strand
CTGGAAACACCATACGCCAAAGCCTCCAGTGTATTAATGGCTATCAATGGAATATCCAATGCAAAGCATAGCCCTTTCGCAGTGGAGGTGCCAATCCTGAGGCCTGTATATGAACCCGGCCCCATAGAGATGGCTACAGCCGATAATGCATTCTGCTCATATCCACAGTCAGCTACAAGGCTTTTTATGGAGGGCACCAGCAGGTTGGAATGTGACTTGTCAAGATAGTAAGAGCATGCCGCCAAAAGTGTCCCATTTTCATGCACTGCCACAGAGCACGTTCGGGTGGCTGTTTCAATACTCAATATCAGGCTCATTGATTCCTGGAAAGGAGCCTGTCATATCTGGTCCGGTCTTTCAGGATATCGTGTGAAGTGGTAATATCAATGTCGGCATCAAAGGAGGCCTGAATACTGCCCTTCTCTAAAAATGCTCTGGACACAATCTCTTCACGAAGCACCTGCTTTATCTGAGCCTCAAAATTTTCAAGGTCAATTTCCTTATTGTGCATGACCTGTTTCTTCAATTTATGAAGCTGCTCGCTTATATCAGTATAGTACTGCTCTTTTTTCGCTGAACTCTCAAGCTTATCCAGTGTTTTTTCTACAGTAGTGACATAGTCATAGTCCTTATCTTTCAGCCAGTCTTTAAAGACATTGTAATCCGCATCGGTGAGCCTGAAATCCATGGACTGGATCCTACTCTTATTCTGATAATAAAACTCCGTGCCAAAGTTGAATATATGGCCTTTTGAGATCAGGCTGACTGTAATAGGTGCAAGGTAATCTCCATCTATCTCAACATCCGGATCGAGACCGCCGCCATCATAAACCGCACGACCTTTTTTTGTTTTGAATTCCACCTTCAACGAATCCGGCACCCGGTCTACACTGCCATCATCATTACGATGGGTATAATCCAATGCCTGGATACATCTGCCACTTGGGATGTAATACTTTGCGGTAGTCACCTTAAGCTGAGAATTATAGGTCAACGGCCGGGTAGTTTGCACAAGTCCCTTACCAAAGGTTCTGGAACCAACCAAAACCCCCCGGTCATAATCCTGTATTACACCCGAAACAATTTCCGATGCTGAAGCACTGCCACGGTTGATCAGCACCACCAGCGGGATGTCTGTATCCACTGGGTTGTTTAATGTTTTGTAGGTCTTATTCCATTCGGACACCTTACCTTTCGTAGAGACCACTTCCTTGTTTTTTGGAATAAAGACATTCGAGACATTTACTGCCTCGCTCAGCAGGCCTCCGGGATTACTGCGCAGGTCCAGCACCATACCCTGCGCGCCCTTGTCTTTTAACTCTTTCACAGCCTCAGACACCTCTTTGCCTGCGCCGGGAGTAAAGTCGTCAAGTTTGATGTAGCCAATCGCTTCATCCAGCATCCCATAGTAGGGCACATTGCCCACCGTTATTTTTTCCCTGCTAAACTCAAAAGACAAAGGTTCAACATGGCCAAATCGTTTTACCGATAGATTCACATGGGTCTTTGCCTGTCCTTTTAGCAGTGAGCTGATCTCGGATACTGACTTTCCGGTCACGTCCACTCCATTCACTGAGATGATCTCATCGCCGATCTTAAGTCCGGCTTTGTTGGCTGCAAATTTCTCATAGGGCATGGTGATCATGATCCTGCCATTGACATTACCGATCAAGGCTCCTATTCCAGCGTACTGGCCTGTAGTAAGGGTGCGGAAGGATTCAATTTCTTCTTCAGGAATATAGTTGGTGTAGGGATCCAGTGACTCCAGCATGGCATCGATACCGGTCCTTATCAGTTTATCCGGATCCACCTCATCGACATAGTAGGCGTTCACTTCCTTAAAGAGCGTGGCGAAAATGTCCAGGTTCTTTGCAATCTCAAAATACCTTTCTGTAGGTGTGGTAAACGAAAAAATAGCTCCAAGAATGATGCAGAAGACAACGGCTCCTACCATTCGTTTTTTGCGCTTCATACTATTTGTTTTTTTGTGTTTCCTGCAATAAACGATCCAGCGACCGGATCAGCTTATTTTCGATCTCTTTATATGAAAGAATATCTTTGGCAGTATAAATATAAGCAATCAATAACTTTTGTGGGGTATTAAGTGCCGCCTTATTTAAACGATAGGCTTCCCTGACCCTTCTCCTGATGGTATTGCGATCCACTGCTTTTTTAAATTTCCGCCGGGGTACGGATATCAAAATCTGATGGAAAGGGTTATCACAATCTTCCACCTCACTTGCCGTAAGAAAAAGAATTTTAAAGGGATATAAATAAAAAGAGGAACCCCTTTTGAAGAGTTCCTGAATGTATTTTTTCTTATTCAGCCGTTCAACCTTTTTGAAGGTGTTTTTCATACATGGATTTTCCAAACGGCTGCTGTATTTGAAAAATCACTGCTGCCGGGCGCACCCGGTAAAAGCAACCGATCTGTTATTTGTGTGTTTTCTCGTCAGAAACGGTCAGTTTCTTTCGACCTTTCGCCCTTCTTCTGGCCAGTACTGCTCTTCCGCTTACAGATTCCATTCTTGCTCTGAAACCATGTTTGTTCTTTCTTTTTCTTCGCGAAGGTTGAAATGTTCTTTTCATGACTATGTTTTATTTAACCTTATCGGGTAAGGTTTGTATTTTCAAATTAATAAACGGGCTGCAAAGATAGTGAGCTTTTTATTAATTGCAAGTACTGCCACTCTTTATAAACGGGCAAACGTATCTTGATTTCCTACTACCTGTGCTTTTATAATAGTTTAGTTTGCCAAAAGCGCTGTTTGACTTCAGGCAACCAAATACTCCTGAAAAGCGGACTGATTAAACTATTTCATTATTTCCGTTGATTTTAAAGGTTTTTACTCACCCGGCATGGTGAACTTTTCAGCTTACCTTAGATTAGGTATTAGAGGCTATGAAAGCCCGGTCGTTTTGGCCACAAAGACACGAAAACACTAAGAAATCACTAAGAACCATGGTCAATACCAAAACTTAAACTGATGTGCATGTGTTGAATTCTCATTAAAAGACGAGGTGTCTGTTTATATGACATCCATCAGACCTCAAAGACCGGGCAGCTATACATTTGACAAAAAAGAATAGGTTTGGCTGCAGTTGTTTTCGTTCTGTTTTGATTTAACTTCCGGCATGCAATATTCGATTTCCTATTCCAATCCTCTAACCCATTATCTGGAGATAGAGGTCTTGATTAAAAATGTGGATGGTCACCATGTAGATCTGAAACTCCCTGTCTGGCGCCCGGGCAGGTATGAAGCAGCTCACTATGCCAAAAATGTTCAGCAGCTTCATGCCTTTTCATTGCAGAACTCTCCTCTACAGGTCATCAAAACGGCTCCATCACAATGGAGGATCATATCAGGTGAACAACCTGAAATCAGGGTAAAATACCGATACTATGCTTACCAAATGGATGCCGGCAACTCGTTTCTAGATGAAGGCCTCTTATACATCAATTTTATTAACTGCCTTGTATATACTGATGAAAGGATCAACATGCCCTGCGAAGTAAGGCTGAACCTGCCTGATACGTATGAAATTGCCTGTGGGCTCAGGAGGTCAGGTTATGTGCTACAGGCGAAGGATTACTACGAGCTGGTGGACTGTCCCCTGATGGCCAGTGAACATCAGGAATACTATAAGTATACTATTGGGAGCACCGAATTCCACTTGTGGATCCATGGGGAGCATCCCCTTGATACAAAGCAGGTGATCGGGGAATTCGAAAAATTCAGCCGAACCCAGATCAACGCCATGGGTGAATTTCCGGAAAAAGACTATCATTTTTTGCTCTTCCTGCTTCCCTATAAATTTTATCATGGTGTGGAACATCGCAATTCTACTGTGGTTTGCATTGGACCGGCCGGGGAGCTGAAAAATGATGACCTGTACAATGAATTCCTGGGGGTAAGCTCACATGAACTGTTTCATGCATGGAATATCATAAAAATAAGGCCTCATGAAATGATGCCGTACGATTTTGGCAAGCCTGTCATATTTCCCACTGGTTTTGTGGCTGAGGGATTCACTACCTACTACGGAGATCTCTTTCTGAAAAGAAGTGGTGTATTCAGTCTGAAGCAGTACTGTCATGAACTGGATAAACTATTCGGCCGTCACTTCATGAACTTTGGAAGGTTGAACAATTCTGTAACAGATTCATCAGTTAACCTGTGGATTGACGGATACCAAACCAGCGCTCCCCATGGGAAAAGTTCGATCTACGTTGAAGGGGCTGTAATTGCCCTGCTACTGGATCTGCAAATAAGAAGCATGACAAATCACGAAAGGAGCCTCGACGATGTTATGAAGATACTATGGGTAGATTTTGGCAAAACAGGAAAAGGCTATTCCTATCAGGACATAGTTAATAGCTGTGAAAAGGTGTCAGGTGGGCCCATAAGCGAATTTTTCAATGACTATGTCAAAGGTACACGGGATACAAAATCTCTGTTACAGGAGTTATTGTCCCGTTTTGGCCTGAACCTTTCCTTTGAAGACAACAGTAATCGGCTGGAGAGAACACTGGGCATCCGGTTGGTTCAGAAAGAGGAGGGCTATGAGGTGATCATGATTGAGCCGGACGCCGTTGGAGAGCATTACTTTTCAAATAATGACAGGATCTCCACGATCAATGATCAGCCTGCTCCGGAATGGCTGGAAAACAACACGACTACCAGGGACCTGAACATTATAGTCCTAAGAAATCATGAAAAAAAGCAGATAACGCTGACTATTGATGATCGCCATTCTTATTTGAAGATCCCCAACGTGTCAAAAGTCTCTTCACCGAGCATGGAGCAACATAACGCCTTCTACCTTTGGTTGGGTGATGAGTAATTGCGTATTCCATATTCAATGTTCTACGTTCAATGTTGAATATGGTGCTTAGATCAATTTTCAAAAAGGTGGTTCAGGATCTCCTTTGCTTCATGCCATTCCAGCCTGGGCCCTAGTTTTGAAACTACCCTTGAGGAGGCCAGACTAGCTATTTTACCTGCTTCGGCATAGCTATGACCATGGGTAATGCCATATAAAAATGCACCTGCGAACATATCACCTGCACCATTGGTATCCAATGCCTCCACTTTGTAGGGCTCTATATCGACGAATGTATCTCCATCAAAGATCATAGCTCCATTGGAACCCTGTGTGACAGCAAATCGCTTCGCTACTTTTTTCAATTCTTCCCTTGCTTTTTCGATAGAATCCGTCTCCGTGAATAGCATGGCCTCTTCTTCATTGCAAAACAGCAGATCGACACCGTCACCGATCACCTCTGCCATCTCCAGCCTGAAGTATTTTACCATACTTGGATCGGAAAAGGTGAGCGCCACCTTAACTCCGTTCTCTTCAGCCAGCTTCTTCGCATGTTTCATCGCTTCTCTTCCATTTTCAGAAGTAACGAGATATCCTTCTATATAAATATAATCTGAATCCCTTAAGGCTCCCTCATTGACCTCATTGACAGAATAGGTAGAAGTGATACCTAAAAAGGTGTTCATTGTTCTGTTCGCATCCGGAGTGGTCATTACCAGGCACTTTCCCGTGATCCCTGTGGGGCTGGTCTCTTCCGTTAAGTTGGTATCCACCCCGTTCTTCTGCAGATCGGTCAGATAGAATTTACCCATATCATCATTGGCCACTTTGCATGAATAGTAAGTGCTTCCTCCGAACTGGCTCACCGCAATGATCGAATTGGCCGCCGAGCCACCGCATTTCATATCGCTGCCATTCAGGTCTATGGCCTGTACCAATTCGTGCTGCCGCTCTTCATCCACCAGCGTCATCAGCCCCTTTTCTACCTGATGCTTTTTCAACAGAGCATCATCCACTTCCGTCACAATATCCACCAGGGCATTACCTATGCCGTATACATCGTAGTTCTTTTTCATAGCTTCTTATTTTGCTGATGCCCGGCCCTCACTGTCATCCGTATCATTGGAATACCGCAGACACTATCAGCATTTTTTGAGATCAATTATAATCGTTAATTTAACTCAGTCCGAAAGAGTATTTAAATTCGTGGCCAAATTTAGAATACCCGATTTACTATAAAAACGATCACCGATTAAATTTTTATCGAAAGCAACGGGCCCCCATGTACTTTAGTTTAACCTAAACCTTACATGATAAGGCCTTTATTATTTTTGTGCCTGATCGGGCTATACCTGAATACCAATGCTCAGGTTTACCGCTCCCGGGCCTACTACACTCAGCATGGCCTGCCCTCCAATATCATCTCGGGGATTGCACAGGACAAGGATGGCCTTATCTGGTTCCTGACCTCAAAAGGTGTAGTAAAGTATGACGGTACTCAGTGGCATACTCTTGAAGACAGCCTCGAATTACCACTTGTGTGGCTGAGCAATATGTCCATAACACCGGATGGAACTGTATACATAGGCGGATACCATAAAAACACGTACAGGATCTCAAGAATAGGGGATGGGTTTTGCGATCATGTGATCCCTGACTTTGATAAAATACCGCTCTCGAGCACCAGGTCCTTCGCTGCAGGACCCAACAGTGAAGAGATAGCCGTTGCCTCCTACCACCATTTAGGGATATACAATTATTCATCAGGCGCATGGAAGATGCATGAGAAACCGGGTGGGCCCCTTGGTATTCATAATCTGTGCTATATAAACGACACTCTCCTTGTCAGTGCATCAAACGGACTCTTTGTACAGCATAATAATGAATTCCACCGGTTTGCTCTTGACGGAGCTCCCGGTGCCGAGGTATACAGGATACTGGCTGATGGAACGCCAGGAGGATTTTTCCTATTGGGTAAAAACTGGCTGGGACAGTGGAAGGATGATACGTTGCACGTTTTGAATCATTCCATAGACGCCACGATCAACAGGAGAAGTAATTTGCTCTTTGATGGTATGGGCAATCTTTTGTTCAACTCAGAAAAACATTTCTACCGTTTCCGCCTGAAAGACGAGCTACTGGAAACTTTCAAGGTGGATGAGGCTGATGCGGCGCCATTGAACTCTGTCATGTTTGTGGACCACGAACGAAATCTTTGGATCGGGACCTACCGTGGAGCTTTTAAGATCAACAGTTTCCGCTTTGCCAATCTGGGCAGTACCTCCGGTCTGTTGGAAGATGAGGGAACGGTCATTGCAGAATTGGATGCGGACACCTATTTCCTCGGTGGAACATATAGCTATGTTATCAAAAAAGGAAATGCCTTCACCAGTCATGATCTAAACCTGCCAGACAACTATACCACCCGGCTTCTTGACCTTGCCAGGGATCCCCGGTCCAACAGGTTTTACGTAGCGGCAAGCAATGTCGGTCTTGGTACTTTTTCAAACGGTAAGGTCACCTGGTCCTCTCCTCTGGCCAGCGCCAACGCTGTGACCTTTTATGGGGAGCAATTGCTGGTAGCCGGGGACCGCGCTCTGTACAAATATTCAGACAACAATGACCCGGAGCTTGTCCAATCGAATCTTTACGTAAGGCAAATGGCATCTCTACCCAATAGACTGGTGGCATTGGCCACACATGCCGGACTAATCCTCACAGATCTGCAAACTCCCCGAACACTAAAACACAAAGACCATCAGGGCTCCGATCTGTATGCCATTCTGCCGGATGAAGAACAACTGCTGATCGGCTCTGCAGCCGGGCTACTGACCATTGAAGATGACAGCCTGATCGATCTCAAATATCGGGGATTAAAAATAAAGGAGCCGGTATATGATCTGATGAAACGCCGCAACGGTGACGTATGGATAGGCACCAATGACGGTGTCTATGTGGTGAAAGGGAAGGATATACTGCATTACAATACGACAGATGGGTTAAGCGGCAATGAAGTAAACCGGAACTCTATGATGGAAGACAGTCATGGACGTGTGTGGATAGGTACAAGTGGCGGGATCTCGATATACAACGATCAATACGACAGCCTGTATGAAATACAGCCCATTACGGAGATCATAAAAATAGTGACCAAAGATGGTACTCATACCCCTGACCAGGAGCTATCACTGGCTCATGACAACAATGATGTGGAGTTCCTTTATCGCGCGGTATCATTCAAGAACGAATCAAAGATCCGATACCGGTACCGGCTGCTTGGATATGACACCAGTTGGACAATAACAGACAATCCACTGCAGCGATCTGTGAGATATACCAGCTTACCCGCGTCGAAAGAATATCAGTTCGAATTTCAGGCAAGCGTAACAGGGCATCCATGGACCTCATCCAAATTCAGTGAGAATATTTCAATCCGGACCCCTGTATATATGGCATGGTGGTTTATCCTTATCTGTGTGATGATGATATTCCTGATGGCTCAATTCATTAATTCCTACATCTACCAAACAAGGTACAACAAAAAACTGATGGCCACAGTGGATAAAAAAACAAGGGAGATCGAATTGTCAAAGAACATGCTGGAGCTTCAGAATGAAGCATTACGGGATGAGATCAATGAGAGGAGAAAAATTGAGGAGGACAGAATAGAGCTGATCCATGAGCTTCAGAAAACCAATAAGGAGCTGGACAGGTTCGTTTACAGTGCCTCTCATGACCTTAGCGCTCCGCTAAAAAGCCTCTCCGGCCTGCTTAGAGTGGCGGAGTTGGAGGAGCCCGGTGAAAAAGAGTATTTATTACTGATGAAAAAAAGTATAGGTCGTCTTGAAAAATTTATTCAGGAACTTATTGACTTTTCACGCAACGCCAGGCTTGAAGTAGCACGGGACCCGGTGAATATGGATGAACTGATAATGTCTGTAATCGATTCATATCACTATCTGGGCAATGCCACCAGCATAGAAATAACCGTGGATGTTCAGAACAAAAACGGAAACGTGTTCTCAGACTCCTTCCGGCTCAAAACCATTCTGAATAACCTTATTTCCAACGCGATCAACTTTTATGACAGCGCCAAAAGCGACCCCATGATCCATGTTCGTTCATGGGATAGTGACAACAGCTTCTTTATAGAAGTAGCGGATAATGGGGTAGGTATCCCGGAAGATCATATTGGCAGTATTTTTGAAATGTTTTACCGGGCCACAGAAGACTCCAGGGGCTCCGGGCTGGGCCTTTACATTGTAAAGGAGACTGTAGACAGGCTCAACGGCACGATCACAGTTACTTCAGAGCAAGGTAAAGGCACGACTTTCCTTCTTCGAATACCCTCCTGATCAGTTGTCATCTTCTTTTTTTGGAACGGTAAGTTCGAGTTCCCTGGCCAGGTTCGGGTAGTCGGTGATAATACCATCCACTTTCCAATCCACAAACTTTTTCATTTGTGCGGTATCATTCACTGTCCACGGAATTACCCTGATCCCCCGTGTCTTAAGGTCAGCCACTTTCTTTTGAGACAGCATTTTATAATAAGGGCTGTAGATATCAGGTTTAAACCCCAGGTTGGCCAGGTTGGTATCAATGGATTTCATATTCTCCACCAAAGCAGCAAGGCGTACATCGGGATATTTTTTATTCCAGTACTTTAATACCCTGAAGTCAAAGCTTTGAATTACTACCCGTTCCCATGGCAGGTACTGATCGATCAATTGATAGACCAGATCTGAGAACTCTTCCGGCCCCGGATGGTATACCTTGTCACCGGAGGGCTGGCTTTTTATCTCAATGTTGTAGTCCACCTCGTAACGTGTATAACTTTTTATATGCCGCTCAGCAGACCTGATGACATCGCTCAGCAGTGGCTTCTGTACCTTCACCTTTTCCTGCTGTGGGAACCTGGGGTGGGCCCTGGAACCACAATCGTACGATCTTACCTGTTCATAGGTCATTTTGTAAATGTTCAACCCTTTACCTTCTTCAAGGGGCTTACCATCATTTGTCGTACAGATCTCAGCAGAAACCCAGGACTCATGTGACACCAGTACTTTTCTATCTGCTGTGATCACGACATCCAGCTCCAGGGTAGTGACCCCCTGATCCAGTGCATAAAGAAATGCAGGGATCGTATTTTCCGGCATTATTCCCCTTGCCCCTCTGTGCCCCTGTATATCCATCTGCTGTGCCTCAAGATGTAAACTCAAATGAAACAAAGCAGCCATTAAGAAAATTTTTTCCATCGGATTAAACCATTGATTACAACGGCTATCTAAGGTAGGAATTTCAAATGATAATAATTAGGGAACAAAAACTGAGAAAGATGAAAAAGTTAATGATAGCCATGATCCTGATCACAGCCGGCACGACAGCACCCCCTGTAATAGTACCCGGTCATGCTCAGGCGCAGGTAGAAAAAACAGTTGTAGTGACTACCAAAAGGACAAGAAAGAACAGGAGAGTACGCAGGAGGGTAAGAAGAAGGGTAACACGAAGGGCGCATTTCGCATACAGACACCTGCCACGTTACAGAGTTACAGTAAGGGTGGCACCAAGAGGTGCAGTAGTGGTAAGAAGAGGCAGGCTGACCTATCACTATCATGAAGGAATATTTTACAGACCTCAGGCCTCCGGCTTTGTAGTGGTAAGGCCTGTAGCAGGTATCAAAGTACGTGCTCTTCCTCCCGCCAGAACCCGTGTAGTGGTGACCAACCGCACTTATTTTTACTACTACGGCACTTTCTATGCGGAAAAAGAAGGAAAATATGAGGTAACAGAAGCACCCGAGGGAGCCATGGTAGCTGCACTACCGGATGGCTATGAGGTAAAAGAGGTTGAAGGCACGGAGTACTATGTTCTGGACGGAGTTTACTACCAGGAAGTAGAAACAGATGAGCTGGAATCCGGTGTGGGATATGAAGTGGTGAAGGTATAGACATAACCAATATAAACCGGTTGGCCTGTAATCAACCCTTCTTGATGTACATGGCCAGCCGGTTACCCCCCATTAGATACTGATTATCAAATATTTAACCCAATTAATCGGCAGGCTTCTTTTGCGTTGCCTACTTCTTGTATATTAGGTCTGAGCCGAAGGAAGGGATGTAACCTTGGATGGATTTATTGTGAGTTTTTGGACAAGAGTTTGGTTACTCAATAGCTCTAAATCATCTCCTCATTGCGTGGAGATCTTAGTCTGATAAAAATCAGCAACTCCATGAGCCAACCCTGAAAGGTACCTAATCAGTTGTCGGCGGTAAAACATCGTGCTAATCCATGGCTCAGGGAAGTTTTCGTTATTGTTCGGTCAGTATGAGAAATTCTGAAGGCTGAAAGGTTTTGACCAATTTTAAACGTAGATAAGTCATTTAGCCGAGATTAAAAGAATATAGGGCATATGACTGATAGTCTAAGCGTTGATTTAGAGTCGAGCGATGGATTAGAGCGCTCGCTCTCACGACATTCTATTTACCCAGAAATCATCTGGAACAAACTCTTTCATACTAATAACCTCTATTTGATCACTTTCTTCGAAATGTTCAATTTTCATTAATCTGTTCAAGTCTTTTTTCGAAATCATCAACTCTAGTGATTTAGAATAGTACTCTGCCACATCAATTCTTAATTTCTCAATATCCAAGTTGTATTCTTTGATATCCGACCTTAGATATTTGTCAAAAATTGATAAAAGCTTGCAACAGTATAAAATTTCATTTTGCTTTAAGAGCCCATCCTTAATAAATATGAACTTTAGCCTTTCTGTCAAACTTTTCTTTTCTAGAAAAAAAACAAATTGATCCAAATCAGTTTCAGGTAAAAAAAAACTCTTTTTTAAATACTCTATCATTTGAGTAGGCTGAAGCCTATTCTTAAAGTAATATTGCAATTTATTCCATGAATTCCACCTACTCCTATCAAGTGACAAATCTATTTGCCTTAAATAAGCATATAGAAACAGTAATTGATTATACTTTATTTTCATTTCATCGCTTTCACCATTAAAAATTCAGAAGCCTAACCAATTCCATCTTACAAACCTCGGGGTCAACCCAGATAAATCTAATGGCACCCCACCGGTTACAATACGCCCAGCATTCCCCACACCTCCCATAAAACCAGGAATTTGAGATAATTGACTTCTTGGAACTAAGAACTCTACATATGAACCCTTTCCAACTTGACCTAATTTTACATCAGAAGGTTTTAAAAATGGAGCAACTTCAACATCTACTCCATAAGGCACATTTCTTGAAGCTATAATTGAGCCACTATTTTTTATTCCTTGAAGGCCTGAAGCATCAGTATGATGCCTGACTCTTACCAAGTCATCTACTATACTACTGCCCTTTGCAGCTGTGGTGCCCATTAAAAATCTGGCACCATTATTCGCAGTTTTATACCCAAGCCCTGCGACACCAGCCGTACCAAATTTAGCAAATTCGTTAATTACATATCCTTGGCTTACTGGCTGATTGTGAACATTCACCCCAAGAGTCAACCCAGATATACCATTTGCAAGGAAGTAAAGTGGATTAAAATTCTCATTAAAGGGTGCCATTATATTGTTAACCGGCCAGAGCAGATAAAATGACCAGTCATGTCCTGATTCATGCCTTCTCGCCGTCACAATAATTTCTTCCATAATATCCTCGCCCCCATCCGGATCTACCCGGCTAACAGGATTATTTCCCATGGCTAAATAGGGACTGTAGTACTGCCCAACAGGATCCGTGCTCAGCCATCTTCCAATTACGGGATCATACTGCCTCAGCTCAAAAGCATTCCACCCGGTCTCTTCATCCTTTTCGGCGAACTGCCCCTGGAAGCCAAAGCGGTAACCTTTCGGACCCAATGCAGAAAACTGTCTGGTGCTCATTTCCAGGCCAAAAGGGTAATAGTCTGTTACACTTTTGACTATCCCGGGCCTGTGGGTTACCTGCAGGTTGTCAAAGTACACATCGACCTGATCCGGGCTTTCGTTGCTGGTGTAGACATAGAGGTAGCCGGGACGATCGATCCGTGGTATGTCCATGGTCATCTGAACAAACTCCGTGCCTTTGGCAGAAAGCCGGGCGTTTTCCGGGAGCCGGACATAGCCGGAGTTGACAAAACCCAGGTTCTGATCAAAAAGCATGTAATTCAGGTAGCCATGCGGCAGGTTCTTCCTGTCATCATCCTGCATAGCCAGCAGCCCGGTAGCTGAAGGAGCAGAGGCTACACTTTGATAGAAAGGATCACCAATGGTCACCACATTGCCGGTTAAGGTACTGAGTGCAGCAGCCAGTACATTTACCCCTGTTTTGGTTTTGTTATTTTCCGCAATGTCAAAGAAAGCACCGTCCACGGCCAGCGTAATACTGTCTCCGGGCATCACCTTAAGGGTAATATTGGGACCTATTGTACGGGCATGGTTCAAACGGGCGGCCTGCCCTAATCCAACCGGCTGAATGGTACCTTGCGGAAAGTCGAAATATTTGCTCTCTTCGGACAGGTTGGGTTCTTCCATCGTGGCCTGGTATTGGTAAACAGCATTATCATCACCAACCACCGCACGTACATTGCCCAGGTGATCCGTGATCTCATAGTACGTGTTCTGTTTTTCCGGGTAGTAAAGTCCCAGTCTGGTGGCTCCGTATACAGGCAGTTCCTTCAGGCTGGTGGCAGCAGCGGTCGTACCGTTGTCGTTGCGGTTGTCATAAGTAGCGATCAGTTGCCCGTTAGTGTCCCGGATGTACCATGTAATGTACTTCGGAGCACCATTCTCATACACCGATTTTTTGAGACGGAATCCATTATCGTCATAGGTAAATTGTACCCTTGGCCGTGTATGGGCTGGATCCTCATACACTGCCACTACCTTACCATGCACATTATACTGAAGGTAGTTGTCAGCATCTGCATCCGCATCCTCATGGGTCAGTTGCCCGATGGCATCATAAGAGTAGCTCGCGTGCCCCGGAATGTGCGACAGCCGATTCGTATTGGACTCGTAAAGATAAGAGAGGTCGTGTAGCGGATTGCCGAGGTGATCCTGACGTCGTAAATGTGTAAGATTCCCATTGGGATCATAGTTTAAACCATACAGACGGTAGGAATTACCAGCAGAAATGAAGCTTCCGGTATTAAAATCGGGGCTTCCCCAGACTGCCTCCCTGATCTGGTATTGGTTATCATACCGAAAGGCATAGGTAGCGGGCAGGTTGTTTGTACTGGCTACCGGACTATACCAGCTCATGGCCCGGATGGCACCGCCAAACTGCTCATCATGACCGGTCGGCCGTACATTGGTTATCTGGCTTCCCTGCCGGGTATAATCCCCATTGAAGTAGTCCAGGGCCATACCGAATACATCCTGCTGAAATCCATTGGCTCCATCTCCGCCCGGATCACGGCTGGCGTCAGGATGGTTTATGGATTTCAGCCAACCCTGTACGGTATAAACATAATCAAGCCCCTGCAGGCCGTCAGCAAGCTCCACACGCTTCAGCGGTCCGTGGAGATAATAATGATAGGTGGCCTGAAGTACTTTGCTAACGCCATCCCGGCTTGTGTGGACCTGAGACAGTCGCTTATCGGCATCATAGGTGTAGTGATGATAAAATCGCTCACCGGCTACATTTTTCTGATAGGCCACTTCCAGCATATTGCCCAGAAAATCATACTTGTAATCCATGGTAAAAGTGCGGGCCATTCCGACCACCTTACGGGCAATCCACACCACATGTCCCTGATCATCATAACTGTACCAGGTTTTGGCATGCTCGTTTTGTGTGTGGGAAACCCCACCCATAACGAAATCCTGGGAATAACCGGAAAGACCGCTTTCTGCGGCAAAAGCGGGATCGGGCAGATCATAATGTATAACTGTCCATCCGGAACGGTAAGCTCCCTGGGGCAGTCCCCCATCGGGGCTGGTGTTTTCAAGAAGAGCCAACAGCGCACTGCTACCGAACGTCAGGCCGCTACTCTGAGGGTCAAACTCTCCGGATTCAAAGGGCAGACCGTTTTTATTGTAGTTGGTATATGAAAAAACGCCTTCCATTCTCTGTTGTGCATTTTGAGAAAAGCGGATGCTACCGTCTCTGCGATAATGGTATTCAGTACGTCCGGCATCCTTTTCTGTCTGGGCCAGTAACCATCCCTGATGATTATATTCATACGTTGTTTTATCAATCTCAGCATAGGGCACACCGTCCAGCAATTGCTTCACTCCATTGGGAGAAACGGAGGCCACAAGCCGGCCCACATCATCATAATAATTGTAGGACCAGTCATTAAAAGTGCATTGGTAAGATAGCGCTACATAGCCTGAATAGTCCCCGGCCAATGGATACCGGGTCAGATCGTCAGCCTTATCAAGAACTGATACTTTGTAGAAGCCTTCGGCAAGGTTCAGCGTAGCTGTATTTGCCAAAGTTGTCTTTTGGACCGTACCGGATCGCATCTCCTCGAGGGTGATATCCACCTGAGGGAGGGTGAGGCCTTTGATCAAAAGTACGTTTGTCCGGTCCGGAGGCAGGTAAAACTCCCTACCCATCTGCTCTTCACTGGTCGTGGACAGTACATTACCAGACTCTTGCCAGGTATTTCCACTTTTGAGGATCTCATAAGTGAATGGGGTGAGTGATCGGATTTGCAGGCTGTATTGACCACCGTTCGTGCTGACGGGAAGTTCCAGCTCTTGGCTGCTGACCAATCCTTCAAACAATTGACCTCCGGCGCTCGTAGAACCGGCCGTCCAGTGTCTGCGGTCATATACCTGAATATGGTGGTTACCATGTATCCTTAACCGGATGGTGTCGTTATCGTGGAGATCAGCAGTGGCTCCTTCCAGATTGACATAATAAAGAGGTGGCAGGGGTACATTAACGCCGAGGTTTACTGTCTGAGCTGGTCCATCTCCTTCGGGGATTGCCGTAGCCAGAAGATTACCATCACTATCAACAAATGAGATCGTCGATTTTCCGTTTGGATCAATAGTCACTGTTTTCGATCCACCGTTAATAAGGCCTTCAAGGCGGTTGTCAGGAAAAACATAGTCATTTCTGATCCGGAGATAGTGTTGATTTAGCTCAGCCAGAAGCGGAAAGGTATGACTATACATTTCGTGGCCTCCCCCCAACTGAAGTGATTCCCCGGCATTGGCAGCCCGTTTGACACGCCCTGTGCCATCTTCAAGAAATTCTGTACGCGTATAGGGAAAGGCCGTAGCGGGCACATAAGATTCTGAGGTATTGTTGTTGCTGTAGTACCAACCCAGTGTACCCGGTACACTGTTACCCAGGGGTTCCGGATGAGTACGTTTGTTTCCATCATCAAAATGTGTGAAGTGATAACTGTTGCCGAGACCATCCTGAACAAATCCAGGCTGGTAGCTGAAGGCAGGTTGGCGGACAGGCGCCGGCAAAGTGCTCAATACCTGACGCCCCAGACCATCCCTGAGTGTCTGGCTGGCAATGACATCACCGGCCGACAGGTTACGTATCTGATTTTGCAGTACCTCTCCACGATAGTCGTAATAGGACCTGGTACTACCCACTAAAGTACCATTCTCATCGTAGGCTCTGGTTTGTCTCCAGTTCAGGCTATTGTCGGAGAAAATCGGTACACCGGGAGGAGGAGCTACCTGCTGCGGGGTAAACTCCTGCCCTGTGTGTGTGGATTTGAGATGAAAGCCATCACCCAGGTTAAAGCCCCCGGAGCCTGTATGAAAGATGGTTCTATGTTCATTACCAAAATTGACAGGCTTGTCATGGACCTGTTCGGTACTATCATAAAGAGCATTCACGAATTCTTCCTGACTCTGTGATCTGTTTTGTCCATACACCCCCTGGATAGCCATGCTTAAAAGGAAACACAAGGTAATATGCCATTTGATTTTCATGTTCAATTGTTTTTGGGCTACCATTTTACTGAGCTTTATTCATTCTGCATTGATCTTCAATCCAGTGCTATTGGCATGGACCGCTGCCAGAACCTTTATTTTGATACAAGGAGATGGTGACTGTTCCTCCGGGTCCGCCATTGATGGTTACCTTTCCTGACCTTCGTTCACAGTGATAGGGGTTACGCGAAGCATTGATCGTGAAGCTTCCATTATTGCTGCCACCTGTGCGTGACACAGTAAACCAATAACCACTTTTGGTGATCGTCCAGTTGACATTGGCTGTGACCGTGACGGTAACGCTACCCCCCGAGCCACCAAAGGTCTTACTTCCCGGTGTAGCATCAATAAAAAAGCCCTGAGCTTCTTGTGTAACCGTGATCACCTGTGTGATACCACCACCCGTCACCGCAACGGTACCGTCCCGGACGTTGGGAGTTGTATTTACCTCTGCGATAACACTGAATGCACCGTCCCCGTTGCCACCAGCGGGGCTCACAATAAACCATGTTTGATCACGGGTTGCCGTCCATTCTAAATTAGCGTCCACCTCAAAATACTTGCTACCCCCCCGTCGGCCAACTTCAAATGTGGAAGAGCTTAGGGCAAGCAGCGGGGGAGCTCCCTGCTGTGTGACGGCAATGTTTTGTGATGTACTGCCACTTTGCAGTGTTATGGTGCCACTTCTACTGCCATACGTGGCTTTTGGTGAGGCGTTAAGTGTAAGGGAACCATTGCCCGGCCCACCAATTTCGGGGTATACCACTATCCAGTCTGGACGCTCGGTCACACTCCAACCCGCCTGAGCAGTCCATGAAATCAGGGCGCTGCACCAAAGCTAACGGCATCCGGATCCACTGTAATACCATAGATATCACTGACCCCATTACCAGACAGACCCTGTGTTCGCACAGCATAGAGTATCAACGAGTGATCTGATTTCCATTCATGATCATAAAGAACATTCATGGATTTGTCCTGACCCTGTGATCTGTTTTGTCCATGCAACCCCTGGATAACTATGCTCAAAAGGAAACACAAGGTAATATTCCATTTTCTTTTCATGCTCAATTGTTTTTGGACTACCATTTTACTAAGCTTTATTCATCCTGCATTGATCTTTACGCTGCTCGCGTGCTAGTGGCATGGACCGCTTCCAGACCCTTTATTTTGATATAAGGAGATAGTGACTGTTCCTCCGGGTCCGCCATTGATAGTTACTCTTCCTGACCTTCGCTCACAGTGATAGGGGTTACGCGAAGCGTTGATCGTAAAACTTCCATTATTGCTGCCACCCGTGCGTGATACGGTAAACCAATGACCACTTTTGGTGATCGTCCAGTTGACATTAGCTGTGACGGTGACGGTGATGCTACCCCCCGAGCTACCAAAGGTCTTTCTTTTGGGTGTAGCATCTACAAAGGGGCCCTGAGCCGCTTGTGTTACAGAAATGTTACGCGTAATACCTTCACCAGAGACTGAAATGGTGCCGCTCCGATCATTGGGAGACGCATTGGCAGAAGCAATAATACTAAAGGTTCTATTGCCAGTACCGCTGGCCGGGCTTACATACGCCCATGACAAGCTTTCAGTCACTGTCCAGGCTACATTCGATTGAACACTAACGGGGTGGGAACCTCCCCCGGTTTCGAAATCAACACTGGTAGGGCTCACCGTCAATTGAGGAGGTGGTAAACCGGCCTGGACCACAGAAATACTTCGGGTAATACCTCCACCTGTCACTGAAATGCTACCACTGCGTGAATTGTAGGTGGTATTCGACCCTGCTGTTATGCTGAGCTGACCATTATTGGCGCCATTGGACGGAGCAACCGTGATCCAGGGTAAATTCTCCGTTACTGTCCATCCCAAATTGGACTGAACCGAAACCTGACTGGTACCGCCAGATTGATTAAAATTAACCTGACCGGTATTCAACGTTAATTGTGGTACTGGCTCCTGATTCACTGCAATAGTTCTGGTGATACTGCCGCCGGTGATCGTAATGGTACCACTGCGTGCGCTGGTAGACGTATTTGCAGAAGCCACGATATTAAAGGATCCGTTACCTGAGCCACTGGTTGGGCTAACGCTTATCCATGACAAGCTTTCAGCTACCGTCCAGGCCATGTTGGATTGAATTGAAACCTGACGGGTACCGCCGGGCTGACTAAAATTAACCTGACCGGTGTTCACCGTTAATTGCGGCACAGGCTCCTGATTCACTGCAATCGTTCTGGTGATACCGCCACCGGTAATCGTGATAGTGCCACTGCGCACCGAGGTAGATGTATTTGCAGAAACTACAATATTAAAGGATCCATTACCTGAGCCACTGGCTGGGCTGACATTTACCCATGACAAGCTTTCAGCTACCGTCCAGGCCACGTTGGACTGAACTGAAACCTGACGGGTACCACCGGGCTGACTAAAATTAACCTGACCGGTGTTCACCGTTAATTGTGGTACTGGATCCTGACTCACTGTAATCGTTCTGGTAATACCACCACCGGTAATCGTGATGGTACCACTGCGCGCGTTGGTAGATGTATTTGCGGAAGTATTGATAGTAAAGGACCCATTCCCCGAGCCATTGGTAGCGCTTACGCTTACCCATGATAAACCTTCGTTTACAGTCCAGGCGACATTCGACTGAACAGTGATCTGCCGGGTACCCCCAGCTCTTTCGAAGTCAACACTTGTTGGGCTCACAGTCAATTGAGGAGGTGGTAAACCTGCCTGAACTACGGAAATATTTCGGGTTATACCTCCACCTGTCACAGAAATGTTACCACTACGAGAACTGTAAGTGGTATTGGCCCCTGCTGTTATACCAAGCTGACTATTATTGGCGCCACTGGAAGGATCAACCGTGATCCATGGCAAGCTCTCGGTTACTGTCCAACTCAAATTGGATTGAACTGAAACCTGATCCGTTCCTCCGGGTTGATCAAAACTGACCTGGCTGGAGCTTACCGTTAATTGCGGAGCAGGCTCCTGATCCACCATAATGGTTCTGGTGATCCCGTTGCCTGTAATTGTAATGCTACCACTACGTGCCTGAAAAGACGTGTTTGCGGAGGCATTTATGCTAAAGGATCCGTTGGCAGAACCGTTGGCAGTGCTCACCGCAATCCAGGGTAGATCCTCGGTTACCGTCCAGGTTACATTCGATTGGATCGTAACTGTTTGAGTTGCGCTTTCATTGCCGAAATGGATCTGCGGCGGACTAACAATCAATTGCGGTACGGTACCCTGCTGCATGATCTCAATGGTGCGTGTCGAGCTGCCACTCGTCAGGGTCACCTGTCCACTTCGCTGCCCAAAAGTGCTCATGGGCTGTACATTAAGGGTAAAGGCATCACTCCCGGACATGCCACTTTCAGGGTATATAGTAGCCCATTCCGGCTGACTCAATACTTCCCAATCAGCCTGTGAATTCCAGGAAACCGGATAGCATCCTCCTTCCGCCTCAACGTGGAATTCTGCGGGACTTATTTCAAACTTTTGGGCATGATTGTATTGTATGTCACTGGTCCGCTTTACTCCATACCGGAGCGTTTCCCGTAAGGTAGCTGTCAGGCGACCATTCGCATCATATTCGTATTGGGTATAGAGGTTATTGCCATCAAGAATATGGCTTAGTTCACCCCATTGATTGTAGACATAGCTGGTCATTGGGGCGTCTACAGGATGCACACGGAAATCGTCATAGTATTTGGTACCACTCCCTGTACCATTGCACCATATCGTCACATCCTCAGCGTTAGCGCTGATAGTGGCAGTTACCAAATACCAACCATTGGCCCGTTTGCCAGGGTCAGCTGCGACCGTGCTTACCGTGCCTGTGGAAGTCTTATATTGCAGGACGCCTGAAGGACTGTTTGTCCAAACACTGGCTCGATAAGTACGTCCCGCCTTTGCCGTATACCTGAATCCCTTTTCACTCCCTGTAGTTTTGAGGGAGTTATGGCCTGTATGGCTGATCGTACTGCCATGTGTACCTCCCACAAGCTCTACTCCCCCTCCAAAGTACCGGGTGCCATTCACAGTAACCGGTGTATCTTCTGCACCAGAGTAGGCAAACTCATTATAATCCGCATTGATAGCTGAGGCATATATGTAAGCCTGAGTATTGTCCATTTTGGTGGCAGAATACTGGTTATTAAGATCTCTGATTTCCAGAGCGTGGGAGAAAGGATCCACTCTGGTCACTTCGCTTTGGAGTTCCCAGAGCGAATTGGCCGGGGGTTCATGACCGTGCTCCCAGGCGACAAATTCACTTATGTGGGGGGAGGTACCGTCTGGATTCAGATTATCATTACCTGTAAAAGCATAATTTCGGTGTTTGCGCCAGATCCCAAGCTGTATACCTTCCCCGTCTACAGGTATCTGATCACTCCAGGTCTGCACCTCACCACTTACAACTCCCAGAGTATTAAGCGCATTGGGATGGGTCTCGTAATTGTCATTGACTTTAAATGTATATTGCGCAGCCTGCTGGGTCAGCATGTGTTTATTGTTTGTGTCAGTAGTTTTAAGGCCCATTTGAGCATAGGCATGGTAGGCCGGGATCACTTCTACCCCAAATTTGTTGCCATGAGCGTCGGTATGAAGTGTTTTTGTGGGTACACCGGAGTAAAAGTCATAAGCGAGATTCATGGTGGTAGTGCTGATCCCGGTCTGGTAATCTATATTCGTAGTACCGGTTTGTATGACCGGAAAGCTTTCCCTTCGGCTGGCAATTGCCAATAATCCGTATCTATTCAAACCACGACTTACAACTCTTCCGTCAAGGAATCCTTCGTGTATGACTCCCTGGTTGTTGAACCGGGTGGCTACTTCCGGTTCATAAAAAGACGTGTTGGCTTCCAGAAGCGTATGGACTCCCGGGTCTTCGGTCATTTTTTGGACCACTTCATCATGCAGATAATGGTTTATGGTTTCCGAAAGCCTGTGACCGTCAGGTCCAAAGCGTGTCACTCCCCTGAGTTCACCGATCCTGGTCGTATGATCCTTAAGGGTCACCTGTCTGGTGGTGGTCTGATCATAGTTAAGACCAAAGTAATTCCTGGCAGCATGAACGGTAGTATCTGCTGATGCATAGTCTACACCGACCATACCTTTATCAAATACCTGGAAATGATATCGGTTGTAGCCGGGTACCGGTCGGGGCTCTGCCTCGCTAGGGTGGTGAACCGATTCCTTGACTGTTACATATTCATACATTACTCCAGGACCTGGAGCTTCTCGTGCATTGGCCAAGACATCTGAAAATCCACGATATAATTTGTCTTTAAAATTGCGCAATTGATCTTCGGTCAATCCATATTTTTCGTATTTGTTAAGCCCAACAGGTTCATAGGCCGTGACTCCGGAACTCGTCTTGCCATCCGGAAGAAAATATTTATATGATGTGATATAACGGTTCCCTGACACCGGTTCCGTGGTTGTTATCTGCTGTACTCGTATACCTCCCCCCACAGTTTCAATGGTGTTGTTAAACGACAGATTACCTCCAATAGGTGTAGGGTCTATTGCACAATAACAGTTGTTTTGATTCCATTGTCTTTTGTAAAGAAAATCCCATAATGGTTTACTTCTCACGTTGAGATAGTTATTGCCCACATTTTCAATTACCGGCATCATGGCCTCATCTTCACTGGTGTCGATAGCACGATAAGAAGTATAACTGTATTCACCGGACGAATTAAAGTTGGTTTGAATCGCTTTGTACAAAACCACCAGGTCAATGCCATTTCCCTCTTCAAAAATATTCCTGAGATCCACACCGTTGGTTTTCACATGGATAGTCTTAACCTCATCGCTAATGTTGGAAAAAGACTCTATCAACAAGGCATTATTACGCTGCAGCACACTTTCATGATAGCTGTCGGTTTCATAGTCTATGTCAATCATCGCCCCCAAACTGGTTTCAATTTGACGAAGCGACCATACATCCGAATTCTGAGCAGAAAGTAAGGAAGTCACACGGTCAATATTATCATTTTGGGCCGAACCTGTATAGTCAGATTTATACATGTTCCATACATCATAATGATCTTTCATGTAAGGGGGATTCTTCGTCCTGGCCGCCTGTATAGTAATGGAGCCCGAACCGTTGTAAGCAGAAAGCGGAAGTGCCTGGTAGTTTTTATTAGATAGCTTTTCGCTCAGTAAAAAATAGTGGGGAAAGCTACCAAAGGTGATAATATCCCCTGCCTTAAACTTATCTCCACTATCATATATAGTATAATCGTCGCCCGTTTTCTGCAAGGTGATCTCTGACGTACGTGCTGGGGGGAAGTCATAATTAAACTGCACTGGCGGGATAGCCCCCTGACCTCTCTTGCCTAAAAATTCCACTGCCTTTAAGGTAAGTTTACCCCGGAATCCTCTTGGATAGTTGGGATCTTCGGTTTCCAAAAAGGTCAGGAAACTATTTCGCGTCCTGTCAGCGAGCGAATAATCGGTGTGAAACCTGATTTTTCGTAAAGTGGAATTGTTCAACTGAGATGTGATGGCTTCAACATCATGGACATCTACCACATTGTACCCCCGATGGTAATATGTTTTTTCCACTACCTGTTTATTTTTGATCGCTGACCACCCGGAGCAGGTAATTTCTCCACCATACCGGTCGCTGCTTGCCGGAATATTCCCAAAAGCCTTAAACTGCTCATTTTTGAACAAGTAGATACTGGCAAGCTTCATTGTACTGGTGGGGTATTTTATACAGGGTACATCATCGGCTTCATCAGTGGTGCCTGAATAGTTTACACTGAACTGGCCAATATCACCCTTGTATGTGGATACACCCTTTCCATCAGGTCGTACATCTTTTACAAAAAGGGCGGTATGTGTGGCCGTGCGAATGGTATTTAGATAATAAAGCTCCTTTTTGCCTTTGGAATAATTGCGGAACTCCCTGTCCAGATCCTCATGATAGCCTGTAGCAGGATTGCGCCATATATAATCCTGTGTCCACAGACCATAGTCAAAACCTACCCAATAACCCCAGTCTCCTTCATCCACCCGGCCATCGTCATTACGGTCCACATAGTCCGGACCTGTAACAGCGGTCAGGTACCATGTATATGCATACTTTTCCGGCTTATCCAATGTATTAAAAGACTGACCGCCACTCTGGTCTATCTTCTCAGATTTTACAAATTCTTCACGGCTGTATGCAGGCAGGGCATAATGATAGTTTACCCCCGACTCGTTAGTGATCACAAATGCACCGATCTGGTCATTGTTGTCACGTACAAACCCAAGGGCCTCTGTATCCACCAAACCCTTACCTTTGGCAGTACCTGCCACAATCTCAGCATTAGTGTGGTATGCCACATGCTTTGAACCGGCAAGGTGGTTGTTTTGAAAACCTTCGGCCGGGCTGACCAGTCCTCCGAAATTGTAATCCACGGTGCTGGTGCCAGTGCCTGATGTGAAATTACCGGAGTTAAATTCAAGGCTGTTTGAAAAATCATTTATAAAGCGGAATTGGGGTTCAAGTGTACTGGCCTGGGGAAAAGCATAGTGCAGAACGCTGTATACATTTCTGTGATCCTTTCTGTTTTGCCGATATAGTGTTTTTTGAAAATGGTAGGGACGAATACTACCAGCAATACCCTGGCCCGCTACGGTATATTGATCATAATCCGGAAAGCTACCCCCTAACACTTTCTCAGGATCGGGATGAGAGATCACCCCCTTTTCCGGATCGAGTAGTGAATAGGTGTCATAGGAGCGGTTTCCGAGCAGACTCGGGTAAACATAAGCACTGGGAAAATGCAAAGCTCCATTGGTGGCAACGGATACTTTTTCATCAGACCAGTATCTGACATAGCTGCTACCCAGTGAGATGGTAAATATCTTGTAACTAAAAGAAAAGCCACGTTTTTTCTCCCTGGTCCTGATCTTACCTGCCCGGCTATTATGCACTCCGGAGGTGAAACCCGCAACATTGAATGCAGGCTTGGTATTGGAAGAACTGATGGAGGCTCCCAGCAATGATATTCCGAAGCCACTACTCGTTTTGTAATTTAAATCAGCAGAGGCTACAGCGTCTGCAGATCTGAAATTGGTGGAAATACCTACCCTGGAACTCAGATTCAAGCCACTTGCACCGCTCTGAGATTGATAACCAACAAAGGCACTGGCCCCATTCAATGAATTGTACCCTATCTGGCCACCAAATCCTATATCGTTAAAAGCGCCATAGCCTACTCCAAAATATGGTGTGACACTACTCCCCTGATAGGTATCCTGCGAATAGGCCAATCCAAAAGTGACACCTGCGGGTGAATTGGTTTTGCCTATGGTCACTCCTATGTTGTAGCTTCTTCTTTCACCTCCTTCCCAATACACACGATCGGTATTGTTCACATTTTTGTGATCATCCGCATAACCATTGACTATCCGGCTGATCGCGCCGGGGTTTAATGTCCAGCCCAATCCTACCCAGGAAGCATCTTCGTTAGGCTGAATACCAGCATGGTAAGACAGAGACAACGGGTAACCTCCGGCAGGGCCGGGGATCTCCAGCAGAGGCATGTTATAGACAAGGTCACCCGTATTCATATTGACCATACTTGTAGTATCTACGGGCTCAAAGCTGGTAGCCTCTGGTGCGGTGGGCCCGGAGGTAAGGGCCAAAGCAAGGGTGGGCCAAAAAAGATATTGCAGGAAATTGAACAGCAGGACGAGGGCTATTATCTTCCTGAATTTTTGCTTTCTTTTCATTTGTTTTGAGGTTATCACATGCATGAATACAGAGAATCTCCGAAAACTGCCGGCCAGACATAAAGGAAGTATCTGCTATACACAATCATTGTTGATTTCATAATATAAGGTGATCAACTTCGGGCATTTTCTGCAGGTCTCTTTTTCTAAACCGAAAATGTGATCCACCGGTACCCAGCCCAAATTCTTTCATATTCAACTGCAGCCAGTCATACTCTCCGATCTTTTCCCGGGAAAAGGCGAACAGCAGTGAAGTAGATCTGCTGCTGCCAAACATTCGGGGGAAGATAAAGTCAGCAACAGAGATGGTATCGCTCTCTGAAGTGGTTAACGTGACATACTCTCCCATATGAAAGGAGAGGGTCTGCAGCAATTGATCAAAATATATATCGTTACCGGCAGCGCTGTGTAAAGCATCCCGGTCGTTATTCGAGAAGTTTAAAGCAAAATAATGATATTGCCCATATTGCTTCCGCAGCTCTCTTACACGGATTTTGCTATCCTGATCATTCTGAACAGTTCGTAATGCCTGTGCTATCAGGAGGTCGACAGGTCGGTACTGCGCCTGCAATTTCAGACTTCCGGATTGATTTTCCTGCAATAATCCATTGCGCGGGTCAGCTATGTAGGCTTTTAGCTCAGTCTCATTCACCGGGCCATTCAAACCACAACCACCAGCCAGGACGATAAGAAGGAAGATTGTATATTTCAGGTTCATATATGATGGATAATGATATGATGTCACAACACTGATTTACACCCTGCAAAGACCATATCCATTCAGGGCATGTAGGTTTCATTGAGCCCTTCCAACACCTCCGCTGTAATATCCATAGCTTCAGTAGCATAGGCTATATTACCCATGTCAGTGGCAGCCAGAATGACCCTGTAACCTCTTTCTTTACCATATTCTGTCAGGTAGCGGTTGATTTCACCAAGGACTTTACGGGTCATCTCAAGATCTTCCTGTTCAGCCTGCTGCTGAATAGCCTGCTGATAGTCCGCTAATTGTTGTTGTTTCTGCTCCAGCAACTCCTGAGTCAATTCACGCTCCTTCCGGGTCATAGAACCTTCTTCCTGCCTGAACGCTGTCATCTCTTTTTCCCATTCCATTGCCAGGGTATCGATATTGGCCTGCCACTGTACGGCCTTTTGTTCATAGGCCTTCCGGGCTTCTGCCATACCCCGGTACTGGCTGACCAGCTTTGCCGAATGCACATAAGCGATTTTTCCAGGGCTGACCCAGTGCAGATAAAGATCTGCTATGAGAACTGCAGCGAGGATGGTATTGGAGATAACCAGAACAATCGTAAATTTCTTTCTCATTTTTTCATTTTTAGAGATCTGTTCATTGATAAATCCTGCAATGGATCTGCAAGTATTTCTAGTCGGAAATAGTCGGGAAAGGTTACCCTGTTTTTTTGAGTTTTTGCAGGCTTCTTTTTTGGTACTTATGCTTCATTGCCTGACAAGCGAGTGTAAGTACTTAGGAATGAAAACCTTACAACACCATGGCCATTTCTTGCCGGCCCGTGGATAATATCCAAATATGTCTATGAGTTGTGCTGGTGTGCTTACCTTGAAGATAGAGATATCAGGAAAGGATCTTACCCAATGCCCATTGTCTTACAACAGGACATTGAGTAAAATTCTACTTTGTGGTGGACAACTGCATGAATTGTTTCACGGACATCTGGTGGTGCACACCTGGACATCATCAATAAAATAAAAACTTTGCTCAGGTGAGCTTTAATGCTCTGGCCCTTTTTGCAAAGGGATCAGTCCGAATATAAAATCCTTTTTGTGTCCGTTTTTTACCTGGTGTCGTGTCACACCTCAAATGACGTTCAAACTATTTTTCGGTCTCGTTCCCAAAGTCGAGAACTCCCAACTTTGCAAACAGAGTTCATTGTTTAATCCTACACGTCAGTTGAGGCTTGACTGGACACTAGTGTCCAGTCAAGTATGATTTTACGGGTAAAATAGTTATCTTAACTGTTAGATGAAATTGTTATTATCATGAAAAAATACAAAG